>NZ_JAUHPW010000014.1 GCF_030418455.1 Demequina litoralis
GCCCCCGCCCGCGGCGGGGGCCCCCCCCCCCGCGTCCGGGAGGATGACCCGTCCGGCGGGCCCTCGTCAGGCCGCGGCGGCCTCCGTCTCCTCGGCCCGGCGGACGGCCTGGTCCGCGCGGTGTCCGCGCCAGGCGCGGGTGATCGCCCAGGCCCAGACGGCGACGATCGTGGCGTACACGGCCCAGCCGTAGGGGGCGACCGCGGAGAGCGCGTCGGTGTGGAGCAGCGTGCGCGCGTTGGTGAGCAGGATCATGCCGCCGACGGCCGCGCCGAGCATGCGCGGCGGCACGTGGCGGACGAGGTAGGCGGCCAGCGGCGCGGCGACGAGACCGCCCGCGAGCAGCGCGAGCACCCAGCCGAAGTCGATGCCCGACGTGCCCAGGCCGACGAGGAAGCCGACGGACGCCGCCGCCGCGACGAGGAACTCGGACGTGTCGATCGAGCCGATCACCTTGCGCGGCTCGAGCCGGCCCGAGGCGAGCAGGGTCGGCGTGCCGATGGGGCCCCAGCCGCCGCCGCCCGTCGCGTCGACGAAGCCGGCGACGAGGCCGAGGGGGCTGAGGAAGCGGGCGCGCAGCGGCCGGGCGGCCTTGTCGGCGCTCACCTTCGTGCCGGTGAAGCGCGTGAGGACGTAGATGCCGAGCGCGAAGAGCACCATCGCCATGACGGGACCGGCCGCCTCGGTCGAGATCGTCGACAGGAACGTGGCGCCCGCGAACGCACCGATCGCGCCGGGGACGCCGACGCGCCACACCACGCGCCAGTCGACGTTGCCGAAGCGCGCGTGCGCGATGCCCGAGGCGAAGGTGGTGCCCACCTCCGCGAGGTGGACCGTGGCCGACGCGAGCGCCGGCGAGAGGCCCACGGCCAGCATGAGCGTCGAGGACGTGACGCCGTAGGCCATGCCGAGGCTGCCGTCGACGAGCTGGGCTCCGAAGCCGACGATCGCCACCAGGACGAGAGTGCGCATGAGTGGTCTCCGCCCCGAGCCGGGCGCGGACGCGCCCATGAGTCAGGGTGGACCAAACCATACCCACCTAGTAGGTAGGAATCAATCCCTACTCGCCAAGTAGGTTGATCTGCGCGTCCTCCCACGCGGCCTGGTCCTCGACCAGCTCACGGATCTCCCCGGGCAGCTCGCCCGACGCGAGGTCCGCGACGGTGACGCGCTCGAGCACCGCGCGGATGCTCGCGCGCACCGCGACCCAGATGGTGAGGAGCTCGGACGCGGCCCCGTCGTACTCGAGGCCCGAGGGGCGCTCGCCGCGCACGAAGACGAGCGGGCCGTCGACCGCGCGCACGACGTCCGCGAGGGTGATCGACGCGGCCTCGCGCGCGAGGCGGTAGCCCCCGCCGATGCCGCGCTGGCCGACCACGAGGCCGTCGTCGCGCAGCGACGTGAGGATGCCCTCGAGGAACTTGCGCGGGATGCCCTGGCTCGACGCGATCTCGCCGGTGGTGCGGGGCGCCTCGGCGCGCGCGAGCTCGGCAACCGCCCGGAGGGCGTAGTCGGCGCGGGCCGAGACCTTCACGGCGACCCCTAGGCGCGACGCGCCGAGTAGCGGCCGCCCGATCCGCTGAGCTCGACCGGCATGCCGTAGGTGGCGGTGAGGTTCTCGCTGGTGAGCGTCTCGGCGACGGGGCCGGCGGCGACGATCTGCCCCTCGCGCAGCAGCATGACGTGGGTGAAGCCCACGGGGATCTCCTCGACGTGGTGGGTCACCATGACGATCGCGGGCGAGCGGTGGTCGCCCGCGAGCTCGCGCAGCGCCTCGAGGAGCTCCTCGCGGCCGCCGAGGTCGAGGCCCGCGGCGGGCTCGTCCAGCAGGAGCAGCTCCGGGTCCGGCATGAGCGCGCGTGCGACCTGGACGCGCTTGCGCTCGCCCTCGCTCAGCGTGCCGAACTCGCGCTGCGCGAAGTCCTCCATGCCGAAGGCCCACAGCAGCGCGTCGGCACGGTCCTCGTCGAAGTCGTCGTACTGCTCCTGCCAGCGCCCCGTGACCCCGTACGCGGCGGTCATCACGACGTTGCGCACGGTCTCGTGCGGCGGGATGCGGTCCGCGAGCGCCGCGCTCGACAGGCCCACGCGCACGCGCAGCTCGCGGGTGTCGGTGTCGCCGAGGCGCTCGCCGAGGATGGTCGCGACGCCCTCGCTCGGGAACATCCGCGCCGCCGCGATCGACAGCAGCGTGGTCTTGCCCGCGCCGTTCGGACCGAGGATCACCCATCGGTCGGAGTCGGCCACGCTCCAGGACACGTCCCGGAGGATCTCGTTGTCATCTCGGCGCACCCGCACGCCCTCGAACCCGAGCACCTCAGTCATGGCAGGTGAGCCTATCCAAGAATCGAGCGGTAGACGCTCAGCGTCCTCTCGCCGATCGCATCCCACGAGAAGCTCTCCGCGGCGCGGCGCCGGCCGGCCTCCCCCATGACGCGCGCACGGGCCTCGTCCGCGACCATGTCCGTGAGCGCGGCGGCGAGGTCGGCGGCGAAGCCCTCGGGGTCGAGCGGCGTGCCGGTGCCGTCCTGCTCCTGCTCGATCGCGACGAGCGTGCCGGTCTCGCCGGGCACGACGACCTCGGGGATGCCGCCGGTCGCGGTGGCGACCACGGGCAGGCCGACCGCCATGGCCTCGAGGTTGACGATGCCGAGCGGCTCGTACACGGACGGGCAGACGAACGCGGTGCACGCGTCGAGCACCGCGACGAGCTCGTCGCGCGGCAGCATCTTCTCGATCCACACGACGCCGTCGCGCTCCTCCTGGAGCTTCGCGACCGCTCCCGAGACCTCGGCGGCGATCTCCTTGGTGTCGGGGGCGCCGGCGCACAGCACCACCTGGATGTCCCGGGGGAGGCGCTCGACCGCCTTGAGGAAGTACGGCAGGCCCTTCTGGCGGGTGATGCGGCCGACGAACACGATCGCGGGACGGCTGGGGTCGATGCCGTGCTCGGCGACCACCGCATCGGCCTTCGCGCGCGCCTCGTCGGTGGACGGCGCGGCCCACGCGTCGACGTCGATGCCGTTGTGGACCACGAGCACCTTGCCGGGGTCGACGTCCGGGTAGCAGCGCAGCACGTCCTGGCGCATGCCCTCCGAGACGGCGATGATCCCGTCGGCGGCCTCGTACGCGGTCTTCTCGATCCAGCTCGAGACGCGGTAGCCGCCGCCGAGCTGCTCCGCCTTCCACGGGCGCAGCGGCTCGAGCGAGTGCGCCGAGAGCACGTGCGGGATGCCGTGGAGCCTCGCGGCCAGGTGGCCGGCCATGTTCGCGTACCAGGTGTGCGAGTGCACCAGGTCGGCACCGCCGCAGTCCTTCGCCATAGGCAGGTTGTGCGCGAGCACGTCGAGCGACGCATCGCCCACCCCGCCCCCGAGCGCGTCGTAGCCGGTGACGCCCGGCTCGTCGCGCGGACCGTCGAACGCGCGGACCCGCACGTCGAGGTGGCGGCGCAGCACGGCGGCCAGCTCGGTGACGTGAACTCCGGCGCCTCCGTAGATGTGGGGCGGGTACTCGCGGGTGAGGATGTCGACGCGCATGACCCCACGCTAGCGGCTCGCCCGGCGCAGAGCCTGCGACCGCCCCGCTTCGCCCCCTATGCTGGCTGTATGCCAGCGCAGAAGGTTCTCGCCATCGTCCTTGCAGGAGGTGAGGGCAAGCGCCTGATGCCCCTCACCGCAGCCCGTGCGAAGCCGGCGGTCCCGTTCGGAGGGACGTTCCGCCTGATCGACTTCGCACTGAGCAACCTGGTCAACTCGCGGTACCTGCACGTCGTGGTGCTCACGCAGTACAAGTCGCACTCGCTCGACCGCCACATCGCCCGCACGTGGCGCATGTCGCCGCTGCTCGGCAACTACGTCGCGCCGGTGCCGGCACAGCAGCGCCGCGGGCCCCACTGGTACCTCGGCAGCGCCGACGCGATCTACCAGACCGTCAACATCATCGAGGACGAGCAGCCGGACATCGTCGTCATCGTGGGCGCCGACCACGTGTACCGCATGGACTTCTCGCAGATGGTCGACGCGCACATCGCGTCGGGCGCGGACTTCACGGTCGCCGGCATCCGCCAGCCGATCTCCCTCGCGGACCAGTTCGGCGTCATCGACATCGACCCCGAGAACCCGGACCGCATCCGCGCGTTCCTCGAGAAGCCCAAGGACCCGGACGGCCTGCCCGACAGCCCCGGCGAGATCCTCGCCTCCATGGGCAACTACGTCGCCAACGCCGACGCGCTGCTCGAGGCGCTCACCGCGGACGCGGACAACCCGGCGTCGAAGCACGACATGGGCGGCGACATCGTCCCCCACTTCGTCGACAAGGGCACGTGCGGCTTCTACGACTTCATCCGCAACGACGTGCCGGGCTCGACCGACCGCGACCGCGACTACTGGCGCGACGTCGGGACGCTCGACATGTACTACGACGCCCACATGGACCTCATCGCGGTGCAGCCGGTCTTCAACGTCTACAACGACCAGTGGCCGCTGCACCAGGGGCTCATCACGCACCCGCCGGCGAAGTTCATCCACTCCGAGGAGGGCCGCCTGGGCCACGCCGCGGACTCGATCGTCTCCCCGGGCGTCATCGTGTCGGGCGCGACCGTGACCGGCTCGGTGCTGTCGCCGGGCGTGCGCCTGCACTCGTGGTCGACGGTGTCGGACTCCGTGCTGCTCGACGGCGTGCAGATCAACCGCCACGCGCAGGTCCACCGCGCGATCCTCGACAAGAACGTCGTCGTCCAGGAGGGCGCGCGCGTGGGCATCGACCGCGAGGCCGACATCGCGCGCGGCTACACGGTCACGGAGTCGGGCATCACCGTCGTGTCGAAGGGGACGGTCGTCGCGGCATGAGGCTGTGCGTCCTCGACGTCGACTCCACCCTGATCACCGCCGAGGTCATCGAGCTCATCGCCGCCCGTGCGGGCACGCGCGAGCTCGTGGCCGAGATCACCGAGCGTGCCATGCGCGGCGAGCTCGACTTCTCGGCCTCGCTCAAGGAGCGCGTGGCCACCCTCGCGGGGGTGCCGGACACGGTGTTCGCCGACGTGCTCGCCGAGGTGGAGCTGACCCCCGGCGCGCCCGAGCTCGTCGCGGGGCTGCAGGCCGCGGGCTGGGAGGTCGCGCTCGTCTCGGGCGGCTTCGCCGAGGTGGTGGGTCCCCTCGCGGCGCGCTTGGGCATCACCCGCTACCGCGCCAACCGCCTCGAGGCGGCCGACGGCGTGCTCACCGGCCGCACCGTCGGGACGGTGATCAACCGCGAGGTCAAGGCGGAGACGCTGCGCGCGTTCGCGGCGGAGGTCGGCTGCCCCCTCGAGGACGCCGTCGCGATCGGCGACGGAGCGAACGACCTCGACATGATGGCCGTCGCGGGCCTGGGGATCGCCTGGCATGCCAAGCCGATCGTGCAGGAGAAGGCCGACGTGGCCCTCAACGCGCCGCGCCTCGACGCCGCGCTCGACATCATCCTGGGCTGACCGCCCGCGATCGTCGCGCACACGGGAACATCTGTGCGGCGTCCTCCCGCTATTTATGCAGGATGCGACGGCGAGGCCACCGCGCGCCCGCACCAAGGTGCATCAATAGCGGGAGCATCGCGGAACGTCTACCGGACCCGCGCTCGAGGGCACGGACCGGCGACGTGACGGCGGTGGAAACCAGTCGCCGCGCGGAAGCCAGGCGCGCGGCCGCCTCACCTGCGGCGCCGCAGGATCAGGACAGGCGACGGCGCGCGGCGATCGCCATGATCGCGAAGGCCTGCGCCTCGGCGCTGCTCCCCTGCCGGTCGAAGCCGGGGGCGCCGCACACCTCGCGGACGATGCCGTCGTCGCCCACGTGCGCCAGCGCGGCGTCCGCCCAGCGGGCCGCATCGTCCGCGTACGAGGCGGGCAGCCAGCCGTCGGCGACGCCGGTGAAGGCGGCATACGCGAGCATGAGGCCGGCGCAGCCGTCGACGAACGTGGACGGGTCGTCGAGCACGTCGTGGAAGCGGCCGTCCGTCCGTACGTGGCGCGCGCAGGCGTCGATGAGGGCGCGGGCGTCGTGCTCCCAGCGGGTGCGGACAGACTCGGCCTCGACGCCCAGGTGGAGCGCCCGGGCGAGGCCCGCCGCGACCCAGCCGTTGCCGCTCGCCCAGAACGCGTCGCGGGCGAAGGTCCGCGTCGCCATGTCGAAGCGGTGGCGGTAGAGCCCGGAGGCCTCGTCCCACAGCTGCTCGCGGTGCATCCGGTGCTGCATGTCCGCGGGCGCGAGGTCGCCCGCCGCGACGAGCGCGGGCACCACCATGTAGACGGCGTCCGCCCACACCTCGGCCGAGCCCTCGAGGTGGTGCAGCACGCCCCAGTCGTCGCGCGGCGAGAACCGCAGCAGCCACCAGCGCTGACGCTGCGCGGCCTCCGCGGCCGCCGCATCGTCCTCGCCCAGGGCGAGCACCGCCTCGAGCAGCGAACCCGAGTTCACGGCCGCCGCATCGTCCATCCCGCCCAGCTGGCCGTCCGCGTCCTGGCGCACGACGGCGTCGCGCGCCAGCAGGCGCGCGAGTTCCGTGTCGCCGTCGTCGAGCGCGGCGTGCGAGGCGACACCCTGCTCCCAGCCGAAGCGCTGCATCGCGAGGAGGGCGCGCCACAGCGGCGCGGTGTCCTGCGCGATGCGGGAGGGGCTCCCGCTCACTCCTCGACGTCGCGGCCCGACAGGACCGCGGTGAGGCGCCCGCAGCGCGACGTGATCTCGGTCCACGGGCAGTCGAACTCGAGCACCGCGGCGGTCGCCGTGGGCAGCCCGTGCGCGACGCGCTGGAGGGCGCTCTTGTCCGAGCCCTGGCCCGCGAGGTGCGCGGCGGCGGCCGACGAGGTCGGCTCGTGCCCCACGACCACGACCGTGTCCGCGTCGCCCGCGCCCTTGAGGACGTCGAGCAGGCCGGGCACGTTGGTCTCGTAGAGCTCGTCGTCGAGCACCGTCTCGCAGCCGGCGAGCGACGTCGACATGAGCTTCCACGTCTGCTGCGTGCGGTTGGCGGGCGACACCAGCGCGAGGGTCGGGGTGAGGCCGGCCTCGGCGATCACCTGGCCCAGGCGGGTGGAGGCCTTGCGACCGATGAGCTCGAGGGCGCGGTCGGCGTCGCTCAGGCCGGCCGCGGGGGCCTCGGCCTTGGCGTGGCGGGCGAGGATCAGCGTAGGCACGGTGTCACTGTCCCATGGCGTGCACGCCGCCGTCTACGTGGATCATCTCGCCGGTGGTGGCGGGGAACCAGTCCGAGAGCAGGGCGGTCACGGCGCGGGCGGTCGGCTCGGTGTCCGACGAGTCCCATCCGAGAGGAGCCCGGTCGCTCCAGTTGCCCTCCATCTGGTCGAAGCCCGGGATGTGCTTCGCGGCGGTGGTCTTGATGGGTCCGGCCGACACGACGTTGCAGCGGATGCCCTGCGGGCCCAGGTCGCGCGCGACGTAGCGGTTGACCGCCTCGAAGGCCGCCTTGGCGACGCCCATCCAGTCGTACACGGGCCATGCGAAGCGGCCGTCGAACGTGAGGCCCACGATCGAGCCGCCGTTGGTCATGAGCGGCGCGGTCGCCTGCGCGAGCGCCTTGAGCGAGTACGCGGAGATGTGCATCGCGGTCGCGACGTCGTCCCACTCGCCCGTCATGAAGTTGCCGCCCATGACCGACTGAGGCGCGAAGCCGATGCTGTGCACGACGCCGTCGAGGTGCGGCACGTGCTCGCGGACGGCGTCCGGCAGCGCGGCGAGGTGCTCGGGGTTCGTCACGTCCAGCTCGACGACCTTCGCCTCGACGGGGAGGCGGCGGCCCATCGCCTGGGTGATCTTGAGCGAGCGGCCCACGCCGGTGAGGACCACCGTGGCGCCCTGCTCCTGGCTCAGGCGTGCGACCTCGAACGCGATCGAGCCCTCCGTGAGGACGCCGGTGACGAGGATGTTCTTGCCTTCGAGAATGCCCATGCTTGCTCCTTGGGGGAAGAGTCAGTGGCCCATGCCGAGGCCGCCGTCGACGGGCAGCACCGCGCCCGAGACGTAGCCCGCGGCGTCGGACGCGAGGTAGACGGCGGCGGCGGCGACCTCGGCGGTCGAGCCGAAGCGCTTGGCGGGGATGGTGTCCGCGTACTGCTTGACGGTGTCGTCGCCCAGCTCGGCGGTCATGTCCGTGGTGATGAAGCCCGGCGCGATGACGTTCGCGGTGATGCCGCGCGCGCCCACCTCGCGGGTGACGGAGCGGGCCATGCCCACGAGCGCCGACTTCGAGGACGAGTAGTTGACCTGGCCCGGGTTGCCCATGAGACCCACGACGGAGCCGATGAGGACGATGCGGCCGAAGCGCTCACGGATCATCGAGTTGACCGCGCGGCGCACGCAGCGGAACGTGCCCGTGAGGTTGACGTCGAGCACCTGCTCGAAGTCCTCGTCGCTCATGCGCATGAGGAGGCCGTCGCGCGTGATGCCGGCGTTGGCGACGAGCACCCGGACGCGGCCGTGCTGCGCCTCGAGCTCGTCGAAGGCGGCGTTGACGGCGGCGGTGTCGGTGACGTCGGCGATGGCGCCGGTGACGCCGTCGGGGAGGTCGCCTCCGCGGTAGATCGTGGACACGATGTCGCCGTTGGCCACGAAGGCCTCGGCGATGCTGCGGCCGATGCCGCGCGCGGCACCGGTGACGAGGACGTGGCGGGTCATGGGGCCACGCTAGCGGAGCCGGGGACCGATGCGCGAAAGCGCCGGGCAGGCGCGGCACTAGCATCGTGCGGGTGACCACGCCCTCCCTCGCCTCGCGCATCCTGCGCGTCGTGGGCATCGTGGCGCTCGCCCTCGCGGTCTCGGCGGTGGCCGTCCGCGCGGGCTTCTGGCAGCTCGGCCGGCACGAGGCGCGGTCCGCCGCGATCGCCGCCTACGAGGCCAATGCGGCCGCTGCGCCCGCCTCGCTCGACGAGGCGGTCGGCGCGGACGGCACGGTGAGCGCCGACGAGGAATGGCGGCTGGTCGAGGTGACCGGCGTCATCGACGCGGGCTCGCAGACGCTGCTGCGCAACCGCCCGGTCGACCGCACCGCGGCCTACCAGCTGCTCGTGTGGCTCGACACCGACGACGGCCGTTCCCTCCTGCTCAACGCGGGCTGGATGCCGGTGCCCGGCCCCGACGCGGATCCGGAGTGGCCCGAGTATCCGGCGGGCGAGGTGACCGTCACCGCGGTGCTGCGTCAGAGCGAGCCCGACGACGGCCGCCGCGACTCGGGCGCCACCCGCATCACGCCGGCGCAGATGCCCGAGCCGGACGGGACGCCGATCGACGGCTACGGGATGATCCGGGAGGCGTGCGACGCCTCGGGCTGCGTCGACTCCTACGCCGCACAGGTCCCGCTGCCGACGCTCACCCTGGGTCCGCACCTCGCGTACACGTGGCAGTGGTTCGCGTTCGCGCTCATCGCCCCCGTGGCGGGCATCATGCTCGCGCGCCGCGAGTGGCAGGCGACGTCAGGCGACGATGCGCCGGCCGGTCCGCCCCGCGAGCCTCGCGAGCCGCGCCGGCGGCGCCGCGCCGAGCCCTCCGACGAGGACATCGAGGACGCGCTCTAGCCCGTCGACTGCCCATGACGAAGGTGACAGGTGTGACGGGGCGCCCCGCACCCGGTTGTCACATCCTTCACATGCTTCATCGGGAATCGCTCAGGCGAGGGAGATGAGCTCCCGGTAGGACTCGTTGTAGAGGTCCTCGACCGCGTCGGGCAGGAGCAGCACGCGCTCGGGCTCGAGCGCCTCGACGGCGCCCTCGTCGTGCGTCACCAGCACGACCGCGCCCTCGTAGGTCCTCAGCGCGCGCAGGATCTCCGCACGCGAGGCCGGGTCGAGGTTGTTGGTGGGCTCGTCGAGCAGCAGCACGTTGGCCTGCGACACGACCAGCGTCGCGAGCGCGAGGCGGGTCTTCTCGCCGCCCGAGAGGACCTTCGCGGGCTTGTACGCGTCGTCGCCGATGAAGAGGAACGAGCCGAGCACGTTGCGCACCGCGGTGTCGTCGAGGTCGGGCGCCGCGTGGCGGAGGTTCTCCAGGACGGTCGCGTCCATGTCGAGCGTGTCGTGCTCCTGCGCGTAGTAGCCGAGCTTGAGGCCGTGGCCGGGCTGCACCTCGCCGGTGTCGGGGTCCTCGACGCCGCCGAGCAGGCGCAGCAGCGTCGTCTTGCCGGCGCCGTTGAGGCCCAGCACCACCACGCGCGACCCGCGGTCGATCGCGAGCTCGACGTCCGTGAAGACCTCGAGCGAGCCGTACGACTTCGACAGCTCGGCGGCGCGCAGCGGGGTCTTGCCGCACGGCGCGGGGGTCGGGAAGCGCAGCGCGGCCACGCGATCCTGGACCCGCTCCCCCTCGACGCCCTCGAGCATGCGCTCGGCGCGCTTGGCCATGTTCTGCGCGGCGACGGCCTTGGTCGCGGTCGCCTTCATCTTGTTGGCCTGGGCCATGAGCGCGGCGGCCTTCTTCTCCGCGTTGTCGCGCTCGCGGCGGCGGCGCTTCTCGTCGGTCTCGCGCTGACGGAGGTAGAGGTCCCAGCCCAGCGCGTACTGGTCGAGCTCGCCGCGGTTGGCGTCGAGGTGGAACACGCGGGTAACGGAGGCGCGCAGCAGCTCGACGTCGTGCGAGATCACCACGAGGCCGCCGGGGAAGCTCGCGAGGAAGCCGCGCAGCCACACGATCGAGTCCGCGTCGAGGTGGTTGGTCGGCTCGTCGAGCAGCAGCGTCTCGGCGTCCGAGAAGAGGATGCGCGCGAGCTCGACGCGGCGGCGCTGGCCGCCGGACAGCGTGCCGAGCGGCTGGTCGAGGATGCGCTCGTCGAGCCCCAGGTTCGCGGCGATGCGCTGCGCATCGGACTCGGCCGCGTAGCCGCCGGCAGCGCGGAAGCGCTCCTCGAGACGCGGGTAGGCGTTCATCGCCTTCTCCATCACCTTCGGGTCGGGGCTCGCCATGCCCTCCTCGGCCTCGCGCATCTTCGTCAGCAGCCCCGCGAGGTCGCGCACCGACAGGATGCGGTCGAGCGCGCGCTGCGTCGGCTCGCCCTCGCGCGGGTCCTGCGGCAGGTAGCCGATGCTGCCCTTGTGGGTCACCGAGCCGCCGGTGGGCTGGCCCTCGCCGGCGAGCAGGCGCGTCATGGTGGTCTTGCCTGCGCCGTTGCGGCCCACGAGACCCACCCGGTCGCCGGGTCCGATCTGGAAGCTGGCGGGGTGCACCAGCACCCGCGCACCGATGCGGATCTCCAGATCCTTGGCGATGATCACACGTTCTCCCTGCTGCCGATGCGGCGGTCCTTGTCGCGTCCCCACAACGTTTGCGCACCCTCGACAGAACCCGGACCAGGGGACATGGTGCGCGGGTAGGGTGACCGGCGTCCATTATCCCAGGGGGTCCCCATGGCTCAGCACCGCGGCCTCACCGGCCAGTCCATCGCGCTCGTCGCCGTCTTCGCCGGCCTCATCGCCGCCTCGACGCTCGTGCCCGAGGTCGCGCTCATCGGCGGCGTGCCGCTCACGCTGCAGACGTTCGCGATCGTGCTGACCGGCCTGGTGCTGGGCCCGTGGCGCGCGCTCGCCGCCGTCACGCTCTACCTCGGGCTCGGCTTCGTGGGCGCGCCCATCTTCGCCAACGGCGCCGCGGGCCTCGTGGTGCTGACCGGCCCGACGGGCGGCTACCTCATCGGCTTCGTGCTCGCCGCCACGGTGCTGGGGGCGCTCGCGCAGGTGCTCGCCCGCCGCGGCGTCCTGGCGCGCCGCGGCATCGCGACGGCCTCCCTCATCGGCATCGGCCTCGTGTCGATCCCGCTGGTCTACGTCGTGGGCGTGCCGTGGCTCGTGTGGCGCACCGGGATGCCGATGCTGCCCACGGGCTGCTCGGACGCGCTGCTCGACTGCGTCTCCGGCGTCACGGTCGGCGTGCTGCCCTTCCTGCCGGGCGACATCCTCAAGGTGGTCGCGGCGGGCATCGTCGCCGCCGCCATCCACCGCGCCTACCCGGGGCTGCTGGGCTCGGCCCGCCGCGCATCGTCCCGCGTCACGGACCCCGAGGACGAGGCGGCCCGCACCACCGCGTAGGCCGGGCTCACCCGTCGAGGAAGTCCGCGGTCACCGCGACGTAGTCCTCGGGATGGCTGACGTGCGGCACGTGGCCCGCGCCGTCGAAGGCGTGCAGCCGCACGTGGGGCAGCGCGTCGGCGAGGGCGGCGCAGATCCCGACGTACATGGGTGGTGTCTCGCCCCCGTAGGTCAGGAGCAGCGGCCGGTCCAGCGAGAGGAACGGCTCGACACCCATGCCGATGACGCTGTCGGGGTCGCGGAGATCCGCGAGGAAGGCGGGCGCGTGCTGCACGAACCGCGCGCGTCCCGCCTGTGGGAGCGACGCCCAGGTGCCGGGCCCGATCGCGGTGTCGACGAAGAGCGCGGCGCCGCCCTCGTGGTCGCCCTCCTCGAGGAGCGCACGCACGGCGGCGTAGGCCTCGAGCACGCTCGCAAGCACGTCGGCGTGCTCCTCGCTGCCGGCGAGCGCGCCGAGCAGCGGCGGCTCGTGAGCGGCGACCCGCCGCACCAGGTCGGGACGCTCGACGGCGAAGGCCATGGCGACGACCGCGCCGTACGAGAAGCTCGCCACGTGCACCGGCCCCAGGTCGAGCCGCTCGACGAGCTCGACGAGATCAGCGACGTCGCCGCGCACCGACCGCTCCCCCGTCCCCGCCCCGCTGTGGCCGTGCGCGCGGCGGTCGTAGGCGACCACGCTGAACCGCTCGGCGAGGCCGGGCAGCGACTGCTCCCACGTGAGGGACTCGGTGAAGCCGCCGTGGATGAGCACGAGCGGCTCGCCCTCGCCCGCGGACTCGTAGTGCAGCTCCGTCCCGTCCGGCATCGTCACGACGGCCATGCGCACCCCCCGGTCGCTCCCCACGATCGTCGCAGACGCGGCGGCGCGGCGGGCGATTTCGGGCGCGGAAGCGCACCGCTTACCCTTGACGCATGATCGAGTTCAAGGACGCGGCCGTCGTCGCGCCCGATTCCGGGGTGCCGATCCTCGAGCCGACGACCCTCACCCTCACCGAGGACCGCATCAGCATCATCGGCGCGAACGGCTCGGGGAAGTCGACGCTCGCGCGTCTCATCAACGGCCTCGTGCTGCCGGTCGAGGGCTCGGTCGAGGTCGACGGCCTCGACACGCAGCGGCACGGCGCCCAGGTGCGCCGCAAGGTGGGCTACCTCTTCACCGACCCCTCCGCGCAGCTCATCATGCCGACCGCCGTCGAGGACGTCGCCCTGTCGCTGCGCCGCCTCATCAAGAACCGCACCGAGCGCGAGGAGGCCGCGATGTCGGCCCTCCGCGAGATCGGTCTCGCCGCGAAGGCGGACGTGTCCGTCAACGCGCTGTCGGGCGGCCAGCGCCAGCTCCTCGCGCTCGCGGGGGTGCTCGCGTGCACCCCGTCGATCGTGGTCGCCGACGAGCCCACCACGCTGCTCGACCTGCGCTGGCGCGCGCACGTGGGCGCGCTGCTGCGCTCGCTCCCCCTCCAGGTCATCGAGGTGACGCACGACCTCGACTCGGCCTCCCGCGCCGAGCGCACGCTCGTCGTCGACCTCGGCCGCGTCGTGTTCGACGGCGACCCCAAGGAGGCCGTCGGCGTGTACCGCGACCTCATGTTCGGACGCGCGAGCCAGGGCGCCACCGCGTGATCTCGCTGCTCGGCATCTACCGGCCGCGGCGCACCCCGCTGCACCGGGCGCCCGTGTGGTTCAAGATGCTGCTGCTCGTCGGCGTCTCCATCACGTCGATCGCCGTCTCCGACCCCGTCACCAGCATCGGCATCACCGCCGCGTGCCTGCTCCTGCTCGCGTCGACGCTGCCGCCTCTCAAGGCGACCCTCAAGGGCATGGGGGCGATCATCCTCATCGCGGCCCTCACCACCGTCTTCCAGGTGCTGCGCGGCGAATACATCCGCGCGCTGGACCTCGCAGGCGACATCGTGTCGGTGGCCGCGCT
Organism: Demequina litoralis; assembly: GCF_030418455.1. Lineage (GTDB taxonomy): Bacteria > Actinomycetota > Actinomycetes > Actinomycetales > Demequinaceae > Demequina > Demequina litoralis. Next base: position 13,995 of record NZ_JAUHPW010000014.1, read on the forward strand.
CGCGCTCGCGGTGTCGAGCTCGACCTCGATGGGCGCGATGCTCGACTTCGTCACCACGCTGGCGCGGCCGCTGCGCTGGCTGCTGCCGCCGGAGAGCATCGGCGTGATGGTGTCCCTCACGCTGCGCGCGATACCCGAGGCCGCCCAGATCCTCACGGAGTCCCGCGTCGCGGCCCGCGCGCGCGGCATGGACCGCTCACCGCGCGCGATCCTCATCCCGTCCGCGTCGCGCTCGGTGGGCTTCGCGCTGCAGCTCGGTCAGGCGCTGCACGCCCGCGGCATCGCGGAGCACGGCCGGGCGGCGCGCATCGAGCCGCGCCAGGTGACGGAGGACGATGCGCCGCCGCCGGTGCTCGCGGAGCCCCCGGTGCGCGAGGCGCACCACGACGAGGAGCCGGCGCCCGTGCGTCCCGCCTCCCGTCGCGAGCGCCGCCGCTAGGCCTCGTCGAGCATCGCGACGAGCCGCGTGGTGGTCGCCCAGTTCCTGATGGTCATGTCCTTGTAGACGGGCTTGGTCGCGATGGACGACATCCGGCTGCGGGTGCGCTGCGCGCTGAGGCGCCGGAAGTACACGACGCCCTCCCCCGCCCAGCCCGCGTCCACGCCCTCGCGCATGCTGAACTCGCCGAGCGCCTGGCGCGCGTCGACCCCGGGACGGAGGAACGCGACGTCCGAGTGGTAGGTGTCCGGCTCCGTGCCGAAGCCGGCCGGCGCCTCGTCCACCGCCGCCCGCATCGTCGCCGCGGTCACGGCGACCACGACGGTGTCGACGTCGAAGTCCTCGAGCAGCACGCCCGCGACCAGGTCGGCCACGCCCGCCTCGTCGAGGTGCGGGGCGTCGAGCAGGACGTTGCCCGACTGGATGTAGGTGCGCGACGGCGCGCCCCGCGCGTCCAACAGGTCTCGGAGCTTGGCCATGGGCACGGCGTTGCGGCCGCCGACGTTGATGCCGCGGATGAGCGCGACGTGGGATGTCACGGGCTCAGCCGCGGGGGAGGACGGTGAGCACGCGGACGATGTGCTCGCGGAACTCCCGCATGAAGCCCTCGAGGAAGACCTCGATCTTCGGGTCGGTCACCTCGCCGTCCTCGGTCACGAGGCCCGGGGTGAAGGTGATGTACGCCTCGGGCGCGGTCATCTGGCGGGCGTTGCAGAAGCTCAGCACGGCGCGCAGGCTCTGCTGGCCGACGGCCGTGCCGATGCGTCCGGGCGAGGCGCCGATGACGGCCGCGGGCAGGTGGTGGAACGAGTTCTGGCGGGACGGCCGGGACGCCCAGTCGAGCGCGTTCTTCAGCCCGCCCGGGATGGACCGGTTGTACTCCGGGGTGACGAACAGGACGGCGTCCGCCGCGGCGATCGCGTCCTTGAGCGCGACGGCGGCGGGCGGGAGGTCCGCGTCGTAGTCGGGGCTGTAGAGCGGCAGGTCCCCGATCGGGATCTCCACGAACTCGAGGTCGTCCGGGGCGAGCCGGATGAGCGCCCGGCTGAGGAGCCGGTTGATCGAGCGGGACGACAGGCTGCCGACGAAGTATCCGACCGTGTAGACCATGGGGGCTCCTCGCGACGGGGTCTCCCGAGCATCGTCACATCGACGTCGCGGCCCCGCAAGCGCCGAGAGCCTCCCCTCCCACGCGGGGAGAGGAGGCTCTCGTGACGATGCGGCTCAGACGTTGAAGCCGAGCGCCCTCAGCTGCTCGCGGCCGTCGTCCGTGATCTTGTCGGGGCCCCACGGCGGCATCCACACCCAGTTGATGCGGAAGCCGTCGACGAGCCCGGAGAGCGCCTGGCCCGCCTGGTCCTCGATGACGTCCGTGAGCGGGCACGCCGCCGACGTGAGCGTCATGTCGATGACCGCGTGACGGTTCTCGTCGAGCATCACCCCGTAGACGAGGCCGAGGTCGACGACGTTGATGCCGAGCTCGGGATCGATGACGTCGCGCAGCGCCTCCTCGACGTCCGCGGCGTTGGCAGGGGCCTTGGTCTCCTCGGTCATGCCTCTCCTCCTTCGACGGCGGCGCCGGACGATGCGGCGCGCGCCTGGATGAGCGCGTCCCTGAAGGCCATCCAGCCCAGCAGGGCGCACTTGATGCGTGCAGGATACTTGCCGACCCCGACGAACGCGGTCGCATCGCCCAGCAGGTCCTCACGTTCCTCGTCGAGCGGCTCGCCCTTCGCCTGCATGAGGGCGCGGAACGCCTCGTAGATCTCGTCGGCGGTGTCGAGGGACTCCCCCTCGAGCAGCTCCGACAGGACCGAGATCGAGGCCTGCGAGATCGAGCAGCCGTGGCCCTCCCACGCGATGGCCGCGACGGTGTCGCCCTCGACGCCCACGCGCATCGTCACCTCGTCGCCGCACGTGGGGTTGACCTGGTGCGACTCGCCGCGGCCGGGCGCGGTGAGGTCGACGAGGCCGCGGCCGTGGCCCTCGCGGGCGTGGTCCATGATGACCTGCTGGTACATCGCCTCAAGGCTCATACGGTGACTCCGAAGAACTCGCGGACTCCGGCCAGCGCCTCGACGAAGGCGTGGGCGTCGTCCTCGGTGGTGTAGACGTGCGCCGAGGCGCGGGTCGAGCCCGTGAGCCCCAGGCGCCGGTGCAGCGGCTGCGCGCAGTGGTGGCCCACGCGCGCCGCGATGCCGCGATCGTCGAGCACCTGCCCGACGTCATGCGTGTGCACGCCCTCGACGGCGACCGCCGCGAGGCCGAGCACGTCGAAGCGCTCGGGGTCTCCGACGGGGCCGATGAGGCGCACGCCGGGCAGCGCCGCGGCCCCCTCGCGCAGGATCTGCGCGATGCGGGCCTCGTGGCGGGCGACGTTCTCCATCCCGAGGTCCATGAGGTACCGCGCCGCGGCGCCCATGCCCACCGCCTGCGCGACGGGCTGGGTGCCGGGCTCGAAGCGCGTGGGCGCCTCGAGCCACGTGGTGGTCTCCATGGTGACGATCGCGATCGCCCCGCCGCCGAAGACCGACGGCGGCAGCGCGTCGAGCAGCTCCTTGCGGCCCCACAGCGCGCCCACCCCGGTGGGCCCGAGCATCTTGTGCCCGGAGAACGCCATGAGGTCCACGCCGAGCTGTGCGACGTCGACCGGGATGTGCGGCACCGACTGGCAGCCGTCGAGCACGACGAGCGCGCCCACCTCGTGCGCGCGGCGCACGATCGGCTCGACGTCCGTGATGACACCCGTGACGTTGCTCGCGTGCGTGAACGCGACGACCTTGGTGTTCGCGGTGATGACCTCGGACAGGCCGTCGAGGACCAGCTCCCCCGCATCGTCCACCGGGATCCACGCGAGCTCGGCGCCCGTGCGCGCGGCGAGCTGCTGCCACGGGATGAGGTTCGCGTGGTGCTCGAGCTCCGTCACGACGATGCGGTCCCCGGGTCCGACCCGGAAGCGCTCCGCCTCGGCGCCGCCGGCGCCGAGCGACGCCTGCAGCATGCCGTTGGCGACGAGGTTGAGCGCCGCGGTCGCCCCCGACGTCCACACGACCTCGTCGGCCGATGCGCCGATGAGCTCGGCGACGGACGCCCGCGCGGTCTCGAACGCGTCGGTCGCCTCCTCCGCGAGCAGGTGCGCGCCGCGGGCGACGGCACCGTTGTGCTCACGGGAGAAGGCGGCCTCGGCCTCGAGCACGGCGAGCGGCCGCTGCGCGGTCGCGCCGGAGTCGAGGTACACGAGCGGCCTCCCGTTCCTCACCGTGCGGGTGAGGATCGGGAAGTCGTCGCGCAGGTCGGGGAGCATCCTCAGGCGTTCGCCAGGTAGCGGTCGTAGCCCTCGGCCTCGAGGCGCTCGGCGAGCTCGGGGCCGCCCTGCTCGGCCACGCGGCCGTTGACGAACACGTGCACGTGGTCCGGCTTGATGTAGCGGAGGATGCGCGTGTAGTGCGTGATGAGCATGACGCCCAGGCCCGTGTTCTCCTTGGCGCGGTTGACGCCCTCGGAGACGATGCGGAGCGCGTCGACGTCGAGGCCGGAGTCGGTCTCGTCGAGGATCGCGATCTTGGGCTGGAGGAGCTCCATCTGGAGGATCTCGTGGCGCTTCTTCTCGCCGCCCGAGAAGCCCTCGTTGACGCCGCGCTCGCCGAACGACGGGTCCATGCGGAGGTTCTCCATCGCGCCCTTGACGTCCTTGACCCACGTGCGGAGCTTGGGGGCCTCGCCGTCGATCGCGGTCTTCGCGGTGCGGAGGAAGTTCGACACGGACACGCCGGGCACCTCGACCGGGTACTGCATCGCGAGGAACAGGCCCGCCTTGGCGCGCTCGTCGACGCTCATCTCGAGGACGTCCTCGCCGTCGAGCGTGACCGAGCCCTCGGTGATCTCGTACTTGGGGTGGCCGGCGATCGAGTAGGCGAGGGTCGACTTGCCCGAGCCGTTCGGGCCCATGATGGCGTGGGTCTCACCCGAGTTGATGGTGAGGTCGACGCCCTTGAGGATCTCCTTCGTCCCCTCGGGGGTCTCGACGGTGACGTGGAGGTTGCGGATCTCCAGGGTGCTCATGCGTTCTCCTTCAGGGAATTCTTGGGGGCGTCGACGTCGACGAGCACACGCTCGCCCTCGACGCGGGTCGGGTAGGTCTTCACGGGGGTGATGGCGGGCAGCTCGTCGGGCTCGCCGGTACGGACGTCGAAGCGCGAGCCGTGGGCCCAGCACTCGACGTGGCAGCCGTCGACGTCGCCCTCGGAGAGGGACACCTCTCCGTGGGTGCAGAGGTCGTCGATCGCGTAGAAGTCGCCGTCATCCGCGCGCACGATCGCGACGGGGATGTCGGATCCGTCCGCGAGCGTGAGCTCCGCGAGCATCGCGGAGCCCGGCTCGAGGTCGGCGACCATGCACGCGAGCTGCTCACTCATGCTCGAGCTCCTCCTCGACGTGCGCGATCTCGAGGTCGATCTGGCGCATGAGGCTCTCCTCGACCGCGGGCACGCCGATCTCGTGGATGAGGTCGGCGAAGAAGCCGCGGACCACGAGCTTGCGGGCCTGCTCCTCCGAGATGCCGCGCGAGCGCAGGTAGAACATCTGCTCCTCGTCGAAGCGGCCGGTCGCGGACGCGTGGCCCGCGCCCTCGATCTCGCCGGTCTCGATCTCGAGGTTCGGCACCGAGTCCGCGCGCGCGCCGTCCGTGAGGACGAGGTTGCGGTTGAGCTCGTAGGTGTCGGTGCCCTCGGCCGCGGCGCGGATGAGGACGTCGCCGATCCACACGGAGTGGGCGGTCTTGCCGGCCAGCGCACCCTTGTAGGTGACGCGCGACGTGCACTTCGGGACCGCGTGGTCGACGAAGAGCTGGTGCTCCTGGTGCTGGCCGGAGTCCGCGAAGTAGAGGCCGAACAGGTCGACGCTCGCGCCCTCGCCCGCGAACGCGGCCGAGGTGTTGAGGCGCACGACCTTGCCGCCGAGGGTGACGACGGTGCCGCGCAGGCGCGCGTCGCGGCCGAGGCGCGCGAGCACCTCGCCCGCGTGGACCGCGTCCTCGTCCCACTGCTGCAGGAGCACGAGGTTGAGGCCCGCGTTGTCCTGGAGGTCGATCGAGACGAGCTCGGAGTAGCGCGCGGTGCCGGTGCGGTTGATCACCACGGTCGCCTCGGCACTCTGGCCGAGCTCGACCAGCAGGTGGCCGCGCACGTCGCCGCCGACGCCCTTGAGGTCGATGGTGATGGGCTCCTCGACCACGGTGTTCGCCGCGATCGTGAGCGCCATGGCGCCGCCGGCGTGCTTGACCGCGACGGCCGAGGCCCGGTCGCCGGGCTCGCGCACGGTGCGCTCGCGCGCCTCGTCCGCGGGGACCTGGACGAGGGTGACGCCCGCGGGCAGGTCGCTGGTGGTCCACTCGAGGTGGCCCTCGGCGGCCTCGTCCGCGAACAGCGGGCGGAGGTCGCGCACCGGCGAGAAACGCCAGTTCTCCTCGCGGCCCGTCGGCACGGGGAAGGCGTCGACGTCGAAGGAGACGACGCGGTCCGCGCGCGACTTGTCGGGGATGACGCCGTGCGAGTGGGCGGCGTCAGCGGTGGCCTGGGTGTGATCGGTGACGGTCAACCGACGGATCCTTCCATCTGGAGCTCGATGAGGCGGTTGAGCTCGAGCGCGTACTCCATGGGCAGCTCGCGCGCGATGGGCTCGACGAACCCGCGCACGATCATGGCCATGGCCTCCGACTCCTCGAGGCCTCGGGACATGAGGTAGAACAGCTGGTCCTCGGACACCTTCGAGACGGACGCCTCGTGGCCCATGTGGACGTCGTCCTCGCGGACGTCGACGTACGGGTAGGTGTCGGACCGCGAGATCTGGTCGACGAGCAGGGCGTCGCACAGCACGTTCGACTTCGAGTTCTTGGCGCCCTCGAGGACCTGGACCAGGCCGCGGTACGAGGTGCGGCCGCCGCCGCGGGCGACGGACTTCGAGATGATCGAAGACGAGGTGTTGGGTGCGGCGTGCACCATCTTGGCGCCGGCGTCCTGGTGCTGGCCCTCGCCCGCGAAGGCGATCGACAGGGTCTCGCCGCGGGCGTGCTCGCCGAGCATGAAGATCGCCGGGTACTTCATGGTGACCTTCGAGCCGATGTTGCCGTCGACCCACTCCATGGTGGCGCCCTCGGCCGCGGTCGCGCGCTTGGTGACGAGGTTGTACACGTTGTTCGACCAGTTCTGGATCGTCGTGTACCGCACGCGGGCGTTCTTCTTCACGATGATCTCGACCACGGCGGAGTGCAGCGAGTCGCTCGAGTAGATCGGCGCGGTGCAGCCCTCGACGTAGTGCACGTACGAGCCCTCGTCCGCGATGATCAGCGTGCGCTCGAACTGGCCCATGTTCTCCGTGTTGATGCGGAAGTAGGCCTGGAGCGGGATCTCCACGTGGACGCCCGGCGGGACGTAGACGAACGAGCCGCCCGACCACACGGCGGTGTTGAGCGCCGCGAACTTGTTGTCGCCGGTGGGGATGACGGTGCCGAAGTACTCCTCGAACAGCTCCGGGTGCTCGCGCAGCGCGGTGTCGGTGTCGAGGAAGATGACGCCCTGCTCCTCCAGGTCCTCGCGGATCTGGTGGTAGACGACCTCGGACTCGTACTGCGCGGCGACGCCCGCGACGAGGCGCTGCTTCTCCGCCTCCGGGATGCCGAGCTTGTCGTACGTCTCCTTGATGTCCTCGGGCAGGTCCTCCCACGAGGTCGCCTGCTTCTCCGTGGAGCGCACGAAGTACTTGATGTTGTCGAAGTCGATGCCGGTGAGATCGGAGCCCCAGTTGGGCAGCGGCTTCTTGCCGAAGAGCTTCAGGCCCTTGAGACGCGTCTCCAGCATCCACTCGGGCTCGTTCTTCAGCGCCGAGATCTCACGGACGACGTCCTCGTTGAGGCCGCGCTTGGCAAGCGCGCCGGCCTCATCCGAGTCGTGCCATCCGAACTGGTAGTTGCCGATCGAGGCGATGGCCTCGTCCTGCGTCATGGGCTCGGTCGGAGCACTCATGCTCATCCTTCCTTACGGGTGGGGGTGGCGAGCGGGATCGTGGTGGTGCAGACATGCGCGCCGCCCGCGAGGGTCGACAGCCGCTGCACGTGCACGTCGAGGATCCTCGAGAAGGCGCGGGCCTCGGCCTCGCACCACTCGGGGGTCTTCTCCGCGATGGACTGGACGGGGCAATGCCCCTGGCATAGCTGGACGGTGATGCCGCCGGGGCCCGGGCGGACCGAGGCGGCGAAGCCGCGCTCGCCGAGCGCGGCCGCGAGGTCGGCGACCTTGCGCTCCATGGGCGCGTCGGGGTCCACCGACGAGGCGACGGCGTCCTCGAGCTCCTTGGCCTTGGCCTCGACGAAGGCGTGGAGGCCGCCGCTGTCGCGCAGCGCGGACATCGCGTCGACGGCGACGTCGCGGTAGGCGGTCGCGAGGGCGCGCTGGCCCTCGTTGGTGGCGACGAACGAGCGCGCGGGGCGCCCGCGCCCACGCGCGTGCTGGCCCGGAGGCTCGTGGTCGACGATGTAGCCGGAGTCCTCGAGGGACGACAGGTGGCGGCGCACGCCCGCCGGGGTGACGCCGAGCTCGGTCGCGAGCGCGGCGGCCGTGATGGGGCCGGCGGTCGCGATGAGGCTGAGGACTCGATCGCGCGTCGTGTCAGCGTGCATCTGGGGTCCTCTCCTCGGTCGGCGGCGCGGGCAGCGTCGGCCGCAACTCAATTAGGCAACATTTTGATTCATTAAATTCTAGCCCGCAAGGAAGGGGTGCCTTACCTCACCCCGGTCGCGCCTGGACGATGCGGGGGGCCTCCTCCACAACGCGCGCGCCGGCGATTCTGTGCCCGCCGGGCCGCCGCATCGTGCCCGCGCGCGCGGCCCGCGCATCGTGCCCCGGACGCACCGCGCACGGCGGCGGCCCGCCTAAGATTGTCGCGTGTCGAGCACCACCGAGCAGTCCATCACGCCCTCCCCCGCCCCGACCGGGCGCGGCTACCGCATCGCACGCGGCCTCACCCTGGCCAACATCGCGACGCAGGCGGGCATCATCGTCACCGGCGGCGCGGTCCGCCTCACCGGTTCCGGCCTCGGGTGCTCGACCTGGCCGCAGTGCGAGCCCGGCGAGTTCACGCCGACGCTGCACGAGGCGACGTCGATCCACCCGTACATCGAGTTCGGGAACCGCACGCTCACCTTCGTGCTGCTCGTCGTGGCCGTCGCGATGGCGGTCGCCGTGTGGCGCACGCGACCCGCGCTCAAGTGGTGGGGCCTCGTGCCCGCGCTCGGCGTGGTCGGCCAGGCGGTGCTCGGCGGCATCACCGTGCTCGTCGAGCTCCACCCGCTCGTGGTGGCGCCGCACATGCTGCTGAGCCTCGCGCTCGTCTGGTACTCCGTGCGCTTCGCGCTGCGCTACCGCGACGCCCGCGGCCGCCTCGGCGCGCCGCTCACGGCCGAGCGGTGGGCCTCCGCCGGTCTGCTCGTCGTGCTGCTCGTCGTCGGCGCGCTCACCACGGGCGCGGGACCGCACTCGGGCGACGCCGGCGCCACCGAGCGCCTCGCGCTCGACCCGGTCACGATCGCCAAGGCGCACGCGATGAGCGTGTGGGCGTTCGTGGCACTGCTCGCGTGGATCGGCTGGCGGATCCGTCGCGACCGCTCCGCGGGCGAGCGCGACGAGGCGCGCCTGTCGTACTGGGTGCTCGTGGGCGTCACGCTCGCGCAGGGCGCCATCGGCTACGTGCAGTACTTCACCGGCCTGCCCGCGCTCATCGTCGGCTTCCACCTGTTCGGCGCGGCGGTGCTCACCGCAGCGCACGCGGCGTTCTTCCGCCTCACCGCCCGCGACACCGCGGAGGCCTGACGTGGCCGAGGTGACGCTCGCGCACGTCGAGGACGCCGCCCGCGTCCTCGACGGGGTCGCGCAGCACACGCCGGTCGACCAGGCCTCGTACCTCACCGAGCTGCTGGGCGTGCCCACGCACATGAAGCTCGAGAACCTCCAGCGCACCGGCTCGTTCAAGCTGCGTGGGGCGACGTACCGCCTGTCGCGGCTCACGGCCGAGGAGCGCGCCCGCGGCGTGGTCGCGGCCTCCGCGGGCAACCACGCTCAGGGCGTCGCGTTCGCGGCGCAGCAGCTGGGCGTCGACGCGACGATCTTCATGCCGCTCGGCGCGCCCGTCCCCAAGCTGCTCGCGACCAAGGGCTACGGCGCCACCGTGGTCACCGACGGCGCGACCGTCGAGGAGTGCCTCGCGTTGGCCGCCGCCCACGCCGAGCGCACCGGCGCCGTCATGATCCACCCGTTCGACCACCCGGACGTCATCGCGGGCCAGGGGACGATCGGCCTCGAGATCCTCGCCGACGTGCCGGACGCGCAGACCATCGTCGTGCCCATCGGCGGCGGCGGCCTCATCGCGGGCGTCGCGGTCGCGGCCAAGGCCGTGGCCGCGCGGCAGGGGCGCGACGTGCGGATCGTCGGCGTCCAGGCCGCGGCCACCGCGGCCTTCCCGCCCTCGCTCACCGCCGGCCACCCCGTCACCGTCGAGCGCGGCGGCACCATCGCCGACGGCATCGCGGTGGTCCGGCCCGGCGAGCACACCTTCCCGATCGTGCAGGAGCTGGTCGACGAGGTCGTGCCGGTCGACGAGGACCTCCTCGCGCGCGCCGTCCTCACGCTGCTCGAGCGCACCAAGCTCGTGGTGGAGCCCGCGGGCGCGGCGTCCGTGGCCGCCATCCTGGGCGGGCTGGTCGCACCCACGGGGCCCACGGTGGCGCTCATCTCGGGCGGCAACATCGACCCGCTGCTGCTCCAGCGCATCGTCGCCCACGGCCTGGTGGCCTCCGGCCGGTACATGACGCTGCGGATCCCCCTGCCGGACCGCCCCGGCCAGCTCGCGCGCGTCGCGGAGCTCCTCGCGGGCGTGGGCGCGAACGTCATCGAGGTGCTGCACACGCGCCACGACCTGGGCCTCACGCTCAACGACGTGGTGCTGCAGGTGAGCGTCGAGACGCGCGGGCCCAACCACCAGGGCGAGGTGCTCGAGACGCTGCGCGCCGCGGGCTTCTCCCCCGCCGTCGCCAGCTAGCGACCGGCGTCCGCGGTCCGCATCCGGTCCGCTCGGGAGCCAGGCCCGCGCGTCCCACCCGCCCCGGTGGTACCAATCGGGACGTTCCGGGCCGCGAACGTACCGATTGGTACCACTGGAGCGCGGCGGGCGCGGCGGGACGATGCGCGGCGGGACGATGCGCGGGGCGGGTCCCGCTCAGTCGAGCAGCGAGGGCGGGCGGCGCCACGGCGCATCGGCCGGGCGCAGGGTCTGCCAGCCGGAGCGGCGCGCGGCGTCGAGCGCGAGCGCGCCCACCACCAGCGAGGGGCTCTGCGCGGTTCCGGCCCAGATGGACGCGAGAATCTCGTCGAGCGGCACCCACCGCCCCTCCATGTCGCGCTCCTCCTCGTGACGCTGGAAGCGCTCGGCCTCCGGCACCGCGGTGATGTCGCGGGCGAGGAACATGCGGATGCCCTCGGACGAGCCGCCGGGCGACGTCATGAAGTCGACGAGCGTGTCCCAGCGGGCGGCCCGGAGGTCGGCCTCCTCGAACAGCTCGCGCGCGGCGGCCTCGACCGGCGGCTCGTCGCGGAGGTCGAGCAGGCCGGCGGGCGGCTCCCAGGTCTCGGCGCGCACCGCGTGGCGGTACTGCCGGACCAGGAAGACCCGCTCCGCCTCGTCCATCGCCATGATGCCCACGGCACCGGTGTGGTGGATGTAGTCGCGCTGGACCTGACCGGACTCCCCCAGGTCGACGCGGTCGGTGCGCACGTTCCACACCTTGCCCTCGTAGGCGAGGCGCGTCTCGACGACCGGCCGCGCGCCGGGGACGTCCTCGATCATCAGACGGTCGCGGCGTCCGCGGGGGCGGCGGCCTCCTCCTGGCGCGCGACCGCGGCGCCGATGAGGCCCGCGAACAGCGGGTGCGCCTTGGTCGGGCGGGACAGGAACTCGGGGTGCGCCTGCGTCGACACGTAGTACGGGTGCGCGTCGCGCGGGAGCTCGACGAACTCGACGAGCGAGCGGTCGGGGCTCTCGCCCGAGACGACCAGGCCGGCCTCCTCGAGCTGGGCGCGGTACGTGTTGTTGAACTCGTAGCGGTGGCGGTGGCGCTCGCCCACGGTGGACTCGCCGTAGGTCTCGGCGACCACGGAGCCCTCCTTGAGCACGGCCGGGTACTCGCCCAGGCGCATCGTGCCGCCCAGGTCGCCCTTGCCTTCGACGATCTCGAGCTGCTCCTCCATGGTCGCGATGACCGGGTGCTTGGTGTCGGGGTCGAACTCGGAGCTCGACGCGCCCTCGAGGCCCAGCACGTTGCGCGCGTACTCCATCACCATGGTCTGCATGCCGAGGCAGATGCCGAGCGTGGGCACCTTGTTCTCACGGGCCCAGCGCAGCGCGCCGATCTTGCCGTCCACGCCGCGCACGCCGAAGCCGCCGGGCACGAGCACGCCGTCGACGCCGCCCAGCGCCTCCTCGGCGCCCTGCGGGGTCTGGCAGCGGTCGGACGCGACCCAGCGGATGCGGACGCGCGTGTTGTGGTGGAAGCCGCCGGCGCGCAGCGCCTCGGTCACCGACAGGTACGCGTCGGGCAGGTCGATGTACTTGCCGACCAGCGCGATCTCCGCCTCCTTGGCGGGCTTGTGCACGCGCTTGAGGACGTCGTTCCAGGCGCCCCACTCGACGTCGTGGAACGGCAGGTCGAGGCGGCGCACCACGTACGCATCGAGGCCCTCGGCGTGGAGGACCTTCGGGATGTCGTAGATGCTCGGCGCGTCGACCGCGTTGACGACGGCGGTGGGCTCGACGTCGCACATGAGCGCGACCTTGTTCTTGACGGAGGTGGGCACCTCGCGGTCGGAGCGCAGCACGAGCGCGTCGGGCTGGATGCCGATCGAGCGCAGCGCGGCCACCGAGTGCTGGGTGGGCTTGGTCTTCTGCTCGCCGGAGGGACCGATGTACGGCACCAGCGAGACGTGGAGGAAGAACACGTGGTCGCGGCCCACGTCGTGGCGGACCTGGCGCGCGGCCTCGAGGAACGGCTGGGACTCGATGTCGCCGACGGTGCCGCCGATCTCGGTGATGATGACGTCGACGTTGGGGCCGGCCTGCTGGCGCATGCGGCGCTTGATCTCGTCGGTGATGTGCGGGATCACCTGGACGGTGTCGCCCAGGTACTCGCCGCGGCGCTCCTTGGCGATGACCTGCGAGTACACCTGGCCGGTGGTGACGTTCGACGCCGCGGACAGCTCCACGTCGAGGAAGCGCTCGTAGTGGCCGATGTCCAGGTCGGTCTCGGCGCCGTCGTCGGTGACGAAGACCTCGCCGTGCTGGAAGGGGTTCATGGTGCCCGGATCCACGTTGAGGTAGGGATCGAGCTTCTGCATCGTCACGCGCAGGCCGCGCGAGCGGAGAAGGCGGCCGAGGCTGGATGCCGTCAGGCCCTTCCCGAGGGAGGACACGACGCCTCCGGTGACGAAGATCTGACGGGTGACATGGTCCGTACCGGACGAGAATCGCGTTCGCTCCACGGGCTTCAACTCTAACAGCCGAGAGTCCCGGGTGCGTCCTAGGAAACGCCCAGAACTGCGGGGACGTCGCCGTCGCCGTAGTGCGGACGGCCTCCCGCGAGGGTCTCGGACACGGTCGCGACGGCCGACACCGAGCCCAGCGTCCAGTCGGACGATGCGACGGTCGCCACATCGTCGCGCCTGGTCTGGGCGGTGATCGCCCCCGCCGAGCCGACCACCGTCACGGGCGCGTCGTACGCCGCGAACGCGTCGGCCAGCGCGGCCGTCGCATCCTTCCGGCCCGCGACCAGAAGAATCGCGTCCGCGCGCGTCGCGGCCTCGCCCTCGGCGAGCTCCGCCTCCACGAGGAGGTCCCACAGCACCGCGCCGCGGTCCGTCCCGGCGTCGCCGACCTCGGTCCGGTCGGATCCGGTGGGTGCGGCGCCGGTGGCGCCCTGGACGAACGCGTGCGCGAGGACGGCGGCGGGTTCGACGGCGTCGACGCCGACGAGCGAGGAGGCGACCTGCTCGGCGAGCGCGGTCCTGAACTGCGACGTCGCGTCGTCGTCCCACGACTCGCCGAGCGCCACCGCGCCGGTCTCCTCGGCACCCGCGAGCGGGAGGCGCTGCTCGAGCGCGGCGACGACGTCCTCCGGTGCCCCGGGCGCCGCGACGACGACGACCGCGGTGCCGGGCAGCAGGTCGATGAGCAGGGTGGGTGCGGTCGCGTCGACGTAGCCGGCCGCGGTCGCGGCGCGGTCCTCGGCGTCGGACGCGCGCTCCTGCTGCACGGCCAGCTCGGACTCGAGCGTGTCGATCCGCTCCCCCGTCTCGCCCAGCAGCGCGGCGCGCAGCGGGCCGGAGCCCAGCACGACGCCCGTCGCGAGCACCGCGATCCCGGCGGCCGCGGACACGAGCCGCGTGCGCCCGTCGCTCATCGTCCGCCGCCGAACGTGTCGGCGAGCCATGCGCCCGCGGCCGCCAGCGCATCGTGACCCTCGGGGGTGCCCCACGCCGCGAGCAGCAGGGCGCCGGCGGCGAGGCCGACCGCGCCCCACGCGGTCCAGGCGCTGTAGCGATGACGGTAGAGCGCGGGCAGCACGCCCGAGTCGACCACGCGGCCGCTCGCGACGAGGCGCGACAGCAGCGCGCCGGCGCCCGCGGTGGACCGGTCCTCGACGTAGTCGAGCAGTCCGTCCCGGGCTCCCGCGACCACGATGACGGACGCGCCGGCCGCATGTGCGGCGAGCAGCGCGACGTCCTCGCTCGCGAGCCTCGCATCGCATGCGTCGTGGCTCAGCCCGATGGCGTGGGCACGCGCCACGCCGGCGTCGCGGCCGACCGGGTCGTGGACGATCACCTGGGCGGCGCGCCGCAGCAGCTCCTCGCCCACGGCATCGATGTCGCCGACGACGATGCGTGGCATGAGCCCCGCGGCCTTCGCGGCGTCCGCGCCCTCGCCGACGCCGATGACGATCGGGCGGCGCTCCCTCGCGAAGCGGGCGAGCACCTCGTCGCCGCCCGTGAAGCGTGGCGTCACGACGACGACGGGCCGCCCGTCGACGGGCAGGCGCAGCTCGGGCAGGCCGATGCCGTCGAGCAGCAGGTCGGCGTCGCGGTTGAGCAGGTCGAGGGCCGTCGCGGTGAACGAGGCCACGTGCACGTGGAGGTCCTCGTCGGCGACGCGGATGCGGTGCTCGACGTCCTCGAGGCTGAGCCGCGTGCCGTCCTCGAGGACCCGCGCGCCGGCGGCGACGCGTGCGCCCTCGACGGTGACGGCGGCGCCGTCCCTGATGGCGAGCACCTCGGCGCCCGCCGACTCGACCACCGGGATCCCGGCCTCGAGCAGGACGAGCGCGCCGGTGGTGGGAAGGCGGCCCGACAGGCACGGCTGCGCGTTGACGACGGCGGCCGGGCGACGGGCCGCGAGGGCGGCGGCGGCGCGCTTGTCGAGGTCGAGCGCGTCCACGATCGCCACGTCGCCGGGCTGGAGCCGCCGCGCCAGCACGAGGGGCGACGAGTCGACCCGCGCGGGGCCCGAGATGGCGGTGATGGCGGCGGTCATGGCGGCTATGGTGCCACGCGGGAGGCCTCCAGCAGCTCACGTGCGTGGGCGAGTGCGGTCTTCGATCCCTCGTGGCCCGACAGGAGGCGCGCGAGCTCCTCGACGCGGTCCTCGCCGGCGACCTCGTGGACCTGGGAACGCGTGACGGTGCCGTCGGTCGCCTTGGCCACGACGACGTGCCGGTCCGCGTGCGCGGCGACCTGCGCGAGGTGCGTGACGACGAGCACCTGATGGGTGCGCGCGAGCTCCGCGAGCCGGCGCCCGACCGCGATGGCGGCCTTGCCGCCGACGCCGGCGTCGACCTCGTCGAAGACGAACGTGTGCCCCGGGGTGACCGCGTGCCGGGCGAGCGAGACCTCGATCGCGAGCATGATGCGCGACAGCTCGCCTCCGGAGGCGGCCTGCGCGACGGGACGATGCGGCGCACCCGGGTGGGAGGCGAGCGTCATCTCGACCTCGTCGGCGCCGGTGGCGCGGGGCTCGACGGCGCGCACGCCGACGCGGAACTCGGCGTCGGGCATCGCGAGGCCGTCGAGCTCGGCGTCGACGTCCGCGGACAGCCGCGCGGCCGCGGCGCGCCGGCTCTCGCTCAGCGCGGACGCGGCGCGCTCGACCTCGGCACGCGCCTCGGTCTCGGCGGCGCGGCGTGCCGCGAGCGTCTCGTCCCACGTGTCGTCCTGGAGCACCGCCTCGGCGGCGCGGTCGCGGTAGGCCAGCACCCCGTCGAGGTCGGCGCCGATGCGGCGCATGAGGGCGTTGAGGTCCGCGCGGCGAGCCTGGAGCGCCTCGAGCCGCGCGGGATCGGCGTCCATGCGGTCGAGGTAGGAGGCGAGCTCGTGCGCGATGTCGGCGGCGGAGTAGGCGACGTCGGCGAGCCTGGTCTCGAGGTCCGCGAGGGCCGGGTCGTGCCGCGCGGCGTCGCCGAGGGCGCGTCGGGCCGCGTCGGCGGCCACGACGAGGGTGACCTCCGCCTCGCCGTCGATGGCCTCGCGCGCGCCGGCGACGCCCGCGCGCACCGCCTCGGAGTGCTGGAGCACCTCGAGCTGCGCGCCGATCTCGGCGTCCTCGCCCGGCTGCGGGTCGACGGCGTCGATCGCGTCGAGGTCGTCGCGCATGCGGGCGGCCTCGAGGCGCGCGGCCTCGGCGCCGGACTCCATCTCCTCGAGCCGGACGCGGGCCTCGCGCCACGCCTCCCAGGCGTCCGCGTAGGCGGTGAGCAGCGCATCGTGCCCGGCGAATCCGTCGAGGATCGCGCGCTGCTCGGCCGACGAGCGCAGGCGTGCCTGGTCGCTCTGGCCGTGCACGGTGACCCAGTGCTCGGAGACCTCGGCGAGCACCGCCTGCGGGACGGTGCGGCCGCCCACGACCGTGCGCGAGCGGGTGGTCGCGCCGACGGTGCGGGAGACGATGACGGTGCCGTCGTCGTCGAGCGCGGCCCCCGCCTCCTCGAGGCGGTCGGCGGGCCACGACCCGGGCGTCACGTCGACGACCGCCTCGGCGAGCGCCGCATCGGCGCCCGTGCGCACGGTGGCGGGCACGCTCCGCGAGCCGGTGATGAGCCCCAGCCCCGTCAGCACCATGGTCTTGCCGGCGCCGGTCTCACCCGTGACGCAGGTGAGGCCGGGTCCCAGGTCGACGCGAGCCGACTCGATCACGCCCAGGTTCTCGATGGCGAGCTCGTGGAGCATTCAGATCCCCGCTCCCCACCCCGCGACCGGGCGCGTGCCGCGGAAGCCGTCGACGGGGAGGGAGAACTTCTGCACGAGCCGCTCGGAGAACGGCGCGTCGGACATGCGTGCGAGACGCACGGCGTGCGCGCCGCGGGTGACCTCGACGCGGCCGCCGCGGGCGAGGTCGATCGCGCGGGCGCCGTCGAGGACCACCTGGCCGTCGCTGGACGAGCGGTCGAGGATCTCGACCGTGACCCGCGACGAGGGGCTGACGACGAGGGGGCGCGAGAACAGCGCGTGCGCGGCCAGCGGGACGACGAGCAGCGCGTCGACGTCGGGCCACAGCACGGGGCCGCCCGCGCTGAACGCGTGGGCGGTCGAGCCGGTGGCGGTGGACACGACCACGCCGTCGCAGCCGAAGGTCGACAGGGGGCGGCCGTCGATGTCGAGCGCGACCTCGATGGTGGTGCGGAGGTTCGCGCGCTCGACGGTGACGTCGTTGAGGCCCCAGCCGCTGGTCCGGGTTCCGTCCGGCGAGGTGACGGTCACGTCGATCGTGCCGCGCTCCTCGATCGTGTAGTCGCCGGCGGCGAGACGGCGCGCGGCGTGCGCCACGTCGTCGCGCTCGAACTCGGCGAGGAAGCCGACGTGGCCGAGGTTGACGCCGAGCAGCGGGATGCCGGTGCCGCGCGTGAGGTCGGCGGCGTGGAGGATCGTGCCGTCGCCGCCGAGCACGAGGGCGGCCTCGATCGGCTTGTCGCCCGCGTGGAAGTCGGTGCAGGTCGCGACGCCGTCCGCCTCGAGGGCGGCGGCGGCGAGCGCGGCGGCCTCGAGCGCCTCGGGACGATGCGGGTGGGCCACGATGAGGATGCGGCGGGTCATGGCGTGCCTCCCGTCTCCGCCTCGATCGCGGCCCTGACCTGGGGCTCCGTGAGCGGCCCCGACTCGCCCCTAGCCTGCCACGAGCGGGAGGCCCAGACGAAGAACTCGACGTTGCCGTGCGGGCCCGGGAGGGTCGACCGGGCGATGCGACGGATCGCGAGGCCGGCCGCGGCCATCGCAGCGACGACCGCGGCGACGGCGCGGGCGCGGTCGTCGAGGTCGGTCACCACGCCGCCCTTGCCGAGCCGCTCGCGTCCCACCTCGAACTGCGGCTTGACCATGAGGAGGAGGTCGGCGTCGTCGGCGGACGCCTCGACCATCGGCCCGATGAGCAGCGTGAGGGAGATGAAGGAGACGTCCGCGACGACGAGATCGGGGCGCTCCCCCAGGTCGTCGACGGTGAGCTCGCGCGCGTTGAGGCCCTCGCGGGCGACGACGCGGGGATCCGCGGCGATGCTCGGCGCGAGCTGGCCGTGGCCCACGTCGATCGCGTGGACGCGGGCGACGCCCCGCTCGAGGAGGACCTGGGTGAAGCCGCCGGTGGACGCGCCGACGTCGAGGGCGACCCGTCCGACGGGGTCGATCTCGGGGCACGCGTCGAGCGCGCCGACGAGCTTGTGCGCGGCGCGCGACACGTACTGGTCCGGCGCGGCGACCTCGACCGCCGCATCGTCCCCCACCTCGAGCGCGGGCTTGGACGCGACGGCGCCGTCGACGGTCACGGCGCCGGCCGCGATGAGCTCCTGGGCGCGGGTGCGCGACGGGACCAGGCCGCGCGCCACGAGCGCGCGGTCCAGCCGCATGCTCAGCGCGACTCGTCGCGGAGGCGCGTCGACAGCGCCTCCTGAACCTTGTCGAAGAACTCGGCCTGCTGGTCGAGGTCGTCGGGGAGCTCGGTGACGGCCTTGAGCGCCTCGCGCACCTCCGCGGGGTACTCGACCTGGCCCAGGGAATCGCGCGCGTCGTTGAGGTCAGCCATGGAAAGGGAGGCTAGCCGAAGTGCGGAAGGGTCTCAACGTCCACCTTGAGACCCGCGTCGGCCGCCGCCCACGCGGCCGCGCAGGCAGCGCGCAGGCGGTCCATCGGGGTGCCGCCGTCGGCGACCAGACGTCCCTCCGTCACGCGGGCGCGGGCCTCGCGCACGTGCCACCAGTTCTCGGCGAGGACCGGGGCCGGGTGGGTCTCCGCGAGCGTCGAGAGGTCCTCGCCGATGAACGACGGGCGCTCCTCGGGGATGGCGAGGATCGCGTCGCGCGCCGTCGACACGCCGGTGAGGACCAGGAGGCCCGGAACGTCGGCCGCGCGGGCGCCCTTGAGATCGGTGTCGAGACGGTCGCCGATCATCACGGGGCGGGTGCCGCCCGCCTTCGCCGCGGCGAGGCGCAGCATCGCCGGCTCGGGCTTGCCGGCCGCGAGCGGCACGACGCCCGTGGCGGTGCGCACCACGCCGACGAGCGAGCCGTTGCCGGGGGCCATGCCGCGCTCGTTGGGGATGGTGAGGTCGAGGTTGGTCGCGAAGAAGCGCGCGCCGGCGTTGATCGCGTAGGTCGCCTCCGCCAGCTGGCGCCAGCCGAGGTCGGGCGAGAAGCCCTGGATGACCGCCGCGGGGTGCTCCTCCGCGCTGTCGACGACGACGTAGCCCTTGGCCTTGACGGCCGTGTAGAGGCCCGCTCCCCCGACGACGAGGACCTTCTCGCCCGCCGGGACGTGCTCGGCCAGGAGCGCGGCGCCGGCCTGGGCCGCCGTCATCACCTCGGTCGGCGCGCACGGCATGCCGAGCTCGGTGAGGTGCTCGGCGACGGTCTCGGGCTCACGGTTCGCGTTGTTGGTGACGAACATGATGCCCATGCCCGCCGCGCGCGCCGTCTCGAGGGCGGGCGGGGCGGACGGGATCGCGTGCGGACCCTTGTACGCGACGCCGTCGAGGTCGACGAGCGCGACGTCGAAGGTGTCCTGGAGCGCGACCTCGGTGCCGATCAGGCCAGCGCTCATGCGCGGTCCTCGTCCTCGGCGTCCTCGGCGTGCTCCTCGGCGACCTCGTGGAGGTCGTCCTCGTCGTCGAACTCGGGCGCCTCGTCGGCGTCGTCGTCCTCGTCCTCGTCGTGCTCGTCGGGGTCCGGGAGCTCGGCGGTGTCGTAGAGGACGATGTCCTCCTCGATCTCCTCCTCGACGGGCTCGGGGATGGAGGCCTCGAGCTCGTCCGCCTCCGCGTCGCGGCCGAGCGCGCGCAGGACCGCGACCTTGGCCTCGTCGACGCGCACCTGGAGGTCGGCGTTCGGGGTGCTGATGCGGTTGAGGATGAGCTGGGCCGCCTCCGCGTCGCCCATGTCGAGGCGCGCGCCGGCGACGACGATGCGCATCTCGACGGCAGAGTCGGCCGGCAGCGCCTTGGCGTCGGGCTCCTCCGCGATCGCGAGGGCGCGCTCGGGGCGGCCCAGGCCGCGCTCGCAGTCGGCCATGAGCGGGAGGTGCTCGATCGAGCCGCCGAGGCGGCGCACGGTGCGGAACTCGCGGAGCGCCTCGGCGTAGCGGCCGGTGGCGTACGCGGTGAGGGCCGCGGCCTCGCGGACCACGTCGACGCGGCCGCCGCGCTGGAGCGCGACCTGCGCGTGGCGGTACGCGAGCTCGGGGTCGATGTCGAGGAGGTTGCCCGCCATGATGAGGTGGCGGCCGACGTCCTCGGCGTTGTCCTTGCTCAGCGTGCGCAGGCGCGCGCGGACGGCGCGGTCCAGCTGGCCGTACGTGATCTCCTCGGGGACCTCGGGGGCCTCGATGACCTGCGACTTGGTGAGCGGGACGCCGGCGACGCGGGCGGTGCGCTCCTCCGACTCCGGGCGGACGCGGCCGCCGCGGTCGGGGCGGGCGCCGGGACGGCCGGAGCCGCGGGGCGCGCGGTCGCGGTCGAAGTCGCGACGGGGACGGTCGTCATAGCGGCGGGGACCGCGGTCACCGTCGAAGTCGCGGCGGGGACGGTCGTTGTCGTACGAGCGACGCGGACGGTCGTCGTAGGACCGCTGCGGACGGTCACCATCGAACTGACGACGCGGGCGGTCACCGTCGAAGTCACGGCGCGGGCGGTCGTTGTCGTACGAGCGACGCGGACGGTCATCGTAGGACCGCTGCGGACGATCGCCGTCACGACGCGGACCACGGTCACCATCGAACTGACGACGGGGACGATCACCGTCGAAGTCACGACGGGGACGATCGTTGTCGTACGAGCGACGCGGACGGTCATCGTAGGACCGCTGCGGACGATCGCCGTCACGCAGCGGGCCACGATCGCCATCGAACTGACGACGCGGGCGGTCGTTGTCGTACGAGCGACGCGGACGGTCATCGTAGGACCGCTGCGGACGGTCACCGTCACGACGCGGGCCACGATCGCCATCGAACTGACGACGCGGGCGGTCACCGTCGAAGTCACGGCGGGGACGGTCCTCGTAGGAGCGCTGCTGACGCTCGGCGCCGTAGGAGCGGCGCGGGCGGTCCTCGTCGTACGAGCGGCGCGGGCTGCGGTCGCCGTCGAAGGAACGGCGGGGGCGGTCGTCGTTGTACTGGCGCGGGCCGCGGTCGTCGTTGAAGTTGCGGCGCGGGCGATCCGAGTTGGCCGGGCGCGACGGGCGATCGCCGTCGAACCGGCGCTGGGGACGGTCGCCGTCACGGCGAGGGCTCCGGTCACCGTCGAACGAGCGACGCGGACGGCTGTCGCGGTCACCTTCGCGGCGAGGGCCCCGGTCACCGTCGAACGAGCGACGCGGACGGTCGTCCCGATCACCCTCACGGCGAGGGCCCCGGTCGCCATCGAACGAGCGACGCGGACGGTCGTCGTTGTACTGACGACGCGGACGGTCGTCCCGATCACCCTCGCGACGAGGGCCACGGTCGCCATCGAACGAGCGACGCGGACGGTCGTCGTTGTACTGACGACGCGGACGGTCGTCCCGATCACCCTCGCGACGGGGCCCACGATCGCCGTCGTCACGACGCTGCGGGCGGCCGCCGTCGCGGCGAGGACGGTCACCATCGAACTGACGACGGGGGCGGTCGCCGCCCTCGCGGCGGTCGCCTTCGCGCTGCTTGCGCGGGTTGATTCCGGGGCGCGAGTCGTAGCTCGCGCGGCGCTCGTCGCGCTCGTCCCTGTCGTTCATGGTGCTCCTGTCCAATTGTATGGACGCTCCCGCCATTCTTACGCGGCTGGGCGCGAAGAACCGGGTCAGTACGTCCTGAGTAAGTCTGCATCACACGCGGTCGCGGCGTCTCAGGTGGTCAAGACACGGGACAATGGCGGAGATGACCTCCACCGACACGTCCCTGCTCGCCCGCCTTCCGGAGACGGCGCCCGGCGCGGTTCCCGATCCTGACGCGCTCTACGACGCATTCGCGACGTGGGCGGCGGACCGCGACCTTCCATTGTACCCCCATCAGGAGGAAGCGCTGATCGAGCTCGTCTCGGGCTCACACGTGATCCTCGCGACGCCGACCGGCTCGGGCAAGTCCCTCGTCGCCGCTGGCGCCCATCTCGCCGCGCTGGCCGCGCATCGTGCCGGCGCTGGCGGCCGCACGTTCTACACGGCTCCGCTGAAGGCGCTGGTGTCCGAGAAGTTCTTCGCGCTGATCGAGATGTTCGGCAGCGAGAACGTCGGCATGATGACGGGCGACTCCGCGGTGAACCCCGACGCACCGATCATCTGCTGCACCGCGGAGATCCTCGCCAACCTGGCGCTGCGCGACGGTGCCGCGACCGACGCGTCGCTCGTCGTGATGGACGAGTTCCACTTCTACTCCGACCCGCAGCGTGGCTGGGCCTGGCAGGTGCCGCTGCTCGAGCTGCCGGACACGCAGTTCCTGCTGATGTCGGCCACGCTCGGCGACACCTCGTGGCTCGTGGAGGACCTCGAGAGCCGCACCGGTCGAGCGGTGGCCGAGGTCGCGACCGCCGAGCGGCCGGTCCCCCTGACCTTCGAGTACATGCTGGAGCCGCTGCCCGAGGTGGTCGAGCGCATCGTCCAGACCGGTCGCGCGCCCGTGTACATCGTCCACTTCACGCAGAAGGACGCGGTCGAGCGCGCGCAGGCGCTGCTCAGCATGGGCCTCGCGACCCGCTCCGAGCGGGACGCGATCGCCGAGGCGCTCGACGGCGTGCGCTTCGGCACGGGCTTCGGCAGGACCCTGAGCCGCTTCCTTCGCGCGGGCGTCGGCGTCCACCACGCGGGCATGCTGCCCAAGTACCGCCGCATCGTCGAGCGGCTCACGCAGCAGGGCCTGCTCAAGGTGGTGTGCGGCACGGACACGCTGGGCGTAGGCATCAACGTGCCCATCCGCACCGTGCTGCTCACGTCGCTCGTCAAGTACGACGGCGAGAAGATGCGCCACCTCACCGCGCGCGAGTTCCATCAGATCGCGGGCAGGGCGGGGCGGGCGGGCTACGACACGGAGGGCGAGGTCGTCGTGATGGCGCCCGAGCACGTGATCGAGAACCGCAAGCTGCTCCTCAAGGCGGGCGACGACCCGAAAAAGAAGAAGAAGATCGTCCGGAAGAAGGCACCGCAGGGCCATGTCAACTGGACCGACGCGACCTTCGAGCGGCTGCGCGACGCCGACCCCGAGCCGCTCACCTCGAGCTTCGCCGTCACGCACGCCATGGTGCTCAACCTCCTGGCGCGAGGCAGGGACGATGCGCGCAGCGGGCGGGAGCCCCAAGACCCGGTCCTCGCGATGAGGGACCTCCTGGCCGCGGTGCACGAGACCCCGACGCAGCGGGCCGCGCACGCGCGCCAGGCGCTGCGGATCTACTGGTCGCTGCGGCAGGCCGGCGTCGTCGAGAGGATCCGGGTGCCGGACGCGGCGCACCCGCGCGGCGCTCGGCCGTCCGTGCGCCTCACGGTCGACGTGCCCCGCAACTTCGCGCTCAACCAGCCGCTGTCCCCGTTCGCGCTCGCAGCGATGGACCTGCTGAACGTCGAGTCGCCGACGCACGCGCTCGACGTCGTCTCCGTCATCGAGGCGACGCTGTCCGACCCGCGCCAGCTCCTGCTCGCGCAGCAGCATCAGGCACGCGGCGAGGCGGTCGCGGCCATGAAGGCGGAGGGGATGGAGTACGAGGAGCGCCTCGACGCGCTCGAGGACGTCACGTGGCCCAAGCCGCTCGCGGACCTGCTCGAGCCCGCCTTCACGATGTACCGCCGCTCCAACCCGTGGATCCTCGGTGCCGAGCTCGCACCGAAGTCCGTGGTCCGCGACATGCTCGAGAAGGCGATGACCTTCGGCGACCTGGTCTCGGCGTACGGGCTCGAGCGCACCGAGGGCATCGCGCTGCGCTACCTGGCGGAGGCCTACCGCGCGATGCGTCAGACGGTCCCCGAGGAGCACCGCACCGAGGAGGTGCAGGAGATCACCGAGTGGCTCGGCGAGGTGGTCCGCTCGACCGACTCGTCGCTGTTGGACGAGTGGGAGCGGTTGTCCAACCCGGAGGCGCTGATCGCCGACGACGCCGACCCGGCCGCCCCGGACGTCACGGGGACGATGCCGGGGCCGGCGCGCCCGCTGAGCGGCAATCCGCGCGTGCTGCGCAGGCTCGTACGCAACGCGATGTTCCGGCGGGTCGAGCTCGCCTCACGGCGTGCGTGGGACGCCCTCGGCGGCCTCGACAAGGAGGCCGGGTGGGACGCGTCCGCCTGGGAGGATGTGCTCGCGCCGCTGTTCGACCTGCACGGGGACGATGCGGTCGGCATCGGCCCGGACGCGCGCTCGAGCGCGCTGCTCACCTTCGTCGAGGCCGGTTCGGCGGGGGACGACGGGCGGGCGCGCGCGGCGCTCGCCTCGGCGGGGCATGCCGAGGCGCCGGCGGGCACGTGGATCGTGCGCCAGGTGATCGACGACCCGGCGGGCGACCACGACTGGGCGATCGTCGCGGCCGTCGACCTGGACGCGAGCGACGAGGCCGGCGAGGTGGTGCTCGAGGTGCTGGCGGTGGGCGACCGCTGACCGTCAGTGCGTCTCGACGACGATGCGCCCCATCGGGGTGAGCGAGATCGGGATGAGCTTGAGGTTCGCCCACGCCATCGGGATGCCGATGATGGTGATCGCGAGGGTGAACGCTGTGACGACGTGGGCGATCGCGAGGATCAGGCCGAGCGGGATCCACAGGATGTTGCCGACCACGGTCCACGCGCCGGCGTCCGGGTCGCGCACCACCTCGCGGCCGAAGGGCCAGATCGAGTAGTTCGCGATGCGGAAGCAGGCGATACCCGCGGGGATGCCGATGATGGTGATGAAGGCGATGACGCCGACGATCGCGTAGGACACCCACAGGCCGATGCCCGCGAAGAAGAACCAGATGATGTTGAGGATGGTGCGCACGGAGAGCTCCCGGTAGACGACGGTGGGCCACCTGGCCCTACCCCGCTCAGCCTACGGGGGGGGTGCGCGGAGCCCCGCCGTTCCATACGCTGTCGTCCCATGCGGATCGTGGTCTCGGGCACTCACGCCAGCGGCAAGAGCACACTGATCAGCGACTTCGCTTCTCGGCATCCGGAGTACGACGTCCTCGGCGACCCGTTCGAGGAGATCGCGGACGAGGGCTTCGTCGACCTCGACGCCGCGCTCTTCCGGGCGCAGCTGGAGCTCGCCGTCCTTCGCCTCGAGGAGACGGCCGAGGGGTCCAACGTGATCGTCGAACGCGGCCCGATGGACTTCGTCGCCTATCTCACGGCACTCGACCGCCTCGGGCGTCACGGCCGCTCGAGCGCATCGTTGAGGGCGGGCCTGGCTCGGGCCGAGGCAGTGGCCGACAGGATCGACCTGTGGGTGCTCTTGCCGCTGGACGACGGCAACCCCATCACGGTGAGCGAAGACGAGGACCCCGCGCTCCGCGCAGCGATGAACGATGCGCTCCTGGATCTCGCGGATGACGCCGGCCCGACGGGCGCAAGGGTCGTCGAGCTGACAGGCGACCCGACGGCCCGACTCCTCACGCTCGAACGAGCGGTAGAGCCGTCCAGACGTACCAACTCCCCAATAGAAAGCGCTGGTATATGACAAGAGGCCCCACCTTTCGGTGGGGCCTCTTGTGAAGAGATGTGCCGCGGCGTCCTACTCTCCCACACCCTCGCGAGTGCAGT
>NZ_JAUHPW010000015.1 GCF_030418455.1 Demequina litoralis
GCAGCGCGTACGCGCGGGTGATGACGTCGCGCAGGATGCGCTCGATCTCGTCGAACTCCGCCTGGCCGATGACGAGCGGCGGCGACAGCTGGATGACCGGGTCGCCGCGGTCGTCGGCGCGGCAGTACAGGCCCGCGTCGTAGAGCTCCCGCGACAGGAAGCCGTGGAGCACGCGCTCGCACTCGTCGGCGGTGAGCGACTCCTTGGTCGCCTTGTCCTTGACGAGCTCGATGCCGTAGAAGAAACCGTCGCCGCGCACGTCGCCCACCATCGGCAGGTCGAGCAGGCGCTCGAGGGTGGCGCGGAACGCGGGTGCGGTCTCGCGCACGTGCTCGAGCACGCCCTCGGTCTCGAAGATCTCGAGGTTCTTGAGCGCGACGGCCGCGGCGACCGGGTGGCCCGCGAACGTGTAGCCGTGCGCGAACATCTCGCCCTTCTCGAGGAACGGCGCCATGAGGCGGTCGGTGGCGATCATCGCGCCCATGGGGGCGTAGCCCGAGGTGAGGCCCTTGGCCGACGTGATGATGTCGGGCAGATAGTCGAAGCGGGTCGCGCCGAACATCTCGCCCAGGCGGCCGTACGCGCAGATGACCTCGTCCGACACGAGCAGCACGTCGTAGCGGTCGCAGATCTCCCGCACGCGCTGCCAGTAGCCGGGCGGCGGCGGGAAGCAGCCGCCGGCGTTCTGCACGGGCTCGAGGAAGACCGCCGCGACAGTGTCGGCACCCTCGTTGAGGATCGCGACCTCGATCTGGTCCGCGGCCCAGCGGCCGAAGGCCTCCGGGTCGGAGCCGTCGTGCAGTCCGTGCGTGATCTCGGCGGCGCGGTAGATGTTCGTGTTGGGCACGCGGAAGGTCGACGGCACGAGGGGCTCGAACTGCGCCTTGAGACCCGGCAGGCCGGTGATCGACAGGGCGCCGTGCGGGGTGCCGTGGTACGCCACGTTGCGGCTGATGACCTTGTGCTTCATCGGCTTGCCGACGAGCTTGAAGTAGTTCTTCGCGAGCTTCCACGCCGACTCGACGGACTCGCCGCCGCCGCTGGTGAAGAACACGCGGTTGAGGTCGCCGGGGGCGAGGTGCGCGAGGCGCTCCGCGAGCTCGATCGCCGTGGGGTGGGCGTACGACCACAGCGGGTGGAAGGCCAGCTCGCGCGCCTGCGCGGCCGCCGCCTCGGCGATGTCCTCGCGCCCGTGCCCGAGCTGGTTGACGAACAGCCCGCCCAGGCCGTCGAGGTAGCGCCGGCCCTGCGCGTCGTAGATGTAGGCGCCCTCGCCGCGCACGATGACCGGGACGTCCTCGGTGTCGTAGCGGGAGTGCTGCGTGAAGTGCATCCACAGGTGGTCCTTGGCCGCCTGCTGGAGATGTGCGTAGTCCATCCGCCTATGCTTCCGGCCCCGGTGGGGCGCGCGCAACCGACGGCCTGACGGGGGTTCGCGACGGTCGCGACGGAACGTCTGGCCCGGCGAGGCGGCTGCCGCGCGCCGCCTACCCCGCGCGGAGCGCGTCCGCGAGGGCGGGCGCGAGATCGCCGTGCGGCTGCACCTCGATGTGCTCGAGCCCCAGCCAGCCGGCCATGAGGCGCAGCTCGGCGGCGAGCGAGGCGGCCACCGAGGCATCGTCCCGCCGCCGCGAGCCCGGCGCCCGGCCCGGCTCGCGCCACGTCGCCTCGACGGACAGCACTCCCTCCTTGCGCCGCGCCTTGAGGTCGACGCGCGCCTCGAACCGGTCGCCGTGGAGGAACAGCAGGCAGTAGTAGCCGAAGACACGCTTGTGCGCCGGCGTGTAGATCTCGATGCGGTAGTCCACGCCGAACATCCGCTGAAGGCGCGGGCGGAACCAGCACACCGGGTCGAACGGGCTCAGGAGGGACGATGCGGTCGCGCGGCCGGGGTCGAGGGCCCCCGTCGCGAGCAGGGCGGGCTCGCGCCAGCCCTCCACCTCGACCCACGAGGCTAGGCCGCGCTCCACCGCGGACGCCGCCCATGCGCCGCCCCTCGGCCCGGCGCCCTGCGTCGCGGGGGAGGTGAGGCGGAAGTGGTCCGCGAGGTCGCGCACCGTCCCGATCGCGGTCGCGGCAATCGCGCGGTCGAAGAGCTGCTGCTGCGCCTCCTCGGGCGGCAGGGCCCACGCGTCCCCGTCGTGGGCGCCGGCATGCCCCCAGGCGCGCTCGGGCGAGTCGTAGGTGCGGCGGAAGTGGTCGGCCCGGCTGGCGGCGACCTCGCCCGTCATGAAGAGGTACTCGAGCGCCATCTTCACGTGGCTCTCGTCCCACCACGGCCCGCGCCGGCGCTCACGCGGCGCGAGGTGCTCGAGCTCGGCCGCGGTGACAGGGCCGTGCGCCTCGACGCCGTCGCGCACCTGGTCGAGCAGCCCGGGCCGCTCCGCCTCGAGCCGGTCGATGGTGCGCGCCTTCCATGAGCTCGACCGGCGCATGCGGTGGTGCAGCGCGGGCAGCAGGTCGCGAGGCATCACCGAGGCCTCGTGGCCCCAGTGCTCGAAGTTCTCGGTGGAGCCCCACAGCCACGCGTCGAGGCGCTCGCGGTCGTAGGGCCCGAAGCGCGAGTACACGGGCAGGTGGTGGGCGCGCGCGAGCACGTTGACGGAGTCGAGCTGCAGCACCCCCTGCCGCTCGAGGTACTCCCGGAACCGTGCCGGACCCGGGCGGCCGGCCGGCCGACGGCGGGCGAGCGATTGCGCGGCCAGGTGGATGCGGCGGGCCTCCGCGGCGCTGAGGGACTCGGTCACGCAGGCCACTCTAAGGCCGCCATCCGACGCTCTTCCTGGGCGTTCTCCCGGTGCGGGGCGCCGATTTCACTTTTGGCCTGGAGTGCGTGTAACCTATTCCGGCCAGCCCCGATAGCTCAGTCGGCAGAGCGTTTCCATGGTAAGGAAAAGGTCCAGGGTTCGATTCCCTGTCGGGGCTCCACGTCTGTCGTCATGTACGATGGATCGCCGCCGCAAGGCGGCACGCGGCGGGGTAGCTCAGCTGGTTAGAGCGCACGACTCATAATCGTGAGGTCGCGGGTTCGAGCCCCGCCCTCGCTACGGATTCAGGCATCACCGCCTGATCATGCGCCTTCGCGAGGCGCGTCCCTACAAGGCTGGGAGAGAACCATGGCCAAGAACGACGTTCGTCCGAAGATCACGCTCGCGTGCACCGAGTGCAAGGACCGCAACTACATCACGCGCAAGAACCGCCGCAACAACCCTGACCGTGTGGAGCTCTCCAAGTTCTGCCGGAAGTGCGGCAAGCACACCGCGCACCGCGAGACGCGCTAAGCAGCAGCTTCACGAAGGCCCGTCGCCCCTCCCGGGGCGGCGGGCCTTCGTCGTCCCCGGGCGAGGAACGCATCGTCCACCTGAGGCTCCGGCGGGCCGCGCCGTGCGAGACTCCCCGGCATGGACGATGCGGGGGTGCCGGCGCGCGCGCCGTGGCGGCGGGCGGCGGCGGTGCTGGGGTGGGTGGCGCTCGCCGCGCTGCTCGTGCCGGTCGCGGTGAGGCTCTCCGGGTGGGAGCGGGGCCCCCTCGCGTACGTGGTGCCGCTGGTGCCGTGGGTCGTGCCCGCCGCGCTCGTGCCCGCCGTGCTCGCGGTGCTCGGGCGGGCGTGGGTGCTGCTCGGCACGTCGATCGCGGCCGCCGCGCTGTGCGCCGCGTGGACCGTTCCGCTGTACACCGCGGTGCCGGCCTCGGGCGAGGTCGCGCTCACCGTCGCGACCGTGAACCTGCGCGCCGGGGAGGGCGACGCGGAGGCGGTCGTGCGGCTCGTGCGCGAGCACGACGTCGACGTGCTGTCGGTCCAGGAGCTCACCCCCGAGGCGGCCGATGCGCTCGTGGCCGCGGGTCTCGAGGAGGCGCTTCCGCATGCGGCCGCGCTGCCGGACGCCGTCTGGTCCGGCACCGGGCTGTGGTCGGCGCACCCGATCGCGGCGTGGGAGGGGCTCGACGGCTACACCTTCCGCCAGGTGCGCGCGACCGTGGAGCTCCCGGGCGGCGCCGTCACGGTGCTGGCGCTCCACCCCGCGGCGCCGCAGCTGCTGGTCCACCGCGCGTGGAGCGAGGAGATGGGTGCGCTGGTGGACCTGCTCGACGCGGTCGACGGGCCCGTGATCGCGGCCGGCGACCTCAACACGGCGCGCGACCACGCGGCCTTCCGAGACCTCGAGGCGCGGGGCTTCCGCGACGCCGCCGACGAGGCCGGTGCCGGCCTGGTGCCGACCTTCCCCCAGGACCGCACGCCCCCGCCGCTCGTCGCGATCGACCACGTGGTGACCCGCGACCTCGGGCTCGTCGCGACGTCGCTCGACACCGTGGTGGTCCCGGGCTCGGACCATCGCGCGCTCATCGCGGCATACGCGGCGCCGTGACCGGTCTGTCCCTTTCCTCCCCCGCGTGACAGACTCCCGTCATGGGGGAGCAGGACGTCGAGCCGAGGCGTGGGACGCTCGTGCCCGCGCTGTCCGCGGTGGGCCGCGCGCTCACCGCGCTCGCCCGCGCCCTCGCGTTCATGGCGCTGATCGCGCTGCTGATCCCGGTGGTCGCCCGGTTCGCGGGGTGGGAGGGCGGTCCCCTCGCCGTCCTCGTCTCGCTCATGCCGTGGGTCACCCTCGCGTGCCTCGTGCCGATCGTGCTCGCGCTGCTCGCCCGCGCCTGGGTGCTGCTCGCCGCGAGCGTCGCGGTCGCGGGCCTGTGCCTGTGGTGGATCGCGCCGATCCTCGTGGCCTCCACGGCGGACGGCCCGGTCGCGCTGCGGGTGGGCACGTTCAGCCTCGCCAACGGCGGGGCCGACACCGCCGCGGTGGTCGACCTCGTGCGCGAGCACGACCTCGACCTGCTCGCCCTCACCGAGCTCACGCCGGAGGCCCAGCAGGGGCTCGAGGCCGCGGGGCTCGACGAGCTGCTGCCCTACAGCGTCGAGTACCCGGGCGACCAGAAGTACGGCACGGGGCTGTGGTCGGCCGCACCGCTCGCCGAGGGCGAGTCGCTGCCCGGCTTCACCGCCCAGGCGATCCGCACCGAGGTGGGGCTCGGCGAGGACCGGCTCACCGTCATCGTCGCCCATCCGGAGTCGCCCGGCGTCCTCGACCACTCCGACTGGGACGCCGACCTCGTCGCCCTCAAGGCGGTCCTCGCCGACGAGGACGGCCCGGTGATCGTCGCGGGCGACCTCAACACGACGCGGGACCACCAGGGCTTCCGGCAGATCGAGTCGTACGGCTACGAGGACGCGGTCGACCAGGCGGGCGCGGGATTCCTCGCCACGTATCCGAGCGGCACCTTCGTGCGCCATCACGTCCGCGGACCCGGGTTCCTGACCGAGCCGCTCGTCGCGATCGACCACATCCTCGTGAAGGACGCCGGCATCGTCGCCGCCGAGGTGGACGCCGTCGAGATGCCGCGCTCGGACCATCGCGCGCTCGTGGCGGTGTTCCGCGAGCCGTGACCCGCCCGCGCGGCCGCCTCGCGTTCCTGGGTAGGGTGGCACCGTGCCAGTGAACATCGACGCCGTGGGTCGCGCGTACGGCCCTCACGAGCCCTACGAGGTCACGCGGGTCAAGATCCGCGAGTTCGCCGATGCGGTCGACGCCCGGTCCTTCGCGCACCGCAGCGAGGAGGCGGCTCGTGCCGAGGGGTACCCCGACGTGGTCGCGCCCACGACGTTCGCCGTCGTCATCGCGCAGCAGGCGGAGTTCCACGTGGTGGTCGACCCCGAGGTCGGCGTCGACTTCTCGCGGGTGGTCCACGCCGACGAGCGCTTCTCGCACCACCGGCCCATCGTCGCGGGCGACCTCATCTCCGCGACGGTGCACATCGACGCCATCAAGCAGCGCGGCGGCATCTCGATGGTGACGACCCGCACCGAGCTGTCGGACGAGGACGGCTCGCCAGTGTCCACCGTGACGAGCACCCTCGCGGTGCGCGAGGAGGCCTGATGAGCAGCGAGAACGGGCCGGCCTTCGACGCCCTCGAGGTGGGCGAGGTGGTCGCCGAGCGCACCGTCGAGCTCACCCGCGACAGCCTCGTGCGCTACGCGGGCGCGTCCGGCGACTTCAACCCGATCCACTACAACGAGGTGGTCGCGGAGTCGGTCGGCCTGCCCGGGGTCATCGCGCACGGCATGCTCACCATGGGCACGGCCGCCTCCGTCGTGGAGGAGTGGGCCGGCCCCGGCAACGTCGTCGACCTGCAGACGCGGTTCACGCGCCCGGTCCCGGTGCCCGCGATCGGCGAGGCGGCCGTGACATTCACCGCCAAGGTCGGCGCGCTCGACGCCGAGAAGCGGACGGCTCGCATCGACATCACCGTCGAGCATGACGGACAGAAGGTCCTGGGTAAGGCCCAAGCCGTCGTCTCCTGCGCCTAGCCGGGGCGGGATACGGCGCCCCGAGCGGAACGTCCCGTGGTCGGGAAACGCTCCCGAGTGCCTTAGGGTGACACCGCGAGATCCCGTCGCGCGCCTCCGGCGCTTGCGGCGTTAGCGTCGCTCTTCGGGGATCCGCGCCAACCCCGGGAGAGCGTCCGCTGGCGCGCGCGCTCTCCCCTGCGTGAAAGAGGACGCATGAGCGCCAAGACCGAGGAGCGGACCGGCATCGCCGGCCGCCTCGACTCGTACTTCGAGATCACCACGCGTGGCTCGACGATCGCCCAGGAGATCCGCGGCGGTCTCACCACGTTCTTCACGATGGCGTACATCGTCGTGCTGAACCCGCTCATCATCGGCACCGTCGCCGACGGCACGGGCACCTACCTCGGCGGCGGCGACGCCCCCAACCTCGCGCTCGTCGCCGCGGCCACCGCGCTGGTCGCCGGACTGTTGTCGATCGCGATGGGCGTGTGGGCCCGCTTCCCGCTCGCGCTGGCCGCGGGCCTGGGCCTCAACGCGTTCGTCGCGTACGGCATCGCCTCGCGCGAGGGCATGAGCTGGCCCGAAGCGATGGGCTTCGTGGTCATCGAGGGCATCGTCATCACGGTGCTCGTGCTCACCGGCTTCCGGAAGGCCGTGTTCGCCGCGGTCCCGGCGTTCCTCAAGCAGGCCATCGCGGTCGGCATCGGGCTCTTCCTCGCCTTCATCGGCCTCTACGACGCGGGCATCGTGCGCCAGGGCGCGGGCACCCCGACCGAGTTCGGCGACGGCGGCTACATCTCGACGTGGCCCATGGTCGTGTTCGTCGTCGGCCTCTTCACCGCGATCATCCTCATGGTCAAGAAGGTGCGCGGCGCGCTCCTCCTGTCGATCGTCGTCGCGACGGTGCTCGCCGTCGTCATCGAGTCCGCGCTGTCGCTCGGCTCGTCGGTCGACGACCCGTCCGGCTGGGCGCTCGTCGTGCCGGCCATCCCGGACTCCGTGGCCTCCGTGCCCGACTTCTCGCTCATCGGCCAGGTCGACCTCTTCGGCGGCTTCACCTCGCTGCCCGTGCTGACCGCGCTGCTGCTCGTCTTCTCGCTGCTCATCGCGGACTTCTTCGACACCATGGGCACGATGACCGCCGTGGGCGCCGAGGCCGGCCTCAACGACAAGGACGGCAACCCGGCGCGCTCGCAGCAGATCCTGCTCGTCGACTCGATCGGCGCCGCCGCGGGCGGCTTCGGCTCGGTCTCGTCGAACACCTCGTACATCGAGTCGGCCGCGGGCGTGGGCGACGGCGCGCGCACCGGCCTCGCCTCCGTGGTGACTGGCATCGCGTTCCTGCTGTCGACGTTCCTCACGCCGCTGTACGCGCTCGTGCCGTTCGAGGCCGCCACCCCGGTCCTCGTGGTGGTGGGCTTCCTCATGGTGTCGCAGGTCGCGGGCATCGACTGGAGGGACTACCGGATCGCGATCCCGGCGTTCCTCACGTTCATCCTCATGCCGTTCGGCTACTCGATCTCGGTCGGCATCGGCGCGGGCTTCATCTCGTACGTGGTGCTCCAGGTCGCGACCGGCGCCGCCAAGAAGGTGCACCCGCTCATGTGGGGCGCCGCGGCCGCGTTCGTCCTCTACTTCGCGATGGGGCCGATCCTCGGCGTGCTCGCCTGATCCCGCATCGTCCCGCGCGGCCCCGGTCCTCCTCGAGAGGCCGGGGCCGCGCCGATTGCCAATGACAAGGGTGACTGGTGTGGACGATGGGACGTGGGCGCCCGCGCCGACCGTCGAGCGGTCAGCGAGTCACATCTGTCACCCTTGTCATCGGGAGTCGTCGTGCGGGGCGGGGGCCGTCGTCGAGCCGATGCGCAGCTCGAGCGGCATCACGACCGGCGCGGGCGACTCGCCCGCGAGCAGCGCCTTGACCTCGGCGGCCAGCGCGTGGCCCTTCGCCTCGGCATCCTGGACCTGCGTGGTGAGCTCGTGCGGAGCGAGCCACGGCAGCTCGAGCCCGTCGAAGCCGGTGATCGACAGCTGCTGCGGCACCGCGATCTCGAGCTCGCGGGCCGCGAGGATCGCGCCGCCGGCGAGCAGGTCCGACTGGCACACGAGCGCGGTGGGGCGCGGCTCGGCGGCGAGCGCGAGGTGTGCGGCCGCGATGCCCTCCGCGACGATCGAGGCGCGCGCCTCGACCACGACGCACGGCTCGACGCCCGCGTCCGCGAAGGCCTCGAGCCTGCGGTGCACCGGCGTCCACGCGGTCTTCGCGAGCGCCTCGTCGAGGCCCAGGACGCGGGTCTCGCCGTCGAGGCCCGCCGGCAGCGTGATGGTGCCGATGCGCTTGTGCCCGAGGTCGACGAGGTGCCGGATCATCGCGGCGGTCGCCCCGCGGTCGTCGATCTCGAGGACGCCGGCGCCGGCCGGAGCCTCGCCTTCCATCACCACCATGGGGAGGCCGCGGCGGCGCAGGATGTCGATCGCGGGCTCGTCGTCGTGGTCGCGCACGCGCAGCAGCACGGCGGCGTCCATCGCGGCCGTCTCGAGCAGGCTGCGCTCGCCCGGCTCGCCGGTGGGCGTGGGGATGAGCAGCACGCCGAGGCCCATCTGGCCCAGGTCTCCCACCAGCCCGTCCATGATGCGCAGCATGAGCGGGTCCCTGAACGACAGCTGCAGCCGCTCGTGGATGACGAGGCCGACCACCCCGGTGCGGCCCGACCGCAGCGCCCTGGCATGCGGCGCGGGTCCCGCGTAGCCCAGCTCCTCCGCGGCCCGCTCGACCTTCGCCTTCGTCTCCGCGGACAGCGGTCCGGCGCCCGAGTAGGTGAGGGAGACGGTGGACAACGACACGCCCGCCCTCGCGGCGACGTCGGCCATGGTCGGTCGGCGTGTGCGCGTCACGCGGGGCTCCTCGGATCGGTGGACCCTCAGACTAGCGCCGCGCGCACGGGCCGGGCACGGCATCGTCCCGTCCCCGGCGTCCGCCCCGTCGCGCTCGCGGACGGCCCGCGTTCCGGGTGCCCTCCCACGACGTGCCTGCTAGCGTCGTGTAGGTCCCGGACGCTGGGGGACGATGCGGAGGGGGGCCGCATGGAGCCACCGCAGGTCGATGCGCGCCGTGTGCGCGCCGCGAGGATCGGCGTCCTCGTGCTCTTCGTCGGCATGGGGCTCATGCTCGGCACGTACGTGTCGCGCGTCCCGAGCGTGCGCGACGCGCTCGGCGTCAGCCCGGCGGGGCTCGCGGCGCTGTTCATCGTCGGCTCGATCGGAGGCCTCGCGGCCTTCTCCGTGCTCGGCGGGCTGGTCGCGCGCATCGGCTCGCTCGCCCTCATCCGGCTCGCGTCGGTCGCGATCGTCCTCGGCTTCTGCGCGATGGGCCTCGCGGCGCACGCCGGCACCCCGATCGGCTTCGCGGTCGCGCTGTTCTTCGCGCTCGGGGCGTTCGAGACCGTGAACGCCCTGGCCAATGCCGAGGCGGCGACCATCGAGCGGCACGTGGGGCGCTCGATCATGTCCCAGTTCCACGCCGCCTTCTCCCTGGCGCTGCTCGCCGGCGTGGGGCTCGGCGCGCTCTACTCGCACGCGGGCATCGCGGTCGGGGTCCACTACGCGGTCAACGTGACCGTGGTCGGCGCAGCGTACCTCGCGCTCGCGTCCGTCGCGATCCTCGACGGCCGGCCGCCCGCACCGGAGAGCGTGGAGAGCAAGGACGGCATCTTCGTCACGCTCAAGGTCGCGGCACGCGAGCGGCGCACGCTCGCGCTGGGATTCATCCTGTTCTGCGCCTTCACGGTCGAGATGGGCGCGGCGGACTGGGTGCCGCTCGCGATCGTGGACGACTTCGGCCGCACCGAGGCGCTCGCGGCCGCCTTCTACGCCTTCCTCGTCGTCGCCCAGAGCAGCGTGCGCATCATGGGTGCGAGCGTGGTCGACCGGCTCGGCCGTGTCACCGTGGTGAGGACCTGCGGGGTCCTCGTCGCGGTCGGCTCCCTCATCTTCGCGTTCACGCCGGCGTTCTGGGGCGTGCCGCTCGCGATGCTGATCTGGGGGGCCGGGGTGTCGATGGGCTACCCGCTCGCGATCTCCGCCGCGGCCGACGACCGCACGCACGCGACCGCCCGCGTCGCCGCCGTCGCCGCCTTCGGCACCATCGCCGGTCTCACGATGCCGCAGGTGGTCGGCCTCATCGCCGAGCACATCGAGCTGCGCAAGGCGCTGCTCCTCACGGTGGTCGCGGCGGCCGCGATGGTCGTGCTCGCGCCCGCCACGCGCCCGCTCGAGGGCGCCCCCGAGGCCCTGCGGGAGGAGGACGCCGGCGCGGATACCCTGGGGCCATGAACCTCGCCTCCCTCACGACCCTGCGCGTCGGAGGCCCGGCGCGCGAGCTGATCGAGGCGGACAGCGAGGCGGCCCTCATCGACGCGGTCCGCGCCGCGGACGCCGACGCCACCCCGCTGCTCGTCGTCGGCGGCGGCTCGAACCTGCTCGTCGCGGACGAGGGCTTCGACGGCGTCGTCGTGCGCGACGCGCGCGAGGATGTCTCGCTCGTCAACGACGGCGCATGCGGTGGGCTGTCGATCACCGCGACCGCCGGCACCCGCTGGGACGACCTCGTGGCGCAGGCCGTGGCATCCGAGTGGAGCGGCTTCGAGGCGCTGTCCGGGATCCCCGGCTCGACGGGCGCCACCCCGGTGCAGAACGTCGGCGCGTACGGCGCGGAGGTCAAGGACATCGTCTCCGTGGTGCGCACCTGGGACCGCGAGACGGGCTCCGTGCGGTCGCTGCCGCTGGTCAAGGCCGAGTTCGGCTACCGCGACTCGATGCTCAAGCGTTCCATGACGCACGGTCCCTGGGGCCCGACGCCCCGCTACGTCGTCCTCGACGTCACCTTCCACACGCGGATGGCGAGCCTGTCCGCGCCCGTGCGCTACCAGCAGCTCGCGACGGCGCTCGGCGTCGAGCTGGGCGCGCGCGTGCCCATCACCGAGGTGCGCGAGGCGGTGCTCACGCTGCGCTCCGCGAAGGGCATGGTCCTCGACCCCGCCGACCACGACACGTGGAGCGCGGGCTCGTTCTTCACCAACCCGATCGTGCCGGACGATGCGGTCCCCGAGGGGGCGCCCCGGTACCCGGCCGCGGACGGCCTGGTGAAGACCTCGGCGGCGTGGCTCATCGAGCACGCCGGCTTCTCCAAGGGCTTCGCCGTCGCGGAGGGCGCTCCCGCGTCGCTGTCGACCAAGCACACGCTCGCGCTCACCAACCGCGGTGACGCGACGGCGGCGGACATCGTGGCGTTGGCCCGCGCGGTGCGGGACGGGGTGCGCGAGCGCTTCGGGATCGCTCTGGTGCCGGAGCCGGTCGCGGTCGGCGTCGAGA
>NZ_JAUHPW010000016.1 GCF_030418455.1 Demequina litoralis
TGTGAACCGCGGATTTGCCTACGGTTCGGCCTACACCCTTAGACGTGGACTACCATCGCCACGCTCGGCTACCTTCCTGCGTCACCCCTGTTAATACGCTTGACTACTACGGATCTGGTTCGTGCGCGCCACCGAGCTCCCCCCGAAGGGTTCGCCGGCTTTGGGCACTTAGCATCGTCCGCCTCGTCATGGGCGGTTCTTCGCCGGTACGGGAATATCAACCCGTTGTCCATCGACTACGCCTGTCGGCCTCGCCTTAGGTCCCGACTTACCCAGGGCGGATTAACCTGGCCCTGGAACCCTTGGTCATTCGGCGGACGGGTTTCTCACCCGTCTTTCGCTACTCATGCCTGCATTCTCACTCGTGTGGCGTCCACCGCTGGGTTACCCCGCGACTTCACCCGCCACACGACGCTCCCCTACCCATCCACACGCCTGGACCACGAAGGCCTAGCACATATGTGAATGACACAACTTCGGCGGTGTACTTGAGCCCCGCTACATTGTCGGCGCGGAATCACTTGACCAGTGAGCTATTACGCACTCTTTCAAGGGTGGCTGCTTCTAAGCCAACCTCCTGGTTGTCTATGCAACTCCACATCCTTTCCCACTTAGCACACGCTTAGGGGCCTTAGTTGGTGTTCTGGGCTGTTTCCCTCTCGACTACGAAGCTTATCCCCCGCAGTCTCACTGCTGCGCTCTCACTTACCGGCATTCGGAGTTTGGCTGACGTCAGTAACCTGGTGGGGCCCATCGGCCATCCAGTAGCTCTACCTCCGGCAAGAAACACGCAACGCTGCACCTAAATGCATTTCGGGGAGAACCAGCTATCACGAAGTTTGATTGGCCTTTCACCCCTATCCACAGCTCATCCCCTCGGTTTTCAACCCAAGTGGGTTCGGCCCTCCACGCGGTCTTACCCGCGCTTCAGCCTGGCCATGGATAGATCACTTCGCTTCGGGTCTAGACCCAGCGACTCAAACGCCCTGTTCGGACTCGCTTTCGCTACGGCTGCCCCACACGGGTTAACCTTGCCACTGAGCACTAACTCGCAGGCTCATTCTTCAAAAGGCACGCCGTCACCCCAGCTAAGGAGGCTCCGACGGATTGTAAGCACACGGTTTCAGGTACTATTTCACTCCCCTCTCGGGGTACTTTTCACCCTTCCCTCACGGTACTGATTCGCTATCGGTCAGTAGGTAGTATTTAGGCTTACAGAGTGGTCTCTGCAGATTCACACGGGATTTCTCGGGCCCCGTGCTACTTGGGATGACTCTCAGGAGTCCGCATGATTTCGGCTACGGGGGTCGCACCCTCTACGCCGGGCCTTTCAATGCCCTTCGCCTATCACACGGATTTCTGACTCCTCGACTGTCCGGCAGAACAGTCCGAAAGGTCCCACAACCCCGCACACGCAACCCCTGCCGGGTATCACACGCATACGGTTTGGCCTCATCCGCTTTCGCTCGCCACTACTCACGGAATATCTCTTCCTGTCGGTACTGAGATGTTTCACTTCCCGACGTTCCCTCCACACGCCCTATGTGTTCAGGCGTGGGTCACTGGACATGACTCCAGCGGGGTTTCCCCATTCGGACATCCTCGGATCACAGCTTGTTTGCCAGCTCCCCGAGGCTTATCGCAGGCTACAACGTCCTTCTTCGGCTCCTACTGCCAAGGCATCCACCATGTGCTCTTAAAAACTTGACCACAGATATCAAAGATGCTCGCGTCCACTGTGCAGTTCTCAAACGACGGACGAACCCACCCCCACACCCCACACCTACAAGACTCAAGCCCTGCGGTTTGATGGGAGGAGATGGTCCGCAACCGTGCCCACCACCAGACAGCCCCCGTCGTGACGACGGCGAGCGAACCTGGCGACAGGTTCGACGGTCTGAAAGATAGAACGAGAACGTCCGACCCCTCAGGACCCAACAGCGTGCCAGCCGACAACCCCATCCGTGAGCGACCCCTCGTTCCAACCTCGCAAGCGAGGCGTACTAG
>NZ_JAUHPW010000017.1 GCF_030418455.1 Demequina litoralis
GTAGGTGCTCCTTAGAAAGGAGGTGATCCAGCCGCACCTTCCGGTACGGCTACCTTGTTACGACTTAGTCCCAATCGCCAATCCCACCTTAGACAGCTCCCCCCCAAAAGGGTTGGGCCACTGGCTTCGGGTGTTACCGACTTTCGTGACTTGACGGGCGGTGTGTACAAGGCCCGGGAACGTATTCACCGCAGCGTTGCTGATCTGCGATTACTAGCGACTCCGACTTCATGAGGTCGAGTTGCAGACCTCAATCCGAACTGAGACCGGCTTTTTGGGATTCGCTCCACCTTACGGTATCGCAGCCCATTGTACCGGCCATTGTAGCATGCGTGAAGCCCAAGACATAAGGGGCATGATGATTTGACGTCATCCCCACCTTCCTCCGAGTTGACCCCGGCAGTCTCCTATGAGTCCCCACCATCACGTGCTGGCAACATAGGACGAGGGTTGCGCTCGTTGCGGGACTTAACCCAACATCTCACGACACGAGCTGACGACAACCATGCACCACCTGTATACCCCGCCGAAGCACTCCCCATCTCTGGGGATAGAGGGTATATGTCAAGCCTTGGTAAGGTTCTTCGCGTTGCATCGAATTAATCCGCATGCTCCGCCGCTTGTGCGGGCCCCCGTCAATTCCTTTGAGTTTTAGCCTTGCGGCCGTACTCCCCAGGCGGGGCACTTAATGCGTTAGCTGCGACGCGGAACTCATGGAAAGAGCCCCACATCTAGTGCCCACCGTTTACGGCGTGGACTACCAGGGTATCTAATCCTGTTCGCTCCCCACGCTTTCGCTCCTCAGCGTCAGTTGTGGCCCAGAGACCTGCCTTCGCCATCGGTGTTCCTCCTGATATCTGCGCATTCCACCGCTACACCAGGAATTCCAGTCTCCCCTACCACACTCTAGTCTGCCCGTACCCACTGCAGGCCCGAGGTTGAGCCTCGGGATTTCACAGCAGACGCGACAAACCGCCTACGAGCTCTTTACGCCCAATAATTCCGGACAACGCTTGCGCCCTACGTATTACCGCGGCTGCTGGCACGTAGTTAGCCGGCGCTTCTTCTGCAGGTACCGTCACTTTCGCTTCTTCCCTGCTGAAAGGGGTTTACAACCCGAAGGCCTTCATCCCCCACGCGGCGTCGCTGCATCAGGCTTGCGCCCATTGTGCAATATTCCCCACTGCTGCCTCCCGTAGGAGTCTGGACCGTGTCTCAGTTCCAGTGTGGCCGGTCGCCCTCTCAGGCCGGCTACCCGTCGTCGCCTTGGTGAGCCATTACCTCACCAACAAGCTGATAGGCCGCGAGTCCATCCCAGACCGAAAAACTTTCCCAACCCTCACCATGCGGTGGAGTCGCGTATCCGGTATTAGACCTCGTTTCCAAGGCTTATCCCAGAGTCTGGGGCAGGTTACTCACGTGTTACTCACCCGTTCGCCACTGATCCCCAAGAGCAAGCTCCTGGTTCACCGTTCGACTTGCATGTGTTAAGCACGCCGCCAGCGTTCGTCCTGAGCCAGG
>NZ_JAUHPW010000018.1 GCF_030418455.1 Demequina litoralis
GGAGGTGGTGTCATGGCGAGGTATCCGCAGTCGATGCGGGATGAGTTCGTGGATCTGGTGTGTTGGGGGACGTCAGCGCAGGTAGCGGCGGTGATGGTGGGTACGGCGCAGTGTCGTGCGACGCCGGTGCGGTGGTGGCGTGATGCTGGCGGAGTGAAGCTCAGCAATGGACGTGCGCATGCGGTGTCGGACCCGGTCGTGGACTGGGACGGGACGGTTGGTCGGTCCTTGACGATGGCTGAACGTGCCGAAATCCAGGCGGGCCTGCGTGCGGGCTGGTCGCAGCACACGATCGCGGCGCGGATCAGTCGTTCGCAGTCGGTGGTCTCGCGCGAGATTAAACGTCACCGAGGTCCGGGCGGGGAGTACCACGCGACGTTGGCGCATACGCGGGCGCATCAGAGCCGGCGTCGACCCAAGGACACCAAGCTCGAGCGCAACCCGGCGCTCGCTGCCCGGATCGAGACCTGGATGGACGATGGCTGGTCGCCCAAGCTCATCGCCGACATGCTCGCCCGGGAGCGCCCCGACGACCACACTGGACGCGTGAGTCACGAGACGATCTACCGCGCCTTGTACGTCCAAGCCGGTGGCGGACTACGTCAGGATCTGGCCCGGCAGCTGTCCACCAAGCGCACCGCGCGCAAGGCCCGCGGCAGCGGCGTACGCGGCTTGAAAGCCACCTACCGTGACGCGCTTCGGATCAGCGAACGCCCTGCTGAGGTCGCTGATCGTGCAGTGCCGGGCCATTGGGAAGGAGACCTGATCAAGGGCGCGAAGGGTGCCTCACAGGTCGGGACGCTGGTTGAGCGTTCGACGCGCTTCGTGATCCTGCTGCACCTGCCCGAACGCGCCACCGCCGACGTCGTCGCGCGGCAGATGATCGCCCAAATGAGCCTCCTGCCGGCACACCTGCGCCGATCGATCACGTGGGACCGCGGCTCCGAGCTCGCGGCGTACGACCACATCCAGCTCAACCTGCAAGCGCCGGTGTACTTCGCCGATCCCCACTCACCGTGGCAACGCGGCTCCAACGAGAGCACGAACAGGCTGCTGCGCCACTGGCTGGCCAAGGGCTCCGACCTGTCGGGCTACAGCGCCGACGAACTCGCCACCATCGCCGACAAGCTCAACTCCCGACCCCGCCCGACCCTGGACTACCGCACCCCCGCCCAAGCCCTCAACGACCTCCTCAACGCCGCATGATGCTTTGACCGCTTGACTTTGAG
>NZ_JAUHPW010000019.1 GCF_030418455.1 Demequina litoralis
CGCTAGATGTACTTGGTCAGCAGGTTGGTGACACTCGGCTGATCGGGGGCAAGCCTCCGGCGGCGGTGTGGGGTCGATCGTAGTTGTAGTGGTCGAGCCATTCGTCGAGGGCTGCGGTGCGGTCGGCGTTGGTGGCGTAGGCGCGGCGGTAGGCCCACCGTTCCTGCAAGGTGCGGTTGAAGCGTTCGGCCTTGCCGTTCTGCCACGGCGAGTACGGGCGGGTGCGTCGATGCTTGACGCCGAGCATGCCCACGACGTCGCCGAAGGCGCGGGCACGGGTGTAGTTCAGCGCGTTGTCCGTCATCACCTCGCGCACCCGCACGCCGTGGGACGCGAAGAACGCGGCCGCGTCGGCGAGGAACTGG
Organism: Demequina litoralis; assembly: GCF_030418455.1. GTDB lineage: Bacteria > Actinomycetota > Actinomycetes > Actinomycetales > Demequinaceae > Demequina > Demequina litoralis. Next base: position 366 of record NZ_JAUHPW010000019.1, read on the forward strand.
GCACAGGTGTCGCCGGTCTCGTCGGGCAGGACCTGCGCGAACGCGAGCCGGGAGTGGTCGTCGACAGCGACGTGGACATGGTCGTAGCCGATGCCTCGACCGCGGGCGGCTTTGGTGCGGCCATGAACGCGGTGACCGCCACCGTCGGGGATACGGCCGACCTTCTTCACGTCGATGTGGATTAGGTCGCCCGCGTGCTCACGCTCGTACCGGTGGGTCGTGGCCCGCGACGCGCGGATCACCTCGCCGCTGATGGGATCGATGTCGAACAAGCGAGGCAGACCCGCCCGGGCGATGATCCGACCCGCCGTCGACGCCGAGATCCCCACCGCGGCCGCAAGCTCGACCGCGTTCAGCCGGTCGTTCTCGCGCAGCGCGACCACCGTGGCCACGACCTCGACCGACGTGCGTGTCGGGCTCACACGGGGCCGCGACGAGCGATCCTCGAGGCCCGCATCGCCTTCGGCTTGGTAGCGGCCCCACCAGCGGTGCGCGCAGGTGCGGGAGACACCCATCTCCTTCGCGACATGCGCGACAGGCCGGCCAGCAGCGATCCGCTCGACCAGGATCTGACGACCACGGACGGTCAATCGGGCATTACGGTGGTGCAAGAGAAGGCCTCTTTCGTTGGCGACTAGACACCACCAATGATCGAGGCCTTCTCCCTTACCTCCGTGTCACCAACCTGCTGACCAAGTACAGCTAGA
>NZ_JAUHPW010000002.1 GCF_030418455.1 Demequina litoralis
AAGTGATGCCTCGACCGTATGAATCTGCCGCCGAGAACGGACACTGAGCACCTCGCAGGGCGAAGGTGTCGGGGCGCGGGCGGGTCGGGGCGTCGGGGCGAAGGTGTCGGGGCGAAGGTGTCGGGGCGCGGGCGGGTCGGGGCGTCGGGGCGTCGGCGTGTCGGTGTGTCGGTGTGTCGGTGTGTCGGTGTGTCGGCGACCAGGCACGCCCTTCGTGTCCGCGTATTTCAACGCAGGCTTGAAAAGGCCGCGCAATGAGCAGCGGCACCTCCCCGCCGACAGGGCTGTTCTAGCGCTTCCTGAAATACGCGAGCACGACTTGCACCCGAGCGCGCCTGACGGCGGGGACGCGGCGAGGAGCACGAGCGCGCCGCACCGCGCAGTGACGCAGGCGCAGGGCGTGGAAGCCCCGGGGTGACGGGCGCTGCCGGTACGCGCGCAGCCGGTGCGGGCACAGCCGGTGTAGGCCCCGGGGTGACGGGCGCAGCGGGTGCGGGCACAGCGGAGGAGGGCGGCGAGCGCTACCGGACCTGCTGCTTGACCACCAGCAGCCGGTACGGGCCGCCCCACCACCGGTGCCGGACCCCTCCCGCGTAGTAGACCGAGTCGCCGACGCCGAGGCTGTGCGCCCGCCCGTCGGTCTCCACCTCGGCGACGCCGTCGACCACGAAGACGAACTCGTCCTCCGCGTGGACGAAGACCTCGCCCGGGTCGACCGCCTCGGACTCGACCAGGATCGGAGTGAACGGACGGGCGCCGCGCACCAGCGACACCGCAGGCCCGCGCGCGAAGCCCTGCGGGGTGGGGCGACGGGCACCGGCCCGCGAGACCTCGACCTTCCGAGGCGGGGAACCGTCGCCCGCCTCCGCGGCCGCCACGAGCTCGACCGGGCTCGTCTCGAGCGCGACCGCGATGCGACGCAGCGACTGCAGCGAGAGGTTCGCGAGCCCGCGCTCCACCTGCGACAGGAACGGGTGCGACAGGCCGGTGGACTCCGCCAGCGCGACGAGCGTCAGCCCGCGCGCCTTGCGCAGCTCCCGCAGCCGTGCGCCGAGCCGCGCGGCGGCCTCGTCCGGCCCGCGCTCCGCCTCCCCCATCCTCAGAGCCGCTTCGACGGATGCATGCCCATGCGGACGAGCACGGTGTTCTCGAGGATCTGCACGAGGTTGTAGAGCACGAGCGACACGAAGGTCACCACGACCACGGACGCCCACAGCTCGTCGAACTTCGCCGAGGTGGCGTAGCCGTTGATGACGCCGCCGATGCCGGATCCGGTCGCGAGCCACTCGGCGAGCAGCGCACCGGTGATCGCACCCGGCACGGACACGCGCACCGCCGCGAAGAACGCCGGCAGCGACGCCGGCAGCGCGACCTTGACGAGCTGCTTGAGCGAGCTGCCGCCGTAGACCTGCACCACCTCGAGCGACTGCGTCGACGCCTGCTGGAGGCCGTACGCGATGTTCACGAGCGCGGGGAACAGGACCACGATGCCACCCATGACCGCGACGGTCATGAACTCGCGCCCGAAGATCATGATGATGACCGGGGCGAACGCGATGAGCGGCACCGAGCGCAGCAGCAGCGCGATGGGCATCATCGCGTGCTCGAAGCCCTTCGACAGCCGGAAACCGATCGCGCCGGCGAGCGCGAGCAGGAGGCCCGCGACGAAGCCGATGACGGCGTCGCCCAGGGTGACCCAGAGGTTCGCCATGATCTCGGCCCGGTTCTCGGCCGCATCGTCCTCGACGAAGAAGAAGTTCCAGACGTCGGCGGGCCCCTTGGCCACGTACGGCGACAGGTCGGAGACCCACAGCGCCACCTGCCACAGCACGACGACGGTGACGAGCGTGAGCCCGAACGTGAGCAGCGACATGCCGAGCGTCTTGAGCGTGGAGCGGCGCGTCTGGCGACGCACCTGGGCCGCGAGCTGCGCGGCCTCGGGGCCCACCTGCTGGGGCTGCTGGGTGACGGCCATCAGGCTGCCGCTCCCTTCGACCACGGGGTCGACAGCCGCGTGAGCAGCCCGACCAGGAGGTACAGGATCAGCGCGATCGCGCCCGAGGCGAGCGCGATGCCCCACACGCGGGGCGAGTTGAGCGACTGCTGGGCGATGATCATCGCCGGGCCGATGCCCGTCTCGACCTTGCCGAAGTACTCGCCGAGCACCGCACCCAGGAAGGCCGCGGGGACCGCGATCTGGAGCGCCGTGAGCACCGCCGGCAGGGCCGCGATCACGCGCACCTTGCGCAGCTGCACCCACGCGTTGCCGCCGTAGACGTGCACGACGTCGAGGCTCGCCTTGTCCGCGGCGTGCAGGCCGAGCAGCGAGCCCACCACGGTGGTGAAGAACACCGACAGCGCCGCGATGAAGATGGCGGTGCCGGACGGCTCGCCCTTCTTGGGCACCTCGAAGATCAGCACGAGCAGCGGGCCGATCGCGACGATCGGGATGCAGTACGAGATGACCGCGAGCTGCATGACCGCGCCCTCGAGGCGCGGCAGCACCATGACGACCGCCGCCAGCACGAGCGCGACGCCGTTGCCCCACAGGTATCCCTGCACCGCCTCGTTGAGCGTGACGGAGAAGTTGGTGAGGTAGAAGTCGATGCCGACGTTGCCGTACTCCTGCACCACCTGCACCGGGCTCGGGATCGCCTTGGTGTTGCCCGAGCCGACGTTCGCGAAGATCGTCACCGACGCGATCCACCAGAACGCCACCAGCCCGAGCGCGCTGAGGGACGCGGTGGCCCACGCCGGGAGCCTGCGCTCCATCAGTCGTCCTCGGTGGCCGCGCCGCCCGCGCCGAAGAGCAGCTCGGAGGCCTGGTCGACGTAGGCGTGGAACTCGGGGCTGCGCTGGATGTCGGGCGTCCGCGGACGCGGCAGGTCGATCTGCATGACCTCCTTGACGCGGCCCGGGCGCGGGCTCATCACGGCGACCTGGTCGGCGAGGAAGATCGCCTCCGAGATCCCGTGCGTCACCAGCAGCGTGGTCGCGGGCTTCGCCGCGAGGATGCGCATGAGCTCGAGGTTGAGGCGCTGGCGCGTCATGTCGTCGAGCGCGCCGAACGGCTCGTCGAGCAGCAGCACCGACGGCTTGAGCACGAGCGCCCGCGCGATCGACACGCGCTGGCGCATGCCGCCCGAGAGCTGGGCCGGCTTGGCCTTCTCGAAGCCCTTGAGGCCCACGAGCTCGATGAGCTCCTCGATGTAGTCGTGGTCGACGGGCTTGCCCGAGACCTCGAACGGCAGCTTGATGTTGTTGTAGACCGAGCGCCACGGCAGCAGCGCCGAGTCCTGGAACGCGATGCCCAGCTCGTTGTAGGCGCGCAGGTCCTTGGGCGAGCGGCCGTCGACGCGGGTCGAGCCGCTGGTGGGCTGCTCGAGGCCCGCGAGGATGCGCAGGATGGTCGACTTGCCGCAGCCGGACGGACCGAGCAGCGCGAGGAAGGACCCGCGGTCGGTGTGGAGGTTCGCGTCCTGGAGCGCGGTGACGGTCTTCTTCCCGGAGGAGAAGACCTTCGTGAGCCCGGAGATCTGCAGGCCGGTGCCCGGGGCGGTCTCGCCCCGGGCACCGGACTCGGTGACGTCGGTCACTGGTGCTCCCGCAGATCAGCCCGCGTAGGCGACGAGCTCGGGGTGCTCCTCGTAGACCTCGGCCAGCAGGCTGAGGTCGAAGAGGTCGGCGGCCTCGAGCTCGATGCCCGCACCGGCGAGCGACTCGAGGGTGGACGCCTGGAGCTCGTCCGAGATCGTGAAGAGGCCGTTGGCGACCGTCTCGTCCGAGACCACGAGGTCCTCCGCCTGAGCGATCGCGCCGGCGATCGAGTTCTCCGGGTTCAGCTCGAGGTCGGCGCCGTACTCCTCGTACGCGAGGCGGGCGCCCTCCTCCGGGTCGTTCACCGCGTCGGTCCAGCCGAGGATCTCGGCGTAGAGGAACGCCTTGAGCGCGTCGCGGTTCTCCGCGATCGACTGGTCGGTGACGGTGAAGGTCTCCGCGACGAACGGCAGGCCGTTGTCCGCGAAGGGCAGGTTCACGGTGTCGTAGCCGGCGGCCTCGACGGTGATCGACTCGTTGGTGAGGTACGCGATGAAGCCGTCGACCTCGCCGTTGGTGAGCGGCGCGGGGTCGTACTGGACCGGCACGATCTCGACGTCGTCCTCGGTGAGGCCGTTCGCCGCGAGCAGCGCCATGAACAGCGCGGTGTTGGAGTCCTGGACGCCGATCTTCTTGCCGACCATGTCCTCGGCGGTCATGATGTTGCCGCCGTCCGCCAGCGACAGGACCGTGAAGGGGTTCTTCTGGTACGTGGTGCCGATGATCTTCAGCGGCGCCTCCTCGGCGGCCACGGCCGAGCCGATCGACACGGCGTCGGACAGCGCCACGTCCGCGGTGCCGGAGAGGAGCTCGGCGGCGCCGGTCGACGGACCGGGGACCAGCTCGACGGCGTCGAAGCCCGCCTCGGTGTAGTAGCCCATCGAGTCCGCGAAGAACTCGCCCGAGAACTCCTCGTTCTTGATCCAGGACAGCTGGACGGTGAAGTCGCCGTACGCGGGCGCCTCCATCGCGTCCTCGGCGTCGGCCGAGGCGGACGAGCCGGAGTCGGCCTCGCCGGACGAGCAGGCCGCGAGCGCGAGCGCGGCGACAGCCACACCGGCAGCGGCGGCCGTCAGCCGCCCCGCCTTGCCGTTGATGAAACGCATGAGTTCTCCCTCGTGATTGGACGCAAGGTCAGCCGAGGGAGCATCGTGGTGGGGTCTCTCCCGCGGCGCCCGGACATGACTCCGGCACGTCGGCACGACGTTATGGAATGTTCATTTCATGAACATGCGCCGTTGTGTTTCGCCCTCGTAAATTCCGGGTTCCGTGACATAACCGTGACATTGGCGCGTGGCAGACTCGCCGGCAGACCCCGCTTCGAGAGGAGGTCGCGATGGACCTCTCCGCCGTCACCGGCTACCGCGTCGCCACGTCGCGCGCGGACCTCGCGCTCGCCCCCGGCGAGCGCTTCCTCGCCGGCGGCACGTGGCTGTTCTCCGAGCCCAACCGCGACGTCACGGGCCTCGTCGACCTCGCCGGTCTGCCGGGGCCGCGGCTCGAGGTGACCCGCGACGGGCTCATCATCGGGGCCACCTGCACCATCGCCGAGCTGCTCGCCCTGCCGCCGCACCTCGGCTGGGCCGCGCAGCCGCTGTTCGCCGACGCTGCGAACGCGCTGCTCGCGAGCTTCAAGATCTGGAACGAGGCGACCGTGGTCGGCAACATCTGTCGCGGCTACTCCGCGGCCGCGATGCTCGCCGCGTGCGTCACGCTCGACGCCGAGGCCCTCGTGTGGACCGCCGACGGCGACGAGCGCATCGTCCCCGTCGCCTCCCTCCCCACGGGCAACGGCACCACGACCCTCGCGCACGGCGACCTGGTCCGCGAGGTCCGCATACCGGCCGACGCGCTGCGCGCCCGCACCGCGCTGCGCAAGATCGCGCTGGCGGAGCTCGGACGCTCCGGCGCGGTCGTCACCGGACGCGCGCACCCCGACGGCCGCACCGTCATCGTCGTCACCGCCGCCACGCTCACCCCCACGGTGCTGCGGTACGCCGCGCCCCCGGACCCCGCGACCGCGCGGGACGATGCGCGGGCCGCGGCGGGCTACTACACGGACGCCCTCGGCGCCGCGGACTGGCGCCGCCACGTGTCCGGCGTGCTCGCCGCCGAGGTCGCGGAGGAGCTCGCATGAAGGTCAACGTCGACGGCTCCCCGGTCGAGGGCGAGGCGAGCCCCGGCCAGTGCCTGCGCACCTACCTGCGCGAGCACGGCCGCTTCGAGGTGAAGAAGGGCTGCGATGCCGGCGACTGCGGCGCGTGCACCGTGCTCGTCGACGGCCGGCCGGTCCACTCGTGCCTCTACCCTGCCGCGCGCGCCGAGGGCCGCGACGTCACCACCGCGGGCGGCCTCGCCCCGGGCGACGAGCCGCACCCGGTCCAGGACTCCTTCGCGCGCCACTTCGCCTTCCAGTGCGGCTTCTGCACGCCGGGCATGACCGTGACCGCGTCGACCCTCACCGAGGACGACCTGCCGGACCTCGACCGCCGCCTCAAGGGCAACCTGTGCCGCTGCACCGGCTACCGGCCCATCCGCGAGGCGGTCGAGCACGCGGTGAAGGGCTGCGGCGGCGAGTGCGTGGGCTGTCCCGGCACCGGCGCCGCGCAGGGGGACGATGCGCCGGTCGCCGCGGGCGCCGACGTCCGGCCTCCCGCGGCGGACCGGGTGGTGCAGGGCCGCGAGCCGTACACGTTCGACGTCGACGTGCCCGGCCTCACCCATCTCAAGGTGCTGGGATCACCCCACGCCCACGCGCGCATCGTCTCCATCGACGCCTCGGCGGCGCTCGCCATACCCGGCGTGCACACGGTCCTCACCCACGAGGACGCGCCCGTCACCCGCTACTCGACCGCACGCCACGCGAACCGGCTCGACGACCCGCGCGACACCCGCATCCTCGACTCCACCGTGCGGTTCCGCGGGCAGCGCGTCGCGGCGGTGATCGCGGACACACCCGGCCTCGCGGAGGCCGGCTGCGCCGCGCTGCGGGTCGAGTACGAGGTGCTTCCCGCCGTGATCGATCCCGAGGAGGCGCGCTCCCCCGGTGCACCCGTGCTCCACCCCGACCGCACGCCCGAGGACGGCGTCGAGGACGCGTCACGCAACGTCGTGGCGTCCTGGCGCGGCGCCTACGGCAACGTCGGGAGGGGTCTCGCGCGGGCCACCGCGGTCGCGACCGGCACCTGGTCGAACGCGCGCGTCAGCCACGCGCAGCTCGAGACCCACGGCTCGATCGGCTGGATCGCCGAGGACGGCCGCCTTACGGTCCGCTCGAGCACGCAGGTGCCGTTCCTCACGCGCGACGAGCTCGCGCTGATCCTCGACCGGCCCGCCGAGTCCGTGCGCGTCTTCACGGCGCGCGTGGGCGGCGGCTTCGGCGGCAAGCAGGAGATCTTCACCGAGGACATCGTGGCGCTCGCGGTGCTGCGGACCGGGCGTCCGGTCGCGTACGAGATGACGCGCGAGGAGGAGTTCGTGCGCACCGCGACGCGCCACCCGTTCCGCGTCACCGCGACGCTCGGGGCCGACTCCGACGGCCGGCTGACCGCCATGGACGTCGAGGTGCTGTCCAACACCGGCGCGTACGGCAACCACGCGATCGGCGTGATGTTCCACGGCTGCGCCGAGTCGCTCGAGGCGTACCGCTCGCCCGCCAAGCGCCTGCATGCCGAGGTGGTCTACACGAACACGACCCCCGCCGGGGCGTTCCGGGGGTACGGCCTGGGGCAGGTGATCTTCGCGGTCGAGTCCGCGCTCGACGAGCTCGCGTTGAAGCTCGGGATCGACCCGTTCGAGCTGCGCCGGCGCAACGCGGTCAAGGACGGCGACAAGCTGGGCGTCACCGAGCGTCGCCACCACGACGACCTCATCTTCGGGTCCTACGGGCTCGACCAGTGCCTCGACCTCGCCGAGGCGGCGCTCGTGCGCGGCAACGGCGTCGAGGCGCCGGCCGGCTGGGCCGTGGGCGAGGGCATGGCGCTGTCCATGATCGCGACCATCCCGCCACGCGGCCACCCCGCGACCGCGGCGGTCACCGCGTTCCCCGACGGCACCGTGGAGGTCGCGGCCGGCACCGTCGAGTTCGGCAACGGCACGCACACGGTGCTCACCCAGATCGCGGCCGAGGCGCTGGGGCTCCCCGTCGAGACGGTGCGGCTGCGCACCTCCGACACCGACGCGACCGAGCACGACACGGGCGCCTGGGGCTCCACCGGCATCACCGTCGCGGGCAAGGCGGTGCATGCGGCCGCGGTCGCGCTGCGGTCGATGCTCGACGGCGGCGCCACCGTCCCTCCGGAGGGGCTCACCGCGCACGGCGAGACCGACGGCAAGGTCCGCTCGCTCGCCTTCAACGTGCACGCCTTCCGGGTCGCGGTCGACGTCGAGACGGGCACCGTGCGGATCCTCCAGTCCATCCAGGCGGCCGACGCCGGCGTGGTCCTCAACCCCGCCCAGTGCCGCGGCCAGATCGAGGGCGGCGTCGCCCAGGGCATCGGCTCCGCGCTGTACGAGGAGATCATCATGGGCGACCACGGCGCGCCCACCAACCCCGCCTTCCGCGTCTACCGGGTCCCGCAGATCGCCGACGTGCCCGCCACCGAGGTGTACTTCGCCGAGACCTCCGACTCGCTCGGGCCCTACGGCGCGAAGTCCATGTCGGAGTCGCCCTACAACCCCGTCGCGCCCGCGCTGGCGAACGCGATCCGGCGGGCGATCGGCGCGCGGCCCATGGAGCTGCCGATGACGCGGGACCGCGTGTGGCGGCTCGCGGCGGGGATCAGCGCCCGGGCCTCGGATGGATAGCGCCGCCGGTCTCCCGCAGCGGCCGCCCGCTCGCGCCGGTGCGCGCCGCGAGCACCTCGGCGAGGATCGCGACCGCTGTCTCGGCGGGGCTCGACCCGCCCAGGTCCAGGCCGATGGGCGAGCGCAGCCGGGCCAGCGCATCGTCCCCCAGGCCGGCCTCGCGGAGCCGCGCGAGCCGGCGCTCGTGCGTGACGCGCGAGCCCATCGCGCCGATGTAGCCGGCGGGCGAGGCGAGCGCGACCTCGAGCGCGGGCACGTCGACGCGGTCGTCGTGCGTGAGCACGCAGATCACGGTGCCGTCCTCGATCTCGAGGCCGCGCAGGTACGCGTCGGGCCATGCGACGTGGACCTCGTGCGCCGCGGGGATGCGCTCGGGGGTCGCGAAGACCGGCCGCGGGTCCACCACCAGCACGCGGTAGCCGAGCGCGCGGCCGGCCGCCGCGAGCGCGGGCGTGAAGTCGACGGCCCCCACGATCACCAGGCGCGGGGCGCGGGGGCGGACGATGCGGTGCCCGCCGGGGAGCGTCAGCGTCGCCTCGCCGTCCTCGAGGGACGCCTCGAGCGCCGCGACGATCTCGCGGTCGCCCGGGCCCACGTGGAAGGCGAGCACGTCGACCGCCCCGCCGCAGGCCAGGCCGGGACGGTAGAGGTCGGGCTCGCCGCCGAGCGTCGCGGCGACCGGCTCCGGCTCGGCGTGGCGCGCGAGCGCGAGCTCGTACGCCTCGGACTCGAGGCAGCCGCCGGAGATCGCGCCGATCGCGCGGCCGTCCGCGCACACCGCGATCGTCGAGCCGGGTGCCCGCGGGGTCGAGCCGTGGACGCCGGTCACCACCACGACGCCGAGCGCGCCGCCCTCGTGCAGCACCCCCAGCGCCTCGCGCGCGATCTCGAACACGTCCGCCAGTCTGTCAGCAGCCGGGGAGGGATTCCATGACCCACGACCTCGTCATCCGCGCCGCCCGCGCGATCCTGCCCACCGGGGAGGAGCCCGCGTCCGTCGCGATCGACGGCGGCCGCATCGTCGCCGTCGGGGCGCTCGACGCCGCGATGCCCGCCGACGTCGAGATCGCGCTCGGCCCCGACGAGGTGCTCATGCCCGGAGGCGTCGACACGCACGTCCACGTCAACGAGCCGGGCCGCACCGAGTGGGAGGGCTTCGACTCCGCCACCCGCGCCGCCCGCGCCGGCGGCGTCACCACGCTCATCGACATGCCGCTCAACTCGATCCCGCCGACCGTGTCCCCCGAGGCGCTCGCGGTCAAGCGCGCCGTCGCGGCCGAGAAGTCCCACGTCACCGTGGGCTTCTGGGGCGGTGCCGTGCCGGAGAACCTGGGCTCGCTGCGGGAGCTGTGGGACGCGGGCGTGTTCGGCTTCAAGTGCTTCCTCGCGCCCAGCGGGGTCGACGAGTTCGGGCACCTCGACCGCGCGCAGCTGCGAGCCGCGATGGAGGAGATCGCGGGCTTCGGCGGGCTGCTCATCGTGCACGCCGAGGATCCCGAGGTGCTGGCGGCGCACGAGGACGGCGTGGGCCGCGGCTACGGCTCGTTCGTGGCGTCGCGGCCCGAGGAGGCCGAGACCAGCGCGATCGCGGCCGTGATCGACGGCGTGCGCGCCACCGGGGTGCGGGCGCACATACTGCACCTCTCGGCCGCGTCGGCGCTGCCGCTGGTCGCGGCCGCGAAGGCCGAGGGCCTGCCCCTCACCGCCGAGACCTGCCCGCACTACCTCACGTTCGACGCGGAGCACATCGACGACGGCGCGACCCAGTTCAAGTGCTGCCCTCCCATCCGCTCGGAGGCCAACCGCGACGCCCTGTGGGACGCGCTCGCCGACGGGATCATCGACTTCGTGGCCTCCGACCACTCCCCCGCGACCGCCGACCTCAAGCTCGCCGGCGCGGGCGACTTCTCGGTCGCATGGGGCGGCATCGCGGGCCTGCAGGTCGCGCTGCCGGCCGTGTGGACCGGCGCACGGCTGCGCGGCTACCCGCTCGCGGCCGTCTCCGCGTGGACCTCGGCGATCCCCGCGGCGTGGGCCGGGCTCGCGACCAAGGGCGCGATCGAGGCCGGCCGCGACGCCGACCTCGTCTCCTTCGCCCCCGAGGAGCCGTGGGAGGTGCATGCGGCGGCGCTCGAGCACCGCAACAAGGTGACGGCCTTCGACGGCCGTGCGCTCGCCGGCCGCGTGCGCCGCGTGTGGATCGCGGGCTCCGAGACCGCCGAGGGCGTGCTGCTCGACCGGCCCTGACCCCTCACGGAGGCGGGGCCCGGAACAACGATGTGACCCCTCGAAATGTTGATGTAATCACCATCCTCTACCGTGCCAGCAGGCACCCCACCTACTCGCGAGAGGCAGCCATGGGCATCATCTTGGGCGACCACCAGTACGGCAAGGCGGAGAACCGCATCGTGCGCATCGTGCGCGACACCCCGCGCCACGAGATCCGGGACGTCAACGTCTCCACGTGCCTGCGCGGGAGCTTCGACGAGGCCCACCTCACCGGCGACCAGGGCGCCGTGCTCCCCACCGACACCCAGAAGCAGACGTCCTACGCGTTCGCCAAGACCGTGGGGCTGGCCTCGCTCGAGCGGTACGCCCTCGCGCTGGCCACGCACTTCGTCGCGGACGTCGAGCCGGTGGACCAGGCCCGCGTGGAGCTCGAGGAGTTCGCGTGGGAGCGCGTGTCCGTGGGCGGCGCGGAGCACGACTTCAGCTGGGTGCGCTCGGGCCAGGAGGTGCGCACCGTCGCCGTGACCGTCGAGGACGGCGCGACGTGGATCACCGGCGGTCTCAAGGACCTCGTGGTGCTCAAGTCCTCCGGCTCGGAGTTCCACGGCTTCCTCAAGGACGAGTACACGGTCCTCGAGCCCACGTCGGACCGCATCATGGCCACCTCGCTTGTCGCCAGGTGGCGCTTCGGCGACGTCGACGCGGCGACCTTCGACTTCGACGAGTCGTATGCCGAGATCAAGGCCGCGCTGGTCGAGACGTTCGCGGGCTTCCACTCGCTCGCGCTCCAGCAGACGCTGTACGAGATGGGCAAGGCGGCCCTCGAGGCCGTGCCCGAGCTGGTCGAGGTGCGCCTGTCCGCGCCGAACAAGCACCACTTCGCGTACGACCTCGCGCGCTTCGGCATCGCCAACGACAACGAGGTCTTCCACGCGGACGACCGGCCCTACGGCCTCATCCAGGCGTCGGTGACGCGGGACGATGCGCCGGCCGCCGGGCCCGCGTGGCAGCAGTACTCGGGCCTGGTCTGAGCGCGGCGCGACGGCACGCATGACGGATCGTCCGGCCGACGATCCTTCGTGCGCGCCGGAACCGACCTCGATGTCGGAGCGACGCGGCGAGGATCCGACATCCGGGCTGCGAATAGAAGCGGCGAGGCCCCGCACCTGACGGTGCGGGGCCTCGATGCTGGACGGGCGGGACTCAGAAGTCCCAGTCGTCGTCCGTGGTCTCCTCGTGCTTGCCGATGACGTACGACGAGCCCGAGCCCGAGAAGAAGTCGTGGTTCTCGTCCGCGTTGGGCGACAGCGCCGACAGGATCGCCGGGGACACGTCGGTCACGGTGGACGGGAACAGCGCCTCGTAGCCCAGGTTCATGAGCGCCTTGTTGGCGTTGTAGTGCAGGAACTTCTTGACGTCCTCGGCCATGCCGAGCGCGTCGTAGAGGTCGTGCGTGTACTGCACCTCGTTCTCGTAGAGGTCGTACAGGAGCGAGAACGTGTAGTCCTTGAGCTCCTCCTTGCGGGCCTCCGACTCGAGCTCGAGCCCCTTCTGGAACTTGTAGCCGATGTAGTAGCCGTGCACGGCCTCGTCGCGGATGATGAGGCGGATGAGGTCGGCCGTGTTCGTGAGCTTGGCGCGGCTCGACCAGTACATGGGCAGGTAGAAGCCCGAGTAGAAGAGGAAGCTCTCGAGCAGGGTCGAGGCGACCTTCCTCTTCAGCGGGTCGTCGCCGTGGTAGTAGTCGAGGACGATCTGCGCCTTGCGCTGCAGGTTCTGGTTCTCGGTGGACCAGCGGAACGCGGCGTCGATCTCGGGCGTCGAGCACAGCGTCGAGAAGATCGACGAGTAGCTCTTGGCGTGCACCGACTCCATGAACGCGATGTTCGTGTAGACGGCCTCCTCGTGCGGGGTGAGCGCGTCCGGGATGAGCGACACCGCGCCGACGGTGCCCTGGATGGTGTCCAGCAGCGTCAGGCCGGTGAACACGCGCATCGTGAGCGTCTGCTCCTCCGGCGTGAGGGTGTTCCAGGACTGCACGTCGCCCGACAGCGGCACCTTCTCGGGCAGCCAGAAGTTGGCCGTGAGGCGGTTCCACACCTCGACGTCCTTCTCGTCCTGGATGCGGTTCCAGTTGATGGCGTCCACGTGGCTGACCAGCGTGAGCTTCTCTGTCATGTCTTTCCTTCTTCAGCGAGTGCGGGGGACGCTACAGCATGCAGCTGACGCAGCCCTCGACCTCGGTGCCCTCGAGCGCCATCTGGCGGATGCGGATGTAGTAGATGGTCTTGATGCCCTTGCGCCACGCGTAGATCTGCGCCTTGTTGATGTCGCGCGTGGTGGCGGTGTCCGGGAAGAACAGGGTCAGCGACAGGCCCTGGTCGACGTGCTGCGTCGCCGCGGCGTAGGTGTCGATGATCTTCTCGGGGCCGATCTCGTACGCGTCCTGGAAGTACTCCAGGTTGTCGTTGTCCATGAAGGGCGCCGGGTAGTAGACGCGGCCCAGCTTGCCCTCCTTGCGGATCTCGATGCGCGACGCGATCGGGTGGATCGAGGACGTCGAGTTGTTGATGTAGGAGATCGAGCCGGTCGGCGGGACGGCCTGGAGGTTCTGGTTGAAGATGCCGTGCTCCTGGACCTTGGCCTTGAGCGCGCGCCAGTCGTCCTGGGTCGGGATCTCGATGCCGGCCTCGGCGAACAGCTCCGCGACGCGGGCGGTCGCCGGCACCCACTCCTGCTCGGTGTACTTGTCGAAGAACTCACCCGACGCGTACTTCGAGTTCTCGAAGCCCTCGAAGGCCGTGCCCTGCTCCTGCGCGATCCTGTTCGAGGCGGCGATCGCGTGGAACAGCACCGTGTAGAAGTAGATGTTGGTGAAGTCGACGCCCTCCTCGGACCCGTAGTGGATCCGCTCGCGGCCGAGGTAGCCGTGGAGGTTCATCTGGCCCAGGCCGATCGCGTGGGCGCGGTCGTTGCCGTAGCGGATCGACGGCACCGCATCGATGGCCGACTGGGTCGACACGGCGGTGAGGCCGCGCACCGCGATCTCGACGGTCTGCGAGAGGTTGCCGCCGTCCATCGCGGTCGCGATGTTCATCGAGCCGAGGTTGCAGGAGATGTCCTTGCCGGTCTCCGCGTAGGTGAGGTCCTCGTTGAAGGTCGACGGGGTGTTGACCTGGAGGATCTCAGAGCAGAGGTTGGACATGTTGATGCGGCCCGCGACCGGGTTGGCGTTGTTCACCGTGTCCTCGAACACGATGTACGGGTAGCCGGACTCGAACTGGAGCTCCGCGACGGTCTGGAAGAACTGGCGGGCCGCGATCTTGGTCTTGCGGATCCGCGGGTCGTCCACCATCTCGTGGTACTTCTCCGAGATCGAGATATCGCCGAACGGGACGCCGTAGACGCGCTCGACGTCGTACGGGCTGAAGAGGTACATCTCCTCGTTCTTGCGGGCGAGCTCGAACGTGATGTCCGGCACGACGACGCCGAGCGACAGCGTCTTGATGCGGATCTTCTCGTCGGCGTTCTCACGCTTGGTGTCGAGGAACTTCATGATGTCGGGGTGGTGCGCGGAGAGGTAGACCGCGCCGGCGCCCTGACGCGCGCCCAGCTGGTTCGCGTAGGTGAAGGAGTCCTCGAGGAGCTTCATCACGGGGATGATGCCCGAGGACTGGTTCTCGATGTGCTTGATGGGCGCGCCGGCCTCGCGGATGTTCGACAGCGACAGGGCGACGCCGCCGCCGCGCTTCGACAGCTGCAGCGCCGAGTTGATCGAGCGGCCGATCGACTCCATGTTGTCCTCGATGCGCAGCAGGAAGCACGAGACGAACTCGCCGCGCTGGGCCTTGCCCGCGTTGAGGAAGGTGGGGGTCGCGGGCTGGAAGCGGCCCGAGACGATCTCGTCGACCAGCTTGGTCGCGAGCTCGGTGTCGCCTGCGGCGAGCGTCAGCGCGACCATGACGACGCGGTCCTCGTAGCGCTCGAGATAGCGCTTGCCGTCGAAGGTCTTGAGCGTGTAGCTCGTGTAGTACTTGAAGGCGCCCAGGAAGGTCGGGAAGCGGAACTTCTTCGAGTACGCGCGCTCGGTGAGATCGCTGATGAAGCCGAAGTCGTACTGCGCGAGCACCTCGGGCTCGTAGTACTTCTTCTCGACCAGGTAGTCGAGGCGCTCCTTGAGCGAGTGGAAGAAGACCGTGTTCTGGTTGACGTGCTGGAGGAAGTACTCGCGCGCCGCCTCGCGGTCCTTGTCGAACTGGATGTTCCCCTCGGTGTCGTAGAGGTTCAGCATCGCGTTGAGCGAGTGGTAGTCCATGCCCGTGCGGGGCGTGTCGATCACGGTTGCTTCCACAGGTCTTCCAATCCCTTGCGGACGGCGGTGACGTCGTCCTGCGTTCCGAAAAGCTCGAGCTTGTACAGGTGCGGCACCTTGCACTTCGCGGCGACGATGTCGCCTGCGATGCAGTAGGCCGAACCGAAGTTGGTGTTGCCCGCGCTGATCACGCCCCGGATGTACGAGCGGTTGTGCTCGTCGTTCAGGAACTTGATGACCTGCTTGGGCACGGCGCCGCGGTCGTTGCCGCCGCCGTAGGTGGGCAGGACGAGCACGAAGGGCTCGTCCACCTTGAGGGGCTCGTCCGTGGGGTACAGCGGGATCCGGTCCGCCGGCACGCCCAGCTTCTCGACGAAGCGGTGGGTGTTGCCGGAGGTGGAGCTGAAGTAGACGAGCGAGGCCATAGGGCGGCTGTCTTAGGAGGCGGCCCGCTCGGCGAGCGCGGCGATGCGGTCCGGCTGGAAGCCCGACCAGTGCTCGTCGCCGGCGATGACCACGGGCGCCTGGAGGTAGCCCAGCTTCATCACGGTGTCGTAGGCGTCCTGGTCCTCGGTCACGTCGAAGATCTGGAACTCGAGCTCGGCGCGCTCGAGGGCCTTCTTGGTGGCGGTGCACTGCACGCAGCTGGGCTTCGAGTAGACCGAGATCGTCATGGGGACGTCCTTTCGAGAGACGAAACGTGGGACAGCAAGCGCCACTATATCTGGGGCCTGCACCCCAGTGCCACCACTAGATGGTGTGTTTCATCCACAGATTTCCCCACATTTTTCCCACAGCGGGGCACGATGCCTGTGGGTAGCCGGGCGCGCCGCGCGCGACACGCCGGGGGAACCTGTGGACAGGGTCGGCGTGCCCGAAACGCCGCCGAAACAGGGGCCCGTCTACGGTGACGGGATACGTCGCCCCCCGCACCGGGGCGGCGCTGGGGGAGGAACACCGTCATGGCAGACCGCGGAGAGGTCGCATCGGGCGTCCGCGTCTATCGCGCGCACGTCTTCCACATCGCCGGCGCGCCCGCGCAGACCGACGTGGCGTCGCACCTCGTGTCGCTGCCCGACGGCGCGCTCGTGGTCGACGGCGAGGGGATGATCGCCTGGGTGGGCCCGTGGGCCTCGCTGCCCGCCGCGTACGCCGATGCACCGGTCACCCGCGCCGACTACCTCCTCCCCGGCTTCGTCGACTCGCACGTCCACTACCCGCAGTCCTACGCCACCGCCGCGCACGGCGGCGGCCAGCTGCTCGAGTGGCTCGACCACTGCATCTTCCCCACCGAGGCCCGCTTCGCGGACCCCGACTTCGCCAACCGCGCCGCGCGCTACTTCACGCGCCGCCGCATCGCCGCGGGCACCACCGCCGCGATGGTGTTCGGCAGCGCCTTCCCCGTCGCCCAGGACGCGCTCTACCGCGCGACCCTCGAGGCGGGCCTGCGGGTCGTGTCCGGCCGCGGCGTGCAGACGGTGGGGCCGCCCGCCGCATCGTCCCTCCTCACGTCCGAGGAGAGGGCCATCGAGCTGGTCGCCGACGAGATCGACCGCTGGCACGCCGTCGACACCGGGGACCCCTGCTCGGCGCTGGTCCAGGTCGCGATCGTGCCGCGGTTCTCCCTGTCCGTGACGCAACGGACGCTGGCCGCGATGGGCGAGCTGTACGAGGAGGCGCAGCTCCACGGCGTCTACTTCCACTCGCACCTCAACGAGAACAACCGCAAGGGCGACGGCGAGATCGCGGCGGTGCTCGGGTCGTACGGAGTCGAGGCCTACCTCGACACCTACGACGGCCGCTTCCTGCCGGGCTCGCGGATGGGCGGGCGGTCGCTGCTGGGCCGGCGGTCCTCGCTCGCGCACGCGGTGCACTGCCAGCCGCGCGAGCTCGCCCGCATGGCGGAGACCGGCACCTCGATCGCGCACTGCCCCACGTCGCAGCTGTTCCTAGGATCGGGGACGATGCCGTGGCGGGCCACCGTCGAGACCGGCGTCAACGTGGCGCTGGGCTCCGACATCGGGGCGGGCGACGAGTGGCTGATCTCGCGGGTCGCGGGCGACGCGTACAAGGTGCACATCTCCGAGTCCGGGGATGCCGGCACCGCCCTGCACCCGGCGGAGCTGCTGTTCGCGGCGACCCTTGCCGGCGCGCGGGCGCTCGACATGGAGCACGCCTTCGGCAACCTCGACGCGGGCAAGGACGCGGACTTCCTGCTCATCGAGACGTCCCGGTGGGAGCCGCTCGAGGGCATGCTCTCCATGGGGATCCGTTCCGACGACGAGGAGCAGGCGACGCTCGAGGAGCTGTTCACGCTGCTGGTCGGGCTGCGCCAGCCGGCGATCGCCGGGGTCTACGTCCAGGGCAAGCGGGCGGTCGCGCCGGAGCTGTAGATGCGTCCGGTGCCGCGCGATCGCCCGGCCCCCGCTGCCGGCGGCACCGCCGCTGCTGCGCGCTCGCGCTCCTCGCCGCGGGCCAGGCAGGCGCGCTCGCGTGCACGTCGTGCTCGCGAATTTCAGGAATCGCTTGAACAGCCCCGCCGAAGGGGCGGTTCCGCTGCCCGCTGCCAGTCCTGTTCAAGCCTGCGTTGAAATACGCGGACACGAAGTGCGCGCCTGCCCGCCGACACGCGTGCGCCCCGACGCCCCGGAACGCCCGCGCCCCGACGCCCCGATCCTCGACGCCGCGTGATGCATCGACCGCTCGACCTTGAGGCCGCGACCGGGCACTCCGCACCTCCCAGCGCGCGGGGCCGGCCGGCGCTAGGCTCGCGCCATGCATCCCACCGCGAAACGCTGCGTCCAGTGGGCGGTCGGGCTCGTGTTCATCGGCACCGCGGCCATGGTCTTCGGGACCGAGCTCCTCATCCGCGCCGAGGCGTACCTCGGGCTGAACGGCGCCGTCGCGCTCTGGCTGATCGACTACGTCGTCGGCGGGATCCGCGTCTTCGCCGTCCCGATCGCCGCCGCCCTGGTGGCCGCGGCCGTGGTGGTCCAGACCCTCGCCCCGGCGCGCGGGATGGCCGATGCCGAGGCCACGCAGCCCGACGCGGGCGAGGCCCACGCCCCGTGAGAGGATTCCCGCCATGGCAGTGGTGGGAGATCGCATCGCGGAGCGCGCGGCCGAGGACTTCGGCCGCTCCGCACCGCGCGTGGTCAGCGCGCTCGAGCGGCTCGCGGTGAGCCCGAGCGCCGACCCCGAACGCATCCAGGCCGCCGTGCTCCTCGCCTCGCGGGGCGACCTCACGATGCTCGACGATGCGCTCGAGCACGCCGCGGACGACTGGCCCGACCTCCTCGACCGCGCGGGCCTGGCGGGCGCCGACTGGCGCGACCGTCTCGACGACGCGCTCGGCCGGGGCTGAGCGCCGGCGCACCGCCGCATCGTCCTGCCGGACCGCCCGCCGGACCGCCCGCGGGACCGCACCGGACCAAGGTCCCGGGCCAGATTGACACGTGCTTCATAGCGTGGACGCGGGTCCCCGATCAGCCCGGCAACGATGCCGGACGCCAAGTCGAAGGGACATGCGACATGAACCACCACGAGCACTACGACGACGTGATGTGCGGGATCGGGGATCTCGGCAAGGTCATCCCCGGCACCATCGGCGGGTTCTTCACGATGCACAAGGAGGCGCTGGCCGACGGCGCGCTCTCGAAGTGCGAGAAGGAGCTGATGGCCCTCGCGATCGGCATCGCGGTGCGCTGCGGCGGCTGCATCACCTGCCACGTCAAGGACGCGCTCGCCGCAGGTGCGACCCCCGAGCAGGTCTACGAGACCATCGGCGTCGCGATCCTCATGGGCGGCGGTCCGGCGGCGGTCTACGGGAACGAGGCCCGCAAGGCGCTCGAGTCGTTCGTCGCAGCCCCGGTCTGAGCCCGAGCCGAGGAGGGCGGGGCCTCGCGCCCCGCCCTCCTCGTGCGTCCGGGCGACAGGGCTACTCGGCGGCGGCGCGGCGCGCCGCCGCGAGCACCTCGTCCGCCGTGAGCGTCGGCGCGTACACGTGGATGAGCTCGCGGTCCTCCCCGAGGACCTTCTCGATCCCGGGCTGCTCGGCGAGCCGCGCCTCGTGGGCACCCCACCGCTCGCTCCCCCATGCGCCCTCCGCCGCCTCGTGCACCCAGATCTGATGCGTGTAGTCCGGGGCGAGCTCGGAGGGCATGACGTCCGAGACGAGCTCCTCGAGCGTGAGCGGCCGCTCGACGACCGGGGCGGCATCGACCGTGAGGTCGCCGAACGGGCGCCGGAACCGCGGACCGCTGAAGTCGATGTCCCACCGGCGCGGTCGACGCCGCAGCAGACCGCGGCCGCCCCGCCGCGCCCGGGCCAGGTGGAGGTCGCCGTCGCGCAGCTCGGGCCCGGGAGCGACGGCCCTGAGCGTCGGATCGACGAAAAACGGGAACTCCATGCGGGAGATCGAGACGTCCCCGCGCGCGACCCACAGCGCGACCCGGCAGGCCGTGAGCGGGCTCCTCCACGGCATGCCCCGGATCACGGGCTCGTACCGGTGGGCGTACCGCGGGTCGGAGGTCATCACGTCCCACCCCTGCGCGTCGGCGCCGTACATGGAGGCGACGTGGAAGGCGAGGCCGTCGATCAGGCGGGCACCGAACGACGTGATGCCGCCGGTCGGCCACCCGTTGGCCCCGCACCACAGCGGGGGCGGGACCCGGGCCTCATCCCAGGCATGGGCGAGCGCCAGCCGCACCGCGTCGCGGTAGGTCTCCGTGGTGGGCTCGTAGCCGGCGCCGCGCTCGGCCTCCCACACGGTCGCCAGGCACACCTCGCTGCTGCGCCGCTCGTTGACCCACCGGCGCGCGAGGGCTCCGTGGTCCGCCGCCTCGTCCGTGGCGAAGATCATCACGCCTGCACCCTAGACGGACCATCTACCAGGGCCGGGGACCCTGCGCCGCGTCCACGGCGGGCGGCGCGCCGACGGTCCCGGGCGCATCGTCCCGGAGACGACTAGCCTGGCAACCGTGACTGCACCCATCGATCCCACCACCACGTCCGCCTGGGCGGAGCTCACCGCCCACCGCGCATCGTTCACCCCGGACCTCCGCGGGTGGTTCGCCGCCGACGCGACCCGCGTCGAGCGCTTCTCGCTCCCCCTGGCCGACCTCCACGTCGACCTCTCGAAGAACCTCGTCACCGACGAGATCCTCGCCTCCCTGGTCAAGCTGGCCAAGGAGACCGGCGTCGCCGCCCGCTACCAGGCGATGCTCGCGGGCGAGCACATCAACACCACCGAGGACCGCGCCGTCCTCCACACCGCGCTGCGCCGCCCCGCCGGCATCGAGCCGGGCCTCGTGGTCGACGGCCAGGACGTCGACAAGGACGTGCAGGACGTCCTCGCGAGCATCGACGCCTTCGCGGCCCGCGTCCGTTCCGGCGACTGGAAGGGCGTGACCGGCAAGAAGGTCACCCACATCGTCAACATCGGCATCGGCGGCTCGGACCTGGGCCCGGTCATGGTCTACGAGGCGCTCGAGCCGTACGCGACCGCGGGCATCGAGGCGCGCTTCGTGTCGAACATCGACCCCACCGACATGGGCCAGAAGGTCAAGGGCCTCGACCCCGAGACCACGCTGTTCATCGTCGCGTCGAAGACCTTCACCACGCTCGAGACGCTCACCAACGCGCGCCTCGCGCGCGACTGGCTGTGGACCGCGCTCGCGGAGGCCGGCGTCGACGTCACCTCGGACGAGGCCAAGGCCGACGCCGTCGCCCACCACTTCGTCGCCGTCTCGACCGCGCTCGACAAGGTCGCAGCCTTCGGCATCGACCCGACGAACGCCTTCGGCTTCTGGGACTGGGTGGGGGGCCGCTACTCCGTCGACTCCGCCATCGGCCTGTCGCTCGCGATCGCGCTCGGCCCGGACGTGTTCCGCGAGCTGCTCGCGGGCTTCCACGCCGTGGACCGGCATGTCGCCGAGACGCCGCTGGAGAAGAACGTGCCCGTCCTCATGGGCCTGCTCAACGTCTGGTACGTCAACTTCCTGGGCGCCCAGTCGCACGCGGTCCTGCCCTACGCGCAGCAGCTGCACCGCTTCGCCGCGTACCTGCAGCAGCTCACCATGGAGTCCAACGGCAAGTCGGTGATGTGGGACGGCTCCCCCGTCACCACCGAGACCGGCGAGATCTTCTGGGGCGAGCCCGGCACCAACGGCCAGCACGCGTTCTACCAGCTCATCCACCAGGGCACGAAGCTGATCCCGGCGGACTTCATCGCCGTGGTCAACCCGGCGTACCCGCTCGAGGACGGCGGCCAGGACGTCCACGCGCTGTTCCTCGCGAACTACCTCGCGCAGACCAAGGCGCTCGCCTTCGGCAAGACCGCCGAGGAGGTCGAGGCCGAGGGCACCACCGGCGCGCTCGTCGCCGCGCGCACGTTCGCGGGCAACAAGCCCACGACGTCGATCTTCGCGCCGTCGCTCACCCCGGCGGTGCTCGGCCAGCTCATCGCGCTGTACGAGCACATCACCTTCACGCAGTCGGTGGTGTGGGGCATCAACGCCTTCGACCAGTGGGGCGTCGAGCTGGGTAAGAAGCTCGCGCTCGAGATCGCCCCGGCCATCGAGGGGGACGATGCGGCGCTCGCCGCGCAGGACGCGTCCACCCAGGCACTCATCGCGTACTACCGGGCCAACCGGGGCTGACGCCTCGACGGGAGGAGGCCGGGACCCACATGGGTCCCGGCCTCTTCTCGTCTCCTCTGTATCCGGGGCGACACGATCCCCGGCCCTAGCGGGAAGGGCCGGGACGGGCGGGGCGCCTGTCAGACCGCCGCAGTCGACTTGGCCTCCCGGGCCTTCGACAGAGCGAGCGCGAAGGTCTCGACCGGCTGCGCACCGGAGATCGCGAACGCGCGGTCGAAGACGAAGAACGGCACCCCGCTGGCACCGAAGGCCGCCGCCTGCGCGATGTCGGCCTCGACGGCGTCCGCGTAGGCGTCGGACCCGAGCACCGAGCGGACCTCGTCCTCCGCGAGGCCCAGCCCGATCGCGAGCGCGACGAGCGTGTCGTGGTCCGCGACCACCGCACCCTCGACGAACTGCGCGCGCATGAGGCGCTCCTTCATCTGCGGGCCGATCCCCCGCTCGTGGGCGAGGTGCAGCAGGCGGTGCGCGTCGCGGGTGTTCGAGGACATGTAGCGGTCGAAGTCGTAGGCGATGCCCTCCTCGGCGCCGAGGTCGATGAGCCGCTGGTTCATCTCGCGCACCTTCTCGGGCGTCGTGTGGAACTTCGCCGCGAGCGCCTCGGCGTGCGGGGTCGCCTCGCCGTCGGGGATCGTGGGGTCCAGCTGGAAGCTGCGGTAGCGGATCGACACGTCCTCACCCGAGGCGGCGACCGCCTCCTCGAGACGCCGCTTGCCGAGGTAGCACCACGGGCACGCGATGTCGGACCAGATCTCGATGTCGATAGTCATGCCGCCACAACGTACACGCTGTCGGGCACATTCCTGACGCGTCAACTACCCCGGTACGTCGAGTAGCCGAACGGGCTCAGCAGCAGCGGCACGTGGTAGTGCGCGTCGTCGGCCACGCCGAACGCGAGGCGCACCTCGGGGTAGAACGTCGCGACGCCGTGATCCGCGAACCACTCCCCCGTGGCGAAGACCAGCTGGTAGGTCCCGGTGTGGAGCCGGTCGGGCCCCAGGTCGGAGACCCGGCCGTCGGCGTCGGTCGTCCCGGTGGCGAGCTCGACATCGCCGTGCAGCAGCCGCACGTGCATGCCCGCCGCGGGGCGCCCGCGCACCGAGTCGAGCACATGGGTGGTGACGTGGCTCATGCCGCCTCCTCGCCGTACGTCGCACGCAGCCTCAGCAGCGCGATGCCGCGGAGCTGGTCCGCCACCTCGGCGAGCTCGGCGACGTCGTCGTTCTCGAGCCTACGCTCGATCTCCCCGACGATCTCCTCGCGCGAGCGCCCCGCGGCGCGGATGAGGAACACGCGGCCGAACCGCTCCTCGTAGGCGGCGTTGAGCTCCGCGAGCCGGGCCGCGAGCGCCTCGTCCGGCGAGGCCGACGACCGCTGCTCCGTGCGCGAGAAGCGCGCCTCCGCATCGTCCCCCTCGCGGCGCTCGCCGATGCGGGGGTGCGCCGCCAGCGCCTCGTCGATCTCGGCGGGCGTGAGCGGGGTGCCGGCGGACACCGCCGCGCGCTCGAGCTCGAGCAGCGTGGCGTACGCGCGCCCGGACAGGGCGTCGGCCCAGCGCGTCACGCTGAGGCATGCGAGAAGCTCGTCTCGCTGGGGCTCGATCATGGTTCCTCCCTAGGATGAACAGCATGGCAGAGAGGCTGGTCGGCGTGGTGCTCGCGGCGGGGGCCGGCACGCGCTTCGGTGGACCGAAGGCCCTGGCACGGGACGATGCGGGGGCGTGGCTCCCGCGCGCCTGCACGCTGCTCGCGGACGCCGGGTGCGAACCCGTGGTCGCGGTGCTCGGCGCGGGCGCGGACGAGGCCCGGCATCTGCTGCCGAAGGGCGCGCACGGTGTCGTGGCGGAGGCATGGCACGAGGGCATCGGGTCGAGCCTGCGCGCCGGCATCGAGATCGCCCGGGCCGCGCACGCGGACGCGGTGCTGGTGACGCTCGTGGACCTGCCGGCGCTGGCCCCCGAGGCGGTGGCGCGGGTCGCGGAGCGGTTCACCGGCGACCCGCACGTGCTCGCGCGGGCGGTGGACGGCGGCGTGCCGGGCCACCCGGTGCTGGTCGGCGCCGCCCACCTGGGCCCGCTGCTGGCGACGGTCGGCGGCGAGCGCGGGGCGGCGCACTACCTCGCCGGCCACCACGCCGAGGAGGTCGACTGCACCGGCCTCGGCGCCGCGTCCGACGTCGACGCCCGCTGACTCAGGCCGGCAGCACGAGCACCTTGCGGGTGGCACCCCTCGCGAAGAGGTCGAGCGCGTCCGCGTAGCCCTCGAGGGGGACCCGGTGGGACACGTAGGGCTCGGGGTCGACGCGGCCCGCGAGGAGGAGGTCCACCGCGCGCGAGAACGAGTCGAGCACGGCCATCGACCCGACGATGGAGATCTCGTCGCGGTAGATGCGGTGCGGGCTCACCTCGACGGTCGCCGCGGTGGGCGCCACCCCGAACTGGAGGAACGTGCCGCCCCGGCCGACCCGGTCGAGCCCGTCGGCGATCGCCGCGGGCACCCCGGTGCAGTCGACGACGATGTCCCACCCGCCGTCCGGCACGTCGGCCGGGTCGAGGTCGGGCACGCCTCCCGCGACCGCCGTCGCGCCGAGCGCTCGCGCGCCCTCGGCCTTGTCGAGGTTGGGGTCGACCACCGTGACCGTGGCCGCGCCCGAGCCCGCGAGCAGCGCCGTCACCATGAGGCCCATGGTGCCGGCGCCGTAGACGAGCACGTGGTCCGCGAGCTGCGGCTGCAGGACGTCGACGCCGCGCACCGCGCACGAGAGGGGCTCCGCGAGCGCCATGAGCGCGAGCGCGTCGCGGTCCTGCGCGAGGCTCGCGGGCAGCACGACGCAGCAGGCGGCGGGGACCGCGACGTACCGCGCGGCGGCGCCCGGGCGCGTCACGCCGACCGCCGAGTAGCGCTCGCACAGGTTGCGGCGCCCGCGGTGGCACTGGCGGCAGCCGCCGCACGGGATGTTGGGATCGACGGCGACCGCGTCGCCCACCGCGACGCCCGCGACCCCCGCGGCGACCGCGACGACCACCCCGGCGAGCTCGTGACCGGGGACCAGATCCCCGTCGCGGGAGACGTGGTCGCCCCCGCGCAGGTGCAGGTCCGTCCCGCAGATCCCCACCGCCGCGACCTCGACGAGCACCTCTCCCGGTGCCGGGCTCGGGACGGGCACGCGGTCGACGCGCACCCCGCCGCCGATGTCGAACACCACCGCGGACATCTCGTCGGGCACGGTCATCGCACTTCTCCTTCCGAGGGCAGCACCATCGCCTTGACGGCGCCCGGCTCCGTGGTTGCGACCATGAGCGCCTTGTCGACATCTTGCAGGTCGAAGCGGTGCGTCACCAACCCGTCCGTGCGGACCCGTCCGCTCGCGAGCAGGTCGATGGCCGTCGGCCAGGTGTTCGCGTACCTGAAGATCGTCTGGACCTGCAGCTCGCGATGGTGGAGCTGCGCGAGCGGCAGCACCGGTTCCTCGGCGGGCAGGCCGATCATCACGGCGCGGCCGCGCGAGCGGAGCCGGCCGAGTCCCATGCCGAGCGCCCCGGGCGCGCCCGAGCACTCGAGCAGGACGGTGAACTCAGCGCCGTTCTCCCCCGCGCGGGATGCCACGGCGGGCTCCGTCCCGACGAGCTCGGTCTCGAGCCCGTGCGAGCGTGCGAGCGCGAGACGATGCTCGGCGAGGTCCCGCACGACGACGCGCGTGGCGCCGCGGGCACGGGCCACCTGGGCCGCGAGGAGCCCCACGGCTCCCGCCCCGGACACCAGCACCTCGTCACCGAGCCCGACGCCCGCCCGCTCGCACGCCCACACGCCGACGGAGAGCGGCTCGCAGAGCGCACCCTGCTCGTCGCTGACGGCGTCGGGCAGCGGGTGCGCGAGCCGCGCGTCCCACACGATCTCCGTCGAGAATGCGCCGTCGTGCGGCGGCGTGGCCATGAACGCCATCGCCGGGCAGACGTTGTACTGCCCGGCGAGGCACCGGTCGCACGTGCCGCAGGCGCGCCCGGGCTCGAGCGCGACCCTGTCGCCGAGCACCAGCCCGGCGACGTCGCCGGCGACCTCCGTCACCACGCCCGCGGGCTCGTGACCGAGGACGAGCGGGCCGTCGAGCACGAACTCGCCGATCCGGCCGTGCCGGTAGTAGTGCGTGTCCGAGCCGCACACCCCCACGGCGGTGAGCCGGATGCGCGCGGTGCCGGGGAGCAGGGCCGCCGGCGGCAGACCCTCCACCCGTAGATCGCCGCGCCCGTGGAGCACCGCGCTCGGGGCGACGGCGGCGGCTGCCTGTACGCTCACCGCGCGTCCCCGGCGCTCAGCAGCACGACCGCGGTGTCAGGGGCGCCCGCCGACACGAACACCGGGATCGCGTGAGAGGGCGCGGCCGCCTCGACCCAGGTCCCGCCCTCATGCGCGGCGCCGGTCTCGGCCTCGGTCCACGACGTGCCCGCGGGGAGGTAGACCTGCCGCGACGTCGCGCCCGGCGCGGTGACCGGGGCGACCAGCACGTGGGAGCCGAGCATGTACGCATCGTCGATCCCCCACGCTGCCTCGTCGTCGGGGAACTCCACGAACAGCGTGCGCATCGGCGGCAGGCCGGACGCGGCCGCCTCGTCCATCAGCGCGTCGAGATACGGGCGGATCGACTCGCGCAGGTCGAGCGAGCGCGAGATGAGCCCGTACGCCTCCTCGCCATAGGACCACACCTCGTTGGGCCCGCCGGTCTGGGACGCGCCGAGCGCGGTGCGCGGCTCCCGGAATCCGTGCAGGCGGAACAGCGGGAGGAACACGGCCCACTGGAACCAGCGGACGACGAGCTCGCGATAGCCCGGGTCCTCCGGCACACCGCCGTGGAAGCCGCCGATGTCGGTGGTCCACCACGGAATCCCCGACAGGCTCATGTTGAGGCCGGCACGCACCTGGGCGGCGAGGCTCTCCCACGTGACTCCGATGTCCCCCGACCACACGGCAGCGCCATACCGCTGCGAGCCCGCCCATGCCGAGCGGCACAGCAGGACCACGTCGTCGTCCCCGGCGCCGCGCATGCCCTCGGCGAAAGCCCTGGCGTGCTCCCGCGGGTACACGTTCGCGATCTCCGCGCCGGGCCCGGCCCAGAAGTGCAGCTGGCGGTGGTCGGCGGGCCGGATCTCGGGCTCGCACGCGTCGAGCCACCAGATCCGCACGCCCGCGTCGAAGTAGTTCCGCTTCACCGTGTCCCAGATGAAGCGCCTCGCCGCCGGGTTGGTCGGGTCGTAGAAGGCGACGGGCTCGGCATGGTCGGCACCCTTGTCGGTCCAGGTCGCGGTGAAGGGCAAGCCTGAGGCGCGCGACATCAGCATGTTGCCGTCTCGGAGGTCGTCCATGTTCTCGGAGGACGGGTTGACGGACGGCCAGATCGACACCATGAGGCGCACGCCCATCTCGTGCAGCTCCGCGAGGGCGCCCTCGAGGTCGGGCCATTCCTCGGTGTCGAGGCGCCAGTCGCCGAGGCGCGTCCACGAGAAGTAGTCGAGCACGATGACGGACAGCGGCAGACCGCGGCGCCGGTGCTCGCGCGCGACCTCGAGCAGCTCCTCCTGGGACTGGTAGCGCAGCTTCGACTGCCAGAAGCCCGTGGCCCAGCGCGGCAGGGCGGGAGGACGGCCGGTCGCGTCCGCGTAGCGCGTGAGGATCGTGGCCGGGTCCTCGGCCGCCGTCACCCAGTAGTCGATCGCGCGCGCGGAGTCCGCGACCCAGCGCGTGCCGTTCTCCGCGAGCTCGACACGGCCGATCGCCGGGTTGTTCCACAGGAACCCGTAGCCGGCGCTCGACAGCATGAACGGGACGGATACCTCGGCGTTGCGCTGCACGAGGTCGATCACGAGGCCCTTCTGATCGAGCCGGCCATGCGTGTGCTGACCGAGGCCGTAGAGGCGCTCATCCTCGCGCGCGGCGAAGCGCTGCTCGATGCGACCGGCACCCGCGCCGTCGTCCTCGAGCAGGCGGGCGCCCGGATGCCAGAAGTGCGCCGGCTGCTCCCGGAGGACCTCGACGCCGTCGGTGGTCCGGACGAACCGCAGCTTCACGGTGCCGGTCTCGGCGTGGCCCTCGACGCGCACCTCGGCGGCGATGTCGCCGTTCACGACGCGGGCGACGCCGTCGCCGACCTCGACGACGGGCGCAGCGGCCTCGGCTGGAAGCAGCGCCTGCACCTCCTCCGCCGCAGACGAGAGGTGGTCGATGGGCCGTCGGGACGCGCGTACGCGGATGGCATGGCGGCCCCACGCCTCGACGCGCAGGTGCTCGTTCTCGGAGATGATGTCGAGCCCGGTGGCCGACTGGTGGATGGTGGGCATGAAGGGGTCCTCTCGGAAGATCGTTCAGGTGGCGGGTCGGGTCGGTGGCGTCACTCCTTCATCGCGCCGCCCGTCACGCCCGCGGCGATGTAGCGCTGCGCGACCACCAGGAGGATCGCGGCCGGGATGGAGGCGAGCACCGCCGTCGCGAGGATCGCGTTCCACTCCGACACCTGCGTGCCGATGAACTGGTAGATGCCGACGGTGACGGGCACGAGGCCCTGCCCCGAGGTGAGCGTGACGCCGAACAGGAAGTCGCCCCACGCGAAGAGGAAGGTGAACAGGCCCGCTGTGATGATCGCGTTGCGGCTCATGGGCGCGACCACCCGCGTGAGCGTGCGCAGGTAGCCGGCTCCGTCGAGCTGAGCACTCTCGATCACCTCGCCGGGGATGCCCAGCATGAACGCTCGGAGCACGATGATCGCGAAGGGGATCGCAAGCGTCGAGTCGGCGAGCACGAGTGCGACGTACGTGTCGAAGAGCCCGATGCTCGAGAGGATGTCGAACAGCGAGTTGGCGAGGACGATGTTCGGCACCATCTGGACGACCATGATCGCGAACAGCACGATGCCCGCCCCGGGCACGCGGAACCGCGCGAGCGCGTAGCCGGCGGGGATCGCGATGGCGAGCGTGAGGACGACCGTGCCGGTGGCGACAGCGATGCTCGTGAGGAGGTTGGGCCCCTGGCTCTCGAGCGCCTGGCGGTACCCGTCGAGCGTCCCGCTCCAGGGCATGAGCGGCGGGTCCACCGACAGCACCTGGGCGGACGTGAAGAACGAGGCGTTCACCATCCAGTAGACGGGGAACAGCAGCACCGCGAGGATGACGAGCGCGATCAGCGTGCTGCCGAGGCGACGTGGGACGCGACGGGCTCTCGTCGCGGCGGCGGGGCGGGGCTCGGTCACGATGCGCTCCTCAGGCTCTGCTGCGCGGACCGGACGTATGCGAGGCCCGCGATCAGCGCGATGACGATCAGGAGGTTGCCCACCGCGGCGCCCTGGCCGAACAGGAACTCGTTGAACGACAGCTGGTAGGACCACACCGTGAGGGTCTGGCTCGAGCTCGCGGGACCCCCGCCGGTCATGACCGCGATGACGTCGAAGACCTTGAGCGTGTAGACGAGGCCGAGCACGAGGGTCACCTGGGTCACAGGCTTGAGCAGCGGCCACGAGATGTGGGTGAACTGGCGCCAGGGTCCGGCGCCGTCGAGCGCGGCAGCCTCGTAGAGCGAGCCGGGGATCGCCTGCAGGCCGCCGTGGAGCAGCACGAGGTTGAACGGGATCCCGATCCAGATGTTGGTGATGATCACCGATACGAGCGACCAGGCGACGGTGTTGAGCCAGCCGATGGGCTCGTCGATCACTCCCGCGCCTCGCAGCGCGATGTTGAGGATGCCGTTGTCCTGGTCGAAGATCCATCGCCACACGGACGCAGATACCACGAGCGGCAGGAGCCACGGCAGGAGCAGCAGCGCACGGATGACTCCGCTGAGCGGGAAGCGGCGCACGAAGAACACGGCGAGCGCGAGGCCGATGACGAACTGGAAGACGATCGACGCGACCGTGAACATCGCCGTGCGGCCGAGGGTCGGCCAGAACGCGGGATCGGAGAAGATCGCCGCGTAGTTGTCGAAACCGACGAACGGGGCGTCACCCGTGTAGAACGACGACACGCTGTAGTCCTGCGACCCCATCACGAGGTTGTGCACCATCGGGTAGCCGAAGAACACGATCATGTAGAGCGCGGCGGGGGCGAGGAACGCGGCCCCGGCCAGCCGCCGCCGGCGCTCCAGGAGAGGGAGCGCCGGGGCGGCCACCGGCCGCGGGACGGACAGGGCGGAGACTGCCATGACGCGCCGCTACTGCCCCGAGGAGACGGACGATGCGGCCGCGTTGAGGGCGTCCGCCGGGCTCAGCTGCCCGGTCAGCGCGTTCTGCACCGCCTCGATGAGCGCGGTCGAGGTGGTCGGGTACGCCTCGCCGAGGTCGTCGGTGCGCGGACGCGCGGAGGCCACCGCGTCGACGAATGCCTGCATCGTGGGCGTGGCGGCGCCGTACTCCTCGGCGACCGCGGTCTGCCCGGGGATGTACGCGTGCTGCTCGGCCCAGTAGGTCTGGTGCTCGGGCGACGTCATGCACTCGAGGACCGCCGCGGCAGCCGCCATCTCGGCATCGTCGGCCTGCGAGATGACCCCGACCTCGCCGCCGAGGGCGACGGGAGCTGCCGAGCCGTCGGCGGCCGGGATCGGGACGATGCCATAGTCGACGCTGGCCGCCTTATCGAAGTTCGCGACGCTCCACGAGCCCGTGATCGTCATGGCCGCCTGGCCCGCGGTGAACTGGTCCCCCGCCTCCGCCTGGTTCCAGTTGAGAGCCGACGCGGACACCGACCCGTCGTCGAAGAGGCCCTGCACGAAGGTCAGCGCCTCGACCGCCTCGTCGGAGCCGACATCGGTGAGCTCGGCTCCGGCGCCCCAGAAGAACGGCAGGAACTGCCACGTGCCCTCCTCGGTCGGGAGCAGCGCCATCGACAGGCCGTAGGTGTTGCCTGTCGTCAGCTCGGCGGCAGCGGCACGGAGCTCGTCCCACGTCGTCGGGGGCTCCACGCCCGCGTCCGCGAGGATGTCCTTGTTGTAGAACAGCGCGAGCGCGTTCACGCCCGGCGCGAGGCCGTAGAGGCTGCCGTCGTAGCTGCCGGCGGCGGCAATCCCGTCGGGGTAGCCGTCCGCGGAGAGCCCCAGCGAGTCGAGCGGCGCGAGCGCGCCCGTCGCGGCGATCTGCTGGACGTTGGGGTTGTCGACGAAGATGAGGTTCGCCATGGACCGGGAGGACGCCTGGCGGAGGATCGTCGGCATCATCTGGCTGGTCGGCAGCGATTGGCGCTCGATCGCCACCCCCGTCTCGTCGGAGCACTCGTCGAGCATGGACTGCCATGCCTCGGCCGAGGTCCCATCGGTGTAACCGTCGAGCTGCGTGATCGAGGCAGCGAGGTCGGTGGTGCCGCCGCTGCTCTCGCCGGCGCCCGGATCGGCGGCGGTGGAGCATGCGGCAAGCGCGAGGACGGACGCCGAGACGACGACCGGGACGATGGTGCGGTTCATGGATATCTCCTCATTGAGCAATCGATGCGCATCGACATCGGGTGTAGGAAAGCCGGCGCCTGAGCGCCGGCATCGGGGACTACGAGAGAGCGGCACCTCCTCGGGTCACGACGGGAGCGGCCACCAGCTCGAGCCGCGTCCCGACGGCACGCGTGCCGTCGATCTGGCAGAACAGCGCATCCATCGCCTCCGCGGACACCCGCTCGGGCTGCAGGACGAGCGCATCGAGCGCGGTCCGGTTGCGTGCGGCGACATCCTCGTCGCACACACCCACGACGTCGACGTCGACGCCAGGCTCGAGACCCCGAGCGCGCAGGATGGCGAGCACGGGCTCGACGGCGGACGACATGTGGACCGCGAATGCGCGGCAGTCCGGACGCGCCGAGAGGATCGAGTCGACCGCGCGCGCGAGCGAGCCGAAGTCCGGGTCGGCGCTCGCCGCGACCAGTTCCGCGCGATCGCGTGCCGACGCCTCGGCGCCCGCGACGAACCGCCTGGTGAAAGACATCTCGCCGCGCTCGCCGTGCGGTCCCGGCGAGACGAGGCCGATCACGTCGCGACCGCGTCCGACAAGGAGGGACACCGCATCCCCGCCCGCCGCCTCGAAGTCCAGGTCGACGCACGAGAGCCCGCTGCGGTCGTCCGGGACGCCGATCACGACGCACGGCACCCCGAGGCCGCGCGCGGCCTCGACACGCGGGTCGCGCGCCTCGACGTCCATGAGGATGAGCCCGTCGCACATGCCGCTGTCGCGGAGCCGTGACAGCCCCGCGGGGCCCTCGTCCGACGTGACGAGCAGGACGTCATGATCGGCCTTGCGCGCGATCGCGGCGATCTCACCCACGAAGGCGAGGTTGGCCGAGATCTCCACGCCGGCGCGGAACGGGATCATCAGGCCGATCACATGCGAGCGGCGTCCTGCCAGGGTGCGTGCGCCGGAGTTCGGCACGAAGCCGAGCTCCGCGATCGCCCCCTCGACCCGCCGCCGCGTCTCCTCCGAGATCGGCCGCTTGCCCGTGAGCACGTACGAGACGGTGGACTGCGAAACGCCCGCGGCACGCGCGACGTCGGCACTCGTGGGCTTGCGCCGACCTGCGAGACCCGACTCCACCATTGGCTTCCCTTCTCTCGGATGCGCGTCGATGCGCATCGATGCGCATCGATGGTGATGCTAGCCCGTCATCGCGGACGACGCAAGCGCCTCGTCGATCGCGTGCGCTCAGGCCTCGATCGTGCCGGTGATGGCGACGTCGGTCGCGCCGCCGATCCACAGCGACCCGTCAGCCTCCTCGACCGTCGCACGCCCGGCGCGCCCGATCGCGGTGCCCTGCGCCGCGACGTACGGGGCGACCAGCACGCCGGACGCGGCGAACCACTGCGCGAGCGAGGCGTTGAGGCTGCCCGTGACGGGATCCTCGGCCATCGGCGTGCCGGCGTCGTACATGAAGGCGCGCACCTCGAGGTCCGCGTCGGAGCCGTCGCCGTGCAGGCCGGCCACGCCGTAGAAGCCCCGCTCGGCCCGCGCCGCGCCGTCCGGCACGACCGCGAGCACGCGGTCGGCGTCGCGGAGCAGCAGCCCCATCCAGCCCGGACCGTTGTCGACCCACGCGGCCGCCACGATCTCGTCGCGGCTCAGCCGCAGGCGCGCGCACGCCTCGTCGAGGTCGACGTCGGAGACCGGGCCCGACCGGCGCAAGGGCGGCGCGGCGAAGGCCAGACGATCTCCGTCGACGCGCACCGGCACGAGCCCCACGCCGCACTCCTGCAAGAGGGCGCCGGGGCCCCGCGGGACCCCGCCCGCGTCGAGCCACGCGCGGGCCGTGCCCAGCGTCGGGTGCCCCGCGAAGGGCAGCTCCTCCGCGACGGTGAAGATCCGCACGCGGTAGTCGGCCTCGGGCGTGGTCGGCGGCAGCACGAAGGTCGTCTCCGACAGGTTGGTCCAGCGTGCGATGCGGGCCATGTCGGCGTCGGCGAGGCCGTCGGCGTCGAGGACCACCGCGACGGGGTTGCCGGTGAACGGCCCGGAGCCGAAGACGTCGACCTGGCGGAACGGGTGCGTGCTCATATCGGCGAGCCTAGAACGCGGCCACGGTGCCACGGGGTCCATCGGCGGCGCCGCCCGAAGGGTGCCAGACGAGGCGAGGGCGGCCCCATCCGGGGCCGCCCTCGCAATCGGATCACTTCCCCGACAGCGGCGACAGGTTGTCGTCGAACGTCAGCGATGGGATGTTCTCGACGTCGCCGGTGAGCGTGGACGGCGTGTCCGAGCCGCTCGTGGCGACGATCGCGATCCAGACGATCGCGGCGATGATGGCGGCCGCAGCCAGGCCCACCATGATGCGGATGCGGGTGTGAGGCTGCCCCGCATGCGTGTCTGCCATGTCCTTCTCCGGGGGACGTGCGCCGTGAGGCGCGGGCAGTGGCCGAGGGCGGGGAGGCGTGCGCCGCGGGCGCCTGCGGGGCCGGGCGTCCACGTCCGACCCAGCGCTCGTGCCCGCACTCCCCCTCGAAGGACCGGACCCAGGGGCCCGACCTGGTCCGAGAGCGATGCTCTCGTAGCGCGTCTTCGACGCTACGCGCGGCCCACGAAGGTCGAAAGCCCCCAGAAATGGTGGCAGCGGCTCCCCCGCGGTCCGCCGGGCTCCGCGCGTCACTCCCGCTGCGCGCTGTGAGGTTCTCAAGGCCCGTTCCGGCACGATCCGGGCACTCAGCACCTCGCAGCGTGCTCCGGCGGGGGGCGAGCCAGGCGGGCGGCGAGCCAGGCGGGCGGCGAGCCAGGCGGGCGGCGAGCCAGGCGGGCCGCCCGAGCTGCGAGGGCCGTAGCGCCGAGCGGTCAGGTCCAGCCGTGCACGCGGGCCATCGTGGGCTGCCTCTGCCGGCCCGGCACGGCCGGCAGGTCGATGGCGGCGGGTTCGCCGGGTCCGCCTGCGGGTGCGAGGCCCCGCCGTCCGATCGCGAGGTGGCGTTGCCAGCCGATGTCGCTCTCCGGGGTCGAGTCCGCGGCGAGGGTGCCCGCCGTCAGCGCGAGCGTGGTGAGGTCGGTCCCGATGACGTCGGGCGCGAGCAGACCGGCGTCCTGCGCCTCGGCGACGAGCGCGCGCATGAGCGTGACCCCGCGCGGGTCGACCTCCCGATCGGGCCGCAGCCGCGAGCCTCGCGGCGCGAGCTGCGCGTAGCAGCGGTGCGTCGAGATCGCGCCGACCATGGCCTCGAAGAACGCGTCGAGACGTGCCGCCACATCCGGATGCGGCGCCGCAAGCGCCTCGATCGCGGCCTGCTCGATGGCGGCGGCACCGACCTCGTACATCTCGGCCACGAGGTCCTCGCGGCTCGCGAAGTGGCGGTACAGCGTGGCCTCGCCCACGCCCGCGCGCTGGGCGACGGCGGCGAGCGGCGTGTCGACGCCGGTCTCGTCGAAGGCGGCGAACGCCGCCCGGATCAGCCTCGCGTGGTTGGCCCGGTAGTCGCCGCGCTCGGCGCGTGGGCGTCGCACGGTCGAGGGCTCGATCATCACGCCACCGTAGCGGCTCCCTGCCGGTGCGCGATAGAGAGGACCGCCGCCTCGAACGCGTCGATGGCCAGCGCGACGTCCTCGACCGTGACGATCTCGTCGGGATGGTGGCTGACGCCGCCGTTGCCGTTGCGCACGAAGAGCATCGCGTACGGCGTGAGCGACGCGATCGCCATCGCATCGTGCCCCGCCTTCGACTGCAGCTCCATGGCCTCCCGCTCCCCGGTGACCGCGAGGATGCCGTGCTCGACCGCCTCGCTGAGCCTGCGCTCCGACGACGTCGCACGCGCGACGTGGCGCAGCGTCTCGGTGAACTGGAGACGGCGTCGGCCCGCGGCCTCGACCGCGTGGGCGCGGATCCGCTCCCACGCGCCGTCGCGCTGCGCGTCGGAGGCGGCACGGACATCGAGCGAGAACTCGGCGCGGCCCGGGATTACGTTCGCGGCGCCCGGCTCGACACGCATCTCCCCCACCGTCCCGACCACACCCTCGGTGAGCGCGACCTGCTCGACCGCGAGCGCGGTCTCGGCCGCGCCCAGCAGGGCGTCGCGGCGGTGGAGCATCGGGACCCCGCCCGCGTGACCCGCCTGCCCCTCCATCACCAGGTCGAAGCGCTTGGCCCCCATGATCCCCGACACCACGCCGAGCGGGCGGTTCGCGTCGAGCAGCAGCGGGCCCTGCTCGATGTGCGCCTCGAGGTACCCGATCACGCCGGACGGATCGAGCGCGGCCTCCGTCACCCGGTCCGGATCGAGGCCGAACGCGGTGAACGCCTCACGCATCGTCACGCCGTCCGCGTCGGCGAGCTCGAGCCACTCCTCCTCGAACGCTCCGGCGACCGCGCACGAGCCGAGCAGCGTGCGT
Organism: Demequina litoralis; assembly: GCF_030418455.1. Classification (GTDB taxonomy): domain Bacteria; phylum Actinomycetota; class Actinomycetes; order Actinomycetales; family Demequinaceae; genus Demequina; species Demequina litoralis. The sequence continues at coordinate 35,407 of NZ_JAUHPW010000002.1, forward strand.
CCGAAGCGCACCCCCTCCTCGTCCGCGAAGCCCAGCACCTCGATACCGAACGGCAGGCGCACGCCGTGCGCGTGGAGGCGACCGACGACCGCGAGCGCGATCATCACGCCGAGGATGCCGTCGTAGCGGCCGGCGTCGGGGACGGTGTCGAGGTGCGAGCCGAGCAGCAGCACCGGCGCGTCGGCGTCCGTGCCGGGATACGAGCCCCGGGCGTTGCCCGCCTGGTCCTGCCACGCGCGCATGCCCGCCGCGGCGACCCACTCGGCCACCTGGGCATTGGCGCCGGCGTGCTCCGGCGACAGGTAGACGCGCTCGATGCCGCCCTCCATCGAGGACAGCCCCGCGAGCACGTCGCAGCGGCGCAGCGCCTCGCGCGCGTCGGCAAGCGCGGCCTCGGAGGGCCCCTTCGCGCGGGCGCGGCGACTCACGCGGCCGTCCCGTACACGTCGTAGGCGGCGTCGACGCCCCCGCCCGGCGCCACGCTCGCGCCGTGGCGGCGCAGCACCGCCTCGAGCGCGGCGAGCGTCGCGAGCACCGCATCGGTCCGCGCGTTCCAGCCCATCGTGCCGATGCGCCACACGCGACCGGCGAGCGGGCCGAACGAGGTGCCGATCTCGATGCCGAAGTCCCTCAGCAGCGCGCCGCGCACCGCCTCGCCGTCGATGCCGTCGGGGATCTCGACGGCGACGATGTTCGCCATCCGGTGCTCCCGGTCGCCGTACACCGCGAGCCCGAGCCCCTCGACGCCCGTGAGCATCGCCCGCCCGTGGAGGTCGTGACGCGCCTGGTAGGCACCTAGGCCCTCCTCGAGGATCACGCGGGCGCACTCGCGCGCGCCGTAGAGCATCGTGGTGGCCTCGGTGTGGTGGTTGAGGCGGCGCGGCGACCAGTAGTCGAAGATCATCGCGAGGTCGAAGTAGTTGGAGCGGATCGGGTGCGCGGTGGCGGGGTCGCCCGGCTCCCGGATCCCCGCCTCGATGCTGCGGCGCGACTCGATCGCCTTGACCGCGCGCGGCGAGAAGGTCGCGGGCGCGGACCCCGACGGCCCGCCGAGGCACTTCTGCAGGCCGGCGGTCGCGGCGTCGACGCCCCACGCATCCGTGGGGAACGGGTTGCCTCCCAGGGTCGCGGTGACGTCCGCGTACAGCAGGCAGTCGAAGCGGTCGCACAGCTCGCGCAGCCCGTCGAAGGGCTGCCGCATCGTGGTCGAGGTGTCGCCGTGGACCATCGCGAGCACCTTCGGCCGGGCCGCCTCCATCGCTGCGGCGATCGCCTCGAGCGGGACCACCTCGCCCCACGGCGCCGTGACGGTGTGGACCTCCGCGCCGCAGCGCTCCGCGATCTCGACGAGCAGGTGGCCGAAGCGCCCCATCACCGGCACGAGCACCCGGTCGCCGGGCTCGAGCAGCGACACGAGCGCCGCCTCGATCGCGCCACGCGCGGTCGAGTCGATGAGCAGCGTGTGCTCGTTCGCGGTGTCGAACACCCGCCGGTAGAGCCCCATGACCTCGCCCATCGCATCCGTCATGAAGGGGTCGTACTGCCCGACCAGCTGCGCCGACATCGCCTGCAGCACCCGCGGGTGCGCCGTGATGGGGCCGGGCCCCATGAGCAGGCGCGCGGGCGGGTCGATCGGGCCTGGCAGGGACATCGGGGCCTCCCCGGAATGTTGATGTGGCTTACACAGTGTGCCCGAGCGATGTTTCGCCCGGATTGCGCAGCGCGGCCGCGATCGCGAGGCCCGCGTCGACCAGCGCGAGGTCCGCGCCGCGGGGCCCGACGAGGCACAGGCCCACGGGCCCGTCGGGGGTGTCGAGCAGCGGCACGGACAGCGCCGGGCGCCCGGTGAGGCCCGCGATCGCGGTGATCGACAGGGTGGCGCGGCGCCGGGCCTCCAGCTCGGCCTCGCTCGCGTCGAGGCGCGGGGCGGCCGATGCGGCGGCGGGGACGAGCAGGACGCCGTCGCCGAGCTCGAGGTCGAGCCGGGCCGCCAGCAGCCCCGCATCCGCGAGCGCGTGCTCCTCCTGCTCCGCCGTGACGTCGCGCGCGAGGTCGAAGCGCTCCTGCACGTCGGGAGCGAGGACGCCCGGATGCGCCTCGACCCACGCGCCGTCGCTGCGCCACGCCTCTGCCTGCTGCGTCACGCGGAAGGCGGCGAGGAGGTCGTCGAGCGCGGGCACCTCGACCGGCACGACGCGCGTCCCCGCGGCAGCGAGCGCGCCCAGCGCGGCGTCGAACGCGTAGCGCACCCCCGCGCCGCACGACATCATCACGGCCGGGGCGGCGAGGAGCGTGCCCGACACCGGCACGGGGTCGACGCCGGCGAGCCCGACGGCCGCCACGCGGCGCATCGTCTCCCCGTCGCGGGTGAGCCAGCCGGCGGTGTCGTAGCGCGGCGCGAGCGGCCACACGCCCTCGAGGCTCACCGCGCCGTGCGTGGGACGCAGGCCCCACAGGCCCATGTACGAGGCGGGCACGCGGATCGAGCCGGCGGTGTCGCTGCCGAGGCCGATGCTGGCCTGGCCGAGCGCGACCGCCGCGGCCGGTCCGGAGCTCGAGCCGCCCGGGATGGCTCCGGGGACGGCCGGGTTGGGCGGGGTGCCGTAGTCGGGGTTGAGGCCCGCGATCGAGTACGCGAACTGGTCGGTCTGCGCGAGCCCCACGACGTCCGCGCCCGCGTCGAGGAGCGCCTGCACGGCCGGAGCGCTCGCCTCCTCGACGGCGGCCTCGGCCAGGAACGCGCGCACGCCGACGCCGATGCGCTGGCCCGCGATCGCGAAGAGGTCCTTGACGGCGACGGTCTCGCCCGCGAGCGGGCCGTCGCTCGCGCCGGCGACGAGCGGGGTCCCGGCGACGCGCCAGACGCGGGCGTCGAGCGCGGGGGCGGGCGCGGTGACGTGGGCGGCGGCGATGCGCCAGGCGCCGTCGTCGCCGCGGCGCCACAGCTGCGTGACGAGGCCGCGGCCGCCGCCGGACGGGACGTTGACGGTCGTGACGTGCGCCGCATCGTCCCCCGCGAGGTGGACTCGCAGCTCCGCGACCTCCCGTGTGCCGGCGCCGCCACGGCGGGACCGGAAGCCGGTGATGCGGTCGTGGCCGGCCAGGAGGCCGTTGCGGTCGCCGCGCACCGCGTCGGGACCGCGTTCGAAGGCGTCCGCGAGCGCGGTGAGGTCGTCGGCGGCGAGCGCCGCCTCGTACGCGAGCACGGCCTCGACCAGGCCCTCGGGCGCCGGCGCGCCCCCCTCGATGCGAACCCTCACCTGACCCCCTCGAAGTCGGCGCGACGGATGCGGGCGTGGACGCCCGTGACCAGGTCGACGACCTGGGAGATCTCGAAGTCCGTGGCGGCGGACAGGTACGCGTAGGCCAGGTGCGGCGCCATCCCGTAGCGCGCGCCGAGCAGCGCGATCGCCTGGCGGACGCACGCCCGCATCGCCTCGTCGAGGTCGGCGTCGAGGCCGGTGGGCATGAGGTGGGTCGCGTCGGCGGCGAGCGGCGTGACGAGATCGCCGAACTCGCGAGCGGCCTCGCTCGCGTCGAGCAGGTCGAGGCGGATCCGCGCGCGCAGCGAGGCCTCGAGGGCGGTGAGGGCGACCTCGCCGTTGCCCTGTGCGAAGTGCGGGTCTCCCACGTACGCGAGAGCGCCGGGCACCTGGACCGGGATGTAGAGGGTGGCGCCGGCGGTGAGGTGACGGATGTCGATGTTGCCGCCGTGCGGGCCGGGCGGTACCGAGTGGGCGGCCTCGTCGGTGTCGGTGGCGACGCCCATGATCCCCAGGAAGGGGGCGAGCGGGAAGGAGACGATGCGGTCGCCGCCCTCGGCGATCGGCAGGCGCCCGCGCCACTCGCCGTTCTCGTCGGGCGAGATGGGGGTGAAGACCGAGACGTCGGCGGGTCCGGCCGGCATCTCGCCGGGGAGCGCGCCGCGGCCGTGACGGTTCGAGATGACGCCGTAGGGCACGCGCGGGGTGGCGTCGAGCAGCGTGATCGCGAGGAGGTCGCCGGGGCGTGCCTCTCGCACCTCGATGGGGCCGGTGACGACGTGGGGGCCGTCCTCCGCGGTGCGCGCGCCGCGGGCCGCGATCCCGATCGCGTCCTCGAGCACGTCCTCGCGCGCCACGCCGTGGCCCCCGAAGAATGCGCGCGGGTCCGAGCCCTGGTCGGGCAGGAGGCCCTCGTGGCTGACCGTGTCGACCGTGAGCGCGGTGCCGGGGTCGACCGTGAGCACGGGCGCGTCGCCACGCCGCGGCAGCCGGCCCCAGCGCACGGCGTCCGGGTCCGCGGGCAGGTACACCGCATCGTCCACGCGCGCGCCGGGCTGGAGTGTGCCCTGGTAGTCGCCCACGCGACCTCCCCTCGGTGCGCGCTGAACGGCGTGCCCTAGTCTTGGGCCGAGACTACAGCCGCCCCGGGACGTGGCCTCGGAGCCCGGACCGGGGCCTCACGCCTTCCGGAGGTCCCGTGCTCGACCGCATGCGCCGCAACCCTTCCAGCGCCCACCTGGGCCTCATGCTCGCGCTCACGTTCTCCACGGGGATCATCGACGCGGTCGGCTACCTGGGCCTCGACAGGGTCTTCACGGGCAACATGACCGGCAACGTGGTCATCCTCGGCATGGGCCTCGCGGGCGACACCGGCCTGCCGATCGTCGGCCCGCTGTTCGCGCTCGCCGGCTTCATGGGCGGCGCCGCGGCGGGCGGTCGCGCGCTGCGCGGCGCGGCCGACGCGTGGACCGCGCGGCACACCGTGCTGTTCGCGATCGTGGGCGTCGTCATCGCGCTCGCCGCGGTGCCGGCCTCCGTGGTCGAGCAGCCCGGCGAGGCGCTCCAGTACGCGATCACGTTCGCGCTGGGCGCCGCGATGGGCTGCCAGGCCGCGGCCGCGCGCCACGTCGCGGTCAAGGACGTCACCACGGTGGTGGTGACCTCGACCATCACGGGGCTCGCGTCGGACTCGGTGCTGGGCAAGGGCGGCGGGCAGCCGTGGAAGCGCCGCGCGGGCGCGATCGTGCTCATCGGCGCCGGCGCGCTCACCGGGGCGCTGCTGCTCGAGCTCCACATCGGGGCGGGGATGGCGCTGTCCGCGGTCATCACGATCGTGGTCGCGTGGCTGGGACACGTCTCCCACCCCAGCCGGCTTGCACGCCTGCCCTACGACCAGGTCTGACGCCCGGCGCGCGGCGCCACCGGCCCGCTGGTCGGATCAACGGCCCGATGCTCCGTCACGGAGGTAGGGACGGAACACCGCTCTGCCAGGCACGACATCGAGACTTGAGCGCATGCCGCTCAAGTCTTATCCTGAAGGCGGAGCGCCACGCGGCGCTCGCCCGCGAGGGCGCCATCCCACGCGGGCCGACAGCCCCCTGAAGGAGGTCAGATCATGGCACGAGAGGTTCTCCGTCGCTCCGTTCCGGCCAGCGCCGCCAGCCCGTGGCCGGACGAGTTCCAGCGCCTCGTCCAGCAGTTCTTCGGCGACACCGACACGTCGCTCGCCGGCGCCTTCTCCCCCGCCCTCGACGTCGAGGAGACCGAGGACGGCTACACGATGCACGTCGAGCTCCCGGGCGTGAAGCCCGAGGACGTGGACGTGTCCCTCGAGGAGAACGTGCTCACCGTCTCCGGTGAGCGGCGCTTCTACGAGGAGAAGAACGCGGAGGGCTTCCGCCGCGTGGAGCGCCGCTTCGGCCGCTTCCACCGCGCGGTGCGCCTGCCCGACCGCGTCGACCCGGACCACGTCAAGGCGACCTACAAGGACGGCCTGCTGACCGTCACGGTCCCGAAGTCCGAGGCCGCCAAGCCGCGCCGGATCGAGGTCGGCACCGACTGACCCGGCACGCGCACGCGAGGGCCCGGGGCGCACCCCGGGCCCTCGTCGCGTCCGGGCGCGGCGTCAGCCGACGATCTCGTCGTCGGCGTGCGCCCCGTAGAACTCGCTCTGCTTGCGCAGCAGCTCGCGCATGCTCGTCTCGCGCTCGACGCCGTAGACGGTGCCGGTGAAGTCGAGCTGCTGCTGGATCGCCCACACCTCCTCGTGGCGGTCGGGCGGCAGCATCGTCGCGGGGTTGCCCGCCGCGATCCAGCCGATGGGCACCATCGCACCCGCGGGCAGGTGCGTGTTGACCTGGACGACGCCGCGGATGCGCACCTCGCAGCCGTGCTCGAGCACCGCGCCCGGGAAGAGCGCCGCGCCGGTCGCGACGAAGCACTCGTCGCCCACGACCGCGCCGTTGACGTGCACGTGCGGGCCCAGCACCACGGCGTCGCCGATGCGCACGTCGTGGCCCTTGCGCGCCTTCACCAGGGCGTTCTCCATGACGACGGTGTCCTCGCCGACGACGATGCGGCCGTCCTCGGCGGTCAGCACCGCTCCGTGGAGGATGCGCGCGCCGGGGCCCAGCACCACGTCGCCGCACACCACGGCGGTGGGGGCGACGGTCGCGGTCGGATCGATGGACGGGGACTTCCCACGATGCGTGACGATCATGCGGCCCATCGTAGGGACGTGCCGGGACGATGCACGAGCGCCCCGGGGGAGGTGCTCCCCCGGGGCCCGTGCGGCGCGGGGCCTCAGACGGCGGACCAGCCGCCGTCCGACGGCAGGACCACGCCGTTGATGTTGACGCCGTCGTCGCTCAGCAGGAAGCAGATCGACGCCGCGAGCTGGTCCGGCGTCACCGGGGTCGGCAGGATCGCCATGGCGGTCTCGAGCCGCTCCTGCGCAAGCTCCGAGTCGTAGCGCAGGGTCTCGCCGATGTTCGTGGCGACGCCGCCGGGAGCGACGGCGTTCACCCGGATCCCGTGCGGGCCGTACATGAACCCGCTGCTCTTCGTGAGCCCGGCGACCGCGTGCTTCGACGCGGTGTACGCCACACCCGCGGCGGAGCCGCGCAGGCTCGCCTCGGAGGCGACGTTGACGATCGACCCCTGTCCCGCGGCCAGCATGAGCGGGATCACGGCGCGGCTGAGCTTCATCACGCCGGTGACGTTCACCGCGAAGACCCGCTCCCACACCTCGTCGGTCACCTCGCCGAGCGGCGTCATGTTGTCCATGATCCCGGCGACGTTGGCGAGCGCGTCGATGCGTCCTCCGGCGGCCTCGAGCACGGCGGCGATGTCCTCGTCCTTGGTGACGTCGGCGGTCACCACGGTGATGTCGAGGCCGTCGTGCTCCGCGGCGAACTCCTTGAGCCGCGGCTCGGAGATGTCGAGCGCGACGACGCGGCCGCCCTCGCGCGCGACCCGCGACGCGGTCGCCCGGCCGATGCCCGAGCCCGCGCCGGTCACCACCACGGTCTTGCCGGTGAAGCGGCCGTCCGTGACCTTCTCGACCCACTCGGGCGCCTCGACGGGCGCGTGCCGCACGGACTCAGCAGGCGCATCGTCCACCGGCACCGGCACGGCGTCGCCGTCCACCATCCGGCGCGCGGTCTCGGCCATCATCTGGTCGAGCATGTCCTGCGTGAAGCGGCCGCCGCTGAGCTTGATGAGCTTGTTGAAGGTGAAGCGCTTCGCGGGCGCGAGGGAGCGCTCGCTGGCGCCTTGGGAGGTGAGCCACTCCCGGACCACCGGTCCGGCGACGGGGTGGGAGAGCCAGTCGGCGACCTTGTTGTCTCCGGTGGGTGCTGCGATGGGGGACATGCGATTCCTTTCCTCGATGCTGAACGCACGGGTGGGATCCGTCGCCGGGGCGTCGGACGGGTCGGGGACGAGGAGCGCGTGGGAGGACGTCGACGGCGCGGCCCGCATCGAGCGGTGTCGCAGCGCTGCAACCTCCGGCCATGCCCTCCTTCGCGTGGGATCCGGACATCTTTGTCCGGTGACTTCACCCTATACATTCGTCGCATGGCGACAAAGTCGAACCGCGGGCCGGGAGCGGCCGCCGAGAACCGGGCCGCACTGGTGGCCGCGGCGCGCGACGTCTTCGCCGAGCAGGGCGTCGACGGCCCCATCTCCGCCGTGGCCCGGCGCGCCGGCGTCGGCCAGGCCAGCCTCTACCGCCACTTCCCGTCGCGCGAGGATCTCGCGTTCGCGGTCTTCGAGGAGAACCTGGTGGCGGTCGAGAGCCTCGCCGCGGACCCCGGCACCACGCTCCGCGACCTCACCGACCTCATCACGTTCCAGATCGAGGGCAGCGCCGCCGTGATCTCGTACTTCGCGCGCGAGGACGACCCGCTGGTGCGCGGCCTCGAGGGCCGCATCGCCGCGGCCCTCGCCCCCAAGGTGGACGCCGCGCACGAGGCCGGCACCCTCGCGGGCACCACGACCGTCGCCGACGTCCTGCTCGCCGTCGGCATGCTCGCCGCGCTCGTCGCGCGCGTGCCCGCCGACCAGCGCCATGCCCGCGTCGAGGAGGCGTGGGCCCTGCTCATGCGGGGGCTCGGCCCCGCGCCCGCCGCGGCCGCCCGCTAGGCGGACTCGCGCACCACCAGCTCGGTGGGCAGGATCAGCTCCCGCGGGACGTCGGCCTGGCCGGCGAGCACCTTGATGAGGATGTCGGCCATGCGCCAGCCCATCTCGCGCGACGGCTGGCGCACCGTGGTGAGCGGCACGCCCGCGGTGAGCGCCGCGGCGCTGTCGTCGAAGCCGACGACGGCGACGTCGTCCGGGATCCGGATGCCGCGGTCGAGGAGCACCGGGATCGCGCCGGCGGCCATGAGGTCGGAGGCCACGAACACGCCGTCGACGCGGTCGCGCCCCTCGAGCATCTCGCGCATCGCGGCGGTGCCGCCGAACATCGTGAAGTCGCCGTCGACCACGGGCCCGGCCTCGACCCCGGCCTCGTCCAGCGCCTGGCGCCACCCGGTGACACGGTCGATCGAGCCCTGCATGGTGAGGGGGCCCGCGATGAGGCCGATGCGGCGGCAGCCCCGCTCGATGAGCCGGCGGGTGGCCGTCGCGGCGCCCGCGACGTTGTCGACGTCCACCACGTAGGTGTCGAGGCCCGAGACCGACGGCCGGCCGCCGAACACCACGGGCAGCGCCTCGGTGATCCTGCGGAGGAAGCGGTCGCTCGTGTGGTGCGACACGACGATGGCGCCGTCCACGGCGCCGCCGCCGAGGTAGCGCATCGTCTTCCCGCTCGGCTCGTGGTTGGCGATCATGAGGTTGAGGACGTAGTCCGAGTCCTCGAGCCGCGAGTCGATGCCGGAGACGATGTCCGCGAAGAAGAGGTCGCCGAAGAAGCGGTTGACGTCCTCCGGCGCGACCAGCGCGATCGCCTGCGACTGCTGGCTCACCAGCGAGCGGGCGGCGCGGTTGGGCACGTAGCCGAGCTCCTGCACGGCGCGCCGCACCGCCGCGGCGATCGGCGGCGAGACCGACGGCGAGCCGTTCACCACGCGCGACACGGTCGCGCGCGAGACGCCCGCCCGGGCCGCGACGAGCTCGAGCGTGGGCGCCGGGTGCCGCCCGGGGGCGGTCACCGGGGGATCCTCATCGGCGGGCATGAGGCCATCCTTGCCGAGATGGCCCCATACCCGCCGACGACGCGCGGCATGGCCGCCTAGCCCTTCACCGCCCCCGCCATGATGCCGGAGACGAGCTGACGCCCGGCGAACATGAACAGGAGGAGCAGCGGCACCGTTGCCAGCAGCACGCCCGCGAGGACCAGGGAGTAGTCGACGAAGTAGTTCGCCTGGAGGATCGACAGGGACACCGGCAGCGTCGGGTTCGTCGAGTCGAGCACGATGTACGGCCACATGAAGTTGTTCCACGACGTCACGAAGGTGAAGAGGAACAGCATCGCGGCTGCCGGCCTGGCCGCGGGCAGGCCCACGTGCCAGAACGTGCGGATCATGGAGCAGCCGTCGACGCGGGCCGCCTCGATGAGCTCGGTGGGCAGCGACTGCGAGATGTACTGCGTCATCCAGAACACGCCGAAGGCCGTGACGAGGCCCGGGATGATGACCGCGCCGATCGAGCCGGTCCAGCCGAACTTCTGCATGAGGATGTACAGCGGCACCACGCCGAGCTGCACCGGCACCGCCATCGTCGCGACCACGCCGACGAGCAGGGCGTTCGAGCCCTTGAAGCGGAGCTTCGCGAACGCGTAGCCGGCGAGGGTCGACAGCACCACGGTCGACACCGCCATCGTCGTGGAGACGATGATCGAGTTGCTCAGCGCCTTCCAGAAGTTGACGGCGGGGTTGTCGATCACGGTCGCCGCGTTCGCGAGGAAGTTGCCGCCGGGCCACCACGACATGTTGGGGTCGTTGATGGTGAAGCGGTCGCCCGACGCGATGAGGAACGACCAGTAGAACGGGAAGACCGACGCGACGAGGAAGACCGCGAGCGAGGCGTAGACGAACCAGCCGGGCCGCATCGTCGACACGGCGCTCGCGCCGGCCTTCTTGCGCTTGAGGGGGTTGGCGATGGCGGTCACTTGGTCACCTTCTTCGGCTTCTTCGGCTGGACGGCGGTGTCGCCCGCGATGAACCGCCTGGTGATGGCGAAGTTCAGGAGGCCGAACGCGACGATGATGAGGAACAGGATCCAGGCGACGGCGGCCGCGCGGCCGAAGTTGAACTCGCCCCAACCCATGTTGTAGAGGTACAGCGTGATGGTCTCCCACTGATGGTTGGAGCCGCCCCGCCCGTTGGTGTCGTACATGCGCGGCTCGTCGAAGATCTGCAAACCGCCGATGGTCGACGTGATGATGACGAAGATCATCGTGGGGCGGATCTGCGGGAGCGTGACGGAGAAGAAGCGGCGCAGCGTGTTGGCGCCGTCGATGGCCGCGGCCTCGTACAGGTCGCGCGGGATCGCCTGCATCGCAGCGAGCAGGATGAGCGCGTTGTAGCCGGTCCAGCGGAAGTTCACCATGGTCGCGATGGCGACGTGGCTCGGGATGACGTCGACGTGCCAGCGGATGCTGTCGAGGCCGATGTCGTTGAGCAGCGAGTTGATGAGGCCGTACTTGTCGCCGAACATGTTGGAGAAGATCAGCGCGACCGCGACGGGTGCGACCACGTAGGGCAGCAGCACGCCCATGCGCCAGAACGTCTTCGCGCGGATGTTCTTGTCGAGCATCGCGGCGATGAACGTGGCGACGATGATCTGCGGCACCGAGGACAGCACGAAGATCGAGAAGGTGTTGCGCAGCGACAGCCAGAACTCGCGGTCCTGCAGGACGAAGGCGAAGTTGTCGAAGCCGGTGAACGTGCCGGTGTTGCGCACGAGGTCCCAGTCCTGGAACGAGATGACCGCGGTGTAGACGATCGGGAAGAGCCCGACGAGCGCGAAGACGATCCAGAACGGCGAGATGTAGAGGTAGGGCGAGAGCTTGACGTCCAGGCGGCCCAGGCGCTGCCGCCACGTGAGGGGCGCGCGCCCGCGAGGGGGCTCGGAGGGCGTCGGGACCTCGGTCTGAGGCTTGGTGGTGGTCATGAGGCGGTTCCCCTGGTCGTGACGGTCCGTGCGACGGGTGCGGGCCGCCTCCCGAGGGAGACGGCCCGCTCCGTGCGTCCTGCTAGCCGATCGACTCGACGTCGGCCTGGAACTGCGACCAGGACTCCTCGGCGGACATCGTGCCCTCGTCCACGCGGCGCAGCGCGTTGACCATGGCGTCGTTCACCTCGAAGTAGTGGGCGCCCTTGTACGGGGAGACCGCCACGGCGGCGGCGCGCTCCGAGAAGATCTCACCGGCCGGCGCGTCGTTGTAGTACTCGCGGGTGTAGGACACCACCGCGTCGGACGCGGCCGCCTCGGGCGAGCTCGGGAAGGCCCCGACGTTCTCGAAGGCCTTGGCCTGCTGCTCGGGAGCGGTCAGCCAGGCTGCGAACTCGGTCGCGGCCTCGACGTTGGCGCCGCCGGCCGGGACGGTGAGGTACGCGCCGCCCCAGTTGCCGCCGCCGTTGGGGAACGCGTTGGCGATGTCCCAGTTGCCGTCGGGGGCGTTGCCCTCGATGATGCCGAGGAACCAGGCCGGGCAGAGCGTGACGGCGTAGTCGCCGTTGGCCATGCCGGCCGCCCAGTCGTCGCCCCACTGCTGGAGGCCCGAGGACAGGCCCGCCTCGGACGCGGCGGTGAGGGTGTCGTAGACGTCCTTCACCTCGGCGTTGTCGAGCGCGATGACCTCGTCGGTCTCGGGGTCCTCGTAGGGCGCCTCGAGCTGGCCGATCATGCCCTGGAGGATCGCGGCGTTCTCCTCGTAGAAGGCCTTGCCGGTGGCGTCGGTGTACTGCTGGCCCACCTCGAAGAAGGTGTCCCAGTCGCCGTCGAACAGCGCGGCGACCTCCTCGGGGTCGGTCGCGAGCCCTGCCTCCGCGAAGGCGTCGACGTTGTAGCAGATCGCCTCGGGGCCGATGTCGGTGCCGTAGCCGATGAGGCGGCCGTCGGCGTCGGTGGCCGCGTCGGCCTTCCAGTCGAGCCAGTTGCCGTCGAGCTCGGCGTTGGTGAGGTCCGCGAGGAGGTCCGAGTAGGTCATGGCCTCGGGCAGCCAGTCGACCTCGATGGCCTCCACGTCCGCGAGGCCGCCGGGGCCGAGCTTGGTGAAGAAGTTCTCGCGGGCGGTGTTCGAGGTGTCCGCGACGTTGTAGACGATCGTGACGTTGGGGTGCAGCTCCTCGTACTCGGCGATGAGGTCGTACGCGTAGTCCGCGCCGCCCTCGGAGTCGGCCGCGTAGCCGAACTGGTTGAAGGTCGCGAGGGTCAGGGTGACCGGCTCGTCCATGGAGCCGCCCGCGGCGGCCGAGTCCGACGACTCCGGCTCGCTGGACGACCCGCACCCGGCGAGCGCGATCGCGAGGGTTGCCGCTCCGGCGGCGAACCCGAAGGTGGTCTTGCGGCGTGAGAGGCTCACGTTCACTCCTTTGTGTCCGTACTGCTGGCGGTGATCGTGAGAGCGCTCTCCGTGTGAGAGCGCTCTCTCGCATCGCCTTCAAAGTAGGACCATCGGCCGCACGTGTCAAACCGTTTCGATAGCGGGTTGGCATTCGTGGCCGAAACGTTACGAACGGCCGCGGGCGCCCGTGCGGCGGGACGATGCGGCGGTGGCCGGATCGTGACCGGGCGCCCCTGGCGCGGCGGCCGCGCACGGGCGATGATGACCTCATGAAACATGCCCTAGCAGGGGTGATCCTGCTCGCGCTCGCCGGCTGCGCCACGCACGGCACGGGCGACCTCGACGCCTCCGACAGCCCCGTCGCACGCTACGACTGGGACCCCGCGGACGGCGGCGACGCGGCGCTGATGGAGGGCGTGCTGGAGCTGCGCGACGGCTGTCTGTACATCGCCGGCGACGGGGACGCCGCGGGCCTCACGACCGTGCCGGTCCTGCCGCGAGCTCTCGCCTCGTGGGACGCGGAGGCCCAGGTGCTCACGTACGCGGGCCGCGACTACGCGATGGGCGACGCGGTGTCGGCGGGCGGCGGCTGGGGCCCGCCCACCGAGGACATGACGATCCCGGAGGGCTGCCGGCCGGACGCCTGGGGCGAGGTCATGCACGTCCAGGACGTGGACCTCGAGCCCCACGCCGGCTGACGCGCTCAGCGCGTGAGCGTCGCCTGCCCCAGCACCCGCGACCCGCGGTAGACCACGAGCGACTGGCCCGCGGCGACCCCGCGCATCGGCTCGTCGAGCGCGACCGTGAGCCGCGCATCGTCCCGCACCGCGGTGCCGGGGACCGGGGTGCCGTGCGCGCGCACCTGCACCTCGACCGCCGTGGGCTCGCGGGCGGGCACGTCCTCGGCGAGCCACACGACGTCCTCCCCGACGAGGGTGCGCACGCTCAGCAGCGTCTCGGGGCCCACGGTCACGACGTTGCGCGCGGTGTCGATGCCGGTGACGTAGCGGGGCGCGCCGTCGGTCGCGGGGCGCGGCAGGCGCAGGCCCTTGCGCTGTCCCACGGTGAAGGCGTAGGCGCCCGCGTGCGCCCCCACCACGTCGCCGTTCTCGTCGACGATGTCGCCGGGACGCTCCCCCAGCGCGCGTGCGAGGAAGCCCTGGGTGTCGCCGTCGGCGACGAAGCAGATGTCGTACGAGTCGGGCTTGTTCGAGACCCCTAGCCCGCGGGCCACGGCCTCGGCGCGCACCTCGGCCTTCGACGCGACGGCGCCCAGCGGGAACATCGCGCGGGCGAGCCGCTCGGATCCCATCACGGCGAGCACGTAGCTCTGGTCCTTGGCGGCGTCGGCGGCGCGGTGGAGCTCGCGGCGGCCGTCGGGAAGCACGTCGATGCGCGCGTAGTGGCCGGTGCAGACCGCGTCGAAGCCGAGCGCGATGCCGCGCTCGAGGAGCGTGTCGAACTTGATGTGCTCGTTGCACCGCACGCACGGGTTGGGGGTGCGTCCAGCCTCGTACTCCGCGAGGAAGTCCGTCACGACGGTGTCGTGGAACTCGTCGCTCAGGTCCCACACGTAGTACGGGATGCCCAGCCGGTCGGCGGCCCGGCGGGCGTCGTTCGCGTCCTCGATGGAGCAGCAGCCGCGCGAGCCGGTGCGGTGCTCGGCACGGCTGCGCGACAGCGCCATGTGCACGCCGACGACGTCGTGACCCGCGTCCTTCGCGCGCGCGGCCGCGACGGCGGAGTCGACCCCGCCGGACAGGGCGGCGAGCACGCGCATGGGACCTCCCGGATTCGGACCCGTCAAGTGTACGGGGGGCGCTCAGCGGCGGCCGATGCGGCGCTCGAGCTCGGCGGCCTCGCGCGCCACCGCGGCGACCAGCACCGCGCGCCCGCCCTCGTCGACCCGGTCGGCGGCGAAGGTGACCGCGATCGCCGCAACGGGCCAGCCGGTGTGGTCGCGCACCGCGACCGCGACCGACGCGAGGCCCGCGGTGACGTCGCCGTCCTCCCACGCGTGGCCGCGGTCGCGCGTCCGGCGCACCATCGCCTTGAGCTCGCGGTAGGACCGCGACGACCCCTCGGGTGCGGCGGCGAACGCGTCGCGCCCGGGGAAGGTGGCACGGATCTGGGCGTCGGGCAGCGCCGCGAGGATCGCGCGGCCGGTCGCGGTCGCGAGCGCGGGCAGCCGCACCCCGACGTCGGTGACGAGCGGCGGGCGCCGCGGCGCGCGCTCCTCGACGATGTAGACGACGTCGCGCCCCTCGAGCACCGCGAGGTGCGCGGACTCCCCCACCCGGTCGACCAGGCCGGCGAGCACCGGGGCCCCCAGCCGGGACAGCGGCTGCTGGCGCGCATAGCCGGAACCGAGCTCGTGCGCGGCGACCCCGAGCCCGTAGCGCGACTCCTCCGGCATGTGCACCACGTAGCCGTGGTCGATCATCGCGGCGAGCTGCCGGTACAGGGACGCACGCGGGATCCCCAGCGCGGCCGCGAGCGCGCCCGCCGAGACCGGCCCGCGCTGGCGCCCGAGATGGGTGAGGATCGCGAGCGCCTGGTCCACGGCGGGGGCCGCGGCCCGGCGCGGGGCGGATGTTTCCGACACGTCACCAGTCTCACATATGAGACACGAGTGGCCCGGATCGGCATGCGGGGGCGCCGCGCGGGTTGTGGGATGGGTGCCATGACCCTCCTCGACACGCATGCCCCCGCCGTCACGCTCGGCAGCGGCGCCCCGACCCCCGCCGAGGTCGCGGCCATCGCCCGCGACGATGCCCGCATCGTGCTCGACCCCGCCGCGCTCGACGCGATGGCTGCCACGCGCGCCGTCATCGAGTCCCTCGCGCAGGACCCCCAGCCCCACTACGGCGTGTCCACCGGCTTCGGCGCGCTCGCCACCACCTTCATCGACCGCGAGCGCCGCGCGCAGCTTCAACTCAGCCTGGTCCGCTCGCACGCCGCCGGGTCCGGCCCCGAGGTCGAGCGCGAGGTGATCCGCGCCCTCGCGACGCTGCGCCTGTCGACGCTGCTCACGGGCCGCACCGGCGCCCGCCCGCTGGTCGCCGAGACCTACGCCGCGATGCTCAACGCCGGCATCACCCCCGTGGTGCACGAGTACGGCTCGCTCGGCTGCAGCGGTGATCTTGCGCCGCTGAGCCACGTCGCGCTCGCCGTGATCGGCGAAGGCCCCGTCCGCGACCGGGAGGGCACGCTCATGGATGCCGCCGAGGCCCTCGCCGCCGCCTGCATCGCGCCCGTCGCGCTCGAGGAGAAGGAGGGCCTGGCCCTCATCAACGGCACCGACGGCATGCTCGGCCAGCTCGTCCTCGCGCTCGCCGACCTCGACCGTCTCGTCACCACGGCGGACGTCACGGCGGCGATGAGCGTCGAGTCGCTGCTCGGCTCGGACTCCCCGTTCGCGGAGGACCTCCAGCAGCTCCGCCCGCACCCGGGCCTCGACGCCTCGGCGCGCAACATGCGCCGCGTGCTCGCGGGCTCCCCCATCGTCGCGAGCCACCGCGGCCCCGAGTGCACCCGCGTCCAGGACGCCTACTCGCTGCGCTGCGCGCCCCAGGTGGGCGGCGCCGTCCGCGACACCATGGCGCACGCGCGCCTCGTGGCCTCGCGCGAGCTCGCCGCCGCGGTCGACAACCCCGTCGTCACCCCCGACGGCCGCGTCGAGTCCAACGGCTCGTTCCACGGCGCGCCGGTCGCGTACGTGCTCGACTTCCTCGCGATCGCCGTCGCGGACCTCGCGTCCATGTCGGAGCGCCGCATCGACCGCCTGCTCGACCCCGCCCGCAACCACGGGCTGCCGCCGTTCCTCGCGCACGAGGTGGGCGTCGACTCGGGCCTCATGATCGCCCAGTACACCGCCGCGGGCATCGTGTCCGAGCTCAAGCGCCTCGCGGCGCCCGCCTCGGCGGACTCGATCCCCTCGTCCGCGATGCAGGAGGACCACGTGTCCATGGGCTGGCACGCCGCCCGCAAGCTCCGCACCGCGATCGACGGGCTCGCCCGCGTCCTCGGCATCGAGCTGCTCGCCGCCTCGCGGGGGCAGGCGCTGCGCGCCCCGCTCGAGCCGTCCGCGGCCACCGGCGCCGCCGCGGCCCTCATCGCCGACGCCGCCCGCCCCGGCGCCGACCGCTTCCTCGCCCCCGAGATCGACGCGGCCGCCCGGGCCGTCCGCTCGGGCGACGTCCTCCGCGCGGTCGAGGACCGCATCGGCCCCCTCGACCACGCCTGATCCGGCACCGCACCAGGGAGACAGCATGACCACCACCGACACCACCCGCACCGTCCGCGCCGCGCGCGGCAGCGAGATCACCGCGAAGTCCTGGCAGACCGAGGCGCCGATGCGCATGCTCATGAACAACCTCGACCCCGAGGTGGCCGAGCGCCCCGAGGACCTCGTGGTCTACGGCGGCACCGGCCGCGCCGCCCGCAGCTGGGAGGCGTACGACGCGATCGTCGCGACGCTCACGGAGCTCGAGGCCGACGAGACCCTGCTGGTCCAGTCGGGCAAGCCCGTCGGCGTGTTCCGCACCCACGAGTGGGCGCCGCGCGTCCTGATCGCGAACTCCAACCTCGTCGGCGACTGGGCGACCTGGCCCGAGTTCCGCCGCCTCGAGGCGCAGGGCCTCACCATGTACGGCCAGATGACCGCCGGCTCGTGGATCTACATCGGCACCCAGGGCATCCTGCAGGGCACCTACGAGACCTTCGCCGCCGCCGCGCGCCAGCGCGCCGAGCGCGAGGGCCGCGACCCGCGCACCGCCTCGCTGCGGGGCACCCTCACCCTGACCGGCGGCGCCGGCGGCATGGGCGGCGCGCAGCCGCTGGCCGTCACGCTCAACGAGGGTGCGTGCCTCATCGTCGACGTCGACGCGAGCCGCCTGGAGCGCCGCGTCGCGCACGGCTACCTCGACGTGGTCGCCTCCGACCTGGACGATGCGGTGGCCAGGGCGGTGGCGGCGAAGGAGGAGGGCCGCGCGCTGTCCGTCGGCGTCGTCGGCAACGCCGCCGACGTCTTCCCCGAGCTGCTGCGCCGTGGGGTGGCGATCGACCTCGTGACCGACCAGACCTCGGCCCACGACCCGCTGTCCTACCTGCCGATCGGCTACACGGTCGAGGAGTGGCACGCGCGCGCCGAGGCCGACCCGGAGGGCTTCACGCGCGACGCCCGCGCCGCGATGGCGGCGCACGTCGAGGCCATGGTGGGCTTCATGGACGCCGGCGCCGACGTCTTCGACTACGGCAACTCGATCCGCGCGGAGGCGGAGCTGGGCGGCTACGGCCGCGCCTTCGCCTTCCCCGGCTTCGTGCCCGCGTACATCCGCCCGCAGTTCGAGGAGGGCCGCGGCCCGTTCCGCTGGGCGGCGCTCTCGGGCGACCCCGAGGACATCGCGAAGACCGACCGCGCGCTCATGGAGCTGTTCCCCGAGCACGAGTCGCTCCACCGCTGGCTCACCGCGGCGGGCGAGAAGGTCCACTTCGAGGGCCTGCCCGCGCGCATCTGCTGGCTCGGGTACAAGGAGCGCCACCTCGCCGGCCTCAAGTTCAACGAGATGGTCGCGAGCGGCGAGCTGTCCGCGCCGATCGTGATCGGCCGCGACCACCTCGACTCCGGCTCGGTGGCCTCGCCCTACCGCGAGACCGAGGCGATGAAGGACGGCTCCGACGCGATCGCCGACTGGCCGCTGCTCAACGCGCTGCTCAACACCGCCTCGGGCGCGACCTGGGTGTCGCTGCACCACGGCGGCGGCGTCGGCATCGGCCGCTCGATCCACGCGGGCCAGGTGATCGTCGCCGACGGCACCGACCTCGCCGCGGAGAAGATCGCGCGCGTCCTCGTCAACGACCCGGGCACGGGCGTGATGCGCCACGTCGACGCGGGCTACGAGCACGCGAAGGACGTCGCGCGCGAGCGCGGCCTCCACGTCCCGATGATGGACGCCTGATGGCCGAGGTCGCCGCCCCGGGCCTCGCCGCCCCCGCCGCCCCCGCCGCCCCCGCCGTGCTCGACGCGGTCGCCGCGCTCGCCGAGCTCGCCGGGATCGGGGCGGACCCGGTCCGCGGCGGCTGGTCGCGTCACCTGCTCGACGACGCCGACCGCGACATGCGCGCGTGGTTCGTCCGCACCGCGACCTCGCTGGGCCTCGAGGTAGAGGCCGACCGCAACGCGAACCTCTGGGCCACGTGGCGCGCCGAGGGCGCCACGGGCCCCGCGGTCGCGACCGGCTCCCACCTCGACTCGGTCCCCGGCGGCGGCCCGCTCGACGGCCCGCTCGGCGTGGTCTCGGGCCTCGCGGCCGTGTCGCGGCTCATGGCCGAGGGCCACTCCCCGGCGCACCCGATCAGGGTCGCGAGCTTCGCCGAGGAGGAGGGCGCCCGCTTCGGCGTCCCGTGCCTGGGCTCGCAGCTGCTCGCGGGCGAGATCGACACGGACCGCGTGCGCGGCCTCACCGACGCGACCGGCACCACGTGCGCCCAGGTCCTCGAGGACGGCGGCTACGACCCGGCCCTCATCGGCCACGACCCCGACCGCCTCGCGGACACGGCGCTCTATCTCGAGCTCCATGTCGAGCAGGGCTGCCAGCTCGCGCCGCTGGGCCACCCCGTCGGGCTGGCGACCAGCATCCTCGCGCACGGCCGCTGGCGCGTCACCATCACCGGCCGCGGCGACCACGCGGGCGCCACCGAGCTGGTGTCGCGCCACGACCCGATGCTGGTGGCGGCCGCGGCGGTCCGGTCGGCGCGTGCACGCGCCGTCGAGACCGATCCCGCCGCGCGCGCCCGCGCCACGGTGGGCAAGCTGCAGGTGGTCCCCGGCGGGTCCAACGCGATCGCGTCCGAGGTGCGCCTGTGGCTCGACGCGCGTGCGGAGCACGACGAGGAGGTGAGGGACCTGGTGGCCCGCGTCGTCGCGGACGTCGAGGGGGCGAGCGCGGCCGAGGGCTGCCAGGTCTCCGTCTCCGAGGAGTCGTTCAGCACGCGCGTCGAGTTCGACGGCGGCCTCACCGACCGCATCGGGGCGGCGCTCGCGCCCGCGTTCGGCGACGTGCCGCGCATCCCGACGGGCGCGGGGCACGACGCCGGCATCCTCGCCGCGCACCTGCCCACCGCGATGCTGTTCGTGCGCAACCCCGACGGCGTCTCGCACTCGCCGCTCGAGGGCGCCTCCGACGACGACATCCGTGCCGGCGTCGACGCGCTCACGGACGCGCTGCGGGCCCTCACGTGAGGATCGCCTGCTCCCGGCTCGTCCTGCCGGACGAGGTCCGCCCCGACGTCCTGGTCGAGCTGGACGATGCGGGCGTCGTGACCGCGGTCGGGCCCGCCGGGGACGGAGCGACGGTGGACCTCGCCGTGGACGTCGCGGCGCCCGCCTTCGCCAACACGCACAGCCACGCCTTCCACCGGCTGCTGCGCGGCCGCACCAACGGCGGCGGCGGCGACTTCTGGCGCTGGCGCGACGTGATGTACGGCGTCGCGGGCACGCTCGACCCCGACGGGCTGCGCGCAGCCGCCACCGCCGTGTACGCCGAGATGGTCGCGGCCGGCTACTCCGCGGTGGGCGAGTTCCACTACCTCCACCACCGCCCCGACGGCACGCCGTACGCCGGCCACGACATGGAGCTCGCGCTCGCCGACGCGGCCACCGCGGCGGGGATCCGGCTCACGCTGCTCGACACGGTGTACCTGCGTGGCGGCTTCGGCCGCGAGCTCGAGGGCGCGCAGCGCCGCTTCTCCGACGGCAGCCTCGAGCGGTGGCACGAGCGCTGGCACGCGCTGGACGATGCGCTGCGCGCCTCGCACCCCGAGGTCACCCTGGGCGCCGCGATCCACTCGGTGCGCGCCGTGGTGCCCGACCACCTCGCGTACATGGTCGCGGGCCTGCCGCACGAGGTGCCGCTGCACCTGCACCTGTCCGAGCAGACGCGCGAGAACGAGGAGTGCCTCGCCGAGACCGGCCTCACCCCGACCGCGCTGCTCGACCGCGCGGGCGTGCTCGACGCCCGCACCACCGTGGTCCACGCGACCCACCTCACGGACGCCGACGTCGCGACGCTCGGCGCCGCCCGCGTGTCGGTGTCCATGTGCCCGACCACGGAGGCGGACCTGGGCGACGGCCTCGGTCACGCCGAGGCGCTGCGCGACGCGGGCGCACGCCTCACGGTCGGCTCCGACCAGAACGTGGTGATCGACCCCTTCGACGAGCTGCGCCGGCTCGAGGGCGGGGCACGCCTCGCGTCGCACCGCCGCGGCGTGCTCTCCCCCGCGGACCTGTGGAGCGCGGGCACCGTCGACGGCCACGCCGCGATCGCGCCCGTCGGCACGCGGCCGCAGGCGCCCGCGGTCGGCAGCCCGCTCGACCTCGTCGTCCTCGACCCGGGCTCCGCCCGCACCGTCGGCTCCGACGCGCACGAGCTGGTCCTCACGGCCGCCGCCGAGGACGTCCTCGGCACCGTGGTGCGCGGCGTCCACCGCGCATCGTCCGACCTGCGCCGCCTCGCCGCGGACGCGTACCCGCGAAGGGAGCACCTCCATGGCCAGTGAGGTGATCGTCAACATCGGCGTCCTCGCCACCATGGACGACGGCGAGGGCCTCATGGGCCTGCGCCGCGACGCCGCCGTGGTGGTCGAGGACGGCCGCGTCGCCTGGGTCGGGTCGAGCCCTCAGGCGCCGGCCGCCGATGCGTCGTTCGACGCCGGCGGCGCCGCGATGATCCCCGGCTTCGTCGACTCCCACACGCACGCGGTGTTCGGCGGCGACCGCTCCGCCGAGTTCGACGCGCGCATGTCCGGCGCCCCGTACACGGCGGGAGGCATCCGCTCGACGGTGGCGGCGACGCGCGAGGCCTCGACCGAGGGGCTCGCGACGCGCACCCGGCACCTGCTCGAGGAGGCGCTGCGCCAGGGCACCACCACCGCCGAGATCAAGAGCGGCTACGGCCTCGACGTGGACACGGAGCGACGCCTCCTCGAGGTCGCGTCCCGCTTCACCGACGAGACGACCTTCCTGGGCGCCCACGTGGTCGCCCCGGAGATGCGCGACCGCCGCGGCGACTACGTCGACCTCGTCGCGGGCGACATGCTCGCCGCGGCCGCGCCGCTCGCGCGCTGGATCGACGTGTTCTGCGAGGAGGGCGCCTTCGACGTCGAGGAGACGCGGCGCATCCTGACCGCGGGCCGCGAGGCAGGGCTCGGGCTGCGCCTGCACGCCAACCAGCTGACGATGTCCGGCGCCGCCGCGCTCGGGGTCGAGATGGGCGCCGCCAGCATCGACCACTGCACGTTCCTGTCCGACGAGGACGTCGACGCGCTCGCCGCCTCCGACACGGTCGCGACGTTCGTGCCGGGCGCCGAGTTCTCGACGCGCCAGCCGTACCCGCGCATCGACCGCCTGCGCGACGCGGGCGCGACGTGGGCGCTCGCGTCGGACTGCAACCCGGGCTCGTCCTTCACCACGTCGATGCCGTTCTGCATCGCGCTCGCGGTGCGCGACATGGGCATGACCCCGTCCGAGGCGATCCGGGCGGCGACGCACGGCGGCGCACGGGCGCTGCGGCGCTCCGACGTGGGCCGCATCGCGGTCGGCGCGCGGGCGGACCTGGCGCTCCTCGACGCGCCCGATCCCGTCCACCTCGCCTACCGCCCCGGCGTGCCGCTCGTGTCGCACGTGTGGCGCAGCGGCGTGCGGACGCGGACCTGGGAGCCGCGCGCGGCCTGAGCCGCGGGCTCAGGCCAGGAGCCGCTGCCGCAGCGCGTCGACGTCCGACGCGAGGCCGCCCTGCGCGAGGAACCACTCCTCCGCGCCACCCGCGGCGGCCCACGCGTCGAGGACCCCCTCGATCGCGGCGGCGGGCGCGGTGAGCATCTCCGCGGGGATGCGCGAGAGGTCGACGCCATGCGGTTCGCCGCCCCCGCCGGACCACCCCGCCGCGATCCGCGCGACCACTCCCCGCATGTTGCCGGCCGTCGCGACGTAGTCCTCGACGATGCGCTCGCGCTCGACCCCGACGAGGCTCAGCACCAGCGCCACCGACACCCCGGTGCGGTCCTTGCCCGCCGAGCAGTGGACGAGCACGGGCCCCGGGGCCGTCGCCACCGCCGTCGCCACCCCGACGACCGCACGGGCGGCGCCGCCGGAGATCATCGCCCGGTACAGCCCCAGCAGCGTCGAGCCCGGATGCGCGGCACCGAGCCCCGCCTCCGTCAGCAGCGGGATCGAGCGGATAGCGGCGGCGTCCGCGAGGGGGTGGCGAGCGTGCGCCTCGTCGGCGTCGCGCAGGTCGACCACGGTCGCCGGGGGCCAGGGCGCGAGCCCGACCGGCGCATCGTCCCCCGCGAACGGCGCATCGGAGCGGAACGCGACCCCGAAGCGCAGCCCGGGGGCCGCCGCCGCGACATCACGGGCGTTGGCGAGGGCGGACAGGGTCTCGGCGGTCATGGCGGCTCCGGGTACGAGGGCGGGTCGGGTCTCCCCCACGTCTACCATGCCGCGCCTCAGCGTCCGGCCGCCGCCCGGGCCCGCGCGACCGCGTCGGGCAGCGCCGCGAGGACCGCCGCGACGTCCTCGTCGGTCGAGGTCCGGCCCAGGCTGAGGCGGAGCGTACAGGCGGCATCGTCCGCGGACCAGCCCATCGCCATCGCGACGTGGCTCGACTGCACCACGCCCGCGGTGCACGCGGAGCCCGAGCTCGCGGCGATGCCAGCGGCGTCGAGCAGGAAGAGCACGGACTCGGCCCGCGCGCCGGGCACCACGAGGTGGACGATGCCGGGGAGACGATGCGCAGGATCCGCCGGCCCCGAGACGGTCGCCTCGGGCACGTGCGCCCGCACGCCGTCGAGCAGCCGGGCGCGGAGACGCTCGAGGCGTGCCCGCTCGGCGGACCGCTCCGCGACCGCATCGTCCAGCGCGGCGGCGAAGGCGGCGGCGCCGGGCGCATCGAGGGTGCCTGAGCGGACCGACCGCTGCTGCCCGCCGCCGTGCAGGACCGGCACGAGGGGCAGCCCGCGGCGCGCGAGCAGCGCGCCCACCCCCACCGGCCCGCCCACCTTGTGGGCCGAGACCGTCAGCGCATCGAGGCCCGACCGGTGGAGGTGGACGTCGAGGTACGGGACCGCCTGCACCGCGTCCGCGTGGACGGGCACGCCCTGCGCCCGGGCCGCCTCGACCACGTCCGCGAGCGGCTGGACCGTGCCCGCCTCGTTGTTCGCCCACATGACCGATACCAGGGACGTCGCGGGTCCGACCGCGACCGCGAGCGCCGCCAGGTCGAGCGTGCCGGCGGCGTCGACCGGCACCTCGACGAGCTCCGCCTCGCCGCGGTCCGCGAGCCAGCGGGCGGGGTCGAGGACGGCGTGGTGCTCGACCGCGGAGACGGCGAGCGTGCGCCGCGACGGGTCCTCCGCGCATCGTCCCCGGTGGATCCCCATGACCGCGAGGTTGTCGGCCTCGGTGCCGCCCGAGGTGAGGATCACCTCCGCGGCGTCGGCGCCCAGCGCCGCGGCGATGCGCTCGCGCGCGTCCTCGACGATCGCCCGGGCGCGCCGGCCCGCGGCGTGCAGCGAGGACGGGTTGCCCACCTCCTCCGACGCGGCGAGCCACGCCTCCCGCGCGCTGGCGCGCAGGGGCGTGGTCGCCGCGTGGTCGAGGTAGGTCACGCCGCCAGTGTAGGAATCAGCCGACCACCACCGACGCGCGCTCGCCGTCGACCTGGAGGGCCGACGGCACGGACCCGCCGATGATCCGCAGCGTGATCTCCTCGCCCGGCTCGAGCGTGGCGGCCGCGCCGCGACCCGTGACGGTCACCGTGGTGCCGTCCTGGGTCCAGTCGCCGCGCGCGACGTTGACCACGGACTCGCCCGCGGGGACCTCCCACGTGAGGGTCCAGCCGGCCAGCGGCGCGTCGCCCTGGTTGCGCAGCGTGATCGGGACCTCGGCGCCGTGGGGCTCGCCCACGGTCACCACGGCGTCCGGCAGCTCGAGGTCGAGGCCCAGGAGCACCGGGTCGTGGTCCGACGTGCGGAACCAGTCCGGCGCGTAGAGCGACCCGACGAGGTTCGCCGGCTTGTAGCGGGTGGTGTAGTCGAGGATCGCCGGCTCGTCCGCGTTGATGTGGACGTGGGCCGAGTCGGTCACCTGCGTCGCGAGCGACGGCGAGGCGAACGTGTAGTCGAGCGAGCCCCACTGGCCCGAGAACACGTACGAGTAGTCGCCGCCGCCGAGCTCGACGTAGCCGGCCTCGCGGAGCACGTCGATGGGGTCCTCCATCGCGTACGAGTTGAGGTCGCCGATGACGAGCGCGTCCGCGTCGTGGACGCCCGTCGGGTCGGAGCCCAGCCAGTCCACGAGGGCCTCGACCGCGCTCGTGCGGCTCGCGTTCCAGCAGCCGGCGCCGTCGCCCTGGTCGGCGTCGGCCCCGTCGGCCGGGCAGCTGCCCTTCGACTTGAGGTGGTTGGTCACCACAGTGAACGCCGCATCGTCCTCCGTCACGAAGGACTGCGCGAGCGAGGGCCGGTTGCGGCTGTCGTCGAAGCGCGGGTCGACGCTCGAGTCGAGGACGGCGAAGCCGCCGAGCTCGGTCACGACGGCCGCGTCGTAGAGGATGCCCACGCGGATCGTGTCCGTGCCGATGGTGCCCGTGTCGACGTACGTCCACGAGTCGGTGCCGAGGTACGCGTTGAGCTCCGCGGACAGCGTCGCGAGGGGCTCGACCCCGGTGGTGTTCTCCATCTCCATGATGCCGATGACGTCCGCGTCGAGGCCTGCGAGCGCGGCCACGAGCTTGTCGGTCTGACGCTCGAGCTCGGTCGCGTTCCACGCGCCGCGGCAGTCCTGCTCGAAGCCGACGGGACCGCACTGGTGCGGGTAGGCGTCGAGCGTGAGGAAGTAGTTGAGGACGTTGAAGCTCGCGACCTGGACGTCTCCGCCCACGGCGGGGGCCTCGGTGGGGCGGGCGTTGTCGGCGTCGAAGACCGGGAGGTCCGCGCGGTCCGAGACGGGACGCACGCGCCACGCGTTCGAGGTCGAGTAGTAGCCGTCGTAGCCGAACGTCATCACGCCCGTGAGGCCGGTGACGGTGTCGCCGCCGCGCAGGGTGTTGTCCGCGGTGAGCGGGTCGCCGCCGCGGCCCATGAGGGTGGCGGGGTTCTGCGCGTTGGTGGCGTCGTCGACGATGACCGTGCGCAGGTCGTTGGCCGCCTGCAGCGCGATCGCGTCGGCGCCGGGCTCGACCACCGCGGTCGGCTGGTCGAGGCGGCCGCCCGAGGACACGGTGACCTCGCCGAACCGGCCGAGCTCGTACAGCTCGGTCACGGTGAGGGTCTGGTCGAAGGACACGAGCATGCCCTCGTAGCGCTCGGCCTCGTCCGCGTCGGCGAAGGGCAGGGACACCGCGGCGGGCGTGACGGTCAGGCCCGTGTCGAGGACGCTGAGCGCCGAGGGGTAGCCCAGCTGGGTCTGCCCGAAGTACTCGGCGACGCGGCCGGTGACGGAGACGAGGTCGCCCACCTCCACCGTGTCGGCGCTGCCGTGGTAGACGAAGATCGCCTCGGACGTGGCCGGGTCGGCGTCGGCGTCGGCATCCTCCTCCTGGACGTAGAAGCCGCGCAGCGTCGGGCTGGGACCCTCGTAGTCGCCGACGACGACGCCCTCGATGGTGACCGTCTGCCCCACCATCGCGGCGGTGTCGCCCGTGCCCTGGACGTCGTGGATGAGCGTCGGGCCGTCCGCGACCGTGAAGGCGACCGTCGCATCGTCCGCCATGGCGTCCGGCGGGTCGACATCGTCGAGGTCGGTGACGGCCGCGCCGCTCACGGTGAGGACGCAGGCCGCGCCGTCGGGCAGGTCGCCCTCGGGCGTGACGGTCCACGTGGTGGGGCCGCCTGCGACGGTCGCGGCCACCGGCGCATCGTCGCACGCGAGGGCGAAGGCGCCCCCGGCGGCGACCGGCTCGGTGAAGGCGACCTCGATCGAGGCGGCCGCGCTCACGCCGGCGTCGCCGTCGGCCGGCGTGGACGAGGCGAGGGCCGGCGGCGCGTCGACGACGGGCCCGCCGTCGCAGCTCGCGGCGTGCGCGCCGAGCCCGTCGACCGTGTTGGAGGCGAAGGGCTCCCACTGCGACGCGTCGTACGCGGCCGCGCCGGCGCACACGGTGGCCGCGCGCCGCAGCGTGACGTTGGCACCCCAGCTCGGCCGCTCGCCCACGACGCCGAGGACGTCGACGACGGTGCCCGCGTGGACCAGCTGGAGCGCGTCGTCGCCGTTCCACAGGACCGAGCCGGAGGTCTGGTCCGCGAGCGCCACGACGTCGTTGGTCGTGCTCGTGTTGCCGCTCGCGAGCACGTAGACGTCGCCGGCCGCGAGCGTGCCGGTCAGCGGGATCTCCGCCGACCGCTCGGTGACGCCGTTCTGGAACGTCAGCACCGCGTAGTCGGCGAGGTCGACGGCCGCGCCGGTGCCGTTGTAGATCTCGACCGCCTTGTTGTACCCGGAGCCCTCCACGTACTCGGAGAAGAACAGGTCGGGTGCGGCGGCCCCGGCTGGGGACGCCACGATGGCCGTCGCGGCGAGCGCGGCGGCCATCGTCGGGGCGATCAGGCGGCGATGCATGGAGGACTCCTTCGTGTGGGGACGGACCTCTCCAAACTAGGCAAACGCCCTGGTCAGAGGATTGCCGGCGCGTGAACTTCCCGTGAAACCTGGATGACCCGGACACGCTCGCGGCTCTTCCCAGCGGGGCGCCGCGCCGCTAGCGTGTGCGCATCGGCGAAGGGGCTCGTGATGGACGACAGCTACAACGACCGCATGGCGGAGCAGGCGCGCCTCCACCACGAGCAGGTCGCCCGGATGCACCACGAGCAGGCGCGGGACGATGCGGCGCTCGCCGCGGGCGTCGCCCGCCCCTTCGCGCTGCGGCGCGGGGACGCCGGCGCGCTCGACGGCCTGCCGATCGGGGCCGCGCCGCGCGCCCTGGGCATCGTCATGGTCGTCGTATGGGCGGTCTTCGGGCTCGCCTTCATCGGGGTGTTCCTCTTCATCGCGTCCGGGATCCTGGGCACGTGGGACGCCGCGCCCGCCGGCGGCGAGACGGTGTGGATCGAGACCGACGACGGGACCCTCGTCGCGCCGTAGCCGGGACCCGCGCGCGCTAGCGTGGCCGGAGACCCACGGCTAGCGAAGGAGCCCCCATGGCGACCTGGTTCATCACCGGCTGCTCGACCGGCATCGGCCGCGCGACGGCCGAGAAGGCGGCGGAGGCCGGGCACCGCGTTGTGGCGACCGCGCGCCGCCCCGAGACGCTCGACGACCTCGCCGCGCGCTTCCCCGACACCGTCCTCGCGCTCCCGCTCGAGGTGCGGGACGATGCGGCGATCGAGGCGGCCTGCGAGGCCGCCGTGGCCCGCTTCGGCCACGTCGACGTGCTGGTCAACAACGCCGGCATCGGCTACTTCTCGACGATCGAGGAGTCCGACCCCGCCGACGCGCAGGAGGTGATGGACGCGAACTTCTGGGGCGCGGCCAAGGTCACCACCGCGCTGCTGCCCCACATGCGCGAGCGCCGGTCCGGTCACGTCTTCACGGTGTCGTCCATCGCCGGCGTGCGCGGCTCGGCCGGGCTGGGCTACTACTGCGCGTCGAAGTTCGCGGTGTCGGGTTTCATGGAGGCGCTCGCCGCGGAGGTCCGTCACCTCGGGATCCGGGTGACGCTGCTCGAGCCGGGCCCCATCCGCACGCTGTGGATCCCCAGCGGCGCCAAGAACGAGGAGATCCTGCCGGACTACGCGCCGGTGATGGAGCCGTTCTGGGACCGCATCCACGCGCTCCCGGGCAACCAGCCGGGCTCCCCGGCCGCCGCCGCGGAGGCGATGCTGCGGCTCGCCGACGAGCCCGAGCCGCCACTGCACCTCATCTGCGGCCGCCACGCCGTCACGCAGACCCGCGCCAAGCTCGAGCGGCTCGGCGCCGAGGTCGACCGGTGGGAGGATCTCTCCCTCAGCATCGACAGGGAGGACTGAACCATGGCGGGCATCCCCGGGGGCGAGTCGCTCCACAAGCTCGTGTTCGCCGTGCTCGAGCACGGCATGCGGTCCGTCGGCACGTCCGAGGGCCTCGCGCCCGCGCTGGTCGAGGAGACCGGCACGGGCGACCGCACCATCAGGAGGTTCTCGGGCGGGGAGCTCGACGCGCTCGTCACCGCCGCACGCAAGGCCGCCGGCACCAGCACCGCCGAGCGCGTCGCGATCTGCTGGGACGGGCTGCTGACGGGCCGCGACGGCGACGAGCGCGCGATCATGGTGATCGCGCAGGAGCGGGGCCAGCAGCGCTCCCTCGTCTTCGCGCAGCGGTACACGCTCGACGGGGCCAAGGTGGCTCCCGAGGGACGGCCCGGCCTCGTCGCGGAGCGCGCCTCGGTGCTCGGCTGACGCGGCGCGGGCGTGCCGCGGGGCCGTCAGGCCCCGCGGACCTCCTTGATCCGCGCGATCGCCTGCGGGATCACGTCGCCGAGGTCGCCCACGACGCCGAAGTCGGCGATCTCGAAGATCGGCGCGTCAGGATCGATGTTGACCGCGACGATGGTGCCGGAGGCCTGCATGCCGCCGCGGTGGTGCACCGCGCCCGAGATGCCGCACGCGACGTACAGCGCGGGCGTCACGGTGGTGCCGGTCTGGCCCACCATGTGCTCGTGCGAGATCCAGCCCTCGTCGGTGGCGTCGCGCGACGCCCCGACGGCGCCGCCGAGCAGCTCCGCGAGCTCGCGCACGAGCGTGTAGTCGCCGTTGGTGCCGCGGCCGCCGGACACCACGACGGGCGCCTCGGCGAGCGGCACGCCCTCGGGCGCAGGCACGGGCTCGAGCGACACGACGGTCTCGCGCGTCTCGGGCAGGCTGTCGGCCACCTCGACCACGGTGGCGGCGCCCGGAGCCTCCGCAGGCGTCGCCTGCGTGGTGTTCGGCCGGACGGCGACGATCGCCTTGTCCGTCGCGATCCGCGTGCGCACGTTCCACGTGGCGGCGAACACGGTCTGGAGCGTCTCGACGTGGCCGTCGACCAGCTCCGCGCCGGCCGCATCGACCACGACGCCCGCGCCGGTCGCGAGCGCGAGGCGCGTCGCGATCTCCTTGTTGACGAACGTCGAGATCATGAGCACCACGTCGACGTCACCGGTGGCGTCCGCGAGCGCGGCGGCGGCCTTGGCGGGCAGGCGGGCGTCGTCGCCGACGGCGACCACCCGCACCTCCTCGGCGCCGTAGACGCCGAGGCGCGCGGCCTCGGCCGGCTCGGGGGCGTCACCGACCCACACCGCGACGGGCGTGCCGAGCGTGCGCGCGAGCGTGAGCGCCTCGAACGTGGGCTGCGTGATCGCACCCCCGCGGGCCTCGACCAGGACGGCGACCGTGCTCATGCGAGCCCCTTCCCCAGGAGGTAGTCGGCGAGGGCGACGCCGCCCTCCCCCGTGTCCGTGACCACCGTGCGGTCCTCCTTCGGAGGGCGCGGCGAGGCGTCGACGACGACGGTGCGTGCGGCGCCCGCGCCCACGGTCGCCGGATCGATCGCGAGATCCGCCAGCGTCCACGTGGTGACGGGCTTGGAGCGGGCCGCCATGATGAGCTTGAAGTTGGGGTAGCGCGGCTTGTTGGCCTCGTCCGTGACGGACACGACGGCCGGCAGCGACGCGGACACGGTCTCGTGGGCGTCGGGCAGGTGACGCACGACCGTCGCGGTCGAACCCTCGACCGTGAGGCCCGACGCGAGCGTGAGCTGCGACCAGTCCAGCTCCGCCGCGAGCGCGGTCGGCAGCATCGACGTGAGGCCGTCGAGCGCGGCCATGCCGGTGATGACGAGGTCGAGCGGGCTCTCCTCGTGGATCTTCTCGACGGCCGCGGCGATCACCTTCGCGGTGCCGAAGACGTCCGAGCCGGCGACGGCCGCGTCGGAGACGTGGACGGCGTGGTCGACGCCCAGCTGGAGGGCCTTGCGGACCGCCGCCACCGCATCGTCCCCGCCCACGGTGAGGGCGTAGACCTCGCCCTCGCCGGCGGCCTCCTTGAGCTGGAGGGCCGCCTCGACCGCGTTCTCGTCGAGCTCGTTCATCGTGCCATCGTCCCCGGTACGCGTCACGGCCCCCTCGGTGAAGGAGCGCTGCGACTGCAGGTCGGGGACGAACTTCACCGTCACCAGGATGCGCATGGGCCTCAGCCTAGCGAAGCGCGTTCGGGCAAGCCCCGGGAGGTATCCGGCGCCCGCGCGCGGCCCTCATACCCGCCCGCGCATCGTCCGTGCCGGGAAGCAATCCTGGGCGCGAGAGCGTTCTCGGCTAAGAATATGGACATGACCTCCCCCACCGTCGCCCCTTCTCCCGACCCGCATCGCCTCGGCGTGCACCTCGTCGAGGGAGGGGCGATCGTCGCGGTCTACGCCGCGCATGCGACCGCGATGCACCTGTGCCTGTTCTCCGACGACGACCGCACGGAGACCCGGATCCAGCTGCACGGCCCCCAGAACGGCATCTGGCACGCCTTCGTGCCGGGCATCGAGGTGGGCCAGCGCTACGGCTTCCGCGCCACCGGCCCGTGGCAGCCCAAGCAGGGCCACCGCTACAACCCCGCCAAGCTGCTGCTCGACCCCTACGGGCGCGGCATCGAGGGCCGCCT
Source organism: Demequina litoralis (assembly GCF_030418455.1). Taxonomy (GTDB): domain Bacteria; phylum Actinomycetota; class Actinomycetes; order Actinomycetales; family Demequinaceae; genus Demequina; species Demequina litoralis. The sequence continues at coordinate 66,850 of NZ_JAUHPW010000002.1, forward strand.
CACCCCCATGACCGAGCCGGGCGCGAAGGCGCTGCTGAGCTCGCGCGACGCGACGGACTCGGCGCCGCTCATGCCGCGCTCGGTGGTGACGGAGAAGCCGTCGGGCCCGTGGCAGACGCCGCACCCGCGCGTCCCGTGGACGGACACCGTCATCTACGAGACGCACGTCAAGGGCCTCACCAAGACGATGCCGGGCATCCCCGAGGAGCTGCGCGGCACCTACGCGGGCCTCGCGCATCCCGCCGCGATCGACTACCTCACGGGGCTCGGCATCACGGCGGTCGAGCTGCTGCCGGTCCACGCGTTCGCGCCCGAGCCGCACCTCGAGCACGGCGGGCTCGACTCGTACTGGGGGTACTCGACGCTCGGCTTCTTCGCGCCGCACGCCGGCTACGCGACCGAGGCCGCGCGCGCCGCCGGTGCGCAGGCCGTCCAGGACGAGTTCTGCGGCATGGTCGACCTGCTCCACCAGGGCGGGCTCGAGGTCATCCTCGACGTCGTCTACAACCACACGTGCGAGGGCTCGAGCGCGGACCGCGTGCTGTCGTGGAAGGGCCTCGACAACCGCGTCTACTACCGCAACCAGGTGCACGCGCCGCAGCACTACGACGACACCACCGGCACCGGCAACACGCTCGACTTCGCGCACCCGCTCGTGAGCAAGATGGCGCTCGACTCGCTGCGCTACTGGGCGACCGAGATGCACGTCGACGGCTTCCGCTTCGACCTCGCGGCGACGCTCGGCCGCACGATGCAGGGCTTCTCGAGCGACCACCCGTTCCTCGTGGGCCTCATCACGGACCCCGTGCTCGGCGGCCTCAAGCTCATCGCGGAGCCGTGGGACATCGGCCTCGGCGGGTGGCAGGTGGGCAACTTCCCCCAGCCCATGGGCGAGTGGAACGACCGCTTCCGCGACTACACGCGGGCCTTCTGGCTCCAGTGGGGTGCCGCCAACTCGGGACAGCGTCACCACCCCACCGCGCCGGAGCTCGCGACCCGCATCGCCGGCTCGTCCGACCTCTTCGGCCACTCCGAGCCGTACGGGATGCGCGGCCCGATCGCGTCCGTCAACTTCATCACCGCGCACGACGGCTTCACCGCGCACGACCTCACCGCGTACAACCACAAGCACAACGAGGCCAACGGCGAGGACAACCGCGACGGCACGGACAACAACCGGTCCTTCAACCACGGCGTCGAGGGCGCGACCGACGACCCGGACATCCTCCACGCCCGCCGCCGCTCGATGCGGAACATGATGGGCACGCTGCTCATCTCCGCCGGCACGCCGATGCTGCTCGGCGGCGACGAGCTGGGCCGCAGCCAGGGCGGCAACAACAACGCGTACTGCCAGGACAACGAGATCTCGTGGTTCGACTGGGACCTCGAGGAGTGGCAGGTGGACCTGCGCGCCTCGATCGCCGAGCTGCTGCGCCTGCGCCGCGAGAACCGCGTGCTGCGCCCGGGCAGCTTCTACGACGGCGTCGACCACGACCCCACCGACCAGCTCTACCGTGCCGACTCCGCGTGGTTCCGCCACGACGGCGAGCACGAGGACGAGGACTGGTGGGAGGACCCCGAGACGCGCGTGGTGCAGTTCATGCGGTCCCTGTCGCGGCCGGCCGAGGCCGACGCGCTCGTCGTCGTCAACGGCCACAACGGCGCCGTCGACGTGCGCATCCCCGAGGACCAGGGCGCCCCGTGGCATCTCGTGTGGGACAGCGCGTGGGACTCGCTCGCCGAGCGCACCGCCGCCGTGGTGCAGCCGGGCGACACCCAGACGATGGAGGCGCTGTCGCTGCGCCTCTACCTCACCGAGCCGGAGGCCTGATCGCGGGGCGGTCGCCGCGACCGCCCCGCGCCCGGCTCATGCGACGGCGCACTCCCGCCCGTCGAGCGTGAACGCCTCGACCGGGAGCGGGTCGCCGGTGCCGTCGACGTGGATCACCACGTGCTTGCCCGGCGGGATCTCGGCGGTGTGGCCGCCGTCCACCACGACCACGTCCGCGCCCGCCTGCAGGAACGCACCGGGCCTCACGGCCGTGACCTCCTCGTCGCCCGCGAACGACCATGCGAGCCACCAGCCGTCGAGCGTCGCGTCGGTGCCGTTGCGCACCTTGGCGGTCGCGGTGAAGCCGGTGGTCGTCGGCTCGGTCGCGTAGGTCACCGTGCAGGGTGCGGGGACGTCGCCGAGGCCGTCGAGCGCGGACTCGAGGAGGGCCGCCGCCTCGTCGGCCTGGTCCTGCGTGGGGGACGATGCCGCGAGGACGATGCGCGCCTTCTCGAGCGCGTCGTCGAGGACCGCGAGCGCGGTGGCCGGGTACGCGTCGCGGTCGATCCCGTCCGCCTCGGCGACGAGGTCCTCGAGGGTCGCGGTGTCCACGGCCGTCGCGGCCCGGGTGACCGAGAGGTCGTCGGCCCAGAACCAGTCCTCCGCGGCACCGGTCGCCCGCAGGGCCACCGTGAGGCTCTCACCCTCGGCGACCTCGACCGTGGTCGAGGGCCTGCTGTAGGCCTCCCACCCGGCCATCGTGAACGGCTCGACCGTCTCGGTGCCGGCGACGCCCGCGACCAAGTCCACCGCGAGGGTGTCGCTCGCCGCGCCGTGCGCGACGCCGGCCACGGAGTAGAGGCCCGCGGGCAGGCCCGCGACCTCCTGCGTGACCGCGACGTCGAAGCCGGCCGCGTCGTAGGCGTTGACCGCGAAGTCCCCTCCCTCGCCGGCGGGGTTGGCGAGGACCCCGAAGGTCGACGGCCACGGGTCGGCCGCGAAGGTCCAGCCCGCGTCGTCCCCGGTCTCGAAGCCGGGGTTCACCAGCCACTCGCGCGCGGCGACCGTGACGTGCGCCGTCGCGGTCCAGCCGCCGTCGGTGACGCCGGTGACCGCGTACTCGCCCGGCGAGGTGATCCACGCGAGGGAGTCGGACCAGGCCACGGCCTCGGTGGTCGCGGAGCCGTCGTACGCGATCACGGTGACCGTGCCGGGCAGCGCGAGGGCGTCCCCCTCGACCGCCTCGACGGAGACGTCGCCCACGGTCGGGTCGGGCAGCTCGGCACCGTCCTCGAGCTCGAGGGCGTCGAGCGCGGCCTGCAGGAGCGCCTCGGTCGCGGCCACGTCCGCCTCGGCGGGACGCGAGGAGGCGAGCACGTTGCCGGCGGACTCCACCGCGGCGTCGAGCATCGCGAGCGAGTCGTCGGTGTACACGGAGCGCTCGATCGCGTCCGCCTGGTCGACGAGGTCCGCGAGCGCGGAGGTGTCGACGTCGGAGGTCGGGGCGCGCTCGAGGCGGACGTCGTCGATCCACGCCCACTCCGTCGCGTCGCCCTCGCCCCAGATGCCGATCTGGACGGTGCCGGCGTCGCCGACCACGACCGTGAGGCGTGGGTCGCGCCCCTCCTGCCAGCCATCGAAGCTCGCGTCCCAGCCGTCGAGCGCCCACGCGGCGTCGCCACCGGTGCCGCCGTCCGCCCAGGCCCACAGCCGCAGCGAGAGGTCCGGGACGCCGTGCGCGGCGGCGGTGAGCCGGTAGGTGCCGGGCGCGAGGCCCGTGACGGTCTGCTCCACCTGGAACCATGACGACGGCGCGGCCCCGCCGAAGTACACGTTGACGCCGTAGTCGCCGACCACGTTGTCGCCGCCCGCCTCGACCCAGAACGTCGTCGGCCACGTCCCTGCCGTGAACGCCCACGGATCCACGGTCGTGCCGTTCTCGAAGCCGCCGTTGGGCACGAGGTTCTCCGCCTCGACGGTCACGGTGGCGACCGTCGCGTGCCCGGAGGCGGTGGTGCCGCTCACGGTGTACTCACCCGGACCGGAGATGAAGGCGGCCGAGCCGGACCACGTCACGTCCTCGTCGACCACGCTGCGGTCGTTGTAGGTCACGGCCACCGTGGCAGGCAGCACGATGTCGTCGCCGTCGAGGAAGGTCGGCGCGGGCTGCTCGACGGTCTCGACCGCGAGGTCGGTGACCGCGCCGGTGTCGACGTAGTCGAAGACCTTGAGCGACTCGAGCGCCGTGCCGTCGAAGCCGAACAGCGCCTGGTTGTCCCAGGCCGAGCCGCCGTACCAGACCCCCGCATCGTCCGGGTCGTACTCACCCGCGTAGCTGGAGGCCCAGCCGGAGCCGTACGTCTCCCACAGGACCTCGTTGCGCGCGAGCTGGGCGGGCGTGCCGACCGGCAGCCACGCGGGCTCCCAGTAGAAGACTCCGATGCCCGCCGCGTCGGGGACGTCGGCCACGGCCTGGATGACGTCGGCGAGCGCGTGCGCCTGGCCCTGCACGCTCACCGGGTACGCGGTGGCCTCGGTCGGCAGGTCGATGACGTTGCCGTGGCCGTCGCCGTCCTCGAGCGTGTACGCCCATGAGGTCTCCGCGACCATCACCTGCTTGCCGTAGCCGTCGGCCACCGTGGACAGCGTGTCCGTGAGGTTGTCGAGCGTGCCGTGCCAGAACGGGTAGTACGAGCTCGCGAACACGTCGTAGTCGACCCCGCGCTCCTCGAGCGCGGCGGCGTAGCCGGGGTACCGGCCCGTCTCGGGGTTGGTGAAGTGCACCGCGACCAGCGCGTCGGGGTAGACGTCGCGCACCGCGGCGGATCCCGCGGAGAACACCTGCGCCATGGCGTCCCAGCCGGACAGGCCGGCGACGCCGTTGTTGGTCTCGTTGCCGACCTGCACCATGCGCACGTCGATGCTCTTCTCGCGCATCGCCTCGAGCGTGGTCCGCGTGTACTCCTCGACCGCGACGGCGGTCTGGGCGCCGTCGAAACCGTCCCACGCCTTGGGCGCCTGCTGCTTGCCGGGGTCCGCCCAGAAGTCCGAGTAGTGGAAGTCCACCAGCACGCCGAGGCCCGCCCGGGTCGCGCGCTTGCCGATCTCCACGGCCCGCTCCGCGTCGACGGTGCCGCCGCCGTAGCCGTGGCCGGCGGAGTCGAACGGGTCGTTCCACACGCGGATGCGCACGTCGGTCACGCCGGCGTCCGCGAGGATGCGGAACAGGTCGCGCCTCTTGCCGGACTCGTCGCGGAACACGACGCCGGACTCCTCGAGGGCGATCACCGACGACACGTCGACGCCCTTCATGAAGCCGTCGCCGAGGTTCTCGACCTTGTCGACGAAGATCCCCGCGTCGGCGGGTCCGTCGGCGGCCGGGGGCTTCGCGGAGGCCGGGGCGGCGAGCATCGCCCCCAGTGCGACGACGGCGGCGGCCGTCGCCCCCGCTCGGATGGTGCGGAGCATGGATCGTTCCCTTCGATCGACGTTGATCGGGCGGGGCGCCCGGGTGGCTGGGACCGCTCTCAGCATGGCACGGCCGGGCGGGCGGCGCGACCGGGGGCCGGCGCATCGTGACCATTCTGTGACCGGTCCCACATGGGCCGGTGAGATCGGCGATCCCCCTCGACTGCCAATGAACCCCGTCGATTGCCAATGACACGCGTGACGCGTGTGAACCGACGCAACGGGGCACCGGGGACACCGGGGGCACCGCCCTCACCTGCGCGGCGAATTCACACCAGTCACAGGTGTCATTGGCAATCGACGCGGGGGGAGACACGAACGGGGTCCGGGGCGACCCGCGCCCTGGACCCCGTCCCTGGAAGGAAGCCCGGTCAGCCCTTGACGGAGCCGGCCGTGAGGCCTCCCACGATGTAGCGCTGCAGCGCGAGGAACAGGGCGAGCACCGGCACCGCGGCGATCACCGTGCCCGCCGCGAACAGGCCCCAGTTGGCCGTGAGCTGCTCGGACACCCACTGGTACATGCCGACCGCCAGCGTCCAGTTCTCCTCGGACACGAGCACGATGCGCGAGAGGATGAAGTCGCCGAACGAGCCGATGAACTGGATCAGCCCGGTCACCGCGAGGATCGGGGTGACGATCGGGATGATGAGCCGCCAGTAGATCTGCGCGTGGGTCGCGCCGTCGATCTTCGCGGCCTCGTCCATCTCCGCGGGGATCGTGTTGAAGAAGCCGTACATGAGGAACGTGTTGGCACCCAGCGCGCCACCCAGGTAGATGCTGATGAGCGCGATCTTCGAGTCCAGCCCGAGCGCGGGGACCACCTCGCCGAGCGCCAGCAGCAGCAGGAAGATCGCCATGAAGGCGAGCGTCTGCGGGAACATCTGCAGGATGAGCAGCGACGTCAGCGACGTGCGCCGGCCGTTGAAGCGGAAGCGCGAGAACGCGTACGCGGCGGCCGCGCCCATGAGCACGGCGCCGAACGCGGCCGCGAAGCAGACGATGAGGGTGTTGCCGACCCACGTCCAGTAGCTCGTCTCGCCGAGCGCCTGGTAGTTGACGAGGCTCACCGAGCTGAACAGGCCCTGGGCGCCGGACAGCGAGCCGCGCTCGTTGAGCGACGCGGACAGCACGAAGACGAGCGGGAAGGCCGCGTAGAAGAGCACGATCACCGCGACGGGGTACTTCCAGCCGACCTCGCGCCACCACCGCGAACGGCGCGTGGGCTGGCGGCGGGCGGCCGCGGGTGCGGGGTTCTCGGTGGCCATCAGAACTCCTCCAGCTTCCTGGTCTGTCGGAACGCGAGCGCGGAGATCACGCCCACCACCACGAACACGAAGACCGCGAGCGCGGACGCGAGCCCGAAGTCGGCACGGCCGCCCGCGACCCCGGAGATCTCGTAGATCGCGGAGATGAGGATGTCCGTGGCGCCCAGCGGGAGCGTGGTGTCGTCGAAGTTGGGCCCACCGCCGGTGAGCATGTAGATGATCGTGAAGTTGTTGAAGTTGAACGCGAAGGACGCGATCGCGAGCGGCGCGGTCGACACGAGCAGCAGCGGGAACGTGATGGAGCGAAACAGCCGCCAGCCGCTCGCGCCGTCGATCCTCGCGGCCTCCGTGGTCTCGGACGACAGCGACTGGAGCGCTCCCGTGCACACGAGGAACCAGTACGGATAGCTCAGCCACAGGTTGACGAACAGCACCGCGAAGCGCGCGAGCCAGGGATCCTGGAGCCAGCTGATGTCCGCCCCGAAGAAGAAGAACTTGTTGATGATGCCGAACTCGGGGTTGAGCATGCCGCGCCAGAGCAGCGCGGACATGAACGCCGGGAACGCGTACGGCAGGATGAAGAGGGTGCGCAGGGTCTTCTTGCCCTTGATCCGGTCGTCGTTGAAGATCAGCGCGAAGAGCAGGCCGAGCAGGAAGCTCGTCACCACGGTGAGCAGCGCGAACGCGAAGGTCCACGCCGTCACCTTGAACAGCGGCGCGCGGATCTCCGCGTCGGTCACGGCGCGGCTGAAGTTGTCGAGGCCCACGCCCACGTACCAGCCGGTCGGGAGCGTCGAGCCGTCGTCACCGACGAACGTGCCGCGGTCGTTGGGCGAGTAGACGACGTCGGTGTCGGTGTTGGTGAGGGTATCGGCCTCGGGGTCCCAGTCGAGCGACGAGCGGTAGATCTTCGCGGTGGCGCCCTCGCGCGTCCGCAGGGACCCGTCGTCGGCCTCGTCCGAGATCGGGACGCGCAGATCGATCACGTCCTGCGCGAGCGCCTGGTCCGAGAGCAGGTCGCCGCGGGGGACGACCTCCCAGCCCGGCACCTCGCTGGGGGCGCCGTTGTCGCCGACGGTCGCGTCCGGCGCGTCCTCGAGCGGCTGGTCCTCGGTGCCGACCCTGACGGTGCCGTCGTCGTTCACCGCGAAGCCGAGCGTGTCCCCGTCGCGCACGACGGTCAGCGGGTACGTGGGCGAGCCCTCGACCTCGGTCTCGGCCTGGATCAGCGCGGCCTCGACCGCCTGCTCCTTCGAGCCGTTGTGGCCCGCGCCGTAATTGGTGGTCGCGATGTACGCCGTGTAGGCCATCGCGAATACCTGGAACACCAGGAGGAACACGAGCCCCGGGTACAGGTACTTGAGCGGCAGCATGCGCCGCGAGAAGTAGATCACGTCGGCGAGCAGCAGGAACGCGACGAGCCCGCCGAGGACCGCCCACGCCCCGGCGTTCCAGGCCGAGAGGATCGCGGCGATCCCGAAGGCGTTGACCGCCATCATCAGCAGCAGCTTGACGACGAATCCCGCGCCGAACTGCCTGGCGTGCGACTCACGCGGCGGCGCGGCCGTGACCTCGTCCTGTCGGGTGGACATCCGTGCTCCTCTGTTCTCGCGTCACTGCAAGGGGGGTGGGGAGCCGGTGGGGCGGGGCATGGCCCGCCCCACCGGCGGGGATCGTTAGGAGATCGCCTTCTCGAGGTCGGTGACGAACGCGTTCCAGGTCTTCACCGGGTCCGCACCGTTGATGATCTTGGACTCGGCCGCGTTCCAGCGGCTCCAGACCTCGCCCATCTCGGGGATCGACGGCAGGAGCACGCCCTGCGCCGCGGCGTCGACGAAGCCCTGGAGCCACGGCTTGTCGTCGGAGCCCACGCCCTCGAACACGGGGATGCGCGGGTCGAGGTCGTACAGCGTCTGCTGGGCCTCCTGCGTCGCCATGTAGTTCGTGAGGAACTCGTTGGCGAGCAGCGTGTTCTCGGACTGCGAGGACACGTAGAAGCCCTGCACGCCCACGAACGGCGCGGCCTGCTCGTCGCCCGCACCCGGCACCGGGTAGACCTGCATGTCGAGGCCGTCGAAGCCGCCGATCGTCATGGCCCACGGGCCGGTGATGATGTACGGCGACTTGCCGGAGGCGAACAGCTCGTACGCGGTCTCGTTGTCGAGGTTCGCCGACACGTTGCCCGCCTCGGCCTGCTCGGACAGCCAGGTCGCGAAGGCCTCGCCGTTCTCGCCGCCCATCGCGACCTCGGGGATGAACGCGCCGGTGTCGTCCTGAGCGAAGACCGGGGCACCGAAGGAGGTCTGCACCGGGTAGAGGTGGTAGGCGTCGCCGTCACCCATGGAGGTGGTGAAGACCACGGGCCGGTTGGCGCCGGACTCCTCGCCCATGGCGATCATGTCGTCCCACGTCGCGGGCGCCTCGTCGGCGACGAGGTCCATGTTCGCGATGAGGGCGATCGCCTCGGAGAAGAACGGCACGCCGTAGAGCTGGCCGTCGAGCGTGAGCGCGTCGAGCGCGACCTGCTCGAACGAGCCGGCCTTGTCGCCGAGGTCGACCGTGTTGACCACGCCGGCCTCGACCAGCTCGCCCAGCCAGTCGTTGGCGCCGATGGTGATGTCGGGACCCTTGCCCGTGGGGACCTGGGCGAGGAAGTCGGTCCGGATGTCCTCGAAGTTCTTCTGCACGAGCTCGACGGTCGCGCCCGTGTCGGTCTCGAACTGCTCGGCGGCGGCCTCGACCGCCGGCTTGCGGTTCTCGTCGACCCAGACGGTCAGGGTGAGGCCGGTCGCGTCGATGGCCGCCTCGCTCTCCGACGCGGCCGGCGCGGCCGAGCTCGGGGTCTCCTCGGTCGTGCCCGACGAGCACGCGGCGAGGAGTGCGACAGACGTCGCCACAACGGCGACCTTGCCGATGGTGTTACGCATGGATATTCCTTCCAGAGTGGAGCCACATTGCGCGCCTCTGGTGAGATCGCGTCTCTGCGACAGGTTACGTCCGAGCCAGGGCCCCCGCCCGGGGATCCTGGGTCGTCAGCGGGTTTCTCGCGGTCTGGGATCGGGACCGGCGCAGCCCGGTCCGTCCCCACGGGTCAGACCTCCTCACCTCCGGTCGCACGCGAGGTGCGGACGACGGCGACGCCGCCTCCCGGCACCTCGAGCCCGCCATCGGTCTCGGCGCCGGTGAGCAGGTCGATGCCTGCCACCGGGAGCCGAGCTGCGTCGTCGCCGTGGTTGACGGCGACGACGAAGTCGTCAGCGGCGCCGTGCCGCGTCACGACCTCGAGGGTCTCGGGCAGCCCCGAGGCCTCGATGCCGGCGTCGGCGTAGACCGCGTCGAACACGGTCTTCAGCGCGTGCACGTCGAGGCGCGTGCCGACGTACCAGCCCACGCCCTTCCCGTGCTCGTTGCGGGTGATCGCGGCCCCGCCGGCGCCCGGGCCGGTCGCGTTCTCCGCGACCACCTCGGCGCCCGCGAGCGCGATGTCCTCCTGCCACACGTCGGACGGCGCGGTCGCGCCGGAGCCGTCGACCCACCGCACGGTGGCGGTGTCGCCCTCGCGCAGCGGCAGGAACTCCTCGACCGTGAGGCCGAGCGCGTCGCGCAGCGGGGCGACGAAGCCGCCCTCGTGCACCGCATCGTTCTCATCCACGATCGCGGAGAAGAAGTTGACGAGCAGCGTGCCGCCGGCCTCGACGTAGCGCGTGAGGTTCTCGGCGGACGATGCGGTGAGCAGGTACGACGCGGGGGCGACGACGAGCCTGTACGCGGACAGGTCCTGGCCCGGGTGCGCGAAGTCGACGGTGACGCCGTCGCGCCACAGGCGCTCGTAGAAGGCGCGCATGCGCTCGCGGAACTGCACGTCGTCGGACGGGCGCCACTCGAGGTCCTGCGCCCACAGCGACTCCCAGTCGTAGAGCACCGCGACGTCGGCCCTGACGGCCGAGCCGCGGACCGCGGCGGCGTCCTGCAGGTGGCCGCCGAGCTCCACGACCTCGCGGAACACGCGGGACGATGCGCCGGCGTGCGGGAGCATCGCCGAGTGGAACTTCTCCGCGCCCGAGCGGGAGGCGCGCCACTGGAAGAACATGATCGCGTCGGCGCCGCGGCCCAGGTGCGTCAGCGCGTTGCGGCGCATCTCGCCCGGACGCTTGGCGATGTTGCGGCCCTGCCAGTTGACCGCGGACGTCGAGTGCTCCATGAGGATCCACGGCTTGCCGCCCGCGACCGAGCGGGTGAGGTCCGCGGACAGCGCGAGCCCGACGTGCGCGTCGGGGTCGGGCGACCACAGGTAGTGGTCGTCGGAGACCACGTCGACGAGCTCGGCCCACTTCCACAGGTCCGTGTTCCAGGACTGGTGGGCCATGAAGTTGGTGGTGATGGGCTGGTCGGCATGCGCGCGGATCGCGTCGCGCTCGATCACGTAGCACTCGCGCAGCCGGTCGTCGGTGAACCGCGCCCAGTCGAGCTTCATCGCGGGGTTCGTGATGGTCGCGGTCGCGGCGGGGGCGACCACGTGCTCCCAGGCGCCGTAGCGCTGGCCCCAGAACGCGGTGCCCCACGCGGCGTTGAGGCCGTCGAGCGTGCCGTAGCGCTCCTGCAGCCAGCGCTGCCACGACGCGACGGCGCGCGGGCCGAAGTCCTCGGCGATCGGCACGCCGTACTCGTTGTGGACGTGCCACATCACGACGGCGGGGTGGTCGCCGTAGCGCTCCGCGAGCGCGCCGGCCATGCGGGCGATCGCCTCGCGGTACTCGGGCGAGGCGTGCGAGGCCATGCCGCGGCCGCCGAAGCCCATGACGGTGCCGTCCTTGTCGGTGACGCGCGCCTCGGGATAGCGGTGGAAGAACCACGCCGGGGGCGAGACCGAGGGCGTGCCGAGGTCCGCCGCGATCCCGTTGGCGTGGAGCAGGTCGAGGAGGTCGTCCATCCACGCGAAGTCGTACACGCCCTCCTCGGGCTCGAGCATCGCCCACGAGAAGATGCCGACGGAGACGAGGTTCACGCCCGCCTCGCGCATGAGACGCATGTCCTCGTCCCACGTCTCGCGCGGCCACTGCTCGGGGTTGTAGTCGCCTCCGTAGGCGAGACCCTCGAGTCGGGGCCAGCTCGCTGCTGCCGTCATGACACTCCTCCGGCCCCCGGAGGAGCCTGCACAACTCTGGCGGACCTCATCGGCCGCCCGTACTGGGACCGTTCACAGTCTATGCCCCGCAAAAGGGCCCTGCACAAATCGAGCGCGGCGGCGTGACCCATTCGTGACACGCCGTTATCGATCTGTAACCGCGTACAGCCCCCTTTGGATGCAAGCGGTTACATCAACCGCGTGCCACACATTACATGCTTCCGGAGGGCGTGCAACACACCGTCGGTCCCGGGTCACCGGCGGGCGTGGCACGCGATGCCCTCCTGGTAGGCATCGGAGCGCATTGCGAGTAGGTTCGGGGGCATGGCCCGCTCCCCTGAGACGTCCATCGGTCGCATCCCCATCGTGGGGGTCCAACCCTCGCTCGAGGAGGGACGGTGGCCGGCTCGCGCCGTCATCGGCGAGGCGGTGCCGATCACGGCGACGATCTTCCGCGAGGGGCACGACTCCGAGGGCGCCACGGTGGTGGTCACGCGGCCCGACGGGCGCCACGAGCGGCTGCCGATGCCGCTGCACGACTGGGGCACCAGCCTCTACCGCGCGATCCTCACGCCGCGCCACGAGGGCCTCCACCGCTTCCGGGTCGAGGCCTGGTCGGACCCCGTCTCGACCTGGCGGCACGCGGCCGAGGTGAAGATCCACGCCGGCGTCGATGTCCAGCTCATGCTCGACGAGGGCGTCGCGGTCCTCACCCGGGCGCTCACCGAGGTGCGGCACACGCCCGCCCGCAAGGCGCTCCTCGAGGAGGCCATCGCCTCGCTCCAGGACGGCTCGCTCGCGCCCGAGGCCCGCCTCGCCCCCGCATCGTCCCCCGAGCTCAAGGCCGCCCTCACGGTGGCGCCCCTGCGCGACTGGGTGACCACCTCGCCCGAGTACCCGCTGCTCGTCCAGCGCGAGAAGGCGCTGGTGTCCGCGTGGTACGAGATCTTCCCGCGGTCCGAGGGCGCGCGGATCGTCAAGCGCACCGGCGAGTGGACCTCGGGCACCTTCACCACCGCCGCCAAGCGCCTGCCCGCGATCGCGGACATGGGCTTCGACGTCGTCTACCTCACGCCCATCCACCCCATCGGCGCCACGCACCGCAAGGGTCGCAACAACTCGCTCAAGGCGGAGCCAGGCGACCCCGGCAGCCCGTACGCGATCGGCGCCGCCGAGGGCGGCCACGACGCGATCCACCCCGGCCTGGGGACGATGCGCGGGTTCCGGTCCTTCGTCAAGGCGGCCCGGTCGGTGGGCCTCGAGGTCGCGCTCGACGTCGCCCTCCAGTGCTCGCCCGACCACCCGTGGGTGACGGAGCACCCCGAGTGGTTCACGCAGCGCCTCGACGGCACGATCGCCTACGCGGAGAACCCGCCCAAGAAGTACCAGGACATCTACCCCCTCAACTTCGACAACGACCCCGAGGGCATCTACCACGCGATCCGCGACATGCTGCAGGTGTGGATCGACGCCGGCGTCACGCTGTTCCGCGTCGACAACCCGCACACCAAGCCGCTGACCTTCTGGGAGCGGCTGCTGCGCGAGATCGCCGAGGACCACCCCGAGGTGATCTTCCTGTCCGAGGCCTTCACACGGCCGGCGATGATGCACACGCTCGCGAAGATCGGCTTCCACCAGAGCTACACCTACTTCACCTGGCGCCAGAACGCCGAGGAGATGGGCGAGTACCTCGAGGAGGTCTCGGGCGACGCGTCGTTCTACATGCGCCCGAACTTCTGGCCCACCACGCACGACATCCTCACCCCCGACATGCAGCACGGCGGGCCCGCGATCTACCGGATGCGCGCCGTGCTCGCCGCCACCGGCGCCCCCTCGTACGGCATCTACACCGGCTACGAGTTCGTCGAGAACGTGCCGCGGCCGGGCGTCGAGGAGCAGATCGACAACGAGAAGTACGAGTTCAAGCAGCGCGACTGGGCGGACGCCGACCGGTACGGCATCAGGACGCTCCTCACCACCCTCAACCAGACGCGCGCCAAGCACCCCGCGCTGCGCCGCCTGCGGGGGCTGCGCGTGCACCCGACCACCAACCCCGAGATCCTCTGCTTCTCGCGGCACCTGCCGCCCGAGGAGTCGCCGACGGGCAAGGCCGACACCGTCATCGTGATCGCGAGCTTCGACCCGCACCACGTGCAGTCCGGCGTCGTCACGCTCGACCTGCCCGCGCTCGACCTGGCCGACGACGCGCGGCTCGTGGTCGACGACGTCGTCGGCGGCGCCACCTACACATGGGGGCGCGACTTCTACGTCCGCCTCGACCCCGCTGTCACCCTCGCCCACGTCGCCGTGGTGAGGCCCGCATGATCCGCTCGTCCGCCCACCAGCAGAGAGGGTGCTGATGCCCCGCCGACTCGACCAGGCCGTGCTCGCGGACATCGCGCGCGGCACGCACCACGACCCGCATGCCGTCCTGGGTCCGCACCCCGAGGGCGGCGCGGTGGTGATCCGCGTGCTGCGGCCGCTGGCCGACGCGGTCGAGATCGAGACCCTCGACGGCACGTTCCCGGCCGAGCACGAGCACCACGGCATCTGGTCCGCCGAGCTGCCGGGCGAGGAGATCCCCGACTACCGGGTGCACACGACGTACGGCGACTCGACATCGGTCGCCGACGACCCGTACCGCTTCATGCCGATGCTCGGCGAGCTCGACCTCCACCTCATCCGGGAGGGCCGCCACGAGCGCCTGTGGAGCGTGCTGGGCGCCAACGTGCACCGCCTCGAGTCCGTGCTCGGCGAGGTGGTCGGCACCGACTTCGCGGTGTGGGCGCCCAACGCGCGTGCCGTGCGGGTCGTGGGCGACTTCAACCACTGGCAGGGCGCGACGCACGCGATGCGCACCCTCGGCGCGTCCGGCATCTGGGAGCTGTTCATCCCGGGCGTGGCCGCCGGCACCACGTACAAGCTCGAGATCCTCGACAAGAACGGGCACTGGCGACAGAAGGCCGACCCGATGGCCCGGCGCACCGAGCTGCCTCCCGCGACCGCGTCGGTGGTCGAGGAGTCCGCGTACGAGTGGGGCGACCAGGACTGGCTGGACCGCCGCGCATCGTCCCAGCCGCACCGCAGCGCCATGTCCGTCTACGAGGTGCACCTCGGGTCGTGGCGCCAGGGCCTCGGCTACGTCGAGCTCGCGGACCAGCTCACGGCGTACGTGACCGAGATGGGCTTCACCCATGTCGAGTTCCTCCCCGTGATGGAGCACCCGTTCGGGGGCTCGTGGGGCTACCAGGTGTCGGGCTACTACGCCCCGACCTCGCGCTTCGGCTCCCCCGACGAGCTGCGCTACCTCATCGACACGCTGCACCGCGCCGGCATCGGCGTGCTGCTCGACTGGGTGCCGGGCCACTTCCCCAAGGACGAGTGGGCGCTGGGACGCTTCGACGGCACGCCGCTGTACGAGCACCCGGACCCGCTGCGCGGCGAGCAGCCCGACTGGGGCACGTTCATCTTCGACTTCGGCCGCGCGGAGGTGCGCAACTTCCTCGTCGCGAACGCCGTCTACTGGCTGCAGGAGTTCCACGCGGACGGCCTGCGCGTCGACGCCGTCGCGTCGATGCTCTACCTCGACTACTCGCGCGAGGCCGGGCAGTGGCGCCCCAATGTCCACGGCGGGCGCGAGAACCTCGACGCGATCGCGTTCCTCCAGGAGGCCAACGCCACCGCCTACCGCAGCGCGCCCGGCGTCGTGATGATCGCCGAGGAGTCGACCGCGTGGCCGGGCGTCACCGCGCCCACGAGCGCGGGCGGCCTGGGCTTCGGGCTCAAGTGGAACATGGGCTGGATGAACGACACCCTGCGGTACATGGGCGAGGAGCCCGTGCACCGCTCGTACCACCACCACACCGTGACGTTCTCGCTCATGTACGCGTTCTCCGAGCACTACATGCTGCCCCTGTCGCACGACGAGGTGGTGCACGGCAAGGGCTCGCTCGTGGACCGCTTCCCCGGCGACCACTGGCAGAAGATGGCGACGCTGCGCGCGCTGCTCGCGTACCAGTGGACGCACCCGGGCAAGACCCTCGTGTTCATGGGCTGCGAGTTCGGCCAGTACGCCGAGTGGTCCGAGGGCCGCTCGCTCGACTGGTGGCACCTCGAGGACCGGCTCCACGACGGCGTGCGCCGCATGCTGGGCGACCTCAACCGCCTCTACCGCGACACGCCCCCGCTGTTCGAGCGCGACTCGGACCCCGCCGGCTTCCGGTGGATCGACGCCGACGACTCGCGCCGCAACACGCTCGCCTTCCTGCGCATGGACGATGCGGGCGAGCCCGTCGCGGTCGTCGTGAACTTCGCGGGGGTGCCGCACGACGACTACGCGCTGCCGCTGCCCCGGGCCGGCGGCTGGGACGAGGTCTTCAACACCGACTCCGAGTCGTACGGCGGCTCCGGCGTGGGCAACCTCGGGCACGTGGTCGCCGCCGAGCGGTCCATGCATGGCTTCCCGGCCGTCGCCACGATCCGCGTGCCCCCGCTGGGCGCGGTGATCCTGCGCCCGTCCGCCTGACCCACGGGTGCGGGTGCCCCTCCACGCGCGTGGGGCACCCCTCCACATCCGCGCCGGCGTGTCGTCGGCGTGTCGCCGCTGCGGGTCCGGATCGTGAGCCGCAGAGCGAGGCTCGCGTGGAGGAGTGCCCGGGGGTCCGCTAGTAGAGCGCGGAGGCGAGCGCCTGGCGCGCCCGCAGGACGCGCTGGTCCGCGGGGTCGACCACCTCGAACAGCTCGAGCAGCCGCGCGCGCACGCGCTCGCGGTCGTCGCCCGCGGTCGTCCTCACGAGGTCGACCAGCCGTCCGTACGCATCGTCCAGCTGCCCGCCGAGCACGTCCATGTCGGCGACGGCCATCTGCGCGTCGATGTCGTCGGGGGCGTCGGCCGCGGCCTTGCGCACCGCGCCGAGGTCCGCCGTCCGCGAGCGCGACATCAGCCGCACCTGCGCACGCCCGGCCCGCGCGTCGGCGTCCTTGGGGTTCTCCCGCAGCGCCTTGTCGAAGGCCGCCTCGGCGGCATCGAGGTCGCCGCGGTCGATCGCGTCGTGCGCCTCCTGGTGCAGCGGCGGCAGCGGCTCGGGCGCGTCCTCCTGGACGGCCTCGCCGGCGGGCATGCCGGCGGCGGCGCCCATCTGGCGGGCGGCCTCGACCACCTGGCCGAGCACCTCGACGAGCTGCTCGCGCGTCGCGGCACCCTGGAAGAGCGGCGCCGGACGGCCGCCGATGAGGGCGACCGCGGCGGGCACGCCGCGGATCTGGAAGGCCTGCGCGATCGCGGGCTGGGCGTCGACGTCGCACGCCGCGGCGTTGACGCCGACGGAGGCCGCGACCTCCTCGACCTCCCGCGCCAGCTCCTCGCTCTGCGGCGAGGAGGCGGACACGAAGGCGATGACGACCGGCCGCTGCAGGGACTGCTGCGCGAGCTCCTGGAACGCGGCCTCGTCGATGGTCGCGAGCCCCGAGTCGGCGCGACGCGAGCGCGCGGCGAGCGCGCCGAGGTCGACGGCACCGCGCAGCGCGGCGGGGGTGTCGGTCATGGGGGTGATCCTCCTCCTGGCGCGGCTACTTGGCCGCGACCTTCACAAGGTGGTGGTCGGCCGCGACGACGGTCGGCTTGCCCTCGCCGTCCGCCGGGACGTGGATGACGACCAGGTCGTTGTACGTGTGGGTGACGCGGTCCTTGAGCTTGCCCGAGACGAGCGCCTTGTCCGTGTCGGAGATCGACACGGTAGCGCCGCCCTTGACCCGCAGCGAGGACGTCACCACGATCGGCGCGAAGATGAGCGCGCCGCCGTCGGCCGTGGCCATCGCGTAGGTGTCCTCGAGCTGGGGCTGCACGGTGTCGACGTAGTCGCCGTCGCCCTTCTTCGCGGCCGCCGTCAGCACCTTGCGCGCCGCGAACAGCCGCGCGCGGTACGTGTCCTTGCCGAACTCGGAGGCGAGGTCGCTCTTCGCCCCCTGGCGCAGGAGCTTGACGTAGTCCCTGACGACCTGCTCGGGGGTGGGGTCGACCGCGTCCGAGTCGAGGGGCAGCTGGTTCGAGCCCACCGCGGGGCCCGGCATCGCCGGCAGCGTCGCGCCGGGCACCATGTGCGCCCAGTTCTGGAGCACGTACTCCGAGTCGATGTCCTCCTGGAGCCACACGAGCACGACAGGGGTCGCGTCCTCGGGCGCCTCGGAGACCCCGACCATGACGCGCGGGAACACGCCCTCCGCGCTCACGTAGACCGCCTGCATGGTCGACGGGATCTCCTCGATGGCCTGCTTGTCGCCGGCCTTCCGGAGCTTGTACTCGACGCCGCGCACGGTGACGGCCGTGCCGCCGACCCGCTCGCCGAGCAGGTTGGCCTTGCGGGCCTCGTCGGCCGCCTCGAGCTCCGCGAACGTCGCGGGCACGATGCGGTCGATCTGGGTCTGCGTGATCGCCGAGGTCTCCTGCGCGGCGGGCGGCGCGACGGGCTCGGGCACCGCCGGCGTGCAGCCGGCGAGCACGACGAGCCCGGCGACCGCAGCGGCCGCGAGGGTGGTCTGCCTTCTCATGGGCGCTCCTCTCCGTCGGCGGTGCCGGCGGGCGGCGCATCGTCCCCCGCGGTCGGCTCCGACGGCTCGTCGGTGCGGGGCACCTCGCCGGTGGTCGGGTCCGCCTCGGCGTCGACGACGGGGATGCCGCCGGTGGCCGTCGCGGTCTCGCGGCGCTCGCGGCGTCCGCCCGGCGTCGCCGGGGGCGTGGCCTTGCGGCCGGCGACGGCCGTCTCGACCTTGGAGCCGGCGTTGCGGTGGTCGACCAGCAGCGACACGAGGGCGATGAGCCCCGCGACGGCGAGCGCCCCGCCCCACCACTTGAGGGGGGTGACCCAGCCGTCGTTGACGACGCGGTCGATGGTCATGGTCACCTCGGTGAGCGACCCTCCGTCGGCGGCCTCGACCACGAGGGTGAGGCCCAGGTAGCTCTCCGAGAGGTCGTCGACGTCGAGCGTGAGGCTGCCGTCGCCGTCCCACGATGCGCGCCAGATGTCGGCGATCGGGGCCTCCTCGGCCGACGCGCTCGGCTCGGGCGACGCGCTCGCGGAGGCCTCCGGCTCGGTTGAGGCGCTCGCGGACGCCTCGGCGGACGGCTCGTCCGTGGCCGATGCGGAGG
This sequence comes from Demequina litoralis, assembly GCF_030418455.1. Classification (GTDB taxonomy): domain Bacteria; phylum Actinomycetota; class Actinomycetes; order Actinomycetales; family Demequinaceae; genus Demequina; species Demequina litoralis. Next base: position 85,623 of record NZ_JAUHPW010000002.1, read on the forward strand.
CGTCGGGCGAGGCGCTGGGCTCCGCGGTCGCAGCCTCGTCGGCGACGAATGGCTCGGTCGACAGCTCCTCCCAGGTGGGGACGCCGGTGAGGACGGTGGCATCGCGGGTGGCGGCCCAGTCCTCGGCGTCCTCGGTGCGTCCGGCGTAGACGACGAGCTCGCCGTCGGCCTCGACCGTGATGGACCCGCCGGGGGCCATGGCGACCATGGCGGGACCGATCAGCAGGACGGGGGTGTCGACCGCGGCGCTCGGCGTGCCGAAGGACGCCGGGCGCATCGCATCGGCGATCAGACCGCCGATGAGAAGGAGCAGCCCGAGCGCCCCCGCGATGAGCGCGGTGGTGCGCAAAGTCACGTGATTCTCCGTTCGTCTCGCTGTTCACTCTACGAGACAAGGCTCGAACGCGGCTCCCTGCCGCTTTGTTCCACGCGGGGGCCGGGCACTACCCTGAGGGTCGAATGCGCGACCTGCGCCTCCCCCGGCGCGCGATCTAGGAGAGCCATGGCCGAAGAGAACCTGCCGTTCCCGCTTGCGATGCGCGGGTACGACCGTGAAGCGGTCGCGGCCCACATCGCTCGGCTCGAGGACGCGGTGCGCGAGCAGTCGGGCGCCGTCGAGGAGGCCCGCCGCGAGGCGCAGCAGGCACGGTCGTCGCTCGACGAGGCGCAGAAGGCGCTGCGCGAGTCCGAGCAGCCCACCTACAAGGGCCTCGGCGCGCGCGTCGAGCAGCTCCTCCGCTCCGCCGAGGAGCAGTCCTCCGACGTGATCGCCCGCGCGAACACGCACGCCCAGGACACGGTCGCGCGCGCCAACGTCGCGGCCCAGCAGCTGCGTGCGCGCGCCGACAACGAGGTCGCCGAGATCCTCGCGCAGAGCCGCCGCGAGGCCGACGAGATCAAGACCCAGGCCGAGCACACCGCCGCCGGGCTCCGCGAGGCCGCGGAGCGCCAGGCCGGCGAGTCCGTCGAGCGTGCCCAGCGCGACGCCGAGCGGATCCGTTCCGCCGCGGAGGCCGAGGCCGCCGAGGCGCGCGCCACGGGCGAGCGCGAGGCCCACACCCTGCGTGCCTCCGTCGAGCGCGAGGCCACCGAGCTGCGCGTCACGAGCCAGCGCGAGGCCGCCGACCTGGTCGACGCGGCGCGCGCCGACTCCGAGCAGAAGCTCGCGCACGCGCACCAGGAGTCGAGCCGCCTGCGCGACGAGGCCGCCGCGTTCCTCGCCGCCTCCCACGCCGAGGCCGACGAGCTGACCGAGGCCACCCGCGTCGAGACCGAGCGCCTCAGGACCGACGCCGCGCGCATCGTCGCCGAGGCGCGCGAGGAGGCCACCGCCACCCGCAAGGCCGCCGAGCAGGCCGCCGGGCACTCCATCGGCGAGGCCGAGCGCGAGGCCGCGAACCTCCGCGCCGTCGCCGAGGCAGAGGCCTCCGACATGCGCATCTCCGCGGAGAGCGACGCGGCGACGATGCGCAACGACGCCGCCGCGGCGCTCGCCCAGGCGAACGACGAGGCACAGGAGGCGCGCGAGACCGCCGAGCACGACGCCGCCGAGGCGCGCCGCGTCGCCGCCGAGGAGATCGCCCACCTGCGCGCGCTCGCCGAGCGCGAGACCGGCCAGCAGCGCCGCGAGGCGGACACGTACGTCGCGGACCTGCGCCACACCGCCGACCAGGACGTCGCACAGCTGCGCCACACCGCCGACCAGGAGGTCGCCGAGCTGCGGGCCGTCGCCGCGCGCGACAGCGCCGCGCTGCGCACCGCCGCCCAGGCGGAGGCCACGGAGCTCCGCGACAGCGCGGACGCGTACGCCGCCGAGCTCCGTCAGGAGACCGAGGCCTGGGTCGCCCACCTGCGTCAGGAGACCGAGGCCTGGTCCGCGCACGAGCGCCGCGACGCCGAGGGCTTCGCAGCCGCGCTGCGCAAGGAGACGGAGGCCTGGGCCGCCAACGAGCGCCGCGAGACGGATGCCACCGTGACCGCGCTGCGCGAGGCCACCGAGGCGTGGGTCGCCGCCGAGCGTCGCGACGCCGAGGGCTACGCCGCCGGCCTCCGCGAGGAGACCGAGGCGTGGGCGGGCGACACCCGCCGCGAGGCCGAGCACTACGCCGCGACGCAGCGCGAGGAGGCGGACACGTACGCCGCCGCGCTGCGCAAGCGCGTCGAGGGCGAGGTCGCGGAGCTGCGCGAGGACGCCGAGACGTACGCCGCCGGGCTGCGCAAGCGCGTCGAGGGCGAGGTCGCGGAGCTGCGCGAGGACGCCGACACCTACGCCGCCGGGCTGCGCAAGGAGGTCGAGGCCGAGGTTGCCGCGCTGCGCGGAGAGACCGAGGCCTGGGCGGCCGACGAGCGCCGCACCGCCGACGCCGAGGTGGCCGCGCTCCGCGCCGCGACCGCGGCCTGGGTCGCCGAGCAGCGCCAGGCCACCGACGAGGACCTGGCCGCGCAGCGCCGCGAGCACGAGGAGCTCGTCGCGACGCAGCGCCAGGACGCCGACGTCTACGACGCCGACACGCGTCGCGAGGCCGACGCGTACGCCGGCGAGACCCGCCGCGTGGCCGACGCGTACGCGACGCACGAGCGCCAGACCGCCGAGGCCTACGCCGCCGAACAGCACCGCGGCGCGGACGTGTACGCGGCCCAGCAGCGCCGCGACGCGGACGCCTACGCGGCCCAGCAGCGCCGCGACGCCGACAGCTACGCGACGCACGTGCGCGAGGCCGCCGACGAGGAGGTCACGGAGCTGCGCGACACCGTCGCCGCCGAGATCGCCGAGCAGCGCCAGGCCGCGCAGACCGAGGTCGACGCGCTGCGCGCCGACGCCGAGGCCTTCGTCAAGGACGCCCGCCGCCAGGCGGCGGAGCTGCGCCGCACCGCCGACGAGGAGGCGACCGCCGTGCGCGGCGCCGCCACGACGGACGCGCTCCAGATGCGCCAGGCCGCCGAGTCCGAGACCGCGGACCTGCGCGCGACGGTCAACGCGGAGCTCGCGGAGCTGCGCTCGACCGCCGATGCCGAGGCCGCGCGCCTCACCCGCGAGGCCGAGACCGCGCTCGCCCGCGCCCAGCAGCAGGCCTCCGACCTGCGTGCGACGAGCGACCGCGAGGCCAAGGACACGATCGCGAACGGCCAGGCCGAGGCCAAGCGCCTCGTCGACACCGCGACCGTCGACTCCACCCGTATGCGCGAGGAGTCGCAGGCCGCCGCCGAGGCCGCCCACGAGGAGGCCCGGCGCACGCGCGAGGACCTCGAGCTCGAGGTCGTCACCACGCGCGAGCAGGCCGAGCGCGAGCTCACCCGCCGCCACGAGGAGGCCACCGCCGAGACCGCCGCGATGGTGGCCGACGCGAAGCGCCGCACCGCCGAGGCGGAGGACCGCCTCAGCGCGACGCTCGAGCGCGCCGAGTCCGTCCGCCGCGAGGCGGAGGTCCACTCGCAGACCCTGCTGACGAACGCGCGCAACAACGCCGACGAGATCGTCTCCGACGCGCGCGAGCACGCCGAGGCGATCATCTCCGAGGCCGTGAGCGACGCCGAGCGCGAGCGCACCATGGCCGCGCGCGAGGTCGACGAGCTCAACCGCCAGCGCGAGTCGATCACCACCTACCTCGACGACCTCCGCGGCCTGCTGTCCTCCGACCCCGTCGGCAACCTCGCCCGCGCGAGCCGCCTTCAGGCGGAGCACGAGGCGGAGCGCTCCGAGGCGTGACCGTGGGCGCGCGCGACGACCACCAGCGACGGGCGGACGCCCTCGACCGGCAGCGCCAGGCGGAGACCCGCCAGGCGGCGGCGCTGATCGAGGCGTTCGCCCGCGACGCGGAGGCCGCGGGCATCCGGCCCGAGGCGCTCACCGCGCGCACCTACAGCGGCTCGGGTCGCGTGCGCACCCAGGTGAGCGGCTGGTACCTCAAGAAGGACCGCTCGGTCGGCGTGGGCACCGACGGCGCGTTCTACGTGCTGTCGACGCCCGGCGGCCTGCGCGAGCGTCTGCGCGGCGCCTCCCTGGCCCCGTCGGACCCTCCGCTGGAGCTCGGCCGCGGCGCCCGTGACGGCGAGTCCCTGCCCCTCACCGAGGCCCTCAGGAAGCGGCTCGAGGCCGGCAACGGCTGGGGCTGAGCCCGGGCACGGCGGCGGGGGGCACCTCACGCCCCCCTCGTGGTGAGGTGCCCCCCGCACTCGCCATGGTGACACGGCGCCGGACTGCACGCCACACCGCCGGCGAAGAATTCACAAACCGGAAACGCGGGACATCCCGGGCGTCCGCGGCGGGCCCGCGCGTCCGCGCACCAGGGCGGATACGGGGCGGGGCATCCGCGCCGAGGATCGGGGGCGGGGTGAGCCCGCGAGGCGAGCCCGCGGGATCGGCCCGCGGGCTCAGGCCGCGGCGTCGGCCCGGTCGACCAGGTCCGCGACGAGCGCAGCCACCCGCTCCGGAGCCTCCCACGCGCTGAGGTGGCCCACACCCTCGAGGACCAGCGCCTCGACGCCCAGGGCCGCCGCCATGGCGCGCGCGGCCTCCTCCCCCGCGATCGCATCGTGCTCCCCCACCGCGACCAGCGCCGGCGCCTCGAGCGCGCCGAGCACCTCGGTGCGGTCCGGGCGCGCCGCCATGGCGCGCTGGCCCCACGCGATCCCGTCGCCGCCGTGGCGGGCGATGTTCGCGGCGACCGCGGCGACCAGCGCCTCACGCGCCTCGCCCTGCGTGCCGACGAGCCCCTCCGCGGCGCCGCGCGGATCGGGGTGGCCGTCCGCGCCGTCCACCTTCTCCGCGAGCGCGAGACGCGCCTCGCGCGCCTCGTCGGTGTCCGCGGCGGCCTTGGTGCCCAGCAGCCCGATGCCGGCGACCGCCTCGGGGTGGCGCTCCGCGACCGCCATGGCGATGTAGCCGCCCATCGAGCAGCCGACCCACACCGCCTTGTCGCGTCCCGTGACCTCGCGCATCGCGAGCACGGCCGCATCCGCGATGAGCTCGAGCGACGGCTCCTCGTCGGGCAGCGGCATGTCGCCGATGCCGGGCACGTCGAACGTGATGATGTCGCCCGGCAGCGCCGGCAAGGCGTCGATGAGCGGGTCCCATTGGGACCGGTCGACCGGGAAGGCGTTGAGCAGGACCAGGGGCGTGCCGTCGGGTACGAGGCTCACGGGCGACTCCTTCGCATCGTGCCAGGTCTTATCCCACGCTCATTCCACCATGGACGCGGGCACCGCGTCGGGAAGCGGCGCCCGCTCGGGCGCGACGCGGGCGACGATCGCGTCGAGGACGATGCGCACGAACCGCTCCCCCACCCACAGGTGCTTGGCCTCGGGCACATCGATCAGCTCGAGCTGGGTGAGCGGCGCGAAGCGCTCGCGCGCCTCGGCGGGCTGGAGGAAGTCGTCGTGCTCGGGCACGAGCGCGGTCACGGGCTTGCCGGTCGCGGCCCACGCGCGCATGTCGTCCTCGGTGGCACGATGCAGCGGCGGGGACAGCAGGATCGCGCCCTCGACGTCGAGGCCGCTGCCGTGCATGAGCGTGAGCTCGGTGCCGAAGCTCCAGCCCACGAGCCAGCGGTGCGGCAGCCCGCGCGACACGGCGAAGTCCACGGCGGCCCGCACGTCGGCCGCCTCGGTGACGCCCTCGCCGAACTCGCCGTCGCTGGTCCCGCGCGGCGACGACGTGCCGCGCGTGTTGAAGCGCAGCACCGCGACCCCCGCGAGCGCGGGCAGGCGCCACGCGGCCTTGCGGTACACGTGCGAGTCCATGAAGCCGCCGTGCGTGGGCAGCGGGTGCAGCGTGATGAGGGTCGCGGTGATGGGCCCCTCGGCGGGCAGCGCGAGCTCGCCGACGAGCGTGAGCCCGTCCTCGGTGCGCAGCTCGATGTCCTCGCGGTCCGCCGCGAGGACGGTCATGGAGCGCAGCTCCTCCATCGTCCCCGCCTGCCCTGCCTGCTCAGCCACGCGACCTCCCGAACGTCTCCCAGCACGCCGTGTGCCAGTGGCGCCGCGCCGCGGCGGCGGCCTCCTCGCCGAACAGCCCTCCCGTGGCCCACGCGACGATGTGCTGCTGATCGCCGGGGATGTCCCGCGAGCAGCCCGGGCACGTGAACGTGCGGTCGCTCGGGCGGGGCACCGCCACGAAGTACTCCTCGCCGCCGGGGCCCGTCTCCACGCGCGCGTTCCCGCCGGCGCGCAGCCGGTCGACCTCGAGCTCGGGATGGGGCTGGCCGTACGGGCGCTTGGAGGAGCGACGACCGGAAGGCATGCGCCCCAGTCTACGGACCGATTGCCAATGACAAGGGTGACGGGTGTGACAGGGGTGCTGGGCGCCACCCCGCCCCACCCGTCACGCCTGTCACGCGTGTCATTGGCAATCGACGCTCAGTACGTGCGGGCCGGGGTCTCCACCTCGGCCGGCAGGTCCGCGAGAGGGAGCGGCGAGCGGCGCGCCACGGTCGCGCGATACCAGTAGGCGGAGTCCTTCCAGCGCCGCTCCTGCGTGCCGTAGTCGACCCGCACGAGCCCGAAGCGCTTGGCGTAGCCCTGCGCCCATTCGAAGTTGTCCATGAGGCTCCACGCCATGTAGCCGCGGACGTCGGCACCCTCCGCGATCGCGGTCGCGACGGCGTGCAGGTGGTCGTGCAGGTACGACACGCGAGCGACGTCGCGCACGCGGCCGTCGCCGTCGAGCACGTCGTCCCAGGCACCGCCGTTCTCGGTCACGTAGATCGGCCGCCCGGTCTCGCGATGCACCTTCATGAGCTGCGCGTGAAGCGCGCCCGGATCCACGTTCCACCCCATCGCGGTGAGCTCGCCGGGCGGCGTCATGAACTCGATCTGCTCGTCGCCGGGCCAGGGCGAGTTGGCGCCGGCCTTGTGGCCGTCGGCCAGGGTCGCGACATCGGACGATGCGGCCGCCTTGTGGGAGTGGTGGCGCACCACGTGCGAGGCGTAGTAGTTGAGGCCGAACCAGTCGACGGTGTCCCGCATCTCGTCGAGGTCGCCGTCGTGGACGAAGGACCAGTCGGTGAGGCGCGCGGTGTTGGGCTTGAGGATCTCCGGGTACGAGCCCTCGACCAGCGGCTGGTGGAACATGCCGTTGGCGAGCGCGTCGATGTGCGCCGCGGCCTCGAGGTCCTTGGGGTTCGACGGGTCCCACGGGCGCGGGGTGTGGGAGTTGTTGACGATGCCCACCTGGGCCTCGGGCCGCACCGCCTTGATGGCGCGGTAGGCGCGGGCGTGCGAGAGGAGGAGGTGGTGCGCCGCGGTGAGGCCCTCGACGTCGTCGGCGTGGCCGGGGGCGTGCGCGCCCGAGCCGTAGCCCACGAAGGCGCTCACCCACGGCTCGTTGAACGTCGCCCACAGCTCGACGTCCGCGCCGAGCTCCTCGACCATGCGCACCGCGTAGGCCACGAACGCGTCGACCGTCGCGCGGCTGAGCCAGCCGCCCTGGTCCTCGAGCGCCTGCGGCAGGTCCCAGTGGTAGAGCGTGGCGAGCGGGGTGATCCCCTTCTCCTTGAGGCGCGCCACGAGGTTCCTGTAGAACGCGATGCCCTCGTCGTTGAACTCTCCCGTGCCGGTGGGCTGCACGCGCGGCCACGCGATCGAGAAGCGGTACGCCTGAAGGCCCAGGTCCGCCATCATGTCGACGTCGCGCTCCCAGCGGTGGAAGTGGTCGCAGGCGACGTCCCCCGTGTCGCCGCCGACCACGGTGCCGGGCGTGTGGGTGAACGTGTCCCAGATGGACGGCCCGCGACCGCCCTCGGTCGCGGCGCCCTCGATCTGGTACGACGCCGTCGCGGCGCCGAAAATGAAGCTCTCGGGGAAGGTCATGACGCGAGCCTAGCCGAAACGATTCGACCCAGGCCGTGCGGGTTCGCTGCGCACGGTCCGAGAGCCGCCACGCCGGGGAGGGAGGGACGATGCGCGGGGCGTCCCCGCGTGTCTCGCGCCCGACCGTGCGCAGCGAACCTTGGCGGGGTGCGCGTCAGAAGAGGCGGTCGCTCAGGTCGACGTCGCCCTTCATCGCCTCGTAGTCGAGGACCACGCAGCGGATGCCGCGGTCCTCCGCGAGGACGCGGGCCTGCGGCTTGATCTCCTGCGCCGCGAACACGCCCTGCACGGGCGCGAGCAGCGGGTCGCGGTTCATGAGCTCGAGGTAGCGCGTGAGCTGCTCGACGCCGTCGATCTCGCCGCGGCGCTTGATCTCCACCGCGACGGACGCGCCGGCGGAGTCGCGCGCGAGGATGTCGACCGGGCCGATGGCGGTCATGTACTCGCGACGGATCAGCGTGTGCCCGTCGCCGAGCAGCGTGATCTGCGCGGCGAGCAGCTCCTGGAGGTGCGCCTCGACGCCGTCCTTGATGAGGCCCGGGTCGACGCCGAGCTCGTGCTCGGTGTCGGCGAGCACCTCGTGAAGCTCGATCTCGAGCCGGTCGTCGGTCTTGTCGTGCTGGACGACCCAGACCTCCGCGACGCCGCGCTCCGCGGCCTCCTCCGTGACGGAGGAGGACCGCAGAGTGCACGGCGGGCTCATCCAGTTGAGCGGCTTGTACGAGCCGCCATCCGAATGGAGGAGGACCGAGCCGTCGGCCTTGACCATGATGGCCCGGGTCGCGAGCGGAAGATGCGCCGAGAGCCGCCCGGTGTACCGGGCCGCGCAGCGCGCGATCACCACCCGCATCAGGAGGCGGCCGGGGCCTTCTCCTCGGAGGGCGCGACGGGCTCGACGACCACCGTGACCACGTCACGATCGAAGGAGACGAAGCCCGATGCGATGGGGAACTCGGCGTCCACGTCGGCCCCGCCGCGCACGCGCACGGTTCCCGCCCGCAGGACGGACAGCACGGGCTCGTGCCCGGTGAGGAGGCCGATCTCGCCCTCCACGGTGGGCGCGACGAGACGCTCCGCCGTCCCCGACCAGAGGACCCGGTCGGGGGCGACGACGTCGACGGTGAGGGGACCGGCCATGATCAGCCGATCTCCTTCTGGATGCGGGCCCAGTTGCGCTCGAGGTCCTCGAGGCCACCGATGTTGAAGAACGCCTGCTCCGAGATGTGGTCGTACTTTCCGTTGACCAGGCCCGAGAACGCCTCGACGGTCTCGGTCAGCGGGACCGTCGACCCCGGGACGCTCGTGAACTGCGTCGCCATGTACGTGTTCTGCGAGAGGAACTGCTGGATCTTGCGCGCACGCGCGACGATGATCTTGTCCTCCTCGGAGAGCTCGTCCACACCGAGGATCGCGATGATGTCCTGCAGCTCCTTGTTGCGCTGGAGGATCGACTTCACGGCGTTGGCGGTCTCGTAGTGGTCGCGGCCCACGTAGCGCGGGTCGAGGATGCGCGAGGTCGACGTCAGCGGGTCCACCGCGGGGTAGAGGCCACGCGAGGCGATCTCACGCGACAGCTCGGTGGTCGCGTCGAGGTGCGCGAACGTGGTGGCCGGCGCCGGGTCGGTGTAGTCGTCCGCGGGCACGTAGATCGCCTGCAGCGAGGTGATCGAGTGACCTCGGGTCGAGGTGATGCGCTCCTGGAGCTGACCCATCTCGTCCGCGAGGTTGGGCTGGTAGCCCACCGCGGAGGGCATGCGGCCGAGCAGCGTCGACACCTCGGAGCCCGCCTGCGTGAAGCGGAAGATGTTGTCGATGAACAGCAGCACGTCCTGCTTCTGCACGTCGCGGAAGTACTCCGCCATCGTCAGCGCCGACAGCGCGACGCGCAGACGCGTGCCCGGCGGCTCGTCCATCTGGCCGAAGACCAGGGCAGTCTGGTTGATGACGCCGGACTCGGTCATCTCCTCGATGAGGTCGTTGCCCTCACGCGTGCGCTCACCCACACCGGCGAACACCGACACACCGTTGTGGTTGTTGGCGACGCGGTAGATCATCTCCTGGATGAGGACGGTCTTGCCGACGCCCGCACCACCGAAGAGGCCGATCTTCCCACCCTGCACGTAGGGGGTGAGGAGGTCGATGACCTTGATGCCGGTCTCGAACATCTGGGTCTTCGACTCGAGCTGGTCGAAGGCAGGCGCCTTGCGGTGGATGGGCCAGGTCTCGTTGACCTCGACCTTCTCGCCCTCCTTCGCGTTGAGGATCTCGCCGGTCACGTTGAACACGTGGCCCTTGGTCACGTCGCCGACCGGCACCGAGATCGGCGCGCCCGTGTCCGTGACCTCGGCGCCACGGACGAGGCCGTCGGTCGGCTTCAGCGCGATGGCGCGCACGAGGTTGTCGCCCAGGTGCTGCGCGACCTCGAGCGTCATGTGCAGCACGCCCTCGTCCTCGCCCTGCGCGGACAGGTCGATGTCGACGGTGAGCGCGTTGTAGATGTCCGGGATCGCGTCGGCCGGGAACTCGATGTCGACGACCGGGCCGACGACGCGCGACACGCGACCGACGACGGGCGCGTCCGCGGCCTGGGCCGGGGTGGTCTCTGCGGTGGTGGTCATGGGAATCTCGCTTCCGGTCACGAGGCCGCGAGCGCATCGGCGCCCGAGACGATCTCGCTGATTTCCTGGGTGATCTCGGCCTGACGTGCCTGGTTGGCAAGTCGGGTGTAGTTGCGGATGATGTCCTCGGCGTTCGAGGTGGCGGTATTCATCGCACGCTGGCGGCTCGCGAGCTCGGAGGCCGCGCAGTGCAGCAGGCTGCTGAAGATGCGCGACTCGATGTAGCGCGGCAGCAGCGCGTCGAGCACCAGCTCGGGCGACGGCTCGAAGTCGTACAGCGGCTCGAGCTCGCCCTCCTCGGTCTCCTCCACGCCCTCGACGATCTCCAGGGGCAGGAGCCGGAGCACCATCGCCTGCTGGGTCACCATCGAGACGAACCGCGTGCCGACGATGTAGATCTCGTCGACCCCGCCGTCCTCCGCGGACGCCTGGAAGCGCGCGAACAGCGCACGCGCCATGTCACGGGCGGTCTCGCGGTCGGGCGCATCCGAGGCGCCCGTCCACTGGCCCGCGAGCTCGCGTCGACGGAACGAGTAGTACGACACGGCACGTCGACCGGCGGCGAACTGCACGATCTCCTTGCCATCCGCCTGGAGGCGGCCGCGCAGGCGCTCGGCCTCACGGATGACGTTCGCCGAGTAGGCGCCCGCCATGCCGCGGTCCGCGCTGATCACCAGCACGGCCGCACGGCCGGTGTCCGTACGCGGGGTCGTCAACGGGTGGTCGACGCTCGAGTGCGCCGCCACCGCGCTGATCGAGCGCGTGATGGCCCGCGCGTAGGGCGTGGCCTGCTCCACACGGAGCCGTGCCTTGCCGATACGCGAGGCCGCGATGAGCTCCATCGCGCGGAAGATCTTCTTGAGCGAGCTGGTCGCCTTGATCTTCTGCCGATAGACGCGCTGCTGTCCGGCCATCGGCTACTTCTTCTCCGCGACGATGCGCTCCTGCTCGACCGCCACGGCCTCGCCGTCGTCGACGGTCGAGTCGGTGGTGAGCGCGACACTCTCGCCCTCGAGGAAGGTCGAGACGTAGTCGTCGACGTTCTTCTCGAGCGCCGCCTCCGTCTCGTCCGACAGCTGACCCGTCGACGCGATGTCGTCGAGGATCGACGTGTTGCGGCGCAGGTGGTCGAGCAGCTCCCGCTCGAAGCGCAGCACGTCACCGACGGCGATCTTGTCGAGCTTGCCCTTGGTGCCCGCCCAGACCGACACGACCTGCTCCTCCACCGGGAACGGGGAGTACTGGGGCTGCTTGAGCAGCTCCATGAGGCGCGCACCGCGGGTGAGCTGCTGGCGCGAGGCCGCGTCGAGGTCGGACGCGAACATCGCGAAGGCCTCGAGCGAGCGGTACTGCGCGAGCTCGAGCTTGAGCGTGCCGGAGACCTTCTTCATGGCCTTCACCTGCGCCGAACCGCCGACGCGGGACACCGAGATGCCCACGTCCACCGCGGGACGCTGGTTGGCATTGAAGAGGTCGGACTGGAGGAAGATCTGGCCGTCCGTGATGGAGATGACGTTGGTCGGGATGTACGCCGACACGTCGTTCGCCTTGGTCTCGATGACCGGGAGGCCCGTCATCGAGCCGGCGCCCATCTCGTCCGAGAGCTTCGCGCAGCGCTCGAGCAGGCGGGAGTGCAGGTAGAACACGTCGCCGGGGTACGCCTCGCGGCCCGGCGGGCGGCGCAGGAGCAGCGACACGGCGCGGTAGGCCTCGGCCTGCTTCGACAGGTCGTCGAAGATGATGAGGACGTGCTTGCCGTCGTACATCCAGTGCTGGCCGATGGCCGAGCCGGTGTAGGGCGCGAGGTACTTGAAGCCGGCCGGGTCGGACGCGGGGGCCGCGACGATGGTCGTGTACTCGAGCGCGCCGGCCTCCTCGAGGGCGCCGCGCACCGAGGCGATGGTCGAGCCCTTCTGGCCGATGGCGACGTAGATGCAGCGGACCTGCTTCGACGGGTCGCCGGTCTCCCAGTTCGCCTTCTGGTTGATGATCGTGTCGATCGCGATGGCGGTCTTGCCGGTCTGGCGGTCGCCGATGATCAGCTGGCGCTGGCCGCGGCCGATCGGGATCATCGCGTCGATCGCCTTGAGGCCGGTCTGCAGCGGCTCGTGCACCGACTTGCGCTGCATGACGCCGGGCGCCTGCAGCTCGAGGGCGCGGCGGCCCTCGGTCGCGATCTCGCCGAGGCCGTCGATCGGGTTGCCGAGCGGGTCCACGACGCGGCCGAGGTAGCCGTCGCCGACGGCGACCGAGAGCACCTCGCCGGTGCGCTGGACCGTCTGGCCCTCCTCGATGCCGGTGAACTCGCCGAGCACCACGACGCCGATCTCGCGGACGTCGAGGTTGAGCGCGAGGCCGAGCGTGCCGTCCTCGAAACGCAGCAGCTCGTTGGCCATGCAGCCCGGCAGTCCCTCGACCTGCGCGATGCCGTCGGCCGCAAGGGTCACGCGGCCGACCTCGTCGACCACGGCGCCCTTGGGCTCGTAGGACTTCACGTAGCTGTCGAGTGCAGCCCGGATCTCGTCGGGGCTGATCGTCAACTCTGCCATGCCATCTCTCCTGTCAATGCCGCGGTGGCGGCGAATGGTGCGTCGGGATCAACCGACAAGTCGTCGTCGTGCTTCGTCGAGCCGGGACAGCACGGTGCCGTCCACCACCTCGGACCCGACCTGGACTCGGATGCCGCCCAGGACCTCGGGGTCCACGGCGACGTTGATGAGGACATCGCGCCCGTACGCGTCCGTGAGGATGCGCGCGAGGCGGGTGCGCTGGTCCGCGCTGAGCTCGACCGCGGCCGTGACGTGCGCCACGACCTTCTCGCGGTGCTCCGCGGCGGAGTCGAGGAGCGCGTCGATCGCCGGGATGAGGCGATGCCCGCGCGGGTTGCCGACGACGCGGCGCAGCAGCGCCTCCGTGGTCGGCAGCAGCTTGCCGCCGAGCACGCCGTCGAGCAGCGCGATGCGCGCCTCCTTCGTGGCGGCACGGTTGCTGAGCGCCGAGAGCAGCTCGCGGTTCGCGACCAGCTCGCGCTGGACGCGGAACAGCTGCTCCTGGACCTCGTCCAGCGTGCCCTCCTCCTGCGAGTACGCGAAGATCGCGCGCTCGCCGGCGTCGTCGATCGCCTCGGCCAGGTCCTCGTCTGCCGACCAGCGGGAGCCGGCGAACGACGCGAGGACGTCCTTGACCCTCGCGTCGTACGCCGAGAACACCGCGGAGACCAGCCCGGCCTTCGCCTCGGGCGAGCGGGCGGGGTCGGTCAGCGCACGGCGGAGCGAGCCCGACGCGTCGATCGCGTCGACCGCGGCGAACAGCTGGTCGGCGAGGACCAGGCCCTCGCGTCCGCTCGCCGTCACCACGGGCTCGAACTGACGGAGCACGGCGTCACGCGACGTCTGGCTCGTTCCACGCATGCGCCTAGCCCTCCGCCTTCACCGTCGACTCGAGGTCGGTGAGGAACGCGTCGATCACGCGCTGCTGGCGCGCGTCGTCCGCGAGCGACTCGCCCACGATGCGCGACGCGAGGTCGGTCGCGAGCGTGCCCACCTCGGTGCGCAGCGACACCACGGCCTGGTGGCGCTCGGCGTCGATCTGGCGCTGGGCCGTCTCGACGATGCGCTCCGCGTCCGTGCCGGCCCGACGACGGGCCTCGGCCAGGATCTGGGCCGCCTCGACGCGCGCGTCCTCACGGATGCGCGCCGCCTCGGCGCGAGCCTCGGTGAGCTGAGCCGTGTACTCCTCGAGGGCGGCGGCGGCCTCGGCCTGAGCCTTCTCCGCCTTCTCGATGCCGCCCTGGATGAGCTCGGCGCGCTCGTCGAGCACCTTCTGCAGCTTGGGGAGGATGACCCGCGCGAAGACCACCGCGATGATCGTGAAGATCACGATCGACCACAGCAGGTCGTACGGCGCGGGGAGGATGATGTTCCCCTCGGTCTCCGCGCCGTGCTCCTCCGCCGCCGCAAGCAGCGTCTGGGCGATCATCACGTGAAGAGGAAGCCGGTGATCAGGCCGAGGAGCGCGAGCACCTCGACGAACGCGACACCGATGAACATCGTGGTGCGCAGCTGGCCCGAGACCTCAGGCTGACGCGCCATGCCCTCGATGGTCTTGCCGATCAGGATGCCGAGGCCGATGCCGGGGCCGACGGCCGCGAGGCCGTAGCCGATGGTCGCGACGTTGCCGGAGACCTCCGCGAGAGTGGTGGTGTCCACTGTGTGTTTCCTTCCGTTGGTACGGGACCGGAGCTGGTCCCGCAGGCTTTCTAGTGCTCCTCCTCCAGCGCCATGTTGAGGTACACGGCGGAGAGCATGGTGAAGACGTACGCCTGGAGCAGGGCGACGAAGATCTCGAACAGGACGAAGGCGAAGCCGGCCGCGAAGGTCACGGCTCCCATCGCCTTCATCGCGCCCGCGGCCTCGAAGAAGAAGTACTGGGTCGCGGCGAAGCACAGCACGAGCAGCAGGTGGCCCGCGATCATGTTCGCGGCGAGTCGCAGCGCCAGCGTGGCCGGGCGGAGGATGAACACCTGCAGCGCCTCGATGGGCGTGAGCAGGAAGTAGATGGGCCACGGCACGCCCGGCGGGAAGAGGCTGTTCTTGAGGTAGCCCCCGAGGCCGTGCTTCTTCACGCCCTGGAACAAGTACATGACGTAGACCCACAGCGCCATCACGAGCGGCAGGCCGATGAGCGACGTGCCCGCGATGTTGAGGAACGGGATGACGCCCGTGATGTTGAAGGCGACGATCGACAGGAACAGGGTCGTGAGGAAGGGCAGGAACTTCTTGCCCTCGTGACCCATGACCGGCTCGACGATCTGGTCCTTGACGAAGTCGAGGAGGAACTCGATGCCGCCCTGGAAACGGTTGGGGACCACCTTGGCGCGCGAGGCCGCGATCCAGAAGACCGCCAGCAACGCGACCGCCGCGATCACGCGGATGAGCATGATGCGGTTGAACTCGTAGATGGTGCCGTCGCCGAAGATGGCGGGCGGGAAGAACTCGGCGATGGACGGGGCGTGGAAGCCGTCCGAGCTGAACATCTGCTGGATGTAGCTCTTGGACTCTCCCGAGTCGGCGGCTTCAGCGCTGACGACCGCGGCCAGTAGGTTCCCCACGAAGTCTCCTGTGCGAATGGCTTCTTGGGCGCGGACTACCGTCCGGCGCCGTTGACTGGCCGTAAGCCTAACGCATGGAACGCGGGACTAAGTACCCGGATCCGCGTACGGAATGCGCGCTTTGCGCAGCGTCGCCACGTCCACCACGAGCGACGCCACGATGCCCGTCACCGCGGTCGCCGCGAACGCCTCGCGATGGAACGATTCGACCCCCTGGAGCACCAGGAGCGCGACCACGATGACGAGCATCTTGCCCAGCCACGAGAACGCGACGATGCCTGCCATCACCTGGGGCGGCCGCCGGTGCCCGACGAGCATCGCGACCTGGGTCGGCACGGCCCCGAGCGCGGCGACGAGCGCCCCCACGAGGGCGCCCACGGCGCCGGCGGGCCCGGCCAGGGCCCACGCGACCGCTCCCCCGACGACGGCGATCGCGGCGAGCACGATCGACGTGAGACGGATGGCGCGGCGGTAGAGCTGCTCCTCGGCGGTCACTTCTCCTCCTCGGGGCGGGTGACGGGGGACGATGCGGGGGCGGGCGGGGCGGCGACGGCACCCTGGGCGGCGGCGACGGCGGGCGCGGGGTCCGCCTCCGCATCGTCCGGCTGCCTGCCCTCGGGCGTGATGCGCTGGAGCGCGAAGACCGCGTGGCCCGCGCGGCGCCACTGGCGCGAGAAGAACCGCGCGAGGCGCGGCGAGAAGGTGATGGCGGCGGCGATCGCGATCCCGATGCCGGTCGCCAGCGCGGCGCCCCACAGCGGCAGAAAGACGACCGAGATGGTGCCGAAGGACAGCACCGCGGTCCAGATGTACAGCACCGTCACCGCCCAGCGGTGCGAGTGGCCGCGGCGCAGCAGCAGGTGGTGGAGGTGGTGCTTGTCGGGCGAGAACGGCGAGTCCCCGCGCGCCGCGCGTCTGACCACCGCCGCCGTCATGTCGACGAGGGGCACGGCCAGCACCATGATCGGCAGCAGGATCGGGATGAAGGCGGGGATGCGCTCGCGCTCGGAGACCACGGCCGGGTCGATCTGGCCGGTGACGATGATCGCCGCCGCCGCGAGCATGAGCCCCAGCACCATCGAGCCCGAGTCGCCCATGAAGATGCGCGCCGGATGGACGTTGTGCGGCAGGAAGCCCAGGCATGCGCCCACGAGCAGCGCCACCACGATCGCCGCGAGCGACGAGTAGTCCCCCGGCGACGCGGAGCGCGCCAGCATGTACGTGTAGGTGAAGAACGCGAGGCCGCCGATCGCGATCATGCCGGCGGCGAGGCCGTCGAGGCCGTCGACGAAGTTGACCGCGTTCATCGCGATCACCACGACGAACACGGTCGCGATGAGCGAGACGTACGAGCTGCCGATGGTGACGCCGGCGATCGGCACCGTGACGAGCTGGACGCCGCCCGAGGCGAGCACGAGGCCCGCGAGGAACTGGCCCGCGAGCTTCGCCATCCAGTCGAGGTCGAAGATGTCGTCGATCATCCCGAGCGCGCACACGATCGCGGCGGCGCCGAGCACGGCCCAGGCCTCCCGCCCGGCCTCGAAGACCGGGAACAGGAACGGGATCGCCGAGGCGACCACGCCGGCGACGGCGAGCCCCAGGAAGATCGCGATGCCGCCGAGCCGCGGGATCGGGGTGGTGTGCACGTCGCGCGCGCGGACCGCGGTGATGGCGCCCACGCGGAACGCGAGGTGGCGCATCGCCGGCGTCGCGACGTACGTGACGAGCGCCGCGATCGCCATGAGGGTGAGGTAGACCTTCACCCGTCGTCACCTGCGACGGCGTCCTCCCCGACGATCTCGACGATGCGGTCGCGGGAGATCCCGCCCTCGCGCACGATGCGCAGGCGGTCGCCCGTCGCGTCGACGATCGTGGAGGCGACGCCGAGCGGGCTGTCGCCCGCGTCGAGGTAGACGGCCACCTTGTCGCCGAGCTGCTCCTCTGCGCCGGCCGCGCTGGTCGCCGCCGGCTCCCCGGTGCGGTTGGCGCTCGTCACGGCGAGCGGCCCGGTGCGGGTGAGCAGCGCGAGCGCGGCCTCGTGGTCGGGCACGCGCAGCGCGACGGTGCCGTGCGTGTCGCCGAGGTCCCACGCGAGCGACGGCTGCGACAGGACGATGACGGTGAGGGCACCGGGCCAGCACGCCTCCATGAGGGCGCGGGCCGGCTCGGACACCTCGCGGGCGAGCCCGTCCACGGTCCGCACGTCGGGGATGAGCACCGGCGGCGGCATCTGGCGGCCGCGGCCCTTGACGTCGAGCAGCCGCGCGACCGAGGGCGGGCTGAACGCGTCGGCACCCACGCCGTAGACGGTGTCGGTGGGCAGGACGATGACGGCGCCGCGGTTGACCGCGTCGACGGCGGCGTCGAGCGACGGCCCCCAGGTCGCGGGGTCGTGGGTGTCGAGGATCACGACGTCAAGTCTCTCAGACGCCCACCCGGGTCGCGACGAGCATGCGGTCGCGTCCGTTGAGGTCGGTGAGCGTGCGCACGTCGTCCCACCACTCCGACGACTCGGCGTACGCGCGCAGGGCGGGCCCCTGCTCGTCGCCGTGCTCCATGATGACGACGCCGCCGACCCGCAGCAGGCGCTGCGCCTCGTCGAGGATCGCGCGCGGCACCTCGAGGCCGTCGTTCCCGAGCCCGTACAGCGCCTGCGGCGGGTCGTGGAGCGCGACCTCGGGGTCGCGCGGGACGGCGTCGATCGGGACGTACGGCGGGTTGGTCACCACCACGTCCGCGCACGAGTCGAACTGGCGCAGGCAGTTGCGGGCGTCGCCGTACACCGAGCGCAGGCGCGTGCGCACGTCGGCGGGCTGGGCGCGCGCGTTGAGGCGCAGGTACACCAGCGCCTCCTCGCTCGCCTCGACCATCGAGACCTGCGCCTCGGGCACCTCGGTCGCGACGGAGATGCCGATCGCGCCGGAGCCCGCGCACAGGTCGGTGACCCGCACCGAGCCGCGCATCTCGAGGGCCTCGCGGGCGGCCGCGATGGCCACGCCCGCGACCACCTCGGTCTCGGGCCGCGGGATGAAGACGCCCGGCCCCACCTGCAGCTCGAGCGAACGGAAGTACGCCTTGCCGGTGATGTGCTGGAGCGGCTCGCGGTCGACGCGGCGGGTGACGCGCGCCTCGAGCAGGTCGAGGTCGGCACCCGGGGGCCACTCGTCGTCGCGCGCGGCGGCCGTGCGGATGTACGACGGCTCGAGGCCGAGCGTGTGCGCGATCAGCACGATCGCATCGTGATACGGCGACGGCACGCCGGCCTCGGCGAGGCGCTGGGTGGTCGCGCGCAGACGCGTTCCTACGGTGGGCACGCTCGGAGTCTAGAGCTTTACTCGGCCGCGGACAGGCGCGCGGCCTCGTCCGCGTCGATCGCGGACTGGATGACCGGCTGCAGGTCGCCCGCGAGCACCTGGTCGAGGTTGTACGACTTGTACCCCGTGCGGTGGTCCGCGATGCGGTTCTCGGGGAAGTTGTAGGTGCGGATGCGCTCCGAGCGGTCGACCGTGCGGATCTGCGACTTGCGCATGTCCTGGGCCTCGGCCTCGGCGGCCTCCTTCTGCGCGGCCAGGAGGCGGGCGCGCAGGATGCGCAGCGCCGACTCCTTGTTCTGCAGCTGGCTCTTCTCGTTCTGGCAGCTCACCACGATGCCCGTGGGCAGGTGCGTGAGGCGCACCGCGGAGTCCGTGGTGTTGACCGACTGGCCGCCGGGGCCCGACGAGCGGTACACGTCGACGCGCACCTCGTTCATGTCGATCTCGACCTCGGAGACCTCCTCGACCTCCGGGTAGACGAGCACGCCGGCGGCGGAGGTGTGGATGCGGCCCTGCGACTCGGTCGCGGGCACGCGCTGCACGCGGTGCACGCCGCCCTCGTACTTGAGCTGGGCCCACACGCCGTCCTCGGGCTCGACGGAGCCGCGCGCCTTGACGGCGACGGAGACGTCCTTGTACCCGCCCATGTCGGTGTGCACGGCCTCGAGGACCTCGGCCTTCCAGCCCTTGGCCTCGGCGAACTTGAGGTACATCTTCAGCAGGTCGCCCGCGAACAGCGCGGACTCCTCGCCGCCCTCACCCGACTTGATCTCGAGGATCACGTCGCGCGCGTCGTCAGGGTCGCGCGGGATGAGGATGCGCCGGAGGTGCTCGGTGGCCTCCTCGACGGCGCCTTCGAGGGCCGGGATCTCCGCGGCCATCTCGGGGTCGAGCTCCGCCAGCTCCGTGGCGGCCTCGAGATCGTCCTGGGCGGACTTCCAGGCACGATGCGCGGCGACGACGCGGCCGAGCTCCGCGAAGCGACGCCCGAGAGTGCGCGCCCGGCCCCCATCCGCGTGAACGGCGGGGTCGGCGAGCTGGTTCTCGATGTCGGCGTACTCGTCCAGCATGGGCTGGACGGCTGCGAAGGCTTCGGCCACGTCGTCGGACGCGTTACTTCTTGTTGCCGTAGCGGCGCTCGAAGCGCGCCACGCGACCACCGGTGTCCATGATCTTCTGCTTGCCCGTGTAGAACGGGTGGCAGGCCGAGCAGACCTCGACGCTGATCGCGCCGGCCTTCACGGTGGACTTGGTCTCGAACGTGCTACCGCAGGTGCACGTGACAGTGGTGGCCACGTACTCGGGGTGGATGTCCTTCTTCATGATCTCCCTTAGTTCGCCACCGGGTCCGACACGTCCCTCGCGTCGGTGAACCGGCAACCGTGGACCCCGTCCGCAGGCGGGGCCAACGCACTATTCTGCCATGCCTGTCAAGCCCGCGCCCCATCGCAGGTTCCCGGTGCCCGCGCATCGTCCCGTCGCCGCGTCCGGGTGCCCGCGCATCGTCCCGTCGCGGCCCCAGTGGTACCAATCGTTACGTTCACGCGCCGGAACGTCCTGATTGGTACCACTCGCGCGGCCGGGCCGGGCCACGACGCCGAAAGGCCGGGCCGACCGCATGGTCGACCCGGCCCCGGCTGCGCTCGAGCGCTACTTCTCCTCGTCCGAGCCCGGCGTGGTCTTGGCGACCTGCATGAGGAACTCGGCGTTGGTCTTGTTCTCCTTGAGCTTGCCCAGGAGCAGCTCGATGGCCTGCTGCTGCTCGAGCGCGGTGAGCACGCGGCGCAGCTTCCACATCACCTTGAGCTCCTCCTGGCTCATGAGGATCTCCTCGCGGCGCGTGCCCGACGCGTTGACGTCGACGGCCGGGAAGATGCGGCGGTCGGCGAGCGTGCGCGACAGCTTGAGCTCCATGTTGCCGGTGCCCTTGAACTCCTCGAAGATGACCTCGTCGGCCTTCGAGCCCGTCTCGACCAGCGCGGTCGCGAGGATGGTGAGCGAGCCGCCGTTCTCGATGTTGCGCGCGGCGCCGAAGAAGCGCTTGGGCGGGTAGAGCGCCGACGAGTCGACGCCGCCCGAGAGGATGCGGCCCGAAGCCGGCGCGGAGATGTTGTATGCGCGGCCGAGGCGGGTGATCGAGTCGAGCAGCACGACGACGTCGTGGCCCATCTCGACGAGGCGCTTGGCGCGCTCGATCGCAAGCTCGGCGACCGTGGTGTGGTCGTCGGCCGGACGGTCGAAGGTCGAGGCGATGACCTCGCCCTTGACCGTGCGCTGCATGTCCGTGACCTCCTCGGGGCGCTCGTCGACGAGCACGACCATGAGGTGGACCTCGGGGTTGTTCGTGGTGATCGCGTTGGCGATCGACTGCAGCACGAGCGTCTTGCCGGCCTTGGGCGGCGAGACGATGAGGCCGCGCTGGCCCTTGCCGATGGGTGCCACCAGGTCGATGACGCGGTTGGTCATGTTCCGCGGCTCGGTCTCGAGGTGGAGGCGGTGCTGCGGGTACAGCGGCGTGAGGTCGCCGAACGCGGGGCGGTTGCGCGCCTCGTCGGGGACCTGGCCGTTGACCTTGTCGACGCCCGCGAGCGCGTTGAACTTCTGGCGCTGGCCGCGCTCGCCCGGGCGGGGCGGGCGCACGGTGCCGGTGATGGCGTCGCCCTTGCGCAGGCCGTACTTCTTGATCTGGTTCATCGACACGTACACGTCCGACTTGCCAGGGAGGTACCCGGTGGTGCGGATGAAGGCGTAGTTGTCGAGGATGTCGACGATGCCGCCGACCGGGGTCAGCTCCTCGTCGTCGCGGATGTCGTCGTCGTCGAGCTGCTGCGTCGGGGCGCCCTCGACCACGTCGCGCTCGCGGCCGCGCCCGCGGCCACGGCCACGGCCACGGCGGCGGCGGCTGCCGCGCTCGTCGTCGTCCTGCGCCTGCTGGTCGCGGTCCTGCTGAGCGCCCTGCTGTGCACCCTGCTGCGCGCCCTGCTGGCGACGCTCGCCGCCCTGCTGCGAGCCCTCGGCGCGGTCGCGCTGCTGGCGCTCGCCGCGGGGCAGGTCGAGGCTGACGGCCTCCTTGGCGCGGCGCGCGCGGGACTCGGCGTCCTCGCCCTCCGACCTGTCGGCGGCGCCGTCCTTCGAGTCGCGGGCCAGGTCGAGGCTGACGGCCTCCTTGGCGCGGCGCGCGCGGGACTCGGCGTCCTCGGACTCGGCGGCCTCCGCGGGGGCCGCCTGGGGCGCCTCGGCGCGGCGGCGCGGCTGACGCGCGGCCTTGGGCTTGTCTGCCGCGGGCTTGTCTGCCGCGGGCTTGTCGTCGGTGCTGCCGGCCTTCTCGGCGCTCGGCTCCTTGGCGGGCACGACGCCGCCGTTCTTGATGGCCTCGACCAGGTCCTTCTTGCGCATGCGCGCGGTGCCGGAGACGCCGAGCTCGGCGGCGAGCGCCTGGAGCTGCGGAAGCTTCATCGCGGTGAGGGTGGCGGTCTGGTCGGGCGCCACGGTCGTGTCTGTCACGTACTGTCCTTTCCTCGCACGAGCCCCTGTGGCTCCAGAAGTGCGAGATCGTCCACGTGGGTACGGCTGACGGGCATCGTCGGCAGACGCCTGCAACGTGGATAGCGTTCGTCCGGGGCGCTGAGCGCCGTTCCGGGGGAAGCGCGACCAGGTTATCACCGCAGGCTTCACGGAACAATCACCCCTGGTGGTGACGCGCGTCACGTCCGCGACACCGGGTGCCGCCGCATCGTCCCTCGTTCCTGTTGCCGGTCCCCTGCGGCGGGCCTAGCCTGCGAGGAGGGGGCGCGCGGGCGTCCCAGGCCCCGCCTTCGAGCCAAGGAGCAGCGCCATGATCGGTCCCGTCGAGATCGTCACCATCGCCTTCGCGGAGAGCCGCTTCGACGGCTCGATCCTCGCGGAGATCAAGAAGCTCGTCGAGACGGGGGTGATCTCGATCGTCGACGCCATCGTCGTGCACAAGGACGATGCGGGGGACGTCGAGATCCTCGAGCTCGCCGAGATCACGGACGACCCGGAGGTGACCGCCCTGAGCGAGCTGCTCGCGCGTCTCGACGGGCTGCTCAACGACGAGGACGCCGAGATCCTCGCCGATTCGCTGCCGCCGGGCGCGTCCGCCGCGATCCTGTGCTTCGAGCACTCGTGGGTGGTGCCGCTGCGGGACGCGATCGCCGCGGCCGGCGGCGAGCTGCTCGACACCGTCCGGGTGCCGGGCCCGGTGGTCCAGGAGGTCCTCGACGCCGTGCGCGCCGAGGCATAGGGAGGAGCGGGACGATGCGCAGGATGGGACGACCGGGACTGGTGGGCACGATGGCGCGGACGGCGGTCATCGCCGGCACCGCGCAGGCGGTGGGCGGGCGCGTCTCGCGCCGGCAGAACCAGCGCTGGAGCGCGCAGGAGCAGCAGGCCCAGCAGGAGCAGTACGCCGCGGACCAGCAGGCCTACCAGGCGCAGCAGTCGCAGGCGCAGATGGCGGCGATGCAGGCGGAGCTCGCGCAGCTCCAGCAGCAGCAGGCGCCGGCCCAGGTGGAGGCGGCGCCGGCGGGCGGCGGGGGCGACCTCATGGGCGAGCTGCAGAAGCTCGCGCAGATGAAGGAGGCCGGCATCCTCTCCGACGCCGAGTTCGCGGCCGCCAAGGCGAAGCTCCTCGGGTGACCTCCGCGGCGTCGGCACCTCGCGAGTCGCGCCGCGGCGCGAGGCTCAACTCCGTCGACTACATGCGGGAGGCCGTCTTCTTCGACGGCGAGCGCGTCCGAGCCCAGCACACGCGCTTCTGGCTGCTGCTCATCCTCGCGTCGATCATCGCGACCGCCGGCGTCGTCGCGGACTCCACGGCGACCGTGATCGGCGCGATGATCGTCGCCCCGCTCATGCGCCCCATCCAGGGCACGATGCTCGCGACGGTGCTGGGCGACCGTCGCAACCTCAGCCGGTCGGTCGTCATCATGGTCGCGGGCGTGGCCGCCGTCATCGCGATCGGCTTCCTGTTCGGCCTGGTGCTGATCCAGGACATCTCCGCGGCCACCAACGCCCAGGTCGCCGGCCGGGTCTCGCCGAAGGTGGTCGACCTGCTCGCGGCGCTCGCGACGGGCATCGTGGGCTCGATCGCGCTGCTGCGCTCCGACATCTCCGACACCCTGCCCGGGGTCGCCATCGCGATCTCGCTCGTGCCGCCCCTCGCCGTGGTCGGGCTCACCCTGGAGTCGGGGCACGTCTCCCAGGCGGCGGGCGCGATGCTGCTGTTCACCACCAACGTCGCCGCGATCCTCGCGACCGGGTCGGTCGTCATGGCCATCTACGGCTACGCGAAGCTGCGGATCGAGCTGGCGGACGACAAGGAGGCGGAGCGACGCCGGCGCGCACGCAGCTACCTCACGACCATCCTGCTGCTGCTGGCGGTGTCGGTGCCGCTGACGTACTCGTCGCTCAAGACCATCGAGGACCGCACGCGCATGGCGCGGGTGACCGCGTTCGTCGAGGAGGCGACCGAGGGCACGCGCTGGTCGATCGTGTCGATCGATCCGCGCGAGGCCAGCCGCATCCTGGTGATCGTCAAGGGTGCGCCGCCGCTGCCGGACGTCGCCGCGGTCTACGACGCGATGGCGGGCGAGGGGCTCGACGTCTCCCTGATCGACCTCGAGTTCATCCCCGCGTACGACTTCGACTCCGAGCACCTCGAGTCGCCCGAGACCTGACGCCGAGCGGCTCGCCTCAGGAACCGACCGGGAACTCGATGCGCGTCCGCAGCTCGGCCTCCGGCGTCACGTCGGGGTCGTCGAGGTAGATCTCGCGCGGGCCGCCGGCGATCTGCAGGCCCTGCTCGCCGATCGCGGCCCAGATCGCCTGGTAGGTCGCGCCGAGCCCCGCGTACGGCCCCACGTGCGTCGCGGTCGCGACCGTCCTGCCCGGCAGGGTCTGCACGTCCGCGCCCTCGAGCTCGGCGACGTCGGGATCGATCGGCACCGCGACCACCATGAGCAGCGGCTCCCCCTCGACCATCGACTCGGGGTACCACGTGAGCGGCGGTCCCGCGGGGGTGAGACCCCGGCGGTCGATCGCCGTCATCACGGCGCCGAAGCCGTCCGCCATGGCCGGCCCGATCTCCTCCATGGGCGCCCGTCGGGCGACGGACGCCACCGGGAGCGGGTCGACCTCGACGATCTCGAGCTCCATGGTCGCCTCCCACGCGGGCGTCCCACGGCGGTCCGGACCCGCCCCACCACCCTACGGCCGAGGGCGACGGGGCGCGCGTCAGATCCGGTCCACGCCCGCGTCGTCCAGCTCCTCGCCGCGATGCGGCGGGGCGCCCGGGTGCGGCACCGACGGATCGTCGAAGACGGTCACGAGCTCGCCGGTGGTCGGGTCCACCGGGTCGATCGGCGGCTCGACCTCCTCGAGCGGCGCCGCGAACTGCGCCTCGTACAGCCGCGCGTACGCGCCCTTGGCCTTGAGGAGCTCCCCGTGGTTCCCCTGCTCGACGATGCTGCCGTTCTCCATCACCAGGATGAGGTCCGCGTCGCGGATGGTCGACAGGCGGTGGGCGATGACGAAGGCGGTGCGGTCCTGGCGCAGCTTGGCCATCGCGCGCTGGACCAGCAGCTCGGTGCGGGTGTCCACCGACGAGGTCGCCTCGTCGAGGATGAGCACCTGCGGCTGCGCCACGAACGCGCGGGCGATCGTGACGAGCTGGCGCTCTCCGGCCGAGAGGTTGGTCGCGTCGTCGTCCAGCACGGTGTCGTAGCCGTCGGGCAGCGAGTGCACGAAGCGGTCCACGTAGGCCGCCTTCGCCGCGGCGAGGATCTCCTCCTCGGTGGCGTCCGTGCGGCCGTACGCGATGTTGTCGCGGATGGTGCCGCCGAACAGCCACGTGTCCTGCAGCACCATGCCGGTGCGCGAGCGCAGGTCCTGGCGGGTCATCGCGGCGGTGTCCGTGCCGTCGAGCGTGATGCGGCCGCTGGTGAGCTCGTAGAAGCGCATGACGAGGTTGACCAGCGTGGTCTTGCCCGCGCCGGTCGGCCCCACGATCGCGACCGTGCGGCCGGGCTCGACCACCAGGTCGAGGTTGTCGATGAGCGGCTTGTCCTCGACGTAGCGGAACGACACGTCCTCGAACACGAGGCGGCCGTGGTCGTCCACGGGGCTCTCGGCCGGCTCCGGGTCCGCGCCCTGCTCCTCGGCGTCGAGCAGCTCGAACACGCGCTCGGCGCTCGCCACGCCCGACTGCAGCAGGTTCGCCATGGAGCCGAGCTGGCTCACCGGCTGCTGGAACTGCCGCGAGTACTGGATGAAGGCCTGGACGTCGCCGAGCGTCATGGTGCCGTTCGCCACGCGCAGGCCGCCGACGACCGCGATGGCCACGTAGACGAGGTTCCCGATGAACATCGCCGAGGGCATGATGATGCCGGAGATGAACTGCGCGCCGAAGCTGGCCTCGTAGAGCTGCTCGTTCTTGCGCGCGAACTCCTCGCGCGACTCGCGGCCGCGGCCGAAGACCTTGACGAGCGTGTGCCCGGTGTAGGCCTCCTCGATCTGCGAGTTGAGGTCGCCGGTGTGCCTCCACTGCGCGACGAACTTGGGCTGCGAGCGCTTCGCGACGAGCGCGACGATCACGGTGGTGAGGGGGATGGAGACGAGCGCGACGAGCGCGAGCCCCCACGAGATCGAGAACATCATGATGAGGATGCCGATCACGGTGAGCACCGAGGTGAAGATCTGGCTCAGCGTCTGCTGGAACGTCTGCGCGATGTTGTCGATGTCGTTGGTGACGCGGCTGAGGAGGTCGCCGCGCTGGTGGCGGTCGAAGTAGCTGAGCGGCAGCCGGTGGATCTTGTCCTCGACGTCCTGGCGCAGGCGGTACATGGTGCGCTGCGTCACGCCGTTGAGGATGAACCCCTGGAGGAGGCCCAGCACCGTCGAGCCGATGTAGATGAGCACGACCCACAGGAGGATGCCGTGGAGCTTGGGGAAGTCCACGCCGCCCGCGAGGAACCCCTCGAAGATCACGGTGGTCGCGTTGCCGAGGATCTTGGGGCCGACGACGGACAGCGCGACGGAGCCGACACCGAGGAAGGCGACGACGACGACCAGGGCGATCTCGGGCCTCAGCAGCCCGGCGAGCCGCTTGCCGGACTCGACGAAGTTGCCCGCCTTCTCGCTCGGGGCGCCCATCCCGGGCCCCCCGGGGCCGTGCTGACGCGGCGGAGGCTTCGGCGCGTCCCGCTTCTCCGCGGTGGCGTTGTCGCTCATCCGGCCACCTCCTCGGCCCGCATCTGGGTACTGACGATCTCCTGGTAGGTGGGCGACGTCTCGAGCAGCTGCGCATGCGTGCCGCGATCGACGATGCGTCCGTCCTCCATCACCAGGATCAGGTCCGCATCGACGATGCTCGAGACCCGCTGGGCCACCACGATCACGGTCGCATCGGTGACGTCGCGCGCGAGCGCGGCGCGGAGCCGCGCGTCGGTGGCGGTGTCGAGCGCCGAGAACGAGTCGTCGAAGATCAGCACGTCGGGCTCGCGCACGAGCGCGCGGGCGATCGACAGGCGCTGGCGCTGGCCGCCCGACACCGTGGTGCCGCCCTGCGCGACCGGCGTGTCGAGCTGGTCCGGCATCGCACGGACGAAGTCCTCGCCCTGCGCGATCGCGAGCGCCGACCACAGCTCCTCGTCCGTGGCCTCCTCGCGGCCGTAACGCAGGTTGGAGCCGACCGTGCCCGCGAACAGGTAGGGCCGCTGGGGCACCAGGCCGATGCGCGACCACAGGGACTCGAGGTCCGCTCGCCGCACGTCGAGCCCGCCGACGGTGACCGAGCCCTCGCTCACGTCGTGGAGCCGCGGGATGAGGCTGATGAGCGTGGTCTTGCCCGCGCCGGTGGAGCCGATGATCGCGGTGGTCGTGCCGCGCCGCGCCGTGAACGAGATGTCCGACAGCACCGGCTGCTCGGCGCCCGGGTAGGTGAACGTCACCCGGTCGAAGACCACCTCGCCGGTCGAGGGGACCGGGGCCGCCGCATCGTCCCCCTGCACCGTGCTCTCGGTGCCGAGCACCTCGCCGATGCGGTCCGCGGCGACCGCGGCACGCGGGACGAGGACGAACAGGAACGTGGCCATCACCACCGAGAAGAGGATCTGGGCGAGGTAGCTGAGGAACGCGGTGAGGGCGCCGACCTGCATCTCCCCCGCGTCGATCCGGTAGCCGCCGAACCAGATCACCGCCGCCGAGCCGGCGTTCACGACGAACAGCACCAGGGGGAACATCGCCGCCATGAGCCGGCCGGCCTTGAGCGCGGACTCCGTCACGAGCGCGTTGGCGTCGGCGAAGCGCTCCTCCTCGACGGGCTCGCGCACGAACGCGCGCACCACCCGGATGCCGGTGAGCTGCTCGCGCAGGACGCGGTTGATGCCGTCGATGCGCGTCTGCATGCGGCGGAAGTGCGGCACCATGCGCCACACGATGAGGAGCACGATGACGACGAGCAGCGGGATGGCGACCGCCATGATCCAGCTGAGCTCGGGGTCCTGCTCGATCGCGAGCGCGATGCCGCCGATGAGGGTGAAGGGCGTGGTCATGAACATGGTGCATGTCATCACCACGAGCATCTGGACCTGCTGGACGTCGTTGGTGGTGCGGGTGATGAGCGACGGCGCACCGAAGCGCTGCACCTCGGCCTCGGAGTACGTCGCGACCCGTCCGAACACGTCCCGACGCAGGTCCCGTCCGACCCGCATCGCGAGCTTCGCGCCGAAGTAGACGGCGGTGATCGTGCACACGAGCCCGACGAACGACAGCGCGAGCATCCACCCGCCCATGCGCCAGATGTAGTCCGTGTCACCGGTGGCGACGCCCTTGTCGATGATGTCGGCGTTGAGCGTCGGCAGGTAGAGGTTGACGATGGCCTGGGCGCACTGGAACACGACCACGCCGGCGAGCAGGGGCCAGTACGGCCGGACCGAGGCGACGAGCAGCCTCCAGAGCATAGGGATCAGTCCCCTTCCTTGGCGATGCCGTGCAGGATGAAGTCGGCGAGCTCGGACGGATCCGAGGCACCTCCGGTGGTGAGGAACGGCATCGTGGTGCCGAACACCAGGATGCGCAGATAATCGACGGCTGTCGCGACGGGGACGCGCAGCCGGGCCGCGTCCGGGGCGAGCAGCCGCTCGACGACGCCGGTCGCCTCGGCGAGCGGCGGCTTGCGGTGGCCGTGGCCGTCGGACCCCGTGTGCCGCGCGTGCTCGCGCGGACCGAGCGCCGTCATGAAGCGCACCACCCCCGACACGCGGCCGTGGAGCGCGCTGACGATGACCTCGATCTTGGCCTCGAGGCTCAGGGCGGGGTCCACGCCGTCGAGGAAGGCGAGGATCTCGGTGGGGTCCATCACGCGGGCGATCGCCGCGTCGATGAGCGCGTCCTTGTCGGGGAAGGCCCGGAACACGGTGCCCTCGGCGATCCCGGCGGCGTCCGCGAGCTCGCGCGTGGTGACCTCGGCGCCGCGCTCGAGCAGCAGCGGGACCGCCGCGTCGAGGATCTGCTCGCGCCGCGCCTCGGGGGACATCGGGCGGGCCCGGCCGGTCTTCGCGCTCACCCCGCCACCGTAAGTGAGTGAGCACTCACTCCGCAAGCGGTGGCGGTGCCAGCCGGCGCGCGAAGGTGACCGTCGCATCGTCCCCTCCGACGGCCTCGAAGCCCACCCGCGGGTAGAAGGCCTGCGCCCCCGCGTTGGCGCGCTCGGCGACGAGGTGCACTCCGGCGACGCCCCTGCCGGCGAGCAGGGCGCATGCGGCCTCGATCAGCGCCCGGCCGGCGCCCCGGCCCTGCTGGTCCGGCAGCAGGTCGATGTGGAGGTGGGCGGGGAAGAGATCGAGCCGCGGGGTCAGCATGCGCGACGGGTCCCCGGCGGACGGGAGCAGCCACGCGTCGTCGGGGGTGCGCTCCGCGTGCGTCGGGCCGACCCGCGGCCACCAGTCGTCGACGAACCACCGCTGGAACACCGCGGTGTCGGACGTGCCGAGCACGTAGCCGCGCGCCTCGCCCCCGTCGTCCCAGACGAGGCAGAAGCCGCCCGGCCCGCGGAGGTACGGCGTGGCGTAGACGTCCGCGAGCACGGTGTCGTCGCCGAAGCGGCCCGTCGCATCGTCCCCCTGGGCGCCGGTGAGCAGGCAGATCCGGGCGATCGCGGCGTGGTCCGCGGCGGTCGCCGGACGGATGCTCACGCCGCCTCGCGGTCCCGCTCGAGACGCGCGATGAGCAGCGCCAGGCCGACCGCCAGCACGACGCCCACGACCGTGAGGCCGATGCGCTGGAGGGCGGCGTCCCATGCGCCCGCCGGCGAGGCGGCTCCGGCCAGGAGGACGATGACGGCGGCGGTGAACGCCGCGCCGCGGATCTCGTCCTTGGCGATGCTCCACGCGAGCCCGCCGACGGCCGCGGCGACGGCGAGCGCGATCGCCAGCCAGGCCGGCAGCACCGACGACAGCACGGCGCCCGCGAGCGTGCCGACCACCGTGCCGACCACCCGCCGCCGCGCACGCGCCGTGGTCTCGCCGCGGACGGGCACCAGCACCGCGCTGAGGGCGACCACGAGCCACAGCGCGTGCTCGAGCTCGAGCGCGCGCCCGATCCCGATCGCGACCCCCGAACCGGCGGCCAGGGCGGCCACGTAGACGAGGCCGGTGCGCCGCGGCAGCGCCGCGGCCGGCAGGCGCGCGAGCCCGAGCGCCGCGAGCGCCAGCGGCACCCCGACGGCGGCGGCCGCGACGCCGACCATCGCCGCCCACGGCCCGATGTCGGCTGCCGCGGTGCCGGCGACCGCGAGCACCACCGGCGCCGTGCCGGCCACCGGGCCGTAGCGCAGCACCACCGGGAGGGTCACCGCGGCCGAGGCCGCCGTGAGGAGGCCCAGCAACAGCGCATCGTCCCTCGCGAGCGTCGCGAGCGCCGCCAGCACGGCGATCGCGAGCCCGAGAGCCATCGCATGCCAGCGCGGCCCGCTCATCAGCGACACCATCACGACGGTGAGGCCGCCCAGGGCCGCGCCGACACCGGCGCCGACGCCGGCCGCCCATCCGACCGCGACCGCCACGGCGACGAGGACCGCCACCACGACGGCTGCCAGCCGCAACGCCTTCCCGGGCGGAACGATCGCCGGTCTGCCTGATCCCATGCGACGAGCCTAGGGCCGCGCCCGTAGGCTCGTGCCGTGATCGTCGCAGCAGATCTCATCGACATGCCCCAGTGGATCTACGTCGCCGCCGTGTTCATCGGCGCGCTCGGCGGGGCGATCCGCGCCGGCGAGGACGAGCACACCGACCTCGTCGGGGTCCTCACGCTCTCCGCCGCCATGGGCTTCGGCGGCGCGATCATCCGCGACATCCTGCTCGGACGCCTCCCCCCGCAGTCGCTGCGCGACCCGTCGTACTTCGTCGCCGCCGGCGTCGCGGCCGGCATCGGCATGCTGTTCCTCTACTACCTGCGCAAGCTGGGCCAGCTGCTGTGGTGGCTCGACTCGATCATCATCGGCGTGTTCGCCGTCGTCGGCGTCAACACCGCGCTGCTCACCGGGGTGCGCTGGCTGCCAGCGATCGTGATCGGCATGATCGCGTCCGTCGGCGGGCTGATGCTGTGCGACGTGCTCCAGGGCAGGCCGTCGTCGATCATGTACATGGGCCCGCCGAACGCGGTCGCGGGCCTCGGCGCGGGCGTCGCGTACGTGCTGCTCGCCCGCCCGACCGAGCCGATCGTCACGCTCGTGCTGTCGACCGCCGTCGCCGTGCTGATCCGGCTGTCCGGGCAGGTGTTCCACGTGAGCGTGCCGCAGCCCCGCAAGCATGCGTACGAGCTCAAGATGCGGCGCGCGTTCCGGGTCGCACGCAAGGAGGGCACGCTTCCCGAGGGCATCGGCGAGCTCAGCCCCGCCACCGGCTCCCTCGCCGCGGTCACGCTCGCGCATCCGCAGCCGACGGCAGAGCCCGAGGTGTGGGACGAGGCCGATGACGACGTCGACGCGAGCGCCCCGACCGAGACCCTGGTGATCGACGAGTACGGCCCCGGGCTCGGGCAAGCCTCGCCGTCGCAGGAGTGGGCCGCGGCCGTGGAGGCGGAGGACTCCGGGGAGCCCGAGGAGGACCAGACGGCGTAGCTAGAGCCGCACGCCGGTCGCGCCGGGCACGCGCTCGCGCGTGTGGATGCAGTGCCAGCGGTCGCCGCCGATGCCCTCGGCCCACGACAGCAGCCCGGTGCCCAGGCCCGCCTCCTCCAGGCCCGTGCCGAGCACGAGCACCGACGGGCCCGCACCCGAGACCACCGCCGCCAGCCCGCGCGAGCGCAGCTCCCGCACCATCGCGGTCGCGGGGCCGAGCACGTCGGCGCGGTAGCCCTGGTGGAGCTTGTCCTCGGTCGCCGCGAGGAGGTCCTCGGGACGGCCGGCCAGCGAGTTCACCAGCAGCGCGGCGCGGCCCACGTTGAACGCCGCGTCCACGTGCGGCACCTTCGCGGGCAGGACGGCGCGGGCCTCCTTGGTCGGGAGGGTCGATCCCGGCACGAGCACGGCCGTCTCGATCTCGTCGGACACGATCAGCGGGCGGGCATGCACGCCCGCCGCGTCCTTCCACGCGACGGTGGCGCCGCCGTAGATCGCGGGCGCCGCGTTGTCGGGGTGGCCCTCGAACGCGTTGGCGAGCGTCAGCACCTCGGAGGCCGGCAGCGCCTCGGGCTCCGCGATGAGCGACCGGGCCGCGACGATGCCCGCGACGACGGCCGCCGCCGACGAGCCGAGGCCGCGGCCGTGCGGGATGCGGTTGACCGCGCGGATCGACAGGCCGGTCTGCGACGCGCCCACGTGGTCGAGCGCCGCACGCAGCGCCTGCACCACGAGGTGGGACTCGTCGCGCGGCAGGGAGCCGGCACCCTCGCCCTCGATCTCGACCTCCACGGAGGACGATGCGACGGCGCGCACCTCGAGGTCGTCGACCAGGCCCAGCGCCATGCCCAGCGCGTCGAAGCCGGGTCCCAGGTTCCCGGCCGTCGCGGGCACGGAGACGCGGACATGGTCCGCGGCGAGCCGCATGGCCATGGCCGCTACAGGCCGAGCGCCGCCGCGGCGGCCTCGACGTCGACCGGGATGACGGTGGGCTCGACCTCGCGGCCGCCGAGCGCGGTCGCGGTGTCCTTGAGGCCGTTGCCCGTCACGGTGCACGTGATGGTCGCGCCGCGCGGCACCTCGCCGAGCGCGGCCGCCGCGAGCAGGCCCGCGATGGGCGCCGCCGAGGCGGGCTCGACGAACACGCCGACGTCCGCCGCGAGGCGCGCCTGCGCGTGCAGGATCTGCTCGTCGGACACCGCGCGGATCCAGCCGCCGGACTCGTCCCGCGCGTTGATCGCGAGGTCCCACGACGCCGGCTTGCCGATGCGGATCGCGGTCGCGACCGTCTCGGGGTCCTTGATGGGGTGGCCGGCGACGAACGGCGCCGCACCGGCGGCCTGGACTCCCCAGATGCGCGGCGTGCGCGACGCGATGCCCGCCTCCGCGTACTCGGTGAAGCCCATCCAGTAGGCGGAGATGTTGCCGGCGTTGCCGACCGGGAGCATGTGGATGTCGGGGGCGTCGCCCAGCTGGTCGACGATCTCGAACGCGCCCGTCTTCTGCCCCTGCAGGCGGTACGGGTTGACCGAGTTCACCAGGGCGATCGGGTAGTTCTCGGACAGCTCGCGCACGATGTCGAGGCATTCGTCGAAGTTGCCGTCGACCTGCACGAGGTCCGCGCCGTGCACGATGGCCTGCGCCATCTTGCCGGCCGCGATCTTGCCCTGCGGGATCATGACGACGCAGCGGAGGCCCGCGTGCGCGGCGTAGGCCGCGGCGGAGGCGGACGTGTTGCCGGTGGACGCGCACACCACG
Source organism: Demequina litoralis (assembly GCF_030418455.1). GTDB lineage: Bacteria > Actinomycetota > Actinomycetes > Actinomycetales > Demequinaceae > Demequina > Demequina litoralis. The sequence continues at coordinate 119,367 of NZ_JAUHPW010000002.1, forward strand.
GTGTGGTCGCCGTCCTTGACCACCTGGGTGATCGCGGAGGTCATGCCGCGGTCCTTGAACGATCCGGTCGGGTTCATGCCCTCGACCTTGACGAACACCTCGGCGCCCACCTCCGAGGAGATCGACGGCGCGTGGACGAGCGGCGTGCCGCCCTCGCCCAGGGAGACGATGCGGTCGCCCTCGTCGAAGGGCATCCGGTCCAGGTACTCGCGGATGATCCCGCCCCACACGTGCGCCACTACTCCCCCTCGATCCTCAGCACGGACTTCACCTCGGCCACGGCGTCGCTCGCGCGCAGCTCCTCGACGGTCGCACGCAGATCCCGCTCGGGCGCCGCATACGTCGACAGGATGAGCCCCGCGTGCGTCTGCCCCGGCACCTGCCGGACGATCTCGATGCCGACGTCGTGCTTCTGGAACACCGCGGCGACGGCCGCGAGCACGCCGGGGCGGTCCTCGACCGCCATGCGCACCGAGTACCGCGTGAGCGCGGCGTCCATCGGCAGCACCTCGTGCGCCGCGTAGTTCGACTCGCGCGGCCCCTTGCCGCCGATCGCCTTGTGACGCGCGACCGACACGATGTCGCCGAGCACCGCCGAGGCGGTGGGCGTGCCGCCCGCGCCCTGGCCGTAGAACATGAGGCCGCCGGCGGACTCGGCCTCGATGAAGACCGCGTTGAACGCGCCGTGGACGCCGGCGAGCGGGTGGTCCTCGGACACGAGCGCGGGGTGCACGCGCACCGTCACGCCGCCCTCGGTGCGCTCCGCGATCGCGAGCAGCTTGATGACCTGGCGGGTCTCGCGCGCCGCGATCACGTCGTCCGCGGTGATCGCGGAGATGCCCTCGCAGTAGACGTCGGCCAGCGCGACCCGCTGGTGGAACGCGAGCGACGCGAGGATCGCGGCCTTGGCCGCCGCATCGTGCCCCTCGACGTCGGCGGTCGGGTCCGCCTCGGCGTAGCCGAGCTCCTGCGCCTGCCTGAGGGCGACGTCGTAGTCGAGCCCGCGGCGCGTCATCTCGTCGAGGATGTAGTTGGTGGTGCCGTTGACGATGCCGAGGATGCGCGTGATGTGGTCGCCCGCGAGCGACTCGCGCACCGGGCGCACCAGCGGGATCGCACCGGCGACGGCCGCCTCGAAGTAGAGGTCGACGTTCGCGGCGTCGGCCGCCTCGTACAGCTCGGGGCCGTGGGCCGCGACGAGCGCCTTGTTCGCCGTCACGACGGAGGCGCCGCCCGCGATCGCCTCGAGGATCAGGGTGCGGGCCGGCTCGATGCCGCCCATGAGCTCGACCACCACGTCGGCCTGCGCGACCAGCGCGGACGCGTCCGACGTGAGCAGCTCGCGCGGGATGTGGGGGCCGCGGTCCTTGGACGTGTCGCGGGCGTGGATGCCGACGATCTCGAGCGGCGCGCCCACGCGCGCGGCGAGGTCCTCGGCCTCCTGCGTCAGCAGACGCACGACCTCCGAGCCGACGGTTCCGGGGCCGAGGAGGGCGATCTTGACGGGGGGAAGGGGGCTGGGCACGGCTCCCACTCTAGCGTTATGGGAGGGTCCGCCCGGGCGGCCCGGACGGGGGGACGATGCGTCGGCCGGGAGGGCCGGAGCGGGTCACCTGGCGTCGTAGTCGAGCCGCGCGCGGTCGATCTCCGGCACGGCGCCCTCGAGCACGTCCGCGAGCCCGCGCAGGCCCTCCGCGACGCGCGTGCCGAGCGGGGTGAGCGCGTAGTCGACGCGGGGCGGGATGGTGCCGGCGACGTCGCGGGTGAGCAGCCCGTCGCGCTCGAGGCCGCGCAGCGCCTGGGCGAGCATCCGCTCGCTCACGCCCTCGACGCGGCGCCGCAGCTCCCCGAAGCGGTGGGGACCCTCGGCGAGCGCGAGGAGCACGAGCGAGGACCAGCGCGAGGTGACGTCCTCGAAGGCCGCGCGCGAGGTGCAGGCGCGCGCGAACACGTCCGTCACCAGCGCCGGCGACGGGTCCGCGGCCTCGTTCCCCTCCACGCGGCCCACTGTACGTCCTCGATCGCGTGCACGACTGGAATGGATGGTACTTACTTATCGTTAGTGCGATCGAGCGGCGGGCGTCGGGCCCGCTCCCCACGGAAGGACATCCCATGACCACGTACGCCGTCACCGGCGCCAGCGGCCACCTCGGCCGTCTCATCGTCGAGAGCCTCCTCGCGCGCGGCACCGCGCCCGCCGACGTCGTCGCGATCGCCCGCACGACCGCGAAGGTCGAGGACCTCGCCGCGCGCGGCGTCGAGGTGCGCTTCGGCGACTACACGGATGCGGCGTCGCTCGACGCGGCCCTCGCGGGCGTCGACCGCCTCGCGCTCGTGTCCGGCTCGGAGGTCGGCCAGCGCGTCGCGCAGCACCGCGCCGTCATCGGCGCCGCGGAGCGCGCGGGCGTCTCCCGCCTCGTCTACACGTCGATCCTCGCCGCGGACACCACGAGCAACCCGCTCGCCCCGGAGCACCTCGCGACCGAGCAGGCGCTGGCCGCCTCGCCCATCCCCGCGACGATCCTGCGCAACAGCTGGTACCTGGAGAACTACACCGGTCAGATCGGCACGTACGCCGCGACCGGCACGGTCCTGGGCGCGACGGGCGGGGCGACCATCGCCGCCGCGACCCGCGCGGACTACGCCGAGGCGGCCGCCGTCGCGCTGCTCCAGGACGCGGACGGCGAGGTGTACGAGCTCGCGGGCACGCGCTTCACCCTCGCCGACCTGGCCTCCGCGGTCGCGACCGCGACCGGCGCCGAGATCGCGCACTCCGACGTGACCGTCGAGCGCCTCGCCGCCACGTTCGAGGAGGTCGGCATGGACGCCGGCGCGGCCGCGTTCTGGGCGGCGATCGACGGCTCGATCGCCAAGGGCGAGCTCGACACCTCGCGCACCGACCTCGAGGACCTCATCGGCCGGCCGGCGACGCCGCTCGCCGACGCGGTCGCTGCGGCCCGGCCCTGACGCCCGCGGAGGGTCCCCGCACCGGGGACCCTCCGGCGGCCGCGGTCTACAGGTACCGCGCCTCGTCGCCGCCCTCGGCCTCGGGGGCGTCGTCGAGCGGCTCCACGGGGCCGTCGGCCGGCGCCTCCTCGTCGATCTCGTCCTCGGGGTCGACGGAGCTGTCGTAGTCCGCCGCCTCGGCCTCGCGCTCGCGCTCGACCTCGGCCGTCAGCTCGACCAGCGCCTCGGTGTCCGCGTCGTACTGCTCGGTCATCACGCACCTCCTGGGCTCCCGGATCGCGAGGGCGACGGCGCCCTCCCTCGGGTGAACGCACGCGGGCGGCCGGGACGTTCCTGCGCACGCGAGCCTCGGACGGAGGCTCAGTCGTCGTGCCGCTCGATCGGATGCAGGATCTCCATGTCGACGGCGACGGGCGGGATCACGTCGCCCGCATCGTCGTCGGGCGCCTCGTCCCACTCGCTCGTGGGTGCGGGGTCGAATACGCCGAGGTGCGGCTTGTCGGTTCCGGCGGGCATGGCGGCTCCCTTCGTCGCTGGCGGGGACTCCCTCCCAGTGAACCGCGCCGCGGCCCGTCGCGCGCGGCGAGGGACGATGCGCGCGGTCAGTCCGGCGCGACGTCCCAGCTGAAGAGGTCCTCGAGGGTGTCGCGACGGACCAGCAGCTCGGCCTCGCCGTCCCTGACCGCGACGACCGCGGGCCGCAGCACGGAGTTGTAGTTGCTGGCCATCACGCGGCCGTACGCGCCGGTCGCGGGCACCGCGAGCAGGTCGCCGCGGGCGACGTCGTGCGGGAGGTCGACGTCGCGGACCACGATGTCGCCGCTCTCGCAGTGCTTGCCGACCACGCGGCTCAGCACCGGCTCGACGGTGGACAGGCGCGACGCGACGGTCGCGGTGTACTCGGCGCCGTAGGTGATGGTGCGCATGTTGTCGCTCATGCCGCCGTCGACCGCGACGTACTGGCGCTCGCCGCCCTCGTCGAGGCCCACGCGCTTCACCACGCCGACCCGGTACAGCGTCAGGCCCGCCGGCCCGGCGATCGCGCGGCCCGGCTCGATCGACAGGTGGGGCCACGTGCCGCCGACCTTCTCGACCGCGGCCGCGACCGCCTCGGCCATGCCCGTGGCGGCGTCCGCGGGGGTGAGCTCCTCGCCGTGCGGCGTGTAGCGGATCGCGTAGCCGCCGCCGAGGTCCACCTCGGGCAGGTCGACGCCGACCTCGGCGCGGAAGGCCGCGCGCAGGCCGAGCATCCGCTCCGCGCTCTCCTGGAAGGCCGCGAGCGACAGGATCTGGCTGCCGATGTGGGTGTGGATGCCGCGCAGGTCGAGCCCCGCGGCGTCGTGGCACTCGACCAGCGCCTCGAAGGCGGCGCCGGCCGCGAGCGACAGGCCGAACTTCTGGTCCTCGTGCGACGTGGCGATGTACTCGTGCCCGCCCGCGTGCACGCCTGTGGTGACGCGCACGAGCACCGGCGCGACCTTCCCCATCTCGCGCGCGATCGCGTCGAGCGTCTCGATCTCCGTGAACGAGTCCACGATGATGCGGCCCACGCCCACCTCGAGCGCGCGCCGCAGCTCCGCGTCGGACTTGTTGTTGCCGTGCAGGCCGATGCGCGAGGCCGGCATGCCGCCGCGCAGCGCGAGCTCGAGCTCGCCGCCCGACGCGACGTCCATGCACAGGTCCTCGGCGCGCATCCAGCGCGCGACCTTCGACGAGAGGAACGCCTTCGACGCGTAGTAGACGTCGACCCTGGCGCCGTGGCGGCCGAAGGCGGCGGTGAAGGAGTCGCGGAACGCGGCGGCGCGCGCCCGCATGTCCTCCTCGTCGACCACGTACAGCGGCGTGCCGAAGCGGCCCGCGAGCTCGCGCACGTCGACGCCGCCCACGGACAGGGCGCCGTCCTCGCCGCGCGCGACGGTCCTCGAGAACACGGCGGCGGTCATCGTCACATCCTCTCGGGGGCGGCCACGCCAAGCAGGTGGAGGCCGTTGCGCAGCACCTGGCCCGTCGCATCGTTCACCCACAGGCGCGTGCGGTGGAGGTCGGTGACCTCCTCGTCGCCCTGCGGCGTGACGCGGGTGCGGTCGTACCACTGGTTGAAGGCCGCGGCCACGTCCTCGAGGTAGCGCGCGATGCGGTGCTGCTCGCGGAACTCGACGGCCTGCGCGACCACGCGCGGGAACTCGCCGAGGATGCCGAGCAGCTTGGCCTCCGACTCGTGCGTGAGCAGCGACGGGTCGAAGCCGTCCTCGCGGCGGATGCCGTACTCGGCGGCGTTGCGCGCGACGCCGGCGGTGCGGGCGTGCGCGTACTGGACGTAGAACACGGGGTTCGAGTTCGACTGCGAGGCGAGCAGGTCGAGATCGATGTCGATCGGCGTGTCCGCGCTCGAGCGGGCCAGCGCGTACCGGGCGGCGTCGACGCCGACGGCCTCGACGAGGTCCTCGATCGTCACCACGGTGCCGGCGCGCTTGGACATGCGGACCGGCTTGCCGTCCTTGACGAGGTTGACCAGCTGGCCGATCTTCACCTCGACGGTGTCGGCGTCGTCGCCGAACGCGGCCGCGGCGGCCTTGAGGCGCGCGATGTAGCCGTGGTGGTCCGCGCCGAGCAGGTAGATGCACAGGTCGGCGCCGCGGTGGCGCTTGTCCTTGAAGTACGCGAGGTCTCCCGCGATGTACGCGGGACGGCCGTCGGACTTGATGACGACGCGGTCCTTGTCGTCGCCGTAGTCGGTCGAGCGGAGCCACCAGGCGCCGTCCTTCTCGTACAGCGCGCCGGTGGACTTCAGCTGCTCGATGGCCTTGTCGACGGCGCCCGAGTGGTGCAGCGAGTCCTCGTGGAAGTACACGTCGAAGTCGACGCCGAACGCGTGGAGCTGGTCCTTGATCTGCTGGAACATCAGCGCGACGCCGTGCTTGCGGAAGAACTCCAGCTGCTCCTCGCGGGGCAGCTCGAGCGGGTCGCTGTAGCCGCCCGCGGCGGCCTCGGCCATCACCTCGTTGGCGATGTCCTGGATGTACTCGCCGCCGTAGCCGTCCTCGGGCGCATCCTCGCCGGTGACGACCGCGAGCAGCGACGCCGCGAAGCGGTCGATCTGCGCGCCGTGGTCGTTGAAGTAGTACTCGCGCACCACCTCGGCGCCGTGGAACTCCAGAAGGCGCGCGAGCGAGTCGCCCACGGCCGCCCAGCGGGTGCCGCCGATGTGGACGGGGCCGGTGGGGTTCGCGGAGACGAACTCGACGTTGACGACCTTGCCGGTGAGGGACTCGCCGCGGCCGTAGTCGTCGCCGAACTCGACGATGCCCTTGGCGAGCAGGCCGGCGGCGTCCGCGTCGAGGCGGATGTTGATGAAGCCGGGGCCCGCGACGTCGGCCGACGCGATGCCGTCGATCTCGGCGAGGCGCTCGACCAGGGTCTCGGCGAACTCGCGGGGGTTGGTGCCCGCCTTCTTCGCGAGCTGCATGGCGACGTTGGTCGCCCAGTCGCCGTGCTCGCGCTGACGCGGTCGCTCGACGCGCACCTCCGGGACGTCGAACGGGGACAGCTGGAAGTCGCTGTCGTCGATGCCGGCCAGGATGGCGGCGCGGATGGTCGCGGAGAGCTCTTCGGGGGTCACCAGGCCATTCTAGGCGTGGGCGGGCGTGGTCCTCGCGCGCGGCAGCCGGACCGCCGCCCCCTTCTCCAGGAGGACGATGCGGTCGCGGGCCGGGTCGCCCTCGACGGCCCTGCGGAAGGCGGCCCGCGGCTCGGAGAAGTGGGCCCAGTCGTCGACGTGGACGGGGACGACGGCCGCCGCGGGCCACAGGTCCGCGATCGCCGCGGTGCGCGCGGCGTCGACGGTGAGCAGCGCATCGTCCAGCCGGGCCACCCGCGCGGCGCCGGCGCACACCAGCGCGATGCCCACGTCCGGGAAGCGGTGCGCGACCTGCGCGGCGACCTCGACCTCCGAGTTGTCGCCGGAGAAGTACAGGGTGGGCTGCTCCGGCGCCTCGAGGACGAAGCCGGTGACCTCGGCCAGCCGGTCGAGCATCGAGGAGGGGCCGTGCTGCGCGGGGACCGCGGTGATGCGGACGGGCGCGTGCGCCCCGTAGACGGTCACGCTGTGCCACGGCTTGAGCCCGACGACGCCGGGGTTGCGGGAGGCCGCGCCCGGCGTCGACAGCACGTGCCCGGCGCCCGCGAGCGCGGCGCGGCCCGCGTGGTCGAGGTTGTCCTCGTGCTCGTCGTGCGACAGCAGCACGAGGTGGACGTGCCCGATGTGCTCGGGGCCGAAGGCGGGCCCCGCCAGCTTGGCGAGGTTGCCGTAGGCGCCGGGCGGGTCGAACGTCGGGTCGGTGAGGAGGGTGAGGCCGGCGTAGCCGACCACCACGGTGGGGCCGCCCACCAGGGAGAGCTCGACATCGGGCATGCGATCAGTGTGGCCCGCGGCGCGCGCGGCTGCCTCGCGGGCGGTGGCTCCCTACGGCAGGAGGCGGCCGACCGGGTCGGAGCACTGGACCGGGAAGGACTCCGCGCACTCCTCGACCCAGACCTCGAGGCGGTCGCCCACCGACACGTCGGACCCGCCGAGCGCCTCGCCGCCGGGCCCCTCAAGCCCGCCCTGCTCGGCGAACTCGAACACGGTGCCCTCGAAGTACTCGTCGCCGGGGTCGGGCGCGAAACCCACCGCGATGACCCCGGTCGCGTCCTCGACGCTCGTGACGGTGCCCACGGCGTCCGGGGCGCGGCTGTCGCGCACGTCGTCGCCTCCGCGGGCCTCGCAGGCCGCGAGCGCGAGCGCCAGCGAGGCGGCTGCGACGACGGGGCGGATGCGCACGCCTCAGCATCCCACGAGGTGCCGGGCGGGGCCGGGCGGATCCCGGCCGCCGCGGGGGTCCCGCGGCGCCGCGCCCTGCTGATATCCTCGTTCGGCCCGGCCAGTCCGGGCGGGCCCCCGTAGCTCAGCGGATAGAGCGCCGGTTTCCGGTACCGTAGGTCGCAGGTTCGATTCCTGTCGGGGGCGCTCTTCCTGAACGAGGCCCGGTGCATGCGCCGGGCCTCTTGTCATGTCCGCACCACCGCCGTCCTACCTGGGAATTCTCCTGACAGGAGCACGCGGGCCAGGACCCGAGGTCCCGGGCCGAGCCGCGCGGGCCCCGCTACCGTGGCGCCGACCTCACCGACGAGCGACGCGACACCGCGCGAGCCCGTCCCCGCCTCGCCACCGCCGTGCCGCAGCACAGACCAGGAAGCGGGCGACATGGGCACGATGGCACGCGGCGCGATGACCACGATCTACACGAAGGCGGTCAAGCCGACCATCTTCAGGATCCATCCCGACAAGGTGCACGACGGGATGATCGTGCAGGGGTCGCGGATCCAGCGGCTGACCCCCGTCCTCGCGGCCGCGGAGACGCTGCTCGCGCACGAGGACCCCGCCCTCGAGACCGAGGCGTACGGCCTGACGCTGCGCAACCCGCTCGGGCTCGGCGCGGGGCTCGACAAGAACGTCGCGATCCCCGGGATCCTGCAGATGACCGGCTTCGGCTTCCTCACCTTCGGCTCCGTCACCTCGCGCGTGTGCGCCGGCAACCCCCGGCCGTGGTTCCACCGGCTCCCGGAGCAGGAGTCGCTCGTGGTGCACGTCGGCCTCGCGAACGGCGGCGCCGAGGCGGTCGCGGCACGCCTGCGCGCGCTCGCCGCGGCGGCGGACCCGCGCCTCACGTCGCTCCCGTTCAAGATCTCGATCGCCCGCACCAACGACGGCCGCACGGGCGACGTCGACGAGGGCATCGACGACTACGTCAGGTCCGTGCGCGCCCTCGACGGGCTCAGCCCGCTCCTCGAGCTCAACGTCTCGTGCCCCAACACCATGGTCGGCGAGGCCTTCACCGCGCCCGAGGCCCTCGACCGGCTGCTCGCCGCGGTCGACGCCGCCGCGCCGTCGCAGCGCATCGTGCTGAAGATGCCGTCCGACAAGACGTGGGAGCACTTCCGCGACCTGGTGGACGTCGCGCTCGACCACCGCGTCGACGGCCTCACCCTGACCAACCTGCGCAAGGATCGCGACGGCATCGGCATGGACCCCGCGATCCGGGGCAACCTGTCGGGCCGGCCCGTGCGCGACCTCAGCACCGAGATCCTGCGCCGCACGTACCTGCACGCGGGCGACCGGCTCACCCTCGCGGGCCTGGGCGGGGTGTTCGACGGCCGCCACGCGTACGACAAGATCACGGCGGGCGCCACGCTCGTCGAGCTCGTGTCCGGCCTGGTGTTCCGCGGCCCCGCCGTGGTCGGCACGATCGCCGCGGAGCTGGTCGAGCTCGCGCGCGCCGACGGCTTCGATCGGGTGCAGGACGCCGTGGGCTCGCGCGCCGACTCCCCCGTCCCCGCCGCGGGCTGAGGGCGCGGACCCCTCGCGGTCAGCGACCGAGCGCGTAGGCGAGGCATGCCACGCCCAGCAGCACCACGCTGGCGGTCAGCCCGGCGACGGCGACGCCCGGTCCGGGATGCCGGCCGGTCCGGTGGAGGTGGCGGTGCACCGCGCGGTAGCGCATCGTCGCGACCATGAGCGTCGCGATCGCGCACGCGGCGCCCGCGAAGGCCAGCACCACCGCCGGCAGCCCCGCGGGGAGGAACAGCTGGGCGGCCGCGACCGCCGCCACGGCGAAGGCGAGGGCGGTGCGCTGCCACGCCAGCGCCGTGCGCTCGAGCGCGAGCCCGTCGTCGTAGACCCGGTCCTCGCTCACACGAGCATCCCCACGACGACGAGGACCATCCCGACGACCACGCCGACGGTGACGAGGATCCCGACCCGCGGGCCCGGCAGCGGCGTGCCGAGCCGCAGCGCACGCTCGGCCCTCAGCCACCCGACCAGCCCCGAGACCCCCGCGACGATGCCGAGCCCGCTGAAGAGCACCGCGACGATGAGCCTCAGGGTCGGGTGGACCGGCGCGTCGAGCGCCTCGAGGCCCACGCCGGCCGCGAACAGCGCGAGAGCGGTCCGGGTCCACGCGAGGTAGGTGCGCTCGTTCGCGAGCGAGAAGCGGGCGTCGGGCGCGTCGCCCACGCCGTAGACGCGGCGCGGGAACCCCGGCGAGTCGGCCATAAGGCCAGCGTAGGTCGGGAGCGGCCGCTCAGGAGAGCGGCACGAGCACCGCCGTGCCGTCCAGCGCGCGGTCGCCCTCGACGTCGACCTCGCAGATCAGGTGCTCCTCGCTGTCGAGCCACCACACCACGGTGACGTGGTCGCGGCCCTGCTCCGCGAGCGCGGCGGCCGAGGCGTCCGCCTCGGACCCGTCGACCTCGACCCCCGCGGACTCGAGCAGCCCCTGCTGCTCGAGGAACGCGCGCAGGTCGCGCCACTCGGACGCGCCGTAGACGTCCCCGGCGACGATGCGGGCGAGGGTCTCCCCGTCCTCCGCGGAGGCGGCGTAGGCCGCCTCGCACGCGCGCACCGCGTCCGACCTGCCCGCGCTCATCCCCGAGCGCAGGCTCGCCGCGACGAACGCGCCGACCACCACGAGCAACGCGATCGACGCCGCGATCACGAGCGGCAGCCAGGTGCGCGGGGTTGCGGGCTCTGGCTGGTCGGGTCCGGGCATGGCCCTCAGCCTAGGCGGGCGCCGGCGCCTCCCCGAGCGCCGCGGCCACGGCGGGGTGGACGATGCGCCCGTCCCGCACGTTGACCCCGGCGGCGAGCGCCGGGTCGGCGTCCACCGCATCGTCCACCCCGTCGGCGAGGCGCAGCACGTACGGCAGCGTGACGTTGGTGAGGGCCCGTGTCGCCGTGACGCCGACCGCGGCGGGCATGTTCGCGACCGCGTACAGGAGCGAGCCTGCGACCCGTCGCACCGGGTCCTCGTGCGTCGTGGGCCGCGAGTCCTCGAAGCAGCCGCCCTGGTCGATGGCGATGTCGACGAGGACGCTGCCGGGAGCCATCGCCTCGACCATCGCGTGCGTGACGACCTTCGGCGCGGGCCGTCCGGGCACCAGGACGGCGCCGATGACGAGGTCGGACGCGCGCACCTCCGCCTCGATCGCGTGCGCGGTGGAGACGACGGTGCGCACCCGGCCGGCGTGGCGCTCGTCGAGGCGGCGCAGCGCGGCCAGGGACAGGTCGACCGCGGTGACGTCCGCGCCGAGGGCCGCGGCCTGCGCGACCGCCTGGGACCCGGCGACCCCCGCGCCGAGCACGGTGACACGCGCACCGGGGACGCCGGGGACACCCGCGAGCAGCACGCCGCGCCCGCCGTGCGGGCTCAGCAGGTGGTGCGCGCCGGCGAGCACCGCGAGGCGCCCCGCGACCTCGCTCATCGGGGTGAGCAGGGGCAGCGAGCCGTCCGGGAGCTGCACGGTGTCGTACGACAGCGCCGTGGTCCCGGCCGCCCGCAGCGCCGCCGCGAGCGCGGGGTTGGCGGCGAGGTGGAGGAACGTGAGCAGCGCGTTGCCGCGCAGCAGCGGCAGCTCCTCGGGCTGCGGCTCCTTGACCTTGACCACCAGGTCGGCGGCCCACGCGTCCGGCGCGGCGACGAGGCGCGCGCCGGCGGCCTCGAGGTCCGCGTCGGCGATGCCCGCGCCGCGCCCGGCCCCGGCCTGGACGAGCACCTCGTGGCCGCGGGAGGTCAGCGCGTCGATGCCCGCGGGCGCGAGCGCGACCCGCGTCTCGCCGCTCTTGGTCTCGGCCGGGACCCCGACTCGCACATGGCCTCCTTGCGATGCGCTCCTGCCTCCAGTCCTACACCCCGGGAGGTCTCCGCCGAGCCGCGACCCGCGCCGGCCCGGACGCGGAAGAGCCCGCAACCTGGGGGTCGCGGGCTCGAGGGCGGGCCGGGCCGGGCTCAGTAGTTGTCGTAGGTGTTGTACTCCCAGTGCCAGGGCTCGTACTTCGAGGTCTTCGCCCAGTCGGGGTTCCAGAATCCGTACGTGCCGGCGTTGATCGACAGCCATGAGAAGTAGACGCCGGAGGCGTGGGTGCGGCAGAGGTCGACCGCGAGGCCGAGGCCGTGCATCGAGGTGCCCGGCGTCGCCGCGAGGTAGCCGCGGGTCGCCTTGGTCGAGTACTGGCTCGCGAGGTCGCGGTAGGTGCCGGAGAGGCAGATGTCGGTGCCGAACTCCGACCGGAAGCGCTCGTTGAGCGCGGTGAAGGCGAGCGCCGCGTCGGGGCGCAGGTACTGGCCGGCGACCCACAGCTCGCACAGCTGGTCGCTGCGGAGCTGGCCGTTCGACATGTTGGGGTCGAAGTCGGGGTTGCAGTCGGGCAGCAGGTTCGAGGCGATCGGCACGTCGTTGGCGGTGAGGATCGCGCCCGAGCCGTCGTCGACGCTCGGCAGCGGCAGGTCCGAGGACTCGAACTGCGGCCCGGCGCCGAGGATCGCGGTCGCGGTCGTGGGCGCCTCGCCCTTGACCACGCCGGGCAGCTTCTCGGCGGCGTTCGCGTACGGCGCGATGGTGCCCATGACGGGGTAGACCACCATGGCGGCGAGGAAGCCGACGACGACGCCCGCGCGCGTGCCGTACTTGCGGCGCCGGCGCGAGGTGCGGACCTGGAGCTCCTGGGTGTGCTCGATGCGCCGCTCCTTGCGGGAGCGGTGGCCGGGGCGCGCTGCGTGGAATGCGCCTCGCTTGCTCACCATGGCCTCCCGGGGCATCGGACATCGGATACGACGGGCGCCCTGCGGTGTCATCTCCGCCGGGCGTCCGCGTCAATTATTACCAAACGGTAACGATGCATCCAACCCCCGGGCGTGTCTTGTCCGTCACAGCGGCCGGGAACGGTCACCGTCCTGCTAGGCGCCGGCGTCGCGGCGGGCGAGCGAGTCCCGCACCTCGCCGACCAGCTCCTCGAGGATGTCCTCGAGGAACACCATGCCCACCGTGCGGCCGTCGTCGACCACCGCCGCGACGTGCGCGCCGGAGCGCCGCATGAGCGCGAGCGCGAGCTCGACCTCGGCGCCGTGGACCACCGAGGGCAGGTCCCGCACGCGCCACGCCTGGATCGGCTCCTCGCGCTCACCCGGGCGGGCGTAGAGCGCATCCTTGATGTGGAGGTAGCCGACGAAGGACCCGTCGTCGGCGACGGGGAAGCGCGAGAACCCCGTCTCCGTCGCGATCCGCTCGAGGTCCTCGACGGTCGCGCCGAGCGCGAGCGCCCGGAGCTGCGCGACGGGCACCATGACCTCCTCGACCGACCGCTCCGAGAACTCGATCGCGGTGGTGAGCAGGCCCGTCGGGTCGGAGATCGTCCCCTCGGCGGAGGACCTCTCGACGATCGAGTGCACCTCGTCGGCGGTGAACGCGCTCGCGACCTCGTCCTTGGGCTCGAAGCCGAGCAGCCTCACGGTGCCGTTCGCGATCCAGTTGAGGGCGACGATGATGGGGCGCACCACGCGCGCGATCGCGACGAGCGGCGGGCCGAACACCAGCGCGGCACGGTCGGGGCTGGACACCGCGGCGTTCTTGGGCACCATCTCCCCCACCACCACGTGGAGGCCCACGATGACGAGCAGCGCGATCGCGACCGCGACGGCATGCGCGGCGTCCTCGCCGAGCCCGAGCGCATGGACCACCGGCTCGAGCGCGTGCGCGAGCGCGGGCTCCGCGACGACGCCGAGCGCGACCGAGCAGACCGTGATGCCGAGCTGCGCCGTCGCGAGCATGAGCGACACGTTCTCCATCGCCCACAGGACCGTGCGGGCCGCGCGCGAGCCCTCGGCGGCGCGCGGCTCGATCGAGCTGCGCCGCGCGGAGATGATCGCGAACTCCGCGCCCACGAAGAACGCGTTCGCGAGGAGCAGTCCCACGACCGCGAGCACCATCCCGACGCTCACGCCTCGTCCTCCTCGGTCGCGACCGGGGTGAGCCGGACGCGGTCGATGCGGCGGCCCTCCATGCGCTCGACGCGCACGCGCACGCCGGGCGCCTCGACGATGTCGCCCGGCTCGGCGACGCGGCCGAGGCGCGCCATGGCGAACCCTCCGAGCGTCTCGTACGCCGGCGACTCGGGGATGACGAGCCGGGTGCGCTCGAGCACCTCGTCGGGGCGCAGCTCGCCCGGCACGATCCACGCGCCGCCGGGGGCGCGGTGGACGGCGGCGCGGCGCCGGTCGTGCTCGTCGGCGACGTCGCCCACCAGCTCCTCCACCACGTCCTCGAGCGTGACGAGGCCGGCCGTGCCGCCGTACTCGTCGACCACGATCGCGCACTGGTAGCCGAGCCCGCGGAGCTCCACGAGGAGCGGGCCCATCTGCATGGTCTCGGGGATGCGCGGCGCGTCCGCCATGAGGGCGCGCACCGGCACCTCGGCGCGACGATGCGCGGGCACCGCGATCGCGGCGCGCAGGTGGACGAGCCCGAGCACGTCGTCGGTGCCGTCGCCGACGACCGGGAAGCGGGAGTGGCCGGTGGCGCGGGACGCCGCGATGACGTCCGCGGCCGTGGCATCGCGACCCAGCGTGTGGACGCGCGTGCGGTCGGTCATCACGTCGATCGCGGCGAGGTCGTCGAGCTCGATCGAGTTCTTCAGCAGCAGCGCCGTCGCCGGGGCGAGCGTGCCGGCCTCGGCGCTGCGGCTCACCAGGGCCGCGAGCTCCTGGCGCGAGCGCCCGCCCGCGAGCTCCTCCTTGGGCTCGATCCCCATGAGGCGGAGGATGCCGTTCGCGGCGCCGTTGAGCGACGCGATGACGGGCCTCAGCGCCGCCGTGAAGGCCATGTTGAGCGGGGCCGCGACGCGCGCGGTGCGGGCCGGCTCCGCGAGCGCGAGGTTCTTGGGGATGAGCTCGCCCACGATCATCGAGAACGCGTTGACGAGCACGAGCGAGAGCGTGCCGGCGAGGCCCGCGACCGCCGCGCGCGACAGCGTGCCCGTGCCGAGCGGGACGGACAGCAGCTCGACGAGCGCGGGCTGCGCGGTGTAGCCGAGCAGGATCGTCGTGAGCGTGATGCCCACCTGCGCCCCGGACAGCTGCGTCGACAGGCGGCGCAGGGCGCCCTTGACCCGGCGACCGCGCGCATCGTCCTCGACGTGGGAGGGGTCGAGCGCGACGAGGGAGAACTCGGCGGCGACGAAGACCGCGGTGCCGAGCGTGAGGAGCACCCCGACGCCCACGAGGAGCCATGCGGTCATGGGCGGGTGGAACTGTCAGGGTCCATGGTGTCGACAGGATACAGGCGGAACGTGCACCGGCACAGGCGCGAACCGTTATAGTTCATCTATAACAACTCATGAGGAGCGCGCATGGATGGGCCACGGATCGAGATCGTCGGGCTGACGAAGCGCTTCGGCGCCGTCACCGCCGTCGAGGACGCGTCGTTCGCCGCGGAGCCGGGCCGGGTGACCGGCTTCCTCGGGCCCAACGGCGCCGGCAAGTCGACGACGCTGCGGGCGCTGCTCGGGCTGGTCTCCCCGACCGCCGGCGACGCGCTCATCGGCGGGCGGCGCTACCGGGACGTCGCACGCCCCGCGACCGTGGTCGGCGCGCAGCTCGAGCCCGCGTTCCACCCGGGACGCACCGCACGCGACCACCTCCGGACGGTGGCGCCCCTCGCCGGCAAGGACGATGCGCGCTGCGACGAGGCGCTCGCGGCCGTCGGCATGACGGAGGCCGCGGACCGCCGCGTCGGCGGCTTCTCGATGGGCATGCGCCAGCGCCTCGGCCTCGCGACCGCGCTGCTGGGCGAGCCCGCCGCACTCGTGCTCGACGAGCCCGCCAACGGCCTCGACCCCGCGGGGATCACGTGGATGCGCGGCTTCGTGCGGGACTTCGCCGCGCGCGGCGGCACCGTGCTGCTGTCCTCGCACCTGCTCGGCGAGGTCGAGCAGACCGTCGACGACGTCGTCGTGATCGCACGCGGCCGCATCCGCCACGCGTCCTCGCTGTCCGACCTGCGCGCCCTCGCCCACCCGGCCGCGACGCTGCGCTCCCCCGACGCCGCGCGGCTCGCGGCGCTCGCACGGGACTGGGCGGACGCGCGCCTCGCCTCGCCCACCGAGCTCGTCGTGCCGCGTGCCGGCGCCGCCGAGGTGGGCGCCCGCGCGTTCGCCGCGGGCGTCGAGGTGCACGGGCTCGCCGAGACTGGCGAGACCCTCGAACAGGTGTTCCTGCGGCTCACGGAGGAGGCCGCATGACCGCCGCCATCCGCGCCGAGGTGCGCAAGATCCTCACGACCCGCCTGTGGTGGGCGCTCATGCTCGCGATGGTGGCGTCCGTCGCCCTGCTGGCGGGCGCGCTCGCGCTCGCCGTCGCGCTGGGCGGGCAGTCCGCGGGCGACGAGCTCTCGATCCCGCCCGACCAGCTCGCGCTCACCGTCTACTCGGCGGGCGTCACGCTCGGCTACGTGTTCCCGGTCGCGTTCGGCGCGATCGTCGTGACGCAGGAGTTCCGCCACCGGACCATCCAGACCGCGGTGCTCGCGGAGCCGCGGCGCACCCGCGTCGCGATCGCCAAGCTGATCGCGACGGTGCCGTTCGCCCTCGCCTACGGCGTCGCGAGCTCGGCCGCCGCGCTCGCGGCCGGCGCCCCCGCGCTGGCCCTCGCGGGCGACGGCGCGATGCTCGACGACCCGGCGACCTGGCGCACGCTCGGCCTCGGAACGGTTGCGATGGCGGCGTGGATGCTCGTCGGCGTCGGCTTCGGCACGCTCGTGACCAACCAGGTCGCCGTGGTCGTCGGCCTCATCGTGTGGACGCAGATCGTCGAACCCCTCGTGCGCATCGGGCTGGGGTACTGGGAAACCGCGGCTCCGGTCGCCCGCTTCCTGCCCGGCGCGGCCGGCGAGGCGGTCGCGGGCGCGAGCTTCTACTCCGCCTCGGGGCTGTCGGACCTGCTGCCGGTCTGGGCGGGCCTCGCGGTCCTGCTCGCGTACGGCCTGGTCGCGGCCGCGATCGGATGGCGCACGTCCTTCCGTCGCGACCTCACGTAACGATTTCTCCAAAAGGCAGGCACGTTGTTCCAGGGCGGCTCGTTGTAGGACGATGATAGGAAGCACAGATCACCATCGACGCTGATGCGCCAAGAAAGCGAGCGGCCACAACCGTGTCCCCAGACACCTCCGCGCCCGACACCGACCGCGTCTCCGTCGCCCGTGCAGCAGGTGCCCCGTCCGTTGCGTCGCTCATCCTGGGCGGCGAGCACGGGGCCGATGCGACGCCGGGCGACTCCTCGACGCGCCAGGAGACCCCTGGTACCGGGCAGTCCTCGATCCCCCAGCCCCCGACCCAGCCGATGCCGACGGTGAGCGCCGCGGCCGTGCCGCCTCCGCCCCCGCCGCCGCCGCCCGCGCAGCGCGCCGATGCCCCGGCTCCGACGACCCGGCCCGCGGCCGATACCCCGTCGCCCGCAGCAGCGGAGCCCGCCGCATCGGTCCCGGCCGTCCCGGCCGCCCCGGCCGCCGCATCGTCCGACGAGGCGGACCCCACCGCTACCCAGCCGATCGCGACCGCCCAGGCCCCCACCGCCGCCTACCTGCAGCGCCCGGAGTTCACACCGGTCGCCACCAAGGACGTGCAGCAGGGCGTCGAGCGCCTCCGCGGCCCCGCCGCGCGCGTCGTGCAGAATATGGAGGCGAGCCTCGCGGTGCCGACCGCGACCTCGGTCCGCACCGTGCCGGCGAAGCTGCTCATGGACAACCGCGTCGTGGTCAACAACCACCTCGCGCGCACCCGCGGCGGCAAGGTGTCGTTCACGCACCTCATCGGCTTCGCGATCGTCGAGTCGCTCGCGGAGTTCCCCGCGATGAACGCCGCCTACACCGAGGAGGACGGCAAGCCGGCCGTCCGGACGCCCGCCTCGGTCAACCTGGGACTCGCGATCGACCTCGCGCGCCCGGACGGCTCGCGCCAGCTGCTCGTCCCGTCCATCAAGGGCGCGGACCGCATGGACTTCGCCGAGTTCTGGTCCGCCTACGAGGACGTGGTCCGCCGCGCCCGCAACGGCGCGCTCCAGGCCGCCGACTTCCAGGGCACGACCCTCACGCTCACCAACCCGGGCACCCTCGGCACGGTCCACTCGGTGCCGCGCCTCATGGACGGCCAGGGCGCGATCATCGGCGTGGGCTCGATGGACTACCCCGCCGAGTTCCTCGGCGCCGCGGAGGAGACGGTCGCCCGTCTCGGCGTGTCCAAGGTCATGACGGTCACCTCGACCTACGACCACCGCGTCATCCAGGGCGCGCAGTCGGGCGAGTTCCTCGGCATCGTGCACCGCAAGCTGCTGGGCCTCGACGGCTTCTACGACCGCGTCTTCTCCTCGATGCGGGTCCCGTACGAGCCCGTCCGCTGGATCCAGGACACCACGACGGACCCCGCGATCGAGGCCGCGAAGCCGGCGCGCATCGCGGAGCTCATCCACGCGTACCGCTCGCGCGGCCACCTCATGGCCGACGTCGACCCGCTGAGCTCGCGCCCGCGCAAGCACCCCGACCTCGACGTCCAGACCCACGGCCTCACGCTGTGGGACCTCGACCGCACGTACGAGACCGGCGGCTTCGCCGGCCAGGGCTCGTGGAAGATGCGGACGGTGCTGAGCCGCCTGCGCGACGCCTACTGCCGCACCATCGGCCTCGAGTACATGCACATCGCGGACCGCGAGCAACGCTCGTTCTTCCAGGACCGCCTCGAGCACGGCTACACCAAGCCCACCCGCGAGGAGCACCTGCGCATCCTCCATCGCCTCAACGCGGCGGAGGCCTTCGAGGCGTTCCTCCAGACCAAGTTCGTCGGCCAGAAGCGCTTCTCGCTCGAGGGAGGCGAGTCGCTCATCCCGCTGCTCGACTCCGTCATGAGCGCGGCGGCGGAGTCCGGCGTGCACGAGGTCTGCATCGGCATGGCCCACCGCGGCCGCCTCAACGTGCTCGCGAACCTCGCGGGCAAGAGCTACGGCCAGATCTTCTCCGAGTTCGAGGGCACCGCGGTGCCCGGCTCGGTGCAGGGCTCGGGCGACGTCAAGTACCACCTCGGCACGGAGGGCACCTTCACCGCCGAGTCGGGCGCCACCACGCGCGTCTACCTCGCGGCGAACCCGTCGCACCTCGAGGCGGTCGACCCCGTCCTCGAGGGCATCGTGCGCGCCAAGCTGGACGCGCTCGGCGCGGACCCGGCGACCGACGGCTACCCCGTGCTCCCGGTGCTCGTCCACGGCGACGCAGCCTTCGCGGGCCAGGGCGTGGTGCTCGAGACGCTCAACATGGCGCTGCTCAAGGGCTACCGCACCGGCGGCACCGTGCACGTCATCATCAACAACCAGGTCGGATTCACCACCGGTCCGGAGAGCTCGCGGTCGACCCGGTACTGCACCGACATCGCCAAGGGCTTCCAGATCCCGATCTTCCACGTCAACGGCGACGACCCGGAGGCGTGCGTGCGAGCCGCGCGGCTCGCGTTCGAGTACCGCGAGCGGTTCGGGCGCGACGTCATCGTCGACATGGTCTGCTACCGCCGTCGCGGCCACAACGAGGGCGACGACCCGTCGATGACGCAGCCGCGCATGTACGACCTCATCGAGGGCAAGCGCTCGGTGCGCCACCTCTACACCGAGGCGCTCATCCGCCGCGGGGACATCACCACCGAGGAGGCCGAGTCGGTCTCGAAGGACTACCTCGCCCAGCTCGAGCGCGTCTTCATCGAGACCCGCGAGGGCTACAAGCCCGCCTCGGACGCCGAGTCGATCTCGGGCCTCGAGCTGCCGTCCTCGCAGTCCTCGGACGCGGGCGTCATGGTCGGCTGGAAGACGTCCGTGTCGGCGAGCCAGATCGAGCGGATCGGACGCGCCCACGTGCGCCCGCCCGAGGGCTTCTCGGTGCATCCCAAGCTCGAGAAGCTGCTCGAGCGCCGCGAGACGATGAGCCGCGAGGGCGGCATCGACTGGGGCTACGGCGAGATCCTCGCCTTCGGCACGCTGCTGCAGGAGGGCGTCCCCGTCCGCGTCTCGGGCCAGGACTCGCGCCGCGGCACGTTCGTCCAGCGCCACGCGGTCTACCACGACCGCAACACCGGCTCGGAGTGGACGCCGCTGCTGTACCTGTCCTCGGACCAGGGCCGCCTGCACATCTTCGACTCCCCGCTGTCGGAGTACGGCGTGCTGGGCTTCGAGTACGGCTACTCGGTCGAGCGCCCCGACGCGCTCGTGCTGTGGGAGGCGCAGTTCGGCGACTTCGTCAACGGCGCGCAGACCATCATCGACGAGTTCATCTCGTCCGCCGAGCAGAAGTGGGGCCAGTCCTCGTCCGTCGTGCTGCTGCTGCCGCACGGCTTCGAGGGCCAGGGCCCCGACCACTCCTCGGCGCGCGTCGAGCGCTTCCTGCAGATGTGCGGCGAGGAGAACATGATCGCCGCCATGCCGTCGACCCCGGCCAGCTACTTCCACCTGCTGCGCCGCCAGGCGTACAACCGCCCGCGCAAGCCGCTCGTGGTCTTCACGCCGAAGTCGATGCTCCGCCTGCGCGCGGCGCAGTCGTCGGTCGAGGACTTCACCACCGGCACGTTCCGGGAGGTCATCGGGGACGATGCGGTGGATCCGGCGTCCGTCGACCGCGTCCTGTTGTGCGCGGGCAAGGTCTACTACGACCTCGTCGCGGAGCGGGACCGCACCGGGGACACCACGACCGCTATCGTGCGACTTGAGCAGCTGTACCCGCTCGCGCACGACGCCATCCGCGAGGCCCTCGCCCCGTTCGACGGCGCCGAGCTCATGTGGGTCCAGGAGGAGCCTCTCAACCAGGGAGCGTGGTCGCGCATGTCGCTGAGCCTGCCGCAGGTCGTCGGTACCACCGTCGGGGTCGTGTCCCGTCCGGCGTCCGCGTCGCCCGCCTCGGGTCTCGCGTCGCGCCACGCGGCCGAGCAGTCGGAGCTGGTGACCCGGGCCTTCACCCGATGAGGAACGTCTTCCTCGTCGGCGACGAGCTCGTGGCCGGCCACGGCGACCCCAAGGCGCTGGGGTGGGCGGGGCGCGTCGCGGCGCGCACCCTCCCCCTCGCGCCCGACCTCGCCTTCCACACGCTCGCCGTGCCGCACGAGACCACCGGCGAACTCACCAGCCGATGGGACGAGGAGGCGCTGCGGCGCACCCTGCGCACCGAGCCCGAGGCGAACCACGTGCTGTTCGCGATCGGCCGCCACGACGTCCACCGCGGGGTCTCCCCCACGATGACACGGCTGAACATCGCCAACTTCCTCGACCGCGCGCACGCGCTCGGCTTCGAGACGCTCATCGCGGGTCCTCCTCCGGGCGCGGAAGCGGACAACCCGCGGATCGCGGAGCTCGCGGCGGTGTGCGAGGACGCGGCCTCACGCCGCGGCGTCGGCTACATCGACATGTACGGCCCGCTCGCGCGCCACGAGCAGTGGGCCGCGGACATGGCCACGGGCCACGACTCGCTTCCTCTGCAGGCCGGTTACGGCCTCATGGCGTGGCTGGTGCTGCACTCGCGCTGGCACTCGTGGCTCGGGATCGAGCCGCCAGGCAACTGAGGACGCCCCACCCCGATTCCCAATGACACATGTGACGCATGTGACAGGGGGTCGGCACCTCGCAGTTCGCGCCTCGCGCCTCGCTCCGCGCACCTGGCGGGGCGAAGGTGTCGGGACGTCGGCGTGTCAGGGCGCAGGCGCGCACTTCGTGTCCGCGTATTTCACCTCAGGCGTGAACACGCCCGCAGCGGGCCGTCACCGCGGGCAGCAGGACCGTCCCACCGGCGGAGCTGTTCAAGCGATTCCTGAAATACGCGAACACGACATGCACGCGAGCGCGCCTCGCCGGGATACGGCGAAGAGCCCGAGCGCGCCTCACGGGGATGCGGCGACGGGCCGAGCGCTCCGCACCGGGCGGCGCGCGCCCGGCGGGCGGGAAGCGCGCGCCACGCGGGCGGGAAGCGCGCGCCACGCGGGCGGGGACGCACGAGGGGCCGACACCCACCCGGGTGCCGGCCCCTCGTACGTGACGGCTGCTAGTCGACCACGCCCGCGCCGCGCAGCTCGACCAGGAGGTCGTGGGGCCGGGACGCGATCGCGACGGCGTCGTCGAGCGCGACCACGTTGTCCCGGACCAGCTGGAAGAGGTGCTGGTCGAAGGTCTGCATCTTGTAGTACTCGCCCTCGGAGATGAGGTCGAGGATGGGCGGCTGGCTCGACGGGTCGATGATCGCCTCGGCGGTGCGCCCCGTGTTGACCATGACCTCCGCGACGAGCGTGCGGCCGGTGCCGTCGCCGCGGCGCACGAGACGCTGGGAGACGATGCCGCGCAGCGTCTGCGCGAGCGTCGCGCGGACCTGGTTCTGCTCGTGCGGGGTGAAGAAGTCGACGATGCGGTTGATGGTGTCCTGCGCGTCGACCGTGTGGAGGGTCGCGAGGACCAGGTGGCCGGTCTCCGCCGCGGACAGGGCTGCGCGCACGGTCTCGATGTCACGCATCTCGCCGACCATGATGACGTCGGGGTCCTGACGCATCGCGGCGCGCAGCGCGGACGTGAAGTCGAGGGTGTCGGAGCGCACCTCGCGCTGCGAGATGATCGCCTTCTTGTCCTGGTGGAGCACCTCGATGGGGTCCTCGATCGTGACGATGTTGACCTCGCGGTACGAGTTGATGAGGTCGATCATCGACGCCAGGGTCGTGGTCTTGCCGGATCCCGTCGGGCCGGTGACGAGCACGAGCCCGCGCGGCTCGAGCGCGAGGTCCGCGATGACCCCCGGCAGGCCCAGCTCGTCGAAGCTCTGTGCGCCCACCGCGACGCGGCGGAACACCAGGCCCTCGGTGCCGCGCGCGACGTACGCGTTGACGCGGAAGCGGCCCACGCCCGACAGCGAGAACGCGAAGTCCGCCTCGTGGGTGTCGCGGAACGCGGGCACCAGGTCCTCGGGCAGCACCTGCGCCACCATGTGCTGCGTGTCCGCGGCGGTCAGCGGCGGCACCTGGAGCTTCCGGAGGCGGCCGTCGACGCGCACGCGGGGCGCGGAGCCCACCTTGCAGTGCAGGTCGGAGCCGCCCGTCGAGGCAAGCGCGTGCAGGAACGGGATGACTGACTGGGGCTGATCGCTCACGGTTCCTCCATCGGCATCCGAATTGGGCGGCTTGAGGGGGAGCGTAGCGCCAACCGCTGCAGACGGGACCCCCGGTGTGACGAGGTCCTCAGATGTGGGAGGATAGGGGGTCTTTGTTTCGCGTCCAGAAAGGGGAACGTTGTGAGCAAGCGAGGCCGTAAGCGCAAGTCGCGCGCGAAGGGTGGCGCCAACCACGGCAAGCGGCCCAACGCCTGAGCCGTTCCACCCGGATACGAGAAGAAGCCGCATCGGCCTGGCCGATGCGGCTTCTGTCGTCTCCGGCCCGTCGGGCGCGGGGACGATGCGCGGGCGGGCGACGCTAGGTGGCGCCGTCCGGCCGGGTCGCGCGGATGGTCGTGAGGATGCGCGCGCGGAGGTCCTCGGGCGCGACATCGTGGCCGGTCCTGTTGACCAGCCGCTTGATCTTCTCGTTGATCTTGTGCTCCGCCTCGCACGGCGCGCACTGCTTGAGGTGCTCCCCGATCTGATGGATCTCATCCTCGGGCAGCTCGTGATCGATGTACTCGAAGAGGCGGTCGAGCGCCTCCTCGCACTCCGGCTTAGGCACGGCACGCACCCCCGTCCTTGTCCTTCTTCACCGGGGTCCTCTCGTAGAGACCACGCTCGGCGGCGTAGTCCCGAAGCTTCTCTCGCAGGAGCTTGCGGCCACGGTGCAGCCGCGACATCACGGTCCCCACCGGGGTGTCCATGATCTCCGCGATCTCCTTGTAGGCGAACCCCTCCACGTCGGAGAGGTAGACGGCCATGCGGAAGTCGTCCGACAGCTCCGACAGCGCGCGCCGGACCTCGTCGTCGCCGAGCGAGTCGAGGGCGGTCTGCTCGGCCGAGGCCAGCCCGCTCGACGTGTGCTCGGCGGCCGCCGCCAGCTGCCAGTCCTCGACCGTGTCGGCGTCCGAGCGCTTGGGCTCGCGCTGCTTCTTGCGGTAGCTGTTGATGAACGCGTTCGTCTGGATGCGGTACAGCCACGCCTTGAGGTTGGTGCCGGGCGTGAACTTGTCCTGGGCCGCGAACGCCTTCGCGAAGGTCTCCTGGACGAGGTCCTCCGCGTCCGCGCCGTTGCGCGTCATGCGCAGCGCTGCGGCGTAGAGCTGGTCCATGTAGGACAGCGCCTCGGTCTCGAAGTCGAACTCTGCTGCGTCGGTCATCGGTTGCGAGCGTACAGCGGTGCGCCGTCGTGCCGGTGCACGCGACGCCGCGGGCCTCTCCACAGTGGTCGTCACATCGGTCGGTAACGGCATCGCCGCCGACATCATTCCCGCCCCTGACGCGAAGCGCCTCGCTTGGTAGCGTAGGAGGCATGTTGCGTGCACTTGCCAGGCCGCTGCTCGCCTCGTGGTTCGTCTACGGAGGCGTCCAGAGCTACCTTGAGCCCGAGACGCGCGCCGCGCGCGTCGCCCCCACCGTCGAGCCCGCCCTCAAGGAGCTGGGTCTCGAGGAGGTGAAGACCGTCGACCTGGTGAAGGTCCACGGCGCCGCCTCCGTCGCCCTCGCCGCCGCGCTGGCGCTGTCCCGCAGCCCGCGCGCCGCGGCGCTGGGCCTCGCCGGCCTCGCCGGCGCCACCGCGGCGCTCGCCCATCCCTTCTGGAAGGAGGAGGACGAGACGCGCAAGGAGGAGGAGCTGGAGCAGTTCCTCAAGAACCTCTCGCTCGTCGGCGGCGTGCTGCTGGCGGCGACGGCCGGCCACAGCCAGCGCCACATCGACCGTAAGAAGGCGAGGAAGGCGAAGGCCAAGGAGAAGGCCGCGGAGGCCAAGGAGAAGGAGAAGGAGGCCAAGGCGGCCCTCAAGGCCGCCGGCTCCAAGAAGCGCGCCGCGTGAGCGGCGCCCTCCCCTCCGGTACCGGCCCCGGCGAGGCGTGGGACGCGCCCGTCGCGCATCGTCCCCTCGACGCGACGGTGTCCGTGCCCGGCTCCAAGTCGCTCACCAACCGCTACCTGGTCCTCGCGGCGCTCGCCGCGGAACCGGTGACCGTCACCGGCGGGCTGCGGTCGCGGGACTCCGACCTCATGATCGGCGCGCTGCGCGGGCTGGGCGTCGAGGTGGACGATGCGGGCGACGAGTGGTGCGTGACGCCCGGCCCGATCCGCGGCGGCGCGCACGTCGACTGCGGCCTCGCGGGCACCGTGATGCGGTTCGTGCCGCCGATGGTGCTGCTCGCCGACGGCCCCGTGAGCTTCGACGGCGACGAGGGCGCGCGCGTGCGCCCCATGGGCCCGCTGCTCGACGCGCTGCGCCTGCTGGGCGCCACCGTCGACGACGACGGCCGCGGCACGCTGCCCTTCACCGTCACCCCGCCCGAGGAGGTGCCGGACGTGGTCGAGGTCGACGCGTCGTCGTCCTCCCAGTTCGTCACCGGGCTGCTGCTCACCGCGCCGCGCCTCGACGACGGCCTCACCGTGCGCCACACCGGCGAGACGCTGCCGAGCCTGCCGCACATCGACATGACGTGCGAGGCGCTGCGCGCGGCGGGCATCCGCGTGGACCAGCCCGACGAGCGCACGTGGATCGTGCATCCCGGCGAGATCCGGCCCGGCGACGTGCGCGTGGAGCCGGACCTGTCCAACGCGGGCCCGTTCATGGCGGCCGCACTGGTCGCCGGCGGCACGGTGCGCATCCCGGGGTGGCCCGCCGTCACCACGCAGCCGGGCGCGTACTACCCCGAGCTGCTCACCCGGATGGGCGCCGCCTGCACCCTCGAGGGCGACGTGATGACCGTCGTCGGCGACGGCACCGTCCACGGCATCGACGCGGACCTGTCCCCCGCGGGCGAGATCACCCCGACCATCGCCGCGCTGTGCGCGCTCGCGGACGGACCCTCGCGGCTCACCGGGATCGGGCACCTCCGCGGCCACGAGACCGACAGGCTCGCGGCGATCGCGGCCGAGGTCGGGCGCGTCGGCGGCCGCTGCGTCGCCGACGACGACGCGCTGGAGTTCGGCGGGATACCGCCCGCGGGCCTCACGGGCGCGGCCATGGAGACCTACCACGACCACCGGATGGCGACCTTCGCGGCCATCATCGGCCTCGCGGTGCCGGACCTCCGGGTCGTGAACGTGGGCACCACGGCGAAGACCATGCCCGGCTTCCCCGCCCTGTGGCGCGGGATGCTCGGCCTGGACGGCTGAGCGGCGCTCACACGGCGACCCGCGCGCCCTCCTCGAACGAGCGGATGATCGCGTGTGCGAGCGCGAGCGCCCGCCTGCCCTCGCGCGCATGGACGGGCGGCTCCTCGCCGGCACGGAAGGCCCCGAGGAGCCGCTCGACGTGCCGGTCGAACGTGTACTCGAAGGTGCGGGCCTCGTCGTCGAAGTAGCCGGCCTCCCACACGCGCCGCGTCGGGTCGCCGGCGGCCGAGACGGTGAGCCGCTTGACGGTGTCCTCGATGAGGAGGCGCCCCCTCGTGCCGTTGACCTCGACGAGGTGCGTGCCGGGGTACGCGTACGACGAGTCGTACGTGCCCACGAGGCTGCCCACCGCGCCGCTCGAGAACCGCAGGGCGACCGCGAGCGTCGTGTACGTCCCGGGGCGCGTCATGTCCGTCATCTGGGCGGCGACGCTGTCGATCGGGCCGCACAGGTGCTCGAGCATGTCGATGCCGTGGACCTGCGTCTCGATGAGGTTGGCGTGCGGGCTGGTGCCGAAGTTCGGCTCGCCGCCGAAGCGCCACGTCGCGAACACCACGTCGCCGAGCTCGCCCGCGTCGATGGCGGCCTTGGCGCGCGCCACCGGCTCCGCGAAGCGGTGGTTGAGGTTGATCGCGAAGAACAGCCCGCGCGATGCGGCCTCGGCGAGCAGCTTGTCCGCCTCGTCCAGCGAGAACACGAGCGGCTTCTCGACGAGCAGCGGCACGTCGCGGCGCAGCAGGTGGAGCGTGGGCTCGAAGTGCGCCTCGTTGGGCAGGCACACCGTCACGAGGTCGGGGCGCGCCTCGTCGAGCATCGTGTCGAGGTCGGTGTACGGCGTGGTGTCGAACGCGGCCGCCCGCGCCGCGGTGCGGCCCGGGTCGCGCCCCGCGATGCCGACCAGCTCCGTGTCCCGGCGCCTCGAGAAGATGCGCGCATGCTGCGCGCCCCAGCCGCCGGCCCCCACCACCGCCACCCTCAGCACGTCGCCCATGACGCTTCCCTTCGCCTCCCTCCGAGCGTAGGACGCGGCCGCGCGCCGTGCCCGGCGCGAAGCCCTCGGTAGGCTGGGCGCATGCCTGCGATGCCGGACCCCACGTGAGCGACTGGAGCCGCTACGACGAGTCCGACGCGCGCGTCCGCCCCAGCCGGCGGGGCTCGCGCCCGCGGACCAAGGTGCGCCCCGCGCACGAGGAGGCCGAGCCGGGCGTCGTGATCGGCGTCGACCGCGGCCGCTACACCGTGCGGATGGACGATGCGGTGATCACCGCGGTCAAGGCCCGCGAGCTGGGCCGGCGCGGCCTCGTCATCGGCGACCGCGTCGGTGTGGTGGGCGACACGTCGGGCCGTCCGGACACGCTCGCGCGCATCGTCCGCCGCGAGCCGCGGGCGACCGCGCTGCGCCGCACCGCCGACGACACCGACACGACCGAGCGGGTGATCGTCGCCAACGCCGAGCAGCTCGCGATCGTCACCGCGCTCGCGGATCCCGAGCCCAACCCGCGCATGATCGACCGCTGCCTCGTGGCGGCGTTCGACGCGGGCATGGAGGCGGTGCTCGTGCTCACCAAGGCGGACCTCGCGGACGCCTCCGAGCTTCGCGGCGCGTACGAGCCGCTGGGCGTGCGGGTGCTCGAGACGTCGGTCCGGCGCGCGGGCGGACCCGAGGAGGACCCGGGCTTCGTCGAGCTGCGCGAGTCGCTCGGGGGCGCGACCACGGTGCTCGTCGGCTACTCGGGCGTGGGCAAGTCGACCCTCGTCAACGCGCTGGTGCCCGACGCGGGCCGCGCGGTGGGCGTGGTCAACGACGTCACGGGCCGCGGCCGCCACACCTCGACCTCGGCGGTGCTGTACGAGGTCCCGACCGGCGGCCGCATCGTCGACACTCCCGGCGTGCGCTCCTTCGGGCTCGCGCACGTCGACCCCGAGCACTTCATCCTCGCCTTCCCGGACGTCGCGGCCGCGGCCGACGAGCGATGCCCTCGCGGCTGCACGCACGAGTCCGCCGAGGCCGGCTGCGAGCTCGACGCGTGGGCGGGCGAGGTGCCGGAGCGCCACGCGCGCGTCGACTCGATCCGCCGCCTGCTGGCCTCGCGCGCGGCCGGCGACCAGTACTGACCTCGCCCCGCGCACTGTCGGGGCGGGGCGCCGGGCCACCCGCGCATCGTCCCCGGTAGGTTGAAGCCATGACGGACGCCCCCTACGCCGACGACCTGCTGCTCGCCCTCGCGATCGCCGACGAGGCGGACCGCCTCACGCTCGCGAACTTCGCGACCGGGGACCTCACGGTCGAGACCAAGCCCGACGACACGCCCGTGACGGCGGTCGACCGCGCGGCGGAGCGGCTCGCGCGCGATCTCATCGCGCAGCACCGGCCCGCCGACGCGTTCGTGGGCGAGGAGTACGGCACCACGGGCGAGTCGGCGCGGCGCTGGGTGGTCGACCCGATCGACGGCACCAAGAACTTCATCCGCGACGTGCCCGTGTGGGCGACGCTCATCTCGCTGCTCGACGGCGACGACGTGGTCGTGGGCGTGGTGAGCGCGCCGGCGCTGCACCGGCGCTGGTTCGCCGCGCGCGGCCAGGGGGCGTGGCTCGGGGCGTCGGAGGCGACCGCGCGGCGCCTCCACGTCTCCGACGTGAGCGACCTCGCCGAGGCCTCCCTGTCCTACTCCGACCTCGCCGAGTGGGAGGCCTGCGGGCGGCTCGCGCCGTTCATGGACCTCATGCGCGACGTGTGGCGCACGCGCGGCTACGGCGACTTCTGGAGCTACATGATGGTCGCCGAGGGGGCCGTGGACATCGCGTCCGAGCCGGAGCTCGCGCTGTACGACATGGCGGCGCTCGTGCCGATCGTCGAGGAGGCCGGCGGCCGCTTCACCGGCGTCGACGGCACCCCGGGCCCGCATGGCGGCAACGCGCTCGTCACGAACGGGCTGCTGCACGACGAGGTGCTCCGCCGCCTCGCCTGACGACTGCCAATGACACTTGTGACAGGTGGGACTCGAGCGCGGAGCGTGCGAAGCCGACCCGGCCGTTCACGTCACACTGGTCACTCTTGTCAGGGGGAGTCGTCAGGCCGGCTTGAGGTGGGCGAGCTCCGAGGCGTCGTACCAGAGCAGGTCGCGCTCCTCGAGCGCGTCGAGCGCGTCCTCGTCGCCGCCGCGGGCCTCCCGGACGTCGTCGGCCGCGCCGGGCTCGTCGACGAAGGCGCACGCGATCGCGGAGGCGGGGATGCGCCCCTGCACGCGCACGGCGGCGGGGTGCAGATCCGGGTCGGCCTCGCATTCGGCCCGCGTGAGCTCGGCGACGACGACCACCCTGAGCGGCGAGCCGACGTCGACGACCGACGCACGTGCGGCGACGTCGCGCGCGATCTCCGCGAGCTCGTCCGCGTCGTCGGAGTCGACGATCGCGAGCAGGCGCTCGGTCACGGCGTAGGCGAGCGGCGGCTCCCACAGCCCGTCCGCGCAGCGAGGGAGGTCGTCGACGGTGGCGGGGATGTACACGCGCATGGCTTCAGTCTGTCACCGTCGCGGGCGCGTCACGCGCGGCGCGCGCGGCGGCGATCACCACGTCCGCCATCGACGCGATCGCCCTCCTCAGCGGCGACCGCGGCGCCGCCTCGGCGAGCGTGCGTCCGTCCCGTGCGGCCGCGTCGCAGGCCCTGAGGTCCCACGGCAGCGGCCACACCTCGGTGACCCCCGCGTGACGTCCGAGCGCGGCCGCGATCGCGTCCTCGGGCCGGGTGCCGGCGACCGAGGCGCGGATCCGGTTGACCGCCACCACCGGCGGCGGCCCCTCGAGGTCCAGCAGCGCGTGCACGAGCCGCACCAGCTGGTGCGGCTCCGCTCCTCCGACCGCGACGACGACGTCGGCCTCCGCGAGCCCGGCGAGCGTGGCGCCGTCGCGGCGCGGTCCGGCGCCGTGGCCCACCGCCGCCTCCGCGGGGGCGGCGAGGTCGAGCACCACGACCTCCGCGGCCGCCCGCAGCGCGGGCCACAGCCGCTCGAGGCCGGGAGCGGTCACCTCGGGCCAGCGCGCCGCGCGCGTGAGGCCCGTCACGACCCTCAGCCGCGACGCCACGTCGAGCAGGTGCCGCTCCAGCAGGGAGGCCGCGTCCTCGCCGCGGGCCGCCGCGCGCGCGACCGCCGCGATGCCCGGCGCCTCGTCCGCGAGCCCCAGCGCGGTCGCCACCGACGCTCCCGCGGTGTCGAGGTCGACGAGGACGGTGCGATGCCCCGCGAGGGCCGCCTCGGCCGCGAGGTTGACGGCGACCGTGGTCCGCCCCGGCGCCCCGCCGGTGCCCCACACCGCGATCACGGCACCGCCGCCGCGTTCGGGCGGCGGTGCGAAGTCGGGTGCGGGCCGCGCCACGGCGGCGAGCACCGCGTCCGCGAGGCTCCCGCGGGCCGGCGGGATGCCGAGCGCCTCGAGCCGCGGCGCGGCGCCGTCCGCCACCCCCACGAGGCCCGCGCCGGCCGCCCGGATCGCCGCGACCGCGTCGGCGTCGAGGTGGGGCTGCTCCGACAGCACGACGACGGAGCCGAGCCCGGCACGCGCGACGGCCACGGCCTCCGCGAGGTCCGCGCATCGGCGCACGACCGCGAGCCCGGGATGGGCGTCGATCTCCGCGACCACGGCCGCCTCGCCGTCGCCGCGCACCGCGACGACGACCCCGAGCGGCGCGGTCACCCGATCCCCACGACCGCGACCTCCGCCGCCGTCGCGAGCGCGTCGAGGAGGGCGCCCACCCGGTCCTCGGGCACCACCACGTAGACGGTCTCGCCGCCGAGCCCGAAGGATCCCTCCTCGCGCTCCACCGCGGACACCGGCAGCGACTCCCCCACCCGGGTCGACGACCCGTCCTCGGGCGTCACCCACACGTCGACGAGCGCCCCGGCCTCCACGCCGTCGGCGACGGGCGACGATGCGGTCACCGCGACGGGCCGTCCGTCGAAGTCCTCGCGCGCCGCGACGGCGCTGGCGGGCACCAGCTCGCCCTCCCCGACCGCGCGCGTGAGCACGCGACCGAACGGCGCGTCCGCGGGCGCCGCGAGGTAGCCCTGCCCCACCCGTACGTGCGCGACGACGAGGTCGCTCTCCTCGAGCACCGTGCCCGGTGCGAGCGCCCCGGCGGCCGCGTACACGGGGGACGTGCGGTCGGCGGCCCGCAGCGACGCGGCCACCCCCACCACCGCGACCACGATGAGCAGGACGCCCACCACGAGGCGCGGATCGCGCCACCCGGGCGGCCGCATCCGCGCCGCCACCGCCTGAACCTCGTCGCCCATCGGCACCCCCCACAGCCGCCGGTTGAGGACATCATGCCTGGTGCGCGCCCCTCACGGGAAGGGCTGTGGACAGCGGGCGCACGCGGCGGCGGCGTGTCACAATGGCCGGGTGCCACCGCGGTTCCTCAAGCTGAGCGACGTCCAGGAGATCCTCAACGTCTCCCCTCAGCAGGCGTATGCGCTCGTCCGGTCGGGGGACCTGCCGGCGATCCAGGTGGGCGGGCGCGGCCAATGGCGCGTCGAGGAGAGCGAGCTCGAGGCGTACATCGCGCGCCAGTACGCGCTGGCGCGAGAGCACCTCAAGGAGCGCGACGGGCGCTGACCGTCAGCCGGTGCGCACCGCGACCACGGCGCCGAGCGGGACCGCCCGCATCGTGCTGTCCACGGCCAGGTCGAGGTGGTCGGCCCCCACGGAGACGATGACCCCCCGCCACGCGCCGCCGTCCGTCTCGACGCGGACCGGCAGCCCCGCCTCGGCGAGCTCGCGCAGCGCGGACGCCACGCTCAGCCGCCGGCGCACCTCGGTGAGCGGCGCGGACGCGTGCCCCAGGCCGTCGATCGCCGCGACCGCGTCCAGCGGCACCACGGCCTGACCGTCGGGGGCGTCGAGCAGCACCCACGTGCCGGCGACGTCCGCGACCGTGCCGACCGCGCGGCCGCCACCGCGGAGGACGACGCTGGCCGGCAGCCCGGCATGGGCCGCCAGCCGCCCGGCGAGGACGACGGCCGCCCGCTCGTCGCGCGTCCGCTCCGCGATCTCGGCGTCGACATCGGCACGCTCCTCGGCGTCCAGCCTCGACTCGAGGTCGGCGAACAGCAGCTCCCAGCGCATGCCGCCACGCTAGCCGCCGCGTCCACAGGCAGGAATCCCGGGTGGACAAACCGGACGCCACCGACTACATCAGGAGATATCAAACAGCATCAAACGACATCCAATGGGGGTTGATGATGGGTGGCACGGCGAGGACGATGCGGGGGTCCGCGCGGACGGCGGGGGCGAGGACGGTGGGGTGGCCGGGCTCGGCGGGCACGCGTCCACCGGGCGCGCGTCCACCGGGCGCGCGTCCACCGGGCACGGGGACGATGCGGCGACCGGGTGCGCCGGCAAGGCCGCCACGGGCGACGGCCGCCGGCGCGTCGGCGCCCGCGGGCGCGCTCACCGCCGCGGCTGCGCTCGCCGCCACCGCCCTTGCCGGGGGTGCCGCGTGGATCGCCTGGCGCACCTCCGCCACCGTCGACTGGCGCGTATGGACCGCCGCGGATGCGGTGCTCGCGGTCGCCGGCATCGCCGCCGCCGGGGTGGCGCTGCGCTTCCTCGTCGAGGTGACCGCCGCCCTCGCGGCGCAGGCCCGCGGCGCGGCGGCCCCCGCGTGGACGGGCAGGGCGGCGCGCGCCACGGCGGCGGGCCTGGCCGCGGCGCTGCTCGGGGCGGGCGCGGCGCACGCCGACGAGCCGCCGCCCGCGGCCGGATGGCTGCCCGCGGCACCGCCCTCGGAGGCCGTCCCCTGGGCCCCGGCGACCCGCACGCCCAGCCCGGCGCGCATCGTCCCGGCGGCCGACGAGCCAGCGCCGCGCACGGAGGCCGCCGCGCCCACCCACGTGGTCGTGCCCGGCGAGTCGCTGTGGTCCATCACCGCGCACGTGCTCGGCCCGGAGGCGACCGTCGCGGAGATCGCCGCCGCGTGGCCGCGCCTGTACGCGCACAACCGCGCCGCCGTCGGCGCCGACCCGGGCTTCATCCATCCGGGGCTGCGCCTGGCCGTCCCCGACGGGCTCGCCGGGGACGCGCGATGAGCGCCGAGCCCGCGTGGTCGCCGCGGCCCGAGCGGCGCGACGTGTACGGCCGGGCGCGCGCGACGCTGGGCGACCCGACGCCGCTCGCGTGCACGGTCGCGCTCACCGCGATCGAGGTGGTGCACGGCGGCGACGGCCTCGACACGCTGCTGCGCTGGGTCACCCCGGAGGTGCGCGAGCGCCTCGCGCGCCAGCACTCCCTCGCCCGGCGGGCGGGGCGGGGCGGCGGCACGAACGCGCGCATCCTGCGCGCGCGGGCCTGTCGTGTCTCGCGGGATGCGGCCGAGATCGCCGCGGTCGCGAAGATCGCCGGCATGTCCCATGCGGTCGCGATCCGGCTCGAGGACCGCGCGGGACGGTGGGTCATCACCGTCCTCGACATCGGCTGACGCGTCCGGGCCGGGACGCGCGCGAGGGCGGCACCCGTGGGTGCCGCCCTCGTCGCCGGGTCGCGCGGGCCCTACAGCTCCGCGCCCTCCTCGTTCTTGCCGTGGCACATCTTGTACTTGCGACCCGAGCCGCACGGGCACGGCGAGTTCTTGCCCGCACCCTCGAAGACGCGGCCGTCGTCCCACGGCTTGGGGCCGCCGGCCTGCGCGGGCGCGGCCACCTTGGCGGTGCCGGAGCCGTCCTGCGCCGGACCCGAGAAGGTCAGGGCGCCCATGCGCGCCTGCACGGGCCCGCCCGCCGAGCCCGTGGCCGGGGTCGCGACCATGCGCTGGCCCGCGGGTCCGGCCGCCGTCGCGGCGCCGCCGCCGGCGAGCCGCTGGGCGGGCGCCGCCCCGGCCTGCTGGGCGGTCGCGGCCGCGGAGTCCGCGGTCACCGGCGCCTGCGGCGCGGGCGCCTCCTTCTTCTCCACGCGGTAGAGGATGGAGACGGCCTGCTCCTTGATCGCGTCGGACATCGCCTCGAAGAGCTGGAAGCCCTCGCGCTGGTACTCGATCAGCGGGTCGCGCTGTCCCATCGCGCGCAGGCCGATGCCCTCCTTGAGGTAGTCCATCTCGTAGAGGTGCTCGCGCCACTTGAAGTCGAGCACCTGGAGCAGCACCTGGCGCTCGACCTGGCGCATCACGTCGCCTCCGAGCTTGTTCTCGACGAACTCGTACTGGAACTTCGCATCGGCGACCAGCTCCCGCTCGAGGAACGCGGTCGACAGGCCGGACAGGTCGCCGGCCTCCTCGATGACCTCGTCGATGTCGATCGACACCGGGTACACCGAACGGAGGTCCTTCCACAGCGCCTCGAGGTCCCAGTCGTCGGGCGAGCCCACGAGGGTGGCCGAGCGGACGTAGGCGCGCACCACGTCGGCGACGAAGCCCTCCATCTGCTCGTGCATGTCCTCGCCGTCGAGCACGCGGCGGCGCTCGGTGAAGATGATCTTGCGCTGCGAGTTGAGGACGTCGTCGTACTTGAGGATGTTCTTGCGGATCTCGTGGTTGCGACCCTCGATCTGCGCCTGCGCGCTCTGCACGCCGCGCGTGAGCACCTTGGACTCGATGGGCATGTCGTCGGGCAGGGCCGACGAGTTCATCACCGACGCCGCGAGGCCCGACTGGAACATCCGCATGAGGTCGTCCTCGAGCGAGAGGTAGAAGCGGCTCTCACCCGGGTCGCCCTGACGGCCCGAGCGGCCGCGGAGCTGGTTATCGATGCGGCGCGACTCGTGGCGCTCGGTGCCGAGCACGTACAGGCCGCCCGCCGCGAGCACCTCCTCGCGCTCGGTCTCGACGTCCGCCTTCGCCGCGGCGAAGACGTCCTTCCAGACCTTCTCGTACTCCTCGGGGCTCTCGTTGGGGTCGAGGCCGCGCTCCTGCATCTCCGCGACGGCGCGGAACTCGGGGTTGCCGCCGAGCATGATGTCGGTGCCTCGGCCGGCCATGTTGGTGGCGACGGTGACGGCGCCCTTGCGGCCCGCCTCGGCGACGATCGCCGCCTCCTTCTCGTGGTGCTTCGCGTTGAGGACCGTGTGCGCGATGCCGTGCTTGCGCAGCTCCTGCGACAGGGTCTCGGACTTCTCGACCGAGACGGTGCCGACGAGCACCGGCTGACCGGACTCGTTGCGCTCGAGGATGTCCTCGATCACGGCCGTGAGCTTGGCCTTCTGCGACTTGTAGAGCAGGTCGGACTGGTCGGCGCGGATCATCGGCCGGTTCGTCGGGATCGGGATGACGCCCATGCCGTACGTCGAGTTCAGCTCGGCCGCCTCGGTCTGGGCGGTACCCGTCATGCCGGCGATCTTCTCGTACTGACGGAAGTAGTTCTGGAGCGTGATCGACGCGTAGGTCTGGTTCTCCGCCTTGATCGGCACGCGCTCCTTGGCCTCGATGGCCTGGTGGAGGCCCTCGGAGTAGCGGCGGCCTTTGAGGAGGCGGCCCGTGTGCTCGTCGACGATGTCGACCTCGCCGCCCTGGACCACGTAGTCGCGGTCGCGGCGGAACAGCTCCTTGGCCTTGATCGCGTTGTTGAGGAAGCCGATGAGGGGCGTGTTGGCGGGGTCGTAGAGGTTCTCGATGCCGAGCGCCGCCTCGATCTTGTCGATGCCGGGCTCGAGGATGCCGACCGCGCGCTTCTTCTCCTCGACCTCGTAGTCGACGTCGACCTCCATCTCCTTGGCGAGACGGGCGAACTCGACGTACCAGCGGTTGTTGTCGCCGGAGGCGGGGCCCGACACGATGAGCGGGGTGCGGGCCTCGTCGATGAGGATCGAGTCGACCTCGTCGACGATCGCGTAGTGGTAGCCGCGCTGGACCAGCTGCGACGGGTCGAGGGCCATGTTGTCGCGCAGGTGGTCGAAGCCGAACTCGTTGTTCGTGCCGTACGTGATGTCCGCCAGGTACTGCTGGCGGCGCACCTCGGGCGACTGGTTGGCGACGATGCAGCCCGTCGTCAGGCCCAGGAAGCGGAACACGCGGCCCATGAGGTCCGACTGGTAGCTCGCCAGGTAGTCGTTGACGGTGACGATGTGGACGCCCTTGCCGTCGAGCGCGTTGAGGTACGCGGGCAGGGTCGCGACGAGGGTCTTGCCCTCGCCGGTCTTCATCTCGGCGATGTTGCCGTGGTGGAGCGCGCCGCCGCCCATGAGCTGGACGTCGAAGTGGCGCATGCCGAGCGTGCGGCGCGAGGCCTCGCGGACCGCCGCGAACGCCTCGGGCATGAGCGCGTCGAGGCTCTCGCCGCCCTCGCGGCGCTCCCGGAACTCGTCCGTGAGCGCGCGGAGCTCGTCGTCCGACATCGCCTCGTACGCCTCCTCGAGGGCGTTGGTGAGGGTCACCACCTTCTGGAGACGGCGGAGCTCGCGCCCCTCGCCCATACGGATGATGCGGTCGATCACAGCCACGTTGCGCTCCTCGAAAGCCTGTTGAGTCCCCGACCATCGTAGGCGGTCAATGGATGCTCTCCGGCTCGTCTCGCTGAGGGCGCAACAGCACGACGGCGCTCGCGAGGACCGCGCCGCCGGCGACCCCGCTCCAGCCGAGCCGCTCGGCCAGCACGAGCGCCCCGAGGACGGCCGCGACGAGCGGCTCCAGCAGGCTCACGATCGTGGCGACGAACGGCGGCACGGTCGCGAGGCCCGACAGGTAGGCGAGGTACGCGAGCGCGGTCGAGCCGATCCCGAGCGCGGCGGCGATCCCCCACGAGGCGGCCCCGGACGGCGCGCCCCAGCCGAGCACCAGCGCGACCGGCACGAGCAGCAGCCCGCCCGCGGTGAACGACAGCGCCGTGAGCCGGGCCGCGCCGAGCCCGGGCACCGGGGTCCGGTTGACCACGGTCACGCCCGCGAACGAGGCGCCGGCCACGAGCGCCACGCCCACACCGAGGAGCGCGCGGTCCCCGGCGGACAGCGACGAGCCGAGCAGCAGCGCGAGGCCGCCGAGCGCCAGCACGAGCGCGAGGACGCGACGGCCGTCGGGCCGGTCCCGGTGGCGCCACCAGTCCCATAGCGCGACCCACACGGGCGCGGAGCCGATGGTGACGAGGGTCGACAGGCCGACGCCCGCGAGCGCGATGCCGGTGAAGTAGAGGACCTCGAAGACCGCGGTGAGGGCGCCGGTCGCGACGATGCGCACCACCGCCGCGCGGTCGAGGCGCCTCAGCCCGACCGACCGGCGCGCCGCCAGCCAGGCGGTGAGCACCACGCCCGCGATGAGCATGCGCCACATCGCGACGGAGGCCGGAGGGACGTCGCTGCGCTCCGCGAGCAGCGTCCCGAGGAGCCCGCCGGTGCCCCACAGGGTCGCGGCGACGACGACGGACATGAAGTGGCGGGGCTGCACCCGGGAAATCTAGCCGGTAGCAGCCCCGCCGCGACAGGGATCAGGCGGTCTCGCGGGACTCCTCGGCCGCCGCCTGCTCGAGATGGATCACGCCGTAGGTCCAGCCACGTCGGCGGTACACCGCGGACGCGAGCCCGGAGTCGACGTCGTGGAAGAGGAAGAAGTCGTGGCCGACCAGCTCCATCTGGTCGAGCGCGTCCGCGACCGTCATCGGCGTCGCCGCGTGGGTCTTGGAACGGATGATGATCGGCGTGCCGTCGATCGGGATCTCGCGGTGCGAGCCCTCCGGCGCACCCTCCCACGCCTCGACGCTGGTCGCGCGGTCGTCCACGTCGTCCTCGACCGGCACGGGCGCGGGCACCGTGTGGAGCCCGCTCTTGCCCTGGTGACGGTGAGCCTTGCGCTCGTGGAGCTTGCGCAGCTGCTCGACCAGCTTCTGCATCGCGCCGTCGAGCGCGACGAACCGGTCCTCGGCCGCCGCCTCGGCGCGCACGACTCCGCGTCCGCGCACCGTGATCTCGACGCGCTCGCGGTCGTTGGCGTGCTTGGGATTCCTCTCATGGACCACATGGATGTCCGCGCGGGTCGCGCGAGGGGCCAGGGCCTCGACCTTCTCCATCTTCTCGAAGATCCTCTGCCGCATGTCCTCGGAGACCTTGGTGTGACGTCCCACGATGGCGATGTCCATGACGAAAACTCCTTCACTGTCGCTGGGGCCCCGCAGGGGCCAGGGGCAAGGGGTCGGCGCTTCTCGCGCCTGGTGCATCACCTCCTCGCCTGGAAGGTGTCCGACGTTCTTCGTCGTCCTGGACCTCCTACCCTAGCGCGCTCGGGGCGCCCGCGGGACGGACTCTCAGCACTTCCCCAGGTGCCGGGGCGGATGCGAGCACGAGCGCCCCGACGGGCACCAGCGGGGAGCCCGCGAGGGCGCCCGCGGCGCGCGCGAGCGTGGCCCCCGTCGTGACCACGTCGTCGACGAGGAGCGCCGGAACCGGCCCGCCGAGACGTCCGACCGCGACCCGCACGCGGGCCGGTCCCGCCCGCCAGCGCCCGCGGTCGCCTGCGCCGCGCGACGCGCCGCGGGAGGGCAGCAGCGCGGCCACCTCCCGCGCGGGCGTCCCGGCGTCCGCGAGCCCGGCGGCCGCGGCACGGGCGAGCGTCAGCGGCAGGTCGACGCCCCGCCGCCGGGTGTGCGCGGCCCGGGCCGGGCACGGCACCACCGCCACGGGGGACGATGCGCGGGCGGCAGCCAGCGCGGGCGCGACGGCGGCCGCGGCGCGCCTCAGCGCCGGGGCGACCAGCGCGCCGAGATCGCGCCGGCCCGCGTCCTTCCACGCCGCGATCGTCCCGTGCACCGGTCCGTCGAGCTCGGCGACCGACCACACCGGCAGGGGCGGGTCGAGCGCGTCGAGGCGGGGCGCGCCGGTCTCGCATCGCAGCGGCGGCTCCCACCACGGCGCCTCGCACCCCTCGCACCAGCGCACGTCGACGAGCCCGCAGCCGGGGCATGCGACGGGCACCACGAGGCGCGCAAGACGCGCGACCGGCCCCGGATACTCCACCGCGTCAGCATGACGGGGGGCGAGCGGCGCCGCCCACGCATCGTCCGCCCGCCGGGGACGGCGGCCGGACCCGGCCGGTCCGGGGACACCGCCCCCGCGCGTCAGCCGGCGTACGCGAGCTCGTCGACCCCGGAGGCGACCGCGGACCAGCCCGTGCCGGCGCGCTCGCGGACGGTGCCGTCCTCCGACACCAGCGTGATCGACCGGTCGCCGTGGCGCGCGGAGATCGCGACCGCGTCGGACACGGCGGCGTCCTCGGTGGTGCGGCCCCCGACCGCGACGATCCACAGCGGCGCGGTCTCGGCGCCGCTCGAGGAGCCCAGCAGCGCGACCGACAGGTCGTCCACCCAGATGGCGTCGACCGTGGTGCCGATGTTCGCGCCGATCTGCAGCGGCTCGCCGATGCTGAGCGGCTCTCCCGTCTCGGAGCGCACCACCTCGGCGACCTCCGCGACCGTCTGCGCGCCCGACCGTGACACCACCAGCACGCGTGCGCCGTCGCGCGACGGCACGATCTGCTGCACGGTGCGGCCGGCCAGCCAGCGCGCGTCGAGCGGCATCGCGTCGCCGTCCTCGGACACCGCGATGACGGCCTCCGGGTCCACGGACTCCGCGGTCCACAGCCAGCCGTAGCGGTCGAAGGCCGGCGCGACGAGGTCCGGCCCCTCGACCACGGTGGCGACCTCCATGGTGCCGCGCGCCCGGCCCGCGTCGTCGTACGCCAGGAGCGTGTCGACGCCCCCGGCGAGCGCGTCGGAGATGACGATGCGGTCGCCGCCCACGCGGAACGCGACCCGGGTGCCGGTGTAGGAGGTGGCGAGCGCGTCCGCGCCGGCGGGCAGTGCCCCGACGCCGTCGCGCACGACCCACAGGTCCTCGCCGTCCCACAGGCCCAGCCGGTCGTCGATGAAGACCGCGGCGACCCCCTCGGGCACGGGCCCGCGCGACAGCGTCTCGACCGGGTCCGACACGAGCGGCACGCCGGCGACCGTGACCTCGACCTCCCTCACGCCCGGCAGCGCCGTCAGCGTGAGCCGCAGCTGCTGCTCGGCGAGGGCGCGCTCGGCGGGGCTGCCCGCCGACTCGGACGCGAGCTGGACCCTCGCGATCCCATCGGTCACGACCACGGAGTCGACCGCGAGCGCCGAACCCGCCGGGAAGCCCGTGGTGACGGCGTTCGCCAGCCACGGCGAGGGCCCCTCGACGAGCTCGCGCGCGGCCCAGGTCGCGACGTTGGTCGACGGCAGCCAGCGCAGCTCGGGCACCACGGTCGAGCCGTCGGCGGACGCGAAGACGAGCGTCACGGGCAGGAACACGCGGTTGAAGGTCGCCTCGGCGAGCAGCGACCCGTCCTCGAGGCCGGAGATGCGCCATTCGCCGCCGACGTCCCGCGACACCTGGAACTCGAGCTGCGTCTGGGTCCCGGCCTGCGCCTCGACCATGCGACCCGCGTCGTCGATCCAGGCCGCGACGGGCACCGAGTAGACGACGCGCCCGGCGTCCTCGTCGTAGTCGGGCGTGAGCGCGCCGGAGTCGTAGACGGTGACCTCCGCGAGCGGGTCCCAGTCCGCGCGGGCCGGCACGGTGAGGTACTCGCGGGCGACCGTGAAGTCCGAGGCGAAGCCCGCCGCGGTGGCCTGGATGAAGCCCGACACGATGGCGTTGACGCTGTCGCCGATCTGGGGGCCCTCGGCGAACGGCACGAAGGGCTCGGCCCCCTCGACCTCGCCGGTGCCCTCGTTGACGGGGCCGGAGGTAGGGATGGACGCGCACGCGCCCAGCGCGAGCGCGGCCCCGGCGCACACCGCCGCGATCCTCAGCCTCATGGGGCGACCTCCCTGCGGTCGGGCTCGAGCGGGATGCGCGTCGCGATCGTGCCGTAATCGAGCTCCGCGATGACGAGCGGCAGCGGCGGATGCTGACCCAGCCCGCGGGACGTGCGGGGCAGCTGCAGCCGGAAGCTCGCGCCCTTGCCGGGCAGGCCCCAGGCCTCGAGCTTGCCGCCGTGCAGCTGGGCGTCCTCGCGCGCGATCGCGAGGCCCAGCCCGGTGCCGCCCATGGTGCGCGCGCGGGCCGAGTCGGCGCGCCAGAACCTGTCGAACACCCGCTGCGCCTGCTGCGGGGTGAGGCCGATGCCGTAGTCGCGGACGACGACGGCGACGGCCCGGTTGGTCGACGCGACCACGATGTCGACGGGACGGCGCTGCGCGTGCTCGATCGCGTTCGACAGCAGGTTGCGGACGATGCGGGCCACG
The DNA here is from genome assembly GCF_030418455.1 of Demequina litoralis. Classification (GTDB taxonomy): domain Bacteria; phylum Actinomycetota; class Actinomycetes; order Actinomycetales; family Demequinaceae; genus Demequina; species Demequina litoralis. The sequence goes on from NZ_JAUHPW010000002.1 coordinate 160,664, forward strand.
CGGGGACGGTCCATCGACGCGACGTGGTCGCCCTTGGCGACCCACAGCCGCAGCTCGACGCCCTGGCTGCGGGCCGCGGGCACCATCGCCTCGACCTGGTCGCGCACCACGTCCGCGAGCGACATGTCGTCGAACTCGAGCTGCGCGGCGCCGGCGTCGATGCGGGAGATCTCGAGCAGGTCGGACAGCAGCGACTCGAAGCGGTCGATCTGCGTGTCGAGCAGCTCGGCGGAGCGGGCGACCTCGGGCGGGAAGCCGGGGCGCGCATCGTGCAGCACGTCGGAGGCCATCCGGATGGTCGTGAGCGGGGTGCGGAGCTCGTGCGAGACGTCGGAGACGAAGCGGCGCTGGAGGCGCGACAGCTCCTCCATGCGGGTGATCTGGCGCTGGAGGGACTCGGCCATCTCGTTGAACGTGCGGGCGAGGGTCGCCATCTCGTCCTGGCCGCGCACCGTCATGCGCTCGGACAGGATCCCCTCCGCGAGGCGCGAGGCCACCCGCGCGGCCTGGCGCACCGGGCGGACGGTCTGCCGCGTCACCTGGAACGTCAGCACGCCGAGCAGCGCCATGAGCGCGACGCCGCCGACCGCGAGCACGCGCTGGATGAGGCTCAGCGTCGCCTGCTCGTCGGCGAGCGAGTAGACGAAGTACAGCTCGTACTCGCCCGCGACGCGGATGGTGAACGGCACGCCGACCACGACGCCCGGCTCTCCCGTGTCGGGCATCGCGACGAACTGCCACGACTGGGCGGCGCCCGACTGGACGGCGTCGCGCATCTGGGGGGTGATGACCTCGACGAGGTCGGTGTCGGACACCGGCGTCGACAGCAGCACGCCCGAGCTGTTCGCGGGGTCGCGCAGCGGCACCAGGCCGCGCGAGTTGCCGCCGAGCGTGCCGAGCCCGTCGAGCAGGTCGTAGACGAGCTGCTGGAGGTCGCCCGAGCTCTCGGCGGTCGAGGCGTCGACGTTCTCCTGGGCGGAGGTCGCGTCGCGCGCGGTCTCCGCGAGGATGCGGTCGACGCGGGTCTGGACCAGCCCGTCGCGGATCTGCGTGCTGACGAGCGCGCCGATGACGAGCACCGCGCCGAGGCCCAGCACCATCGTGCTGACCACGACGCGCAGCAGCAGGGAGCCGCGGAAGCGGCGCCACACCCGTCGCGGGCCCTTCGCCAGGTTGGCCCAGAGGGAGCGAGGGGTGAGCCTCACGACACGACGCCACCCGCCTTGTAGCCGACGCCGCGCACCGTGAGGATGATCTCGGGGTTCTCGGGGTCCCGCTCGACCTTGGCGCGCAGGCGCTGGATGTGCACGTTGACGAGGCGCGTGTCGGCCGCGTGGCGGTAGCCCCACACGTCCTCGAGCAGCACCTCGCGGGTGAACACCTGGCCCGGGCTGCGCGCGAGCGTGACGAGCACGTCGAACTCGAGCGGCGTGAGCGGGATGACCTCGCCGCCGCGGGTCACGCGGTGGCCGGTGACGTCGATCTCGAGGTCGGCGACCCGCACGACCGCGGGCGTCGCGTTGTCGTTGCGGCGCAGGCGCGCCCGCACGCGGGCGATGAGCTCGCGCGGCTTGAAGGGCTTCGGCACGTAGTCGTCCGCGCCCGACTCCAGGCCCAGCACCACGTCGACGGTCTCCGACTTCGCGGTCAGCATGATGATCGGCACGCCCGACTCCGCGCGGATGTCGCGGCAGATGTCGATGCCGGACCGCCCCGGCAGCATGAGATCGAGCAGGATCACGTCGGGGTTGGTCGCGCGGAACGCCGCGACCGCCTCGTCTCCGTGGTCGCAGAACACCGTCTCGAACCCGTCACCGCGCAGCACGATGCCGAGCATCTCGGCCACTGCGGGATCATCGTCGACCACCAGGATCTTCGCCGTCATGCCCCCATTATGCCGACGGCTCCCCCGGAGCCCTCGCAGCGCGTGGCAGGATGGGCGGGACCGCAGCGAGAGGATGCCATGGACCACCGCGACGAGGGCGCCGGCTGGGCCGCTCCCACGCCCGTCACCCCTGATACGGACGCGACCCCCGCATCGTCCATGCCCGCGCCCGCTCCCGCCGCGTCGTGGCCCGCGCCGCCCGTCCCGCCGCAGGCCGTGCCGGGCCCGCCGGCCCCGCCGCAGGCGGCCACCGCGACGCTGGCCGCGGCACCCACCGCGGCCTCGTGGCAGCCGGGCTTCATGCCGCTGCGTCCGCTCGGCTTCGGGGACCTGCTCGGGCTGCCCTTCCGCGCGATGCGGTACAACCGCGGCGTCGTCGTGGGCGGGCCCCTCCTGCTCACCCTCGGCGCGACCGTGCTCATGGTCGCCTCGATGTGGCTGCTGTTCACCGACCCGTCGCTCGCGCTCATGGACCCGGCCTCGCAGGCCGACGCGATCTCGGGCACCACCGTCGCGGTCTTCGTCGTCGCGATCGTCGCGGCGCTGCTCGCCGACGTGTTCTCGAGCGCCGTGGTCGCGCCGGGGGTCGCCCGCGGCGCGCTCGGCGAGCGCATCCGGCTCGCCGAGGCGTGGCGCGCCGTGCGCCCTCGCATCGGCTCGCTGCTGCTGCTCTACCTGCTCGCCACCGTCACCCTCGTCGTCGGCATGGGGCTCGCGTTCGTCCCGCTCGTGATCGGCGCGGCCAACGAGAGCGTCCCCGGCATCGTGCTGGGTGCGCTGGTCGCCGCGCTCGTCGCGATCCCGGTGGGCGGCCTCGTCACCCTCGTCGGCGGGATCGCGCGCCCGGTCGTCGTGCTCGAGCGCCGCGGCGCGATCGACGCGATCCGCCGGACGGCCCGCCTGCTCAAGGGCCGCTTCTGGTGGTCGGTGCTGGTGGTGCTCGTGGCGACCGTGCTCATCGGGCTCGTGTCGAGCGTGGTCAACCAGGTGGGCGGCTTCGGCGCCATGGCCGTCACGCTCGTCGCGCCCGACAGCCTCGTGGTGCTGGGCATCGCGTTCGCTCTCGTGCTCGCCCTGTCGCTCGTGATCTCGTACGTGCTCACCTACTCGTACCTGGGCTCGCTGTTCGCGCTGCTGCTCATCGACCTGCGCATCCGCCACGAGGGCTTCGACCTCACGCTCGCCGAGGCGGCCGAGGCGCGCCGCGCGTGAGCCTCGACGCCCCGCCGCTCACGCCGGACGCGGAGACCGCGCGCCGGTGGGCGGTCGAGGAGCTCGCGAAGGACGAGTACCGCGACGGCGGCACGTCGTGGCTCGAGCGGGTGCTGCGGTGGTTCTCCGACCTCCTCGAGGGGCTCGGGGACGGCGTGAGCGGCGCGGCGGGCCCGACCGGCACGGTGATCGCGGTGGCGGTCGGCCTCGCGCTGGTCGCGCTCGTGCTGTGGCTCGTGGTGGGGCCGATGCGGCGCAACCGGCGGGCCGCGGCCGAGGAGGGCCTCTTCGCGGACGAGCGCGGCGCGGCCGCGCTGGCGGAGGCCGCCCGGGCCGCCGCCTCGTCCGGCGACTGGGAGTCCGCCACGCTCGACCTGTACCGCGCGCTCGTGCGCGACCTCGCCGAGCGCGACGTCATCGTGCTCACCCCGGGCCTCACCGCCGCGGAGGCGGCCGAACGCGCCGCGGCGGTGCTGCCGGCCCTCGCCTCGCGGCTGCGCACGGACGCCGACGCGTTCGACGGGATCCGCTACGGGCACGTGCCCGCGACCGAGGCGACCTACGCGCACGTGCTCGAGACGATGCGCGCGTGCGCGGGCGCGCGACCCCGGCTCGCCGCGGCGGAGGCGCCGTGACCGCGCCCGCCGCCGCGCCCCCGTCCCCGCCGGAGGGCCTCGTCACCACCGCGCGGGGTCCGGGCCTGCGCGCCCGCGCGCGCCGCGGGCGGCTCGGCATCGTCGCGGCGGTGCTGCTGCTCGGGCTCGTCGCGATGCTCGTGATCGGGGCGCGGCCCGGCGACTACGTGCCGCTGTCGACGGAGAACTCGACCCCCACGGGCACCCGCGCGCTCGCGCAGATCCTGCGCGCCCACGGCGTCGAGGTGCGCCAGGTGGACCGTCTCGCGCGCTCCGCGGTGCGCGACCCGGCCGCGACCACCGTGGTGATCGCCCACGCGTCGCTGCTCACCGGCGGCCAGCTGCGCTCGCTCGTCGACTACCCCGGCGACCTGGTGCTGCTCGGCGAGTCCGGGGATGCGCTCGCCGCGCTCGGCATCGAGGCGACCGAGGAGCCCGTGCTCCTGCCCGAGACCGTGGAGGCGGGCTGCGCGGACCCCGATGCCCTGGCCGCCGGGACGGCGCGCGTCGACGTGCTCGGGCTCGAGCCGACCGGCGGCACGGCCGAGCTGTGCTTCACGCAGCGCTCCGGGCTGGCGGCCTTCGCGCGGGCCGACGACGGCGCGCGCACCGTCACCGCGATCGCCTCCGCGGAGCTCCTCACGAACGCGGGGCTCGACTCCGCGGGCCACGCCGCGCTCGCGATCCGCAGCATCGGCGCGCATCCCGAGGCCGTCTGGTACGTCGCGGACGGGTTCGATCCGAGCCTGCTCACGTGGGTCGGCTCGGGCGGCGGCGAGGTCCCCACCGAGGTCGAGGCGACCCCCGACTTCCTGCCGCCCGGCACCGGCACCGCGCTCTACGCGCTCGCGCTCGCCGTGCTGGTCGCGGCGTTCTGGCGCGCGCGCCGCTTCGGGGCGCTCGTGCGCGAGCCCCTCCCGGTCGAGGTGCGCGCCTCCGAGGCCACCCGGGGCCGCGCCCGCCTGTACCGCCGCGCACGCGCCACCGGCCGCTCGGCGGCGTCGCTGCGTGCCGCCGCGGCGCTGCGCATGGGCCGGCGCCTCGGCGTGGGGCGCGCGGACGGCCGCGACGCCCTCCTCGGCGCCGTCGCCCGCGCCACGGGGCGCGCCGAGACCGACGTCGACCGCCTCCTCTACGGCCCGCCGCCCGCCGACGACGCGGCGCTCCTCTCCCTGATCTCCGAGCTCGACGCACTGGAAAGCGAGGTCCACCGACCGTGAACGACACCACCCCGCCCGAGGGAACGCCCGCCGAGGCGCCCGCCGGGACCCCCGCATCGTCCACCGCGACCGCGGACGCGCGCGACGCGCTCGGCCGGCTCCGCACCGAGGTGGGCAAGGCCGTCGTGGGCCAGGACCAGATCGTCACGGGCCTGGTGATCGCGCTGCTGTGCCGCGGGCACGTGCTGCTCGAGGGCGTGCCGGGCGTCGCCAAGACGCTGCTGGTGCGCGCGCTCGCCGCGTCGCTCGACGTCGACACCAAGCGCGTCCAGTTCACGCCGGACCTCATGCCGGGCGACGTCACGGGCTCGCTCGTGTACGACGCCCGCACGGCCGCGTTCTCGTTCCGTGAGGGCCCGTTGTTCACCAACCTGCTGCTCGCCGACGAGATCAACCGCACGCCGCCCAAGACGCAGTCCGCGCTGCTCGAGGCGATGGAGGAGCGCCAGGTCACGGTCGACGGCGAGGGCCGCGCGCTGCCGGACCCGTTCCTCGTCATCGCCACCCAGAACCCGGTCGAGTACGAGGGCACGTACCCGCTGCCCGAGGCGCAGCTCGACCGCTTCATGGTCAAGCTCACCGTGCCGCTGCCCACGCGCGAGGCGGAGGCGGACGTGCTGCGCCGTCACGCCTCGGGCTTCGACCCGCGCGACCTCGCCGCGGCGGGCGTGGGCCCCGTCGCCTCCATCGGGGACCTCGAGCGCGCCCGCGAGGAGGTCGCGACGGTCGAGATCTCGGACGACGTGGTCGGCTACATCGTCGACCTGTGCCGCGCGACCCGCGAGGCGCCGTCGGTGTCGCTCGGGGTGTCTCCCCGCGGCGCGACCGCGCTCATGCAGACGTCCCGCGCGTGGGCGTGGATGCGCGGCCGCACGTACGTCTCCCCCGACGACGTCAAGGCGCTGGCGACCTGGACCCTCGCGCACCGCATGCGGATCCGCGCGGAGGCGGAGCTCGAGGGCGTGACCGCGGCGACCGTGCTCACCTCGGTGCTCGCGACGGTGGCGGTGCCGCGCTGACATGCACATCACGGGCTGGACGGTCGCGCTGGCGGCGCTCGGGGCGGTCCCCGCGGCGCTGACGCAGTCGCGCACCGTCGCGTGGGCGTGGGTGATCGGCGTGGTCGTGCTGGCGCTCGTCGACGTGTGGCTGGCGCCCCCCACGCACGCGGTCGGGGTGCGCCGCGAGGCGTCCGGCTCGGTGCGGCTCACGCAGTCCACCGCGACCCGGCTGACGGTGGCGAACGTGGGACGACGCCGCGCGCGCGGCGCCGTGAGGGACGCATGGCAGCCGTCCGCCGGCGCCTCCGGGGACCGGCACGCGTTCGCGCTCGCGCCCGGCGAGACGGCGACGTTCCGGACGATGCTGCGGCCCACCCGTCGCGGCGACCGTCACGCGGGGCCCGTGACGGTCCGCACCTTCGGGCCCCTGCGTCTCGCCGGGCGGCAGCGCTCGCTGGAGGCGCCCGCCCGGCTGCGCGTGCTGCCCGAGTTCGCGTCGCGCCGCCACCTGCCGTCGCGGCTCGTGCGGCTGCGCGAGATCGACGGCCGCACCGCCGTCCGCCTCAAGGGCGCGGGCGCGGAGTTCGACTCGCTGCGCGACTACGTCATCGGCGACGACGTCCGCAGCATCGACTGGCGGGGCACCGCACGGCGCGGCGAGGTGGTGGTGCGGACGTACCGTCCCGAGCGCGACCGCCGCGTGGTGATCGCGCTGGACAGCGCGCGGCTCTCGGCCGCCCGCGTGGGGGACGCGCCCCGCCTCGACGCGTCCATCGAGGCCGCGCTGCTGCTCGCCGCGCTCGCATCGCACGCCGGCGACCGCGTCCAGGCGACGGCCTTCGACCGCGCGGAGCAGGCCCGCGCCGCGTCGACGGGATCGCGCATCGTCGCGACCCTCGCGGACGCCCTGGCCGCCGTCGAGCCCTCGCTGCTCGAGCCGGACTGGCCGGCGCTCGTGCGCCTGGTCGAGTCGCGCGTCTCGCAGCGGTCGCTCGTGGTGCTGCTCACCACGGTCGACACGTCCGCGATGGACTCCGGGATGCTCGAGGCGGTCGCGGCGCTGCAGCGGCGGCACCAGGTGCTGGTCGGGTCGGTCGAGGACCCCGAGCTCGGCGAGCTCATGGCGGGGCGCGCGGACGCGGACGCCGTCTACGACGCGGGCGCCGCCTCACGCGCGATGCTCGAGCGGGAGGCGGTCGCGACGCGGCTGCGCCAGCTCGGCGCCGAGGTGGTGCTCGCGCTGCCGGACGACCTCGCGCCCGCCGTCTGCGACCGGTACCTCGCGCTCAAGGCCGCCGGGCGTCTCTGAGGCACGGTGGCTCCGGCGCGCCGCCCGACCCTGCCCCGGCGCGCCGCCAGGCTGGCGGGCCCCACCCGTCGCGCCGCCTCCCACGCGCGCGCCGCGCCGTCGTGCGCGTCGCTCTCACGAATGTCAGCCTGCGTTGAAACAGCCCGCATCTCCCCGACGACATCCCTGGTCAACGGCATACTGCCGCGCCGGCCGGCCGGCTGTTTCAGCCGGCGCTTGAACACGCGACGGTGATGAGCGTCAGCCGGAGCGGATCACGCCACCCGGGTCGCCCTCGCGGGCCCCACCGCCCGCGCCGCGACAGCACCGCGCCACCGCTCGACCGCGCCGTGCCGGCCTCAGCCCGCGAGCGCCGCCTGATCCGTCGCGAAGTCGCCCTCGGCATCGCCCGTGGCCCCCGCCCGCACCGCCGCGCGGCCGGCCACGAACACGTACATCCAGAACGCGACGACCGCGATCAGGCCGATGGCGATCTTGAGCCACCACGGCATCGCGGATCCCGTGACGAAGCCCTCGATGAGCCCGGACGCGAACAGCGCGATGACGAGGCCCAGCGCGACCGCGATCGCGCCGCGCCCCTCCTCCGCGAGCGCCCGGGCGCGGGGGCGCGGACCCGGCACGAGCATCGTCCAGAACAGCCGCAGGCCGGCGCCCGCCGCCACGAACACCGCGGACAGCTCGAGCAGCCCGTGCGGGGCGATGAGCTGGAAGAACACGTCGAGCGCCCCCGCCTCGGCCATCACCGCGCCCGCGACCCCCAGTTGGATCACCGTGTTGTACATGAGGAACAGCGGATACACGCCCGTGATGCCGAACGCGATGCACTGCGCCGCGAGCCAGCCGTTGTTGGTCCACACCGTCGCGGAGAAGGACGTCGAGTCGTACTCGGTGTAGTAGCTCGCGAACTCCTCCTCCGCGATGAGCGCGCGCGTCTCGGGCGGGCCGATCAGCGCGAGCGACTCGGGATGCGTGAGCGTCCACCAGCCCGACACCGAGGCCAGCAGCACGACGGCGAGCGCGACCCCGACGCCCCACCAGCGCACCCGGTGGAACGCGGCGGGCAGCACCACCGTGAGGTAGCGGCGCGCGTCCCGGGTCGACACCGTGTGGGCGCCCGTGAGCCACACGCGCGCCGACGCGAGCAGCACCGACAGCCGCGACACCACGGACGGCTCGGGGGCGGCGGAGCGCACCGCCGCGAGGTCGCCCGCGGTCGCCTGGTAGAGCCGGGTCAGCTCGTCGGCCTCCGCGCCGGTGAGGCGCCGCGACCGCGACAGCTCCTTGAGCCGCGCCCAGCGCGCCTCGCGCACGGCGCCGAAGGAGTCGATGTCCACGCCGCTACGATGCCACAGGAGGCCCCACCCAGGGAGGACGCATGACGGACGAGGACGCGATCCTCATCGGCGAGGGCGTGGTGCTCGACTCCGGCGCCGCCTCCGTGCCGCTGCGCATGCTGTCCGGCGCGATCGACATGGCCGCGACCTTCACGGTCCTGTTCGTGGGGATGTCGATGCTCGAGCGGGCCGGCGCGAGCCTCAACGACGCGTGGGCCCGCGCGGTGGTCATCACGTGGACCGTCGCCTGCCTCGTGCTCGCGCCCATGACCGTCGAGACCCTCACCCGCGGCCGCTCGCTCGGGCGCTGGGCGGCCGGCCTGCGCATCGTCCGCGACGACGGCGGACCCGTGAGCGTCCGCCACGCCGCCGCCCGCGCGCTGCTCGGCGTCCTCGAGCTCTACGGCACGCTCGGGATGCTCGCCGTGACCGTGTCGGCCTTCGGCACGCGCGGCAAGCGGATCGGCGACTACGTCGCGGGCACCTACGCGATGCGCACGCGTGGCGCCAAGCGGGCCCTGCCACGCCTGGCGATGCCGGTCGGGCTCGAGGGCTGGGCCCGCACCGCCGACATCACGCGGCTGGGCGACGGGCTCGCGCTCACCGCGCGCATGTTCCTCTCGCGCGCGCCGGACATGCACGCGCCCTCGCGCGTGCGGGTCGGCACGCGGCTGTCCGAGCAGTTCGCCACGCACGTCTCCCCGCCCCCGCCCGCCGGCACCCACCCCGAGGCGTTCCTCGCGGCCGTGCTGGTCGAGCGGCGCGACCGCGAGCAGCGCATCGAGGAGGCGCGCATGGCCCGCGCCGAGCGCGACGGCGACGCGCTGCGCCGCCTGCCGTTCGGCGTCCCCGACGCGGACTGAGGCGCGGCGACCGCCGCATCGTCCCGCCGGGACGGGACGATACGCGGGCTCAGTACCGGTAGTGGTCCGGCTTGAACGGGCCCTCGACGGGCACGCCGATGTAGTCGGCCTGGGACTGCGACAGCTCCGTGAGGCGCACGCCGAGCGCGTCGAGGTGCAGCCGCGCGACCTTCTCGTCGAGCTCCTTCGGCAGGCGGTGCACGCCCAGCGGGTACGCGTCGATGCTGGTCCACAGCTCGATCTGCGCGATCACCTGGTTGGTGAAGGACGCGCTCATGACGAAGCTGGGGTGGCCGGTCGCGTTGCCGAGGTTGAGCAGGCGTCCCTCGCTCAGCACGATGATCGAGTGCCCGTCGGGGAACACCCACTCGTCGACCTGGGGCTTGATGGGCGTGAGCTTCGCGCCCGAGCGCGCGAGGCCGGTCATGTCGATCTCGTTGTCGAAGTGACCGACGTTGCCGACCACGGCCTTGTCCTTCATCGCGGCCATGTGCTCGACGCGGAGGATGTCCTTGTTGCCGGTGGTGGTGATGAAGAAGTCGGCGCGGTCGACGTAGTCCTCGACGCGCGCGACCTCGTAGCCGTCCATCGCGGCCTGGAGGGCACAGATCGGGTCGACCTCGGACACGACCACGCGGGCGCCCTGGCCGCGCAGCGCCTCGGCGGCGCCCTTGCCGACGTCTCCGTAGCCGCACACGAAAGCGACCTTGCCGCCCATGAGGACGTCGGTGGCGCGGTTGATGCCGTCGGGCAGCGAGTGGCGGATGCCGTACTTGTTGTCGAACTTCGACTTGGTGACCGAGTCGTTGACGTTGATGGCCGGGAACAGGAGCTCGCCGCGGCGGTGCATCGCCTCGAGGCGGTGCACGCCGGTGGTGGTCTCCTCGGACACGCCCACGATCACCTGCGCCATGCGCGTGAAGCGCGTGGGATCCGTCGCGATCGAGCGGCGGATGACGGCACGCATCGACTCGACCTCGAGGTTGTAGTCGGGGTCCTCCTCCTCGAGCGGCGCGGGCACCTCGCCGGCCGCCTCGAAGCGCGCGCCCTCGTGCACGAGCAGGGTGGCGTCGCCGCCGTCGTCGAGGATGATCGTGGGGCCGTCGTGGCCCTCCCAGCGCAGGATGCTGTCGGTGTACTCCCAGTACTCGGGGATGGTCTCGCCCTTGATCGCGAAGACGGGGACGCCGGCGGGCGCCGAGTACGTGCCCGCGCCGACGACGATCGCGGCGGCGGCCTCGTCCTGCGTCGAGAAGATGTTGCACGAGGCCCAACGGACGTCCGCGCCGAGCGCGGTGAGGGTCTCGATGAGCACCGCGGTCTGCACGGTCATGTGCAGCGAGCCCGCGATGCGCGCGCCCGCGAGCGGCTGCGCCTCGCCGAACTCGGCGCGCAGGGCCATGAGGCCCGGCATCTCCTGCTCGGCCAGTCGGATCTGGTTGCGGCCGGCCTCGGCCAGCGCCAGGTCCGCGACGACGTGCTCGATCATGGGGTCTCCTAGGCTCGGGACGCCCGCGTGCGCGGCTCCGCGATCGCGTCGGGTGCTCTCCCGAGGACGGTGGCGGCGCCCTGCGCGGGCACGATCGTCATTTCTACCATCCCCCGCGCGCCGCCGCCGGTCGCCTCGGGTCAGGCCGGGGGCACCGCGCCCTCGTCCCGCGCCGCCTCGTGCCGCACATCCGGCTCGATGAAGATGAGCCGCACCGCGGGCACGGCCTCCCGGATGAGCGCCTCGGCGGCGTCGGTGCGCGCGGCGATCACCTCGAGCGTCTCGTCGGCCCCGGCGCCCACCTTGACCGCGACGAGGATGTCCTCCGGGCCCAGGTGCGAGGTGCGCAGGTGGATCACGTCGGGGTACCCGCCCTCGGCGAGCGCCGCACGGATCCTCGCGAGGTCCTCCTCGGTCGCCGACTCGCCCAGCAGCATCTCGCGGGTCTCGCGCGCGAGCACCGTCGCGATCGACACGAGCAGCACGCCGATCATCGCGGTGCCGAACGCGTCCCAGCGCCCGTTGTCGGTGATCAGCGTCATCACCACGCCGAAGAACGCGAACACCAGGCCGATGAGCGCGCCGAAGTCCTCGAGGAGGATCACGGGCAGCTCGGGCGAGCGCGACCGCTGGATGAAGCGCCCCCACCCCACGTTGCCGCGGATCTTGTTCGACTCGATGATCGCGGTGCGGAAGGACATGCCCTCGAGCGCCATCGCGATCACGAGCACCACGACCGGCACCCACTGCCACGACTCGATCGCCTCGGGGTGCTGCCACTTGTGCCACGCCTCGTACAGCGCGAACAGGCCGCCGACGCTGAACAGCACGACGGCGACGATGAAGGCGTAGAAGTACCGGTAGCGCGCGAAGCCGAACGGATGCTCGGGGGTCGCCTCCCGCCGCGCCTTGCGCGCGCCGAGCAGCAGGAGCAGCTGGTTGCCCGAGTCGGCGACCGAGTGGATGGCCTCCGCGAGCATGGACGATGCGCCGGTGAGGCCCCACGCCGCGAACTTGGTGACGCCGATGCCGAGGTTGGCGCTGAGCGCCGCGATGACCGCCCTGGTGCCGCCCTCGGTCGACATTCAGCCCTCCCGGATGACGGCGAGGACCTGGTCCCGCATGCGCTCCATCAGCTCGCCGCCGTCGGCCTCCGAGTTGAGCCGCAGCAGCGGCTCGGTGTTCGAGGGGCGCACGTTGAACCACCAGCGCTCGCCCTCGCCGGGGGCGGGCCAGTGCTCGACGGTGAGGCCGTCGAACTCGTCCGAGTAGACCTCGTCCGTGACGAAGGCGGCCTTGACCCGCGCGAGGGCGTCCGGCACCGAGCCGACGGTCGAGTTGATCTCGCCCGAGGCGGTGTACGGCTCGTGCGCCGCGATCATGCCGGACAGCGGGCCGTCCTGCGAGCCCAGCGCGGCGAGCACGTGCATCGCCGCGAGCATCCCGGAGTCCGCGTAGAAGAAGTCGCGGAAGTAGAAGTGCGCGCTGTGCTCGCCCCCGAACACCGCGTTGAGGCGCGCCATCTCGGCCTTGATGAAGCTGTGCCCCACACGCGAGCGCACGGGGGTGGCGCCGGCGGCGGCGAGCTGCTCGCGCACGGCGCGCGAGGAGATGAGGTTGTGGATGACGGTCGGCTCGGCGGACGGGTCCGCCGCGAGCTCGCGGGCGGTCTCGCGCAGGCCCACGAGGCACGTGATCGCCGACGGCGTCACCACCTCGCCGCGCTCGTCGACGACGAAGCAGCGGTCGGCGTCGCCGTCGAAGGCGAGGCCGATGTCCGCGCCGTGCTCCCTGACCGCGGCCTGGAGGTCGCGCAGGTTCTCGGTCTCGAGCGGGTTCGCCTCGTGGTTGGGGAAGGTGCCGTCGAGCTCGAAGTACAGCGGGATGATCTCGAGCGGCAGCTCCGGCAGGCCGGCCGCGGTGCCGAGCACCGCCGGGACGGTGTAGCCGGCCATCGCGTTCGCGGCGTCGACCACGACCTTGAGCGGACGGATGCCGTCGAGCGGCACGAGCGAGCGCAGGAACGCGCCGTACTCGCCCACCATCTCGCGGGTGGTCTCGGTGCCGGGCGTCTCGGCGACGGCCGGGGCCTCGACCAGGTAGCGCGAGGCCAGCGACCGCACGTCCGCGAGGCCGGAGTTCTCGCCCACGGCGCGGGCGCGGCTGCGGCACAGCTTCATGCCGTTGTACGCGGCGGGGTTGTGGCTCGCGGTGATCATCACGCCGGGGATGTCGAGCGCGCCGGACGCGTGGTACAGCCCGTCCGTCGAGCACAGGCCGATGCGCACCACGTCGACGCCGCGCGAGGTCAGCCCCGCGGCGACGGCGTCCGCGAGCCAGGGACCGCTGTCGCGCATGTCGTGGCCGATCGCGACGGTGGTCTCGCCGTCGGGGAGCACGATCGCGTCGGCGAAGGCCGCCCCGATGGCGGTCGCCACCTCGGCGGTGAGCGTCTCGCCCACGATGCCGCGCACGTCGTAGGACTTGATGAGCTGGGACAGGTCAGGTGCGGTCGTCACGCGGTCAGACTAGCGGCCCCGCGCACCTGCGTCCTTAGCGAAAGGTTGATTTGTCCTTTAGGCGTCGTTGGAGATCACGCGGAGGTGGCCGCGGCGCGGCTCCGAGGCGACGGGCGCGGGAGGCACGAAGGCCGGCGCGGTCCGGGGTCGACCGGCCTCGCGCACGGCGCGGGCGAGCGCCTCGAGGTCGTCGCTCGACGGCTCGGGCTCGGCGTACTCCGTCTGGATGTGCACGACGTCCCAGCCGCGGGGCGCCGTGAAGCGGTCCGCGTGGTGCGCGCACAGGTCGTAGCTGTGCGGCTCGGCCGATGCGGACAGCTGCCCGACCACCACGGTCGAGTCCGCGTACACATAGGTGAGCGTCGCCGCGGCGGGACGCGAGCACGACGAGCGCGAGCACTGACGGGTGGCGATCACGCAAGCGACGGTACCCCCGCGCGCCGGGCGCGCCGGGCTGCCACGCCGGGCCGCGGCCGGGGCGCCGCCGGGTCGCTCCGGCCCGCGCGCCGCCTCCTCCGGCCGCGCGGCCCGCGCGCCGGCGCCGCCGCCGGCGGCGCGGCGGGCGGTAGCCTCGCGGTATGTCCCGGCGCGATCGTCACGGCCGCGGCCTCCGCAGGCCCCTCCTCCCCTTCGGCGCACCCGGCTACCGCACGCGCGCCGAGCATTTCGACGACCTCGTCGCGGACGCGGTCGAGCGTCTCGAGCCGCGCTGGGGCGACGAGTGGGGCCGGATCGAGTTCGGCACCGAGGACGTGCCGCCCTCGGACCCGACTCCGTGGGAGGAGGGCGTGCCGCTGGGCCGCCTGTTCCCCGCGGACCTGGGCCAGCCGACCCGGGTGGTCCTGTACCGCCGCCCGCTCGAGCAGCGGGCGGATCCCGCGGACCTGCCCGCGCTCGTGCGCGACGTCGTGACGGAGCACGTCGCGCACGTGGTGGGGCGGCCGCCGGAGGAGGTCGACCCGGAGTACGGCACGGGCTGAGCCCGGCCTGCGCTCAGGAGCCCGGGCCGAGGTAGGGGCGCAGGCCCACCGTCACGGGGACCGGCTCGATATCGGTGCGGCGCGGCGTGAGCGCGGCGACGAAGCCTGGCTCGTCCTCGAGCGCGAGGCTCCACGTGAACCGGGGGCTGCCCGTGAGCACGGTGCCCGCGGGCACCTCGAGCGCGAGCGTCGCGGTCGACCGGGCGGTCATCTGCTGCGAGACCACCACCTCGCCGTCGGCGTCCGTGAGCGTGAACTCGCCCGCGACCGCGGCGTGGACGGTCACCGCCGTGACGTGATCCGTCACGATCGCGCTGCGCGGCATGCGGTCGGAGACGTCCTGCGCGGGCAGCCACGCGAGGTCCCGCTCGACCGCGTCCGCGGGGCCGTCCACCACGGGACGCGGGACGCTGAGCATCGCCGCCGCGACCACCGGGGCGTCCGCGCGGACCTCGACCGCCCCCGAGGCGATGGCGGGGACCTCGACCTCGGTCACCACGCCCGGCTCGAGCACGAGCCCCGAGACGCCGCCCCACTCGACGAGCCCCTCGTCGCCCGCGAGCATGAGGTCCGCGGTGGCCCCGTCGGGCGACATCAGCCGCACGGTCGTGGTCGCATCGTCCTCCGTGCCGACGCCGGGGATCACGAGCCGCGTCGACGGCGCGGCGCCGCGCCCCACCCAGTCGGTGCCCGCGGGCTGGAACCCGTCGAGCCGCGAATCCTGGAGGTGCGCGACCACGCCGGCGCCGGTCGCGACGACGCGGACCGCGAGCGCGGGCACCTCCGCCGCCACGGACTCGAGCAGCAGGTCCTGCTGGCCGCCGGGCGCGATCGAGACCACCGCGTGCTCCTCGAGCGCGCCGAGCCCGCCGTAGAGCGTGACGGTCGCCTCGGTCGACGCGTCCGAGGGGTTGGTGAGGACCAGCCGCGCGCTCGAGCCGAGCGCGGTCGAGCCGCCCACGAGCCACTGGTCGCGCACGGGAGCCACGCACGTGGCGGCCGACAGCCCCGCGACGTCGCCGCCGCCGATGCGCTCGACCGAGCCGGCGACCTCGCCCGTGGCGAGGAAGCCGGCCCCCGTGGGCGTGGCACCGTCACCGAGCGCCTGGTAGGTGCGGTCGTCGCTGCCCGATCCGAGGTCGGGGTCGCCCGAGTCGATGTCGCCCACCGGGATCTCGACCGGCCCCGGGCACGCGAGCGGCTGCTCCGCCGGGGTCACGTCGCCCTCGTACGGCGCGGCCGCGACCGGCGCCTCGGCCACGATGCGGCCCGCCGCGACCACCGCGAGCACCGCGACGGTCGCCGCGCCGAGCACCACCAGCCGCCGGATCATGAGCGCACCGCCCGGTAGCGGCGGTCGTGGAGGGGCACCATGCCGATCATCGCCCACGCGACGAGCACCACGGACGCCCACCACCACCACCGGTACGTCTCGTCCTCGTAGCGGTACTCGACGGCGTCCGCGCCCGCGGGGACGGCGAAGGCCGCCCGGCCCAGCGCATCGTCCACGGGGGCGAGGGCCGCGCCGTCCGCCAGGGCGGTCCATCCCTCGTCGGCGGCGGCGGCGATGACGAGCGTGCCGCCGCCCGCGCCGCCGACCGCGCCGGACCACGAGTCGGAGTCGAGCACCGTCACCGCGCCCTCGTCGTCCTCGACCCACGCGCGCGACACCGCGGCGTCGGAGCCGGGGCGCGCGACCCGGTAGCTGGTGCCGACGTCGCTCGCGCCGATGAGGCGGAGGTCCGCGAGCTGGCTGAGGGAGCTGGCGATCATGTCCGAGCCGGGCGTCGCGACGATGACGCCGATGCCCCAGGCCGCGAGGGTCTCGTCCGCACCCGACGCGGCCCCCGCGAGCGTCGCGACGGCCTCGGCGAGGGTCGCGGGCATGGCGGGCGTCGCGCCGGGGCGCGCGAGCGGCGAGCCGTCGGCGGAGATCTGCGCACGACCCGTGAGCACCGTGGTGCCGTCGCCGTCGAGCACCGTGTAGTCGACGCCCGCGTCGGTGTCGGCGAGCACGAGCACGCGCTGGTGGGTCGCGAGCCGCTGCTCGAGCGTCGCCACGAGCGGGAGCGCCTCGGTCGACGCGGGGTGGACGTCGCCGCGCTCGGCGCGCCCGGGCCACGCCTCGACCACGACGGACGCGACGAGCACACCCGCCATGAGCGTGACGGCGATCGATGCGAGCAGCCGGATCGCGGCACGCCCCCGGCCCTCGCCCGCGAGCCACAGGCGGGACGATGCGGCGGCCGCGGCGCCGATGAGGCCCGCGGCGACGAGGGTCGAGCCGGGTCCGGCGAAGCCGTTCGCGGCGGCCTCGCCCGCGCCGTCGGCGTGGACCACGAGCGTCGCCTGCGCGGCGGCCGCGGTGCCGACGCCCACGGCCGCGACGAGCAGCCCCGCGGCGACGGCCCAGGGCGCCCGCCCGGAGGCGACCGCAAGGACCGCCGCACCGACGACTCCGAGGCCGATCGCGCCCACGACGAGCGTGCCGGGCAGGTCGGGCAGGCCGGGCGCACCGCGCGAGTGGTCCGTGAGGCCCAGCACGAGCCGCCAGGGCTCCACGACCCCGGAGGCGAGGGCGGGGCCGTTCTCGCGCGCGAGGATCGCCCACCCGTCGCGCGTGAGCGGGCCCGCCGCCCAGGCGGCGACGAGCCCGGGTCCCGAGACGACGAGCGCGGGGATCGCGGCGGTCCACACGCGCCAGCGGGCGCGGCCGGCGAACGCCCCCGCGACGAGCACGACCGCGACGAGCGGCAGCAGCAGGACCGGTGCGGCGGCGACGATGACGGCGAGGGAGAAGGCGGCGCCCATCGCGGCGCTGGGCGACGGGAGCCGGCGAGCCGGGAACTCCTCGCCGCCGCCGACGGCCTCGCCACGGTGCCAGCCCGCGGCGCGCGCCAGGCCCATCGCGAACCACGGCAGCATGATGTGGGCGATGACCGGGCCGACCCGGCCGTCGGAGATCGCCTGGAGGTGCAGCGGCCACAGCCCGTAGGCGAGGGCGCCGAGGCCGCGCGCCCACACCGACCGGGTGGCGGCGCCGAGCGCGAACCACGCGGAGACCGCCGCGAGCGCGACACCCAGGCCTAGCAGCAGTCCCACCCAGACGCGCAGCCCGCCTGGCAGGGCGGCGGCGGGCAGCAGCAGGGCGCTGAACGCGCCGTCGAGCGCGGGCAGCCCGAAGCCGGTCGAGCTCCAGCCGGACCAGGTGCGCTCCCAGATCTCGTCGAGCGGGACGTCGGTGACGCCGAGCGCGGTGCCGGTGAGCATGCGTCCCGATGCGAGCGCGGTGAGCCAGGTCCCGTGCAGCGCGATCGACGCCGCGAGCGCGAGCACGGTCACGAGGGCCGCCGCGCCGCGCCGCCGGATCGCGGCATCGGCCAGCTCGCCGCGGACCACGTCGGTGGGCGCGGCCTGCGCGCGCCAGCGGTCGTACGCCCGCAGCTCGCGCGACCGGATGGTGGACAGCACGGCACGCGTGCCGACGAGGAAGGGCGCGACGGCGGAGGCGGGGCGCGTCGAGCCGCGCCGGATGCGGGCCCTCATGCCCGGGACGCGCGGGACGCGCGCGAGCAGCCGCCACGGCACCGCGAGGTCGGCGCCGACCATGCGCGACTCGTTCTGCGCGATCCTCAGGACCGCGCGGGTCGCGGCGGACAGGAACGACCACGCGATGAGCAGCGGGACGGCGAGCACCGGCGCCCACGCGAGCGCGTGCACCCACTCGCCGGTGCGCCGCAGCCCGTACGTGGAGCTCCTGCCCCGGGACGAGCCGGCGCGCACGCCGGTGAGGCCGTCCTGGGCGTGCCGCACCTTGGCGACCGGGACGATGACGACGTCGTGGCCCGCGCGCCACGCCCGTCGGCAGAAGTGGAGGCTGTCGCCGTAGCCGCGGTACGCGGGCTCGAGGCCGCCCAGCTCCTCCCACACCTCGCGGCGGACGAGCGCGCCGGCGAGCGAGGCTGCCAGGACGTCCTCGCGCTCGTCGTACTGGCCCTGGTTGATGTCGTCCTCGTCGACGAGGTCGATGCGTCGCGCGCCCACGCGGGTGGTGGTGACGCCGAGGCTCACGAGCCGGGACACGTCGTCCCACCGCACGTGGGCGGGCGCGATCACCGCGGCGGCGGTGCGCTTCTTGGCGGTGGCGACCAGCTGCGCGAGCGCGGTCGGCAGCGGCGCCGTGTCGTCGTGGAGGAGCCACAGCAGCTCCGCGGGATGCGCGGGATGCGCGGCGAGGACCGCGTCGACGCCCTGCGTGTACGTGCGGGCGGCGTCATGCCACTCGACCGCGAGCCCGTCGGGCGTGTCGGGGCGCTCCGCGCCCGCGGGAAGCACCACGTGGAGGAGGTCCGGGCGGAGGGTCTGCTCGGCGACGGCCGCGAGCACGTCCGGAAGGCGCGTCGAGCGGCCGTCCGAGACGACGATCGCGCGCACCAGGAGGCGCGCAGGGCTCATCGTGCTCCCACGCAGATCGTCCGGCTAGACCGCGCGACGCTTGAGCTTGCGACGCTCCCGCTCCGAGAGCCCACCCCAGATGCCGAAACGCTCGTCGTTGGCCAGCGCGTAGTCGAGGCACTCGGAGCGTACGTCGCACGACGCGCACACCTTCTTCGCCTCACGCGTGGAGCCGCCCTTCTCGGGGAAGAACGCCTCGGGATCCGTCTGGGCGCACAGTGCGCGCTCCTGCCACGACAGCGGCCCGTCATCCTCGGTCCCGCCGAAGATGTCCACCACCGACGCCAGCGTCGATGCGGGCCTACCCGCGTCCGAGGGAACTGAGCCGTCGTAGATATTCCACACGGGCCCCACCTCCGTTCGCGACGGGGATCCATCGCGCCCCCGTCCCATGAATTACAGCCGTGTAATCACCCCTGAGTCAAGTCGAATGGTCCATTTCGCACGAAGCAATTTCCGAGGAGCCTCGACGGCGATGCCGCTGGTCGGCGCGCACGCGCCCGGGCGTGTCGCCGCCGCGCGCACGACCGCACCGTCGCATCGGCGCCCGCCGCGCCCGTGCATCGTCGCCGCCGGGCCTCCTGCCTACAATGCCGCCAACCAGGAGCAGGGAGCCCGATGGTCGACTCGGAGGCGGTGCAGCCGCGCCACGCGCATGCCCGCCGGTGGCCTCGGGCGGCCCTCGCCGCCGCGAGCGCGGCCGCCGCGGTCCTCGGCTTCGTCCTCGTGTACGCGGGCACCGTCGTCGGCCAGGTCGATGCGACGCTCGGGTCCAACGCGCGCGACGTCGACGACCTCGTGGGGGACCGTCCCGAGCGCCCCACCGACCAGGACGAGGGCGAGGCCCTCAACATCCTCCTCATGGGCTCGGACGTGCGCACGGGCTCCAACGGCACGGTGGGCGGGGGCGCGGACATCGGCGGCATGCGCAACGACACGACGATGCTCGTGCACCTGTCGGCCGACCGCAGCCGCGTCGAGGTGGTGTCGATCCCCCGCGACGCGCAGGTCGAGATCCCCGAGTGCAGCTACGAGGACGGCACCACGGTCGCGGGCGGGTACGGCGACTTCAACATCGCCTTCGCGAACGGCGGCGCGCACGGCGACGCCGGCGAGGCCGCCGCGTGCACCATCAAGACCGTCGAGCAGATGTCGGGCGTGCGCATCGACCACTACGCCGTGGTCGACTTCCAGGGCTTCATCGACATGGTCGACGCGCTCGGCGGCGTGCCGATGTGCATCCCGCAGCGCATCGTGTCCGACAAGGCCCACCTCGAGCTCGACGCCGGGCCGCAGGTGCTGGACGGCGAGACCGCGCTCGCGTACGCCCGGCTGCGCACCGCGGAGGAGGGCGACGTGTCCGGCTCGGACCTCCAGCGGATCACCCGCCAGCAGCAGCTCCTCGAGCAGGTCGCGGCGACCGTGTTCTCGAAGAACCTCCTCACCGACACCGACGAGCTCACGCGCTTCCTGCGGGCCGCGGCGGAGTCGCTCACCATGGATCCCGAGCTCGCAGACACGACGTATCTCGTGGGCCTCGCCTTCAGTGTGCGCAATCTCACGACGGACGACATCCAGTTCGTGACGGTGCCGTGGGCGTACACGGAGGACCTCCTCAACGTCGAGATCCAGCCCGAGGCCGAGGACATGTGGGACGATATCCGGAACGACCGAGCGATCTCCGTGACCACGACGGGTGACGCGAGCTCCGCCTGGGATGACGGCAAGAAGAAGGACACGGACTCGTCCTCCCCTGTTCCCTCGTCCTCGGCGAAGTCCAGCGACTCCACCTCCGACACCACGACCGAGGACCTCCTGCAGGAATGCAGGTGACCAGCGGTGCCGGAACCCGTGGCTCGGGGCGCGCGTTGAGTCGCCACCGGACCCGTCCACGCGTGCGCGCACGCCGAGCCCAGGAGCATGAATGACCGTCGAGGTCTCCGACCATCGCCGCCGGCGGCGCCGCCGCCACGCGACGCGCGTCCCGCGCCACCGCGTGCTCGCGGCCGTGCTGGGCGTGTTCGCCGCGGTCGCGGGCTTCGGTCTGGTGTTCGTCGAGACGAGCCTCAACCTCGCCGACGACGGGTTCACCACCCAGGACATCTCCGCGCTGCTGCCGTCCGTGACGCCGTCCGCGGAGCCCTCCGCGACCGCCGACGCCGACCCCGAGGACCTGTCCGCGGGCAAGGCGCTCAACATCCTGCTCATGGGCTCCGACACGCGTGAGGGCGAGGACAACCAGGAGCTCGGCAAGGGCGACGTCGGCGGCATGCGCAACGACACGACGATGATCATGCACATCTCCGCGGACCGCGAGCGCGTCGAGCTCCTGTCGATCCCGCGCGACTCCCGCGTGGCGGTCTCCGACTGCAAGATGCTCGACGGCAGCACCGTCTACGGCTGGACCGGCAAGTTCAACATCGCCTTCTCCAACGGCGGCCAGAACGGCAACATCGCGGAGGCCGCGGCCTGCGTCGCCACCACGATCTACGACCTCACGGGGCTGCTCGTCGACCACTACGCGGTGGTCGACTTCTCCGGCTTCGTCGACATGGTCGACGCCCTCGACGGCGTGCCGATGTGCATCACGCAGGACGTGTACTCCCCCAAGGCCCACCTCGAGCTCGAGGCCGGCGCGCAGGTGCTCGACGGGACCACCGCGCTCGCGTGGGCCCGCGCCCGCACCGGCACCGGCCTGGGCGACGGCACGGACCTCATGCGCATCGAGCGCCAGCAGGAGCTGCTGACGAACATGGCGCGCAAGGCGCTCGGGCTCAACGTCCTCACGGACGCGAAGAAGGGCACCAAGTTCATCAACGCGCTGGCCGGGTCGATGACGATGGACCCCGAGCTGGGCGACTCGCGATTCCTGCTCGGGCTCGCGTGGAGCCTGCGCAGCTTCGACACGTCGAACCTCTACATGGCGACCGTGCCGTGGCAGTACGCGGGCGACTCGAGCGGCGACGTGCTGTGGACGCAGCCCGACGCCCAGGAGGCGTTCGACGCGCTCATCGCGGACGAGTCGCTGCAGAGCGTCCTCGAGCCCGAGACCGAGGCGTCGACGGACGACTCCACCTCGTCGGGCTCGACCTCGAAGAGCAACGACAAGAAGAGCTCCTCGGCGAGCGCAGCGCCGAGCGCGTCCCCCTCGCCGCTGCGCGAGACCGAGGACGAGATCCTCGCGGACTGCGTGATCGACTAGCCCTCCACGATTCCCAATGACACTTGGGAAAGATGTGGCGGGTGTGACCAGCTCAGCGAGTCACACCCGTCACTCTTGTCATTGGGAATCGGTGGTCAGGCGTTGCGGAGCGCCTCGCCCTTCGCGTAGGCCAGGTCGCGCAGCTCCTCCTGGAACCCGCGCATGCGCGCCCGCAGGCGCGCCGCCTCGTCGCCCTCGCCGGAGCCGAGGATCCGCGCGGCGAGCAGGCCCGCGTTGCGCGCGCCCCCGATCGACACGGTGGCCACGGGCACGCCCGCGGGCATCTGCACGATCGACAGGAGCGAGTCCATGCCGTCGAGGTGCTTGAGCGGCACCGGCACGCCGATGACCGGCAGCGTCGTCACCGACGCGAGCATGCCCGGCAGGTGCGCCGCGCCGCCCGCCCCCGCGATGATGACGGCCAGGCCGCGCGCCTCGGCCTCGCGGCCGTACGCGATCATCTGCTCGGGCATGCGGTGCGCGGACACCACGTCCTTCTCGTAGGAGATCCCGAACTCGTCGAGCGCCTCCCCCGCGGCCTTCATGGTCGGCCAGTCGGAGTCCGACCCCATCACGATGCCCACCCGGATGCTCATGCCTGTCCCCCGTCCCTGACGATGGCCGCCGCGGTGACGGCCCTCGAGTACGCCTCGTCGCGCGTCGCCGCGGACACGTTGACGTGGCCGACCTTGCGGCCCGCGCGCACGCCCTTGCCGTAGAGCTGGATCCTGGCCCCCGCATCGTCCACCTCCGCGAGCGCGTCGGTGAGGCGCGTGCGCGCGCCTCCGAGCACGTTCGCCATGACGGTCCACGGCGCGGTCGGCGAGGTGTCGCCCAGCGGCAGGTCGAGGACGGCGCGCAGGTGCTGCTCGAACTGGCTCGTGACGGCGCCGTCGATCGTCCAGTGGCCGGAGTTGTGCGGGCGCATCGCGAGCTCGTTGACCAGGATCCGGTCGCCCGCCAGGAACAGCTCGACGGCGAGCACGCCGGTGACCTCGAGCCCCGCGGCGACCGCCTCGGCTATCTCCGCGGTCTCCGCCTCGAGCGCCTCCGGCAGCCCCGGCGCGGGTGCGATGACCTCGGAGCACACGCCCGCGCGCTGGATCGACTCGACGGTGGGCCAGGCCCGCATCTCGCCCGACGGGCGGCGCGCGACCAGCACCGCGAGCTCGCGGTCGAAGGGCACCTTCTCCTCGAGCAGCACGCGGGGGCCGCCGTCGGCGGCGGCGCGCAGCCAGTCGGCCGCCTCGAAGGGCGAGGAGATCACGCGCACGCCCTTGCCGTCGTAGCCGCCGCGCGCGGTCTTGAGCACGCCCGCGCCGCCGTGGACGGCGAGGAAGTCCTCGACGTCGGCCTCGGTCTCGACGTGGCGCCACGCGGGGTTGGGCAGCCCGAGCGCATCCATGCGGGTGCGCATCTCGATCTTGTCCTGCGCGTACAGGAGCGCGTGCAGGCCGGGGCGGGCGGGCACGCCGGCGGCCGCGGCCGCGTCGAACACCTCGGCGGGGATGTGCTCGTGCTCCCAGGTGAGGGCGTCGGGACGCGGGTGCGCGAGCAGCCGCGCGACGGCGTCCGGATCGGTGGGCAGGCCCACCACGGTCTGGTGGGCGGGCAGGGCGGCGGCGGCCTCGTGCGACTCGACGAGGACGCGCAGGGTGAGGCCGAGGGCGGTGGCGGGCCCGGCCATCATGCGCGCGAGCTGGCCACCGCCGACGACGGCGACGATCGGGGTCATGGGACAAAACTACCGGGGGCTAGGCTCGTGCCTCGTGACCGTCCTCCTGCGCTGGGTGCGCGCCCGCGCCGGCGAGCTCGCGAGGTTCGGCGTCGTCGGCGTCGCGGGCATCGTGGTCAACCTCGGCGTCTTCAACCTCCTGCGCCTCGGGCCGCTCCGCCCGGACGCCGAGATCGCGGGCGACGACGACCGCGTCGTCACCGCGAAGATCATCGCCACGCTCGTGTCGATCCTGTTCGCGTGGGTCGCGCATCGCGAGTGGACGTACCGCGGCCGCCGGCGCCACCGGCCCGCGCGCGAGCTCGTGCTCTTCGGCCTCGTCAACGGCGCCGCGCTCGCCGTCGAGGCCGGCACCCTGTTCGTCTCGCACCACTGGTGGGGGCTCACCAGCCTGCTCGCCGACAACGTGTTCTCGCTCGTCGGCATCGGCCTCGGCACCATCACGCGCTACGTCGGGTACTCGCTGTTCGTCTTCGACGCGCCCGCGGGGGACGATGCGGCGGCGGCCGCCGCTCCCGAGGCGCCCGACGCGCGCGACGACGCCTGAGTCAGCGCCGGCGCCGGCGGCGCCGGTCGATCTGCCGCGAGTGCGGCACGATCTCCTCGATGTCGACCATGTGCGGCACCCCCTGGAGGAAGACCGCGAACGTGGCCGGCACGCGCTGCGCGAGCTCGAGGCGTCCGCCGTCGGCCGTGACCAGGTCGCGCGCGAGCGCGAGCCCGAGCCCGGTGCCGCGACCCGAGGTCACCTCGCGCTCGAAGATGCGCGGGGCGAGCTCCTCCGGCACGCCGGAGCCCTCGTCGGCGACCTCGATCACCACGGCGTGGTTCTGGCCGGACTGACGCGCGGCGACGCGGGTGGTGCCGCCGCCGTGCTTGAGGGAGTTCTCGATGAGCGTCGCGAGCACCTGCGCGAGCCCGCCCGGGGTCGCGAAGACCGTCGAGCGCGTCGGCGTCACCACGAGGCGCCGCCCGGCCTGCTCGAAGGCCGCCGCCCACTCCTCGCGCTGCTGGTCGAAGACCTCGTCTAGCTGGACGAGCTCGGTGCCGGAGCCGAGCGCACGACGCGAACGCCCCAGCAGCTCGTCGACCACGCCCACGAGGCGCTCGACCTGCTCGAGGGAGCGCTCGGCCTCCTCGCGCACCTCCTCCTGCTCGGTCAGCGCCGCGATCTCCTCGAGACGCATGGTGAGCGCCGTCAGCGGGGTGCGGAGCTGGTGCGAGGCGTCGGCCGCGAACTGCCGCTCGGTCGCGAGGCGCGCGGCCATCCGGTCGGACGAGCGGGCGAGCTCGTCCGCCACGAGGTCGATCTCCTCGATGCCGGTCTTCTCGAGGCGCGGCCGCACCTGGCCCGAGCCGAGCTGCTCCGCCGAGGCGGCCAGGTAGACGAGGGGCGCCGACAGCCTGTTGGCCTGCCAGATCGCCATCGCCGCTCCCGCGACGATCGCGACGGTGCCGCTCGCGAGGACCAGTCCGACGATGCGCGCGGCCTGCCAGAAGACGTCCCACTTCGACAGGTAGGCGAGCACCACGAGGCCCGAGTCGGTCGTGTGGCCCTCGGAGTACGCGGGCTTGGGCTCCTCGCCGGCCGACAGCGTCGTGCCGTCGGGCAGCCGCACGTACATGTACTCGGGCGCACCCGGGCTGGTCGACACGAACGACGCGACGTTGTTCTCGGTGATGGACTCCCCGGAGAGGTAGCGCACCTCGAGCGCACGCGCCGCGACGGTCGCGCGCTGGTCGAGGGTGCGCAGCGCGTCGTCGCGCATGATCTGCGCGGCCGCCACGGCGAGCGGGATGCCCAGCATGATGACCGCGACCGCGAGCGCGGAGAAGGTCGCGGCGAGGACGCGCCGACGCACGGGTCCCCTCAGGCGCCGTTCTCGAAGCGGAAGCCCATGCCCCGCACCGTCGTGATGAAGTGCGGCTGCGAGGCGTCGTCACCGAGCTTGCGGCGGAGCCAGGACACGTGCATGTCGAGGGTCTTCGACGGCGCGCCCGGGTCCGCGGACCACACCTCGCGCATGAGGGTGTCGCGCGACACGACCGAGCCGGCGTTGGAGACGAGCACCTGCAGCAGGTCGAACTCCTTGCCGCTCAGCTGCAGCTCGGCGCCGTCGAGGTAGGCGCGGTGGCCCGCGACGTCGATGCGCACGCCGCCGGCCTCGATGTCGACGCCCGAGTCGGTGCCCGTGCGGCGGCGCAGCAGCGCGCGCACGCGGGCGAGCAGCTCCGCGAGACGGAACGGCTTCGTGACGTAGTCGTCGGCGCCGGCGTCGAGGCCGACGACGAGGTCGACCTCGTCGGCGCGCGCGGTGAGCATGAGGATCGGCACCTGGAGGCCCTTGTCGCGGATGCGCCGCGCCACGTCCACACCGTCGATGTCGGGCAGGCCCAGGTCAAGGATCACCAGGTCCGCGTCATCGGATGCCCCGACCCCTCCCGCGCCGGTGCCATGCCACTCGACGTCGTACCCCTCCCTGCCCAAAGCACGGGTCAAGGGTTCTGAAATGGTCGGGTCATCTTCGACCAAAACAATTCGCGTCATGCAGTTACAGTACCCGTGCGGACGGAGTTTGCAACGACCGCCTACGGCCGCGCCCGCGGGCCGGGCCCGCCCGCACGGATACGCTGGGTGGCCGTGACGCGACCCGCCCTCCGCCATGCCTCGGCCCAGGCCTCGCCGCGCGCGGCGGCGGCGCTCGTGGCGGCTCCCGAGCGCATCGTCCTCGCCCTGGTCGTCCTCGCGCTCGCCGCGGGCCTGTGGGCGGCGGTCGGGCTGCACGAGCCGTGGACGGTGCTGCCGACCGCCGCGGCCGGGATCGCGCTCGCATGGCGGCTCGTGCCCGCCCCGGTCGTGGCGGCCGCGGCCGACCGCCGCGCCGCGCTGCTCGCGCTCGTCGGCACCGGCGCGTGGGCGGTCGTCAACGCGGTCATGCACGCCGAGTACCTCATCGTGGTCCGCGACCCGGGCTTCCTGTCGCTCGCGGGGCTGTGGCTCGTCGACCACCCGGGCTCGGACATCCCGACCCTCGGCGCGATCGACGCCGCGGCGGTCGACGGCACGGTGCTGGCGGACGCGTCGCAGGCATGGAACCTGCGCGGCGACGCCGTGCAGCCGCAGGGCGCGCGCATGCTCTCGGCGCTCATCGCGGTCGGCGGCTGGGTCGGCGGCGACCGCGGCGTGCTCCTCGCCAACACCGTGGTGGGCGCGGTCGGCATCCTCGCGGTGTACGTCCTCGCCCGGCGCATGCTCGGCCCGCTCGCATCGCTCGCGCCCGCCGCGGCGGTGGCGTTGTCGGTGTCGCACATCGGGCTGTCGCGCGCCGCGTACACGGAGCCGCTGACGCTCGTGCTCGTGATCGCGTCCGCGCTGTGGCTGTGGCGGGGCGTCGAGGAGTCCCGGCGCGGGCCGCTGCTGCTCGGCGCGGCCGCCGCGGGCGCGACCACCTTCATCCGCATCGACGGCGCCGCCTTCGCCGCGGGCCTGGGCGCGGCGACCGTCCTCGCGCTCGCCCTGTCCGACGCGCCCCGCTCCCGCCGCGCCGGTGCCGCGCTGGCGGCGCTCGCGGTCCAGGCGCTCGCCGTCTACGCCGGGTATGCCGCGCTGTGGCGATGGAGCGAGGGCTACGCCGAACGGCTCGCCGACCAGGCCGTCACCCTCATGGTGGGCTACGGCGCCCTCGTGGTCGTGCTCGCGGTGTGGGCGCTCGCGTGGCTCGGCGGCGCCGACCGCGTCGCGACCGGAGCGCGCGACATGCTCGGCGTCCGCGGCGCACGGGCGGCCGGGGCGTCGGTCGCGGGCCTGCTGCTGGTGCTCGCGTCGCGGCCGCTGTGGATGACCGCGCACCGGGGCACCGAGTCCAGCGTGGACCGCTTCACCAACTCGGTGGTCGAGTCCTTCCAGACCTCCCAGGGGCTCGAGGTGGACCCGACCCGCACGTACGCCGAGCACACGGTCGCGTGGGTGAGCTACTACCTCACGTGGCCGCTCGTGCTGCTCGGCATCCTCGGCTTCGGGCTCGCGACCACGTGGATGATCCGCCGTCGCCCCGGGTGGGCGCTGCTGCTCGGCGCGACCCTGCCGACCTCCCTGCTGTACTTCTGGAACCCCGAGGTGGTGCCGGACCAGCTGTGGGCCTTCCGGCGCTTCGAGCCCGCGACGCTGCCCGGCTTCGCGATCGCCGCGGCCGTCGCCGCGTGGTGGATCGTGGACCGGCTGCGGCCCGCGTGGCGCGCGGGCGCGCGGCGTGTCGCCGCCGGCGCGTTCGTGGTGCTGCCGCTCACCACGTGGGTGTCGCTGGCCCCCGGATCCGACCTGCCCGTGTCCGCCGCCACCCCGGTGTTCGTGCGCGAGATGGGCGGCGCGTACTCCCAGCTCGAGGCGCTGTGCGCGGTCGCTCCCGACCGCCCCGTCATCCTCGCGGGCACGTCGTCGCACTTCGGCTCGCTCCGCGTGATGTGCGACGAGCCGACCGTGCTCGTGCTCGCTGCGCTCGGGCCCGACGAGATCGCGGCCGTGGCGCGGGCCTGGGACACGGCCCCGGTGGTCCTCACCCGCAACCCCGAGTGGTTCGACTGGGCCGACGAGCCTGCCGTCGTCGTGCAGTCCAGCGTCCGTCAGGCGAGCTACGAGCTGCAGGGCATCCCCCGCACCTATTTCGACCGGCGCTACTCCTGGTACGCCGGGATCGTCGGCGAGGACGGCACCCTCGAACCGGTCCCGGCAGCCGCCGCAGCCGAGGTCACCAGCCCCTAGCCCCCGGCCCCTTGTCCACCGGTCGCGGCGCGGGCCTCGACCACGCCGGGCGCGGCACGATGCGATGGCGGCATGGTCGTGACGGTCGAGGGTGTGGGCGATGTCGAGGTCGCCCCGGGCACCCCGCTCGACGCGATCCTCGCCGCGGTGCGCGCCCCCGCGGCCGTGTGGTGCGGCGGGGTGCGGCTCGACGGCGCGCATCGTGCCGGGCGTCCGCCGCTGGTCGCGGGCGCGCTGCTCGCCCCGGGGCCGGGGCCCGCGCCGTCGCCGCCCGCGGGGCCCCACCTGCGGGTGGTCGCCGGACCCGACGCGGGCGCGACCCTCGTGGCGCACGACGGCGCGCTCGTCGTGGGACGCGACGGTGCCGCCCCGCTGGCCGATCCGGCGCTGAGCCGGCGTCATCTCGTGCTCGGCGCCGACGGCCGCGTGCGCGACCTGGGCTCGCGCAACGGCACGGTCCGCGAGCGCGACGGACGCTCCCGGCGCCTCGGAAGGGTTCCCCGCAGGCTCCGCCCGGGCGACCTTGTGCGGGCCGGCGGGAGCGTGCTCCGGTGGGTCGATCCCACGGCCACGGACGATGCGACGGCGGGGACCGCGGCTCCGGCGCGCCCCGCGACGATGCTCGCGGGCCTCGCCGGCGCCGCCGCCGGAGCAGTCGCCCTCGGCGCGGCGACCGGGCGGTGGGTGATCGCGGTCGCGATGGTCGGCGCGCCCGTCGCGGTCGCGGTCGCGGCGCTCGCCCGCCGACGACGCGGCCCCGCCGGGGTGGCGCCCGTCGGGATCGAGGCGCTCGCCGCGCTCCCCCTGCCGATCGCCGTCGAAGGGACGCCGGAACGCGCGCGTGCGGTGGTGCGCGCGATCGTGCTCGCACGCGGTGCCGCCGCGCCGCCTCCGCTGCACGAGGGATGGATGCGCTGGCTCGAGGACCGCCTGCACGACGGTGACGTGCGCATCGTGCCGCCGGGCGTCGACGCCCCGTCGGAGGCCGCGACGGTGCTGGACGCGGGCCGCGGCCTCATGCGCCGCGACGGCCGCACCGTGCCATGGGAGCTCGCCGCGGTCGCGGAACGCACCGCCGACGTCCTCGCGCGGGCGCGGGCGTCGCAGCAGCCCGCCGACCTCCCCACGGTGCTGCGCTGGGCGGACCTGCCCCCACCGCCGCACCGCGCCGACCCGGACGGTGGGCGGGCGGCCGGGCGCCGGCTCGTCGCACGCCTCGGAGTCGACGCGGACGGCCCCGTCGACCTCGACCTCGACGGCGACGGCCCGCACGTGCTGGTCGCGGGCACCACGGGTGCGGGCAAGTCCGCGCTGCTCGAGACGCTGGTGTCCGCGCTCGCCCACGCGCACGGCCCCGACCGCCTTGGCATCGCGCTCGTGGATCTCAAGGCCGGCGCGGGCCTCGGCGGCTGTGCGGCCCTGCCGCACGTGCGCGGGCTGCTCACGGATCTCGAGCGCGCGTCCGCGCGCCGGGCGCTGCTGGGGCTCGCGTGCGAGCTGCGCGAGCGCAAGCGGGCGCTGTCGTCCGCGGGGGTGGCGTCCTGGCGCGAGTGGGAGGACCGGCCGGGCGCCGCGGCACCGGCACGGCTGCTCGTCGTGGTCGACGAGTTCCAGGAGCTCGCCGCGCTCGACCCTGGATTCCTTCCCGAGCTCGCGCGGCTCGCCGCCCAGGGGCGGGCGCTCGGCATGCATCTCGTGCTCGCGACGCAACGACCGGCGGGGGCGGTGAGCCCGGCGATCCGCGCGAACGTCGCGACGGTGATCGCGTTGCGCGCCGCATCGGCCTCCGAGTCCCAGGACCTGCTCGGCGATGCGGAGGCCGCGGCGCTGCCCGCCGCGGTGCCGGGTCGCGCGATCGTCGACTCGCCGCACGGCCGCACCACCATGCAGGCGGCGCTGCCGCTCGCCGACCCGCGCCCGCCCGTGCGACCGCTGGGCGAGCCGGTTCCCCCGTCGCGGCCCCTGGCGGCCGCTGCCGCCGCGCGCTGGGCTTCCGCCGAGGCCGCCGCGCCTCTGTGGCTCGCACCCGATCCGCCCGACGGGCCGGCACCCGCGGGCGCGCTGGGCTGGCTGGACCTGCCCGAGCAGCGCTCGCGCCGGCCTCTCGCGTGGGACCCGCGGGCGGGGCCGCTCGTGGTGGTGGGCCCCCGCGGATCGGGGCGCTCCGGCGTCCTCGACGCCGCTGCCGCGGCGATGCCGGGAGCCGCACGGCTGCCCGCGGATCCCCGCGAGGCGGCGCGCACGCTCGCGCTGGCGGCCGCGGCACGCCCGACGGCCCTCCTCATCGACGATGCGGACATCGCATGCACGACGCTCGAGCCGCTGCTGCGCGGCGCGGCGCAGGCGCTCGAAGACCTCGCGCGCCTCGTCCCGTTGGTTCTCGCATGCGGCCCCGGGTGGGGGACGCGATGGGCGTCGCGGTCGGGCCTGACGGTGGCCCTCGGCGGGCTCGACCGCGTCGAGGCGGCGCTGTGGGGGGTGCCGCCCGCGCTGGTCGGGCGGCCGCCGGAGCCCGGGCGCGGTGTCGCCGTGACGGCGGCGGGTGCGGGCGAGTGCTGGATCCCGCGCGCCCGGGCAGGTCCGGGGCGGGTGCTCGTCCGGCCGCTGCGCTGTCCCGCGGACCTGGCCGCGGGCGCGATCGGCGTGGTGGGCGACGAGGCCCGGGCCCTGATGCTCCCTCGCGGCGGCCTCCGCGTCGTCGGTCCGCCCGGCCGCGCCCGCGACCATGCGGTGCGTGTCCTCGCCGAGGCCGGTGCCGAGCCCGAGGCCGCGACCCGCGTCGCTCCCGGGGCCGGCCTGGTCGTCGTCGTGGAGCCCACGCCGATGCACGTGCGCGAGCTGGGCATCGCCGCGACGCCGGGCCTCGCCGACCCGTCACCCCCGCCCGGTCGCGTGCTGGTGGGTCGCGACGGCGTGTACGAGGCGGCGCAGCTGCGGTCAGTCGCCTGACGGGCGCAGCGCGGGCCGGCCGGCGACGAGCACGGCGATGCCGACGAGGACGCCGAGCGCCGCGACGGGGACGCCCAGCGCGGGCCTCACCCCGGTGAGGTTGATGCCGGCGAGCGTCTGCAGCGCCTGCCACGTGAGGGCCGCCGAGACCGCCCAGCGCGCTCCGCGGTGGAGCGACCGCGCGACCAGGAGGAGGCCCGCCGCGGTGAGCCCGAAGAAGGCCGCGAGGCCGACCGCGAAGGCCGGCTCGGGCAGCGAGGCGGCATGGATCGCGTAGGCGACGGCAGCGACCGCCATGCCCGCCGCCTCGGCCGCGACGCCGAGAGCGGCCAAAAGACCGATTCTGCCGCGCGAGGCGCCCTCCGACCGGGACCTCCGGCGCTTGCGGTCCTCGTTCACGGGGCCCCCTCCCGCCCTTGTGAGGGAACCCACAGGAAACACCTCTTGAAACATGTTCGTTACTTGTGCGAATCTTAAGGAAGTCGAAACGCGATGACGCGACGAACCCCCTGTGATCCACGGGCTTCGTCGCGCCATGCTACCCCCCAAGGAGATCCCATGGATTGGCGCACCAGCGCAGCTTGCCTCGAAGTCGATGACCCCGAGCTCTTCTTCCCCGTCGGCAACACCGGCCCGGCCCTCGTGCAGATCGAGAAGGCCAAGTCCGTGTGCCAGCGCTGCGACGTGCGCGACACGTGCCTGCAGTGGGCGATGGAGCACAACCAGGACTCCGGCGTCTGGGGCGGCCTGTCCGAGGACGAGCGCCGCTCGCTCAAGCGCCGCGCGGCCCGCGCGCGCCGCGCCGCCAAGTAGCACCTGCGTCGAAGCCCCGTCCGGCACCGCCGGGCGGGGCTTCGTGCTTCCCTGGCGGTGCCGCTGGCTAGAGCCGCGGGTCCGAGACGCGCTCCTCGACGCTCGCGCGCAGGTCGACCACCGAGCCGTTCTCGACGTTCGTCCACTCGATCGACCCCGACAGCTCGTTCTGCACGAGGGTGCGGACGATCTGCGAGCCGAGGCCCGACGGCTCGACGGTGATGCCGACCCCGTCGTCGGACACCGTGACGTGCAGGCGACGGCCCTCGCGATCGGCGGCCACCGTGATCGTGCCCTGCGCACGGCCCGCGAAGCCGTGCTCGACCGCGTTGGTCACGAGCTCGGTGATGACGAGCGCCAGCGACGACGCGTACTGCGCGGGGATGAGCCCGAACTCGCCGGTGTTGACGATGCGCACCTGGGTGTCCGGTGACGCGACCTCGGCCGCCATCCGGATCGAGCGCGACACCAGCTCGTCGAAGTTGACGAGCTCGTCGAGCGTGCCCGACAGCGTCTCGTGCACGAGCGCGATGGTGGCGACGCGTCGCATCGCCTCCGCGAGCGCCTCCTTCGCCTCCGGCGCCTCGACGCGCCGCGACTGCAGGCGCAGCAGCGCCGCGACCGTCTGGAGGTTGTTCTTCACGCGGTGATGGATCTCGCGGATCGTCGCATCCTTGGTCACGAGCTCGCGCTCGCGGCGGCGCAGGTCCGACACGTCGCGGCACAGCAGCACGGCGCCGACGCGCGCGCCGTGCTCGGTGACGGGGATCGCGCGCAGCGACAGCGCCGCGCCGTTGGCCTCGAGGTCGGTGCGCCATGCGGCGCGCCCGGCGACCACCATGGCGAGCGTCTCGTCGACCACTCCCTGGTCCTCGAGCAGCTCGCTCGTGACGCGCGGCAGCGACTTGTTCATGAGCGAGCCGTGCACGCCGAGGCGGTGGAAGCACGACAGCGCGTTGGGCGACGCGTACGTGACGTGCCCGACCGCGTCGAGCCGCAGCACGCCGTCGCCCACGCGCGGCGCCCCGCGGCGCGGCCCGGTGATCGACGTGTGGACGGGGAACTCGCCGCGCGTGACCATGCGCAGCAGGTCGTCGGCCGCGCCCTTGTAGTTGAGCTCGAGGCGGCTCGACGAGCGCGACACCGCCTGCGACACCTCGCGCGTCATCACGGCGATCGCGCGACCGTTCATCACCACCGGCAGCGCGTCCTCGCGCACCGCGTACGTCTCGTCCCAGCGAGGCTCGCGCGAGCCCACGATGCCGCCCTCCTCGAGCGCCCGCGCGAGATGCGCGACACGGCCGTCCGGGGCGCCCTTGCCGACGACGTCGTCCAGATGCACCGTCGGGCCGGTCGACGGGCGGCACTGGGCCACCGCGACGAAGCCGTCGCCCACCTGGCGCCACAGCACCAGGTCCGCGAACGACAGGTCCGCGATGATCTGCCAGTCGGAGACGAGCAGGCCGAGCCACTCGGCCTCCGCATCCGAGATGGGGCCGTGCTCCTCGATGGTGTCGCGCAGGGTTGCCACGAGGACCAGCCTAGAGCCGTCTCGCGGGCGCGATAGCCTGAGCGCAGGGGGTTCCACCGGTGAAGATCACGCACGCGCATCGCTTCGACGCTCCGCTCGCGGAGGTATGGGCGATGCTGACCGACGTCTCGTTCGGCCACGCCCGCGCGGCGTCGATGGGCACGGAGGCGCAGGACGTCGACGTCGACGAGCGCGAGGACGGTTCGTTCGCGATCACGCTGCGCGCCGACGTGCCGACCTCGTCCATCCCCTCCGAGTTCCGCGCGTTCCTCGGACGCGACCTCGCCGTCACCTACACCGAGGTGTGGGAGCCGCCCGCGGGTGCCGACGACCGCGTGGGCACGTTCGCCGTCGAGATCGCCGGCGCCCCCGGGCACGTGGCCGGAGCGATCGGGCTCACCCCCGAGGGCGACACGACCGAGTTCCTCGCCGCGGGCGACGTCACGGCGCACGTGCCGGTCGTCGGCGCGATGATCGAGAAGGCGGTCGGGAACGCCGTCCAGCGCGCCCTGACCGCGCAGCTCGAGGCCGCGGACGCCTGGCTGGCCCGGTGACGCGGGCCGCCCAGCTCGGCCTGGTCCTGGTCGGCGGCTCGATCGGCGGCGCGCTGCGCATCGGCCTCGGCGAGGCGCTGCCCGACACCGCGGGACCCGTGCCGTGGGACCTGCTGCTCATCAACGTGGTGGGCTCGCTCGCGCTGGGGTGGGCGGTGGCACGCACGCAGGCGCACGGACCGTGGCGCCTGTTCCCCGCCGTGGGACCCGGACTCCTGGGCGGCTTCACCACGTTCTCCTCGATCGCCGTGCTGGAGTGGTCCGCGGGCGTCTCGACCGCCGAGAGCGCCGCCGTGCTGCTCGCGACCATGGCGGCCGCCGTCGTGGGCGCCGCGGCGGGATGGTGGCTCGGCGACCGTCCGCCCACGCCGCTCGACGAGCAGGCGGTCTTCGAGGAGGAGAACGAGTGAGCGGGTGGGCCTACGTCGCCGCGATCCTCGGCTGCGGCCTCGGCGCGTGCGCGCGCTTCTCCCTCGGCTGGCTCGACCACCGCCGGACGTTCCCCTGGCCGACGATCCTCGCGAACATCCTCGGCTCGGCCCTCCTGGGCGCCGTGGTCGCGGCGGGGGACGATGCGCTGCTCTCCCCCGGCTGGGCGTTCGCGCTGGGCACGGGCGTCGCGGGCGGCCTGTCGACTTTCTCGTCGCTCGCGGTCGACGTCGTCGTGATGCTCAAGGACCGGCGCCACCACGCGACCGCGCGGTACGTCCTCGCGACCGGCGTCCTGGGCATGGGAGCGGCGGGCGCCGGCTTCGCGCTCGTGACCGCGCTGTCCTGACGCGTCAGGCGCGGCGCACGATCCAACGCGTCGCCCCCGCCGCCACGAGCACCGCCGCCGCGGCAAGCGTCGCGACCGGCGGCAGCGACGCCATGAGCGCGACGCACAGGACCACCCCCGTCGCGCTGAGCACGCGAGGCATCCGCCAGCCCGCGACGCGGCCCGCGCCCGCCGCGCGGAAGGCGGCGGCCCCCGCGACCGCGTAGTAGAGCAGCACCGCGAACGACGACATCCCGATCGCCAGGGTGAGGTCGCCGGCCCACGCGAGCGCGATCGCCGCGAGCGCGGCCGCACCCTCGGCGAGGGCCGGCACCCCGCGGCCGTTGGTCGCGGCGAGCCCGCGCGGCAGGTCCGCCTCGCGCGCCATCGCCATCGCCGTGCGGCCGAGGCCCGCGGTGAGCGCGAGCAGCGAGCCGAAGGCGGCCGCGACGGCGGCTGCCGTCACCACCGCGGCGGGCAGCCACGTGCCCTCGACCGCGTCGGCGACCGGCGCGACGGAGGCCGCGAGCGCATCGTCCCCCAGCGCGCCCGGCAGCACGGCCGCGAGCCCGAGATAGAGCGCGAGGACGGCGCCCAGCGCCACCGCGATCGCGCGGGGGATGACGCGGGCCGGGTCGCGCACCTCCTCGCCGAGGGTGGCGATGCGGGCGTAGCCGGCGAAGGCGAAGAAGACGAGCGCGGCCGCCTGCGCGACCCCCGCGACCGTTCCCCCCGTCGTGGACCAGCCGAACGTCGCGGTGGCGGGCCCGTCGACCCCGGCGATCGCCAAGACGGCCGCGACGACGACCGCGACGACGGCCGAGGCGATCGCCACGGACGCGGCGCTCGTGCGCGTGATGCCGCGCGAGTTGAGGGTCCACGACGCCGCGATCGCCGCCGTCGCGACCACGGCGGGCTGCTCGGGCCACAGGTACGCGCCGATCGCGAGCCCGATCGCCGCGACGGACGCCGTCTTGCCCAGCACGAAGCCGATGCCCGCGACGAAGCCGGGCCACGGGCCGAGCTCGGCGCGGCCGTAGGCGTACGCGCCCCCCGCGACCGGATGGACCGCGGCGAGCTGCGCCGTCGAACCGGCGTTGAGGGCCGCGACGACGCCCGCGACCAGGACCGCCCAGACGAGCGCCGAGCCTGCCGCCGCGGAGGCGGGGCCCCACACGACGAACACGCCGGCGCCGAGCATCGAGCCCGCGCCGATCGCGGTCGCGCCGATCGTCCCGACGCGCCGCTCCGCGTCAGCCCTCACCGACCGGTCCACGCGGCGCCGGCTCCGCTCGTACGGCTTCCGCCCGCGTCATGCCGGCGCACCCTCCCATTCGTCGAAGGCCTGCCGGGCGAGCTCGCGGCCGAGAGCGATGAGCTCGGTCGCGCGGTGGAAGTCGAGCGCGCCGCACGAGTCCGCCGGCACGTTCACCATGACATCGGGCGGGTAGCCGGCGAGGCGGTAGCGCTGGACCGTGTTCTGCAGGGTCTGGAGGGACCGGTCGATGACGTCGAGCGTGCTGACGTCGAGCACCTCGTCCCCGTCTGCCGGCTCGATCACGACCGCCTCGGCCAGCGCATCGTCCTCCTGCTCCCCCCGTGCGCGCAGCCGGTGGGCGATCATGCTCACCAGGCGCGGCTCGGCGGCATGGATCGACGGCAGGCGCAGGCGCGGCAGGCGCACGAGCGGGCCGGCCGAGTCGACGGGCGGCTCGGCGGGGTTGCCGCCGCGCGACGTTCCCGAGAGGTTGACGGCGATGATGGCGTCGGCCCGCACGGAGGTGAGCGGGATCACCGGGACCGGGTTGAGGATCCCGCCGTCCGCGAGGAGGCGGCCGTCCCGTCGCACGGGCGTGATCACCGTCGGGATCGCGATCGAGGCGCGGATCGCGTCGACGAGCGGGCCCTCGGTGAACCACACCTCGGACTGCGAGATCAGGTCGGTCGCGACCGCGGTGTACGGGATCGGCAGGTCCTCGATGACGCGGCCGTCGAGGATCTCGTCGATGCGGCGCATCACGCGGTCGGCACGGATCGCTCCGGCACCCTTGAAGGCCGGGTCGAGCATGCGCAGCACGTCGCGGCGGGTGAGGGACTCGGCCCAGGCGCGGTAGTCGGCGAGCCCTCCCGCCGCGTGCAGGCCGCCCACGAGCGCACCCATCGAGGTCCCGGCGAGCCCGACCACCTCCCAGCCGCGGTCCTCGATCTCGTCCAGGACGCCGATGTGAGCGTAGCCGCGGGCGCCCCCGCTGCCGAGGCTCAGCGCGATGCGCGGGCGCGCGGACGGGGTGGCGGTCACAGTCGTCAGGCTAACCCCGCTGGTTGGCGCCCGGTGCATGCCCGGGCGTCGCCGCCGCCCAGGCTGCCGCGGCAGCCCGCCGCGCGAGCGCATCGGCGCCCGCGCTCACCCCCGTCGCGCACGCGGGCGGGACCTATGGTTCCATCGAAGACGCGGACAGGCCTTAGGGTTTTGTCGAACGTTCACATCGAATGTCCGCCGCACGCGGGCGCTTGACGAAGGAGTGAGTGCCGATGGCGCAGACCAACCAGATCGACGTGGCCGCCGCGATCGCGGCCGGCGACACCTCGCTGGGCATCGAGCTGGGCTCGACCCGCATCAAGGCGTGCCTCATCGGGCCCGACCACGAGGTGATCGCCACGGGCAGCCACGCGTGGGAGAACCAGTTCGTCGACCGCCTCTGGACCTACTCGGTCGAGGCGATCTGGGAGGGCGTGCAGGCGTCCGTCGCGGATCTGCTCGCCACGGTCGAGCGCCTCCACGGCGTGCGCCCCGCCGGCTTCGGCGCGCTCGGCGTCTCGGCCATGATGCACGGCTACCTGGCCTTCGACGCCGCGGGCGACCTGCTCGTCCCGTTCCGCACGTGGCGCAACACGAACACGGAGCGCGCCGCCGCGGAGCTGACCGAGGTGCTCGGCTTCAACTTCCCGCTGCGCTGGTCGGCCTCCCACCTCTACCAGGCGATCCTCGACGAGGAACCGCACGTGGCGGAGCTCGGCTCGTTCACGACGCTTGCCGGATACGTGCACTGGAAGCTCACGGGCCGCCGGGTCCTGGGCGTCGGCGACGCATCGGGCATGTTCCCCATCGACCCGACCACCCGCGACTACGACGCGGACATGCTCGCGCGCTTCCAGGGCCTCGTCGCCGCGCGCCGCCCGGGCCTCGACGTCACCGCGCTCCTGCCCGAGGTCCTCGTGGCGGGCGCCGACGCCGGCACGCTCACCGCGGAGGGCGCCGCGCTGCTCGACCCGACCGGCACGATCCGGCCGGGCGCCGCGGTCGCGCCGCCCGAGGGCGACGCAGGCACCGGCATGATCGCCACCAACGCGGTCGCTCCTCGCACCGGCAACATCTCCGCCGGCACGTCGATCTTCGCGATGGTCGTGCTCGAGAAGGCGCTCGAGAGCGTCCACGAGGAGCTCGACATCGTCACCACACCCGCAGGCGACCTGGTCGCGATGGTGCACTGCAACAACGGCGCCTCCGAGCTGGGCACGTGGGCCGGCGTCTTCACCGAGTTCGCGGCCGCGCTCGGCAGCGAGTTCGGCTCCGACGCGGTCTTCGAGGCCCTGTTCTCCGCGGCGCTCGAGGGCGAGGCCGACGGCGGCGGCCTGCTCGCCTACAACTACCTCTCGGGCGAGCCCATCACGGGCCTGGCGGAGGGCCGCCCGCTCTTCGTCCGCACGCCCGGCTCGCGGCTCACGCTCGCGAACTTCATGCGCACGCAGCTCTACGGCGCCTTCGGCACCCTGAGCCTCGGCATGAAGGTCCTGCACGACGAGGGCGTCCAGCTCGACTCGATGTTCGCGCACGGCGGCATGTTCCGCACCGCCGGCGTCGCTCAGCGCCTCCTTGCCGCGGCGATCGAGGCGCCCGTCACCGTGGGCGACACCGCCTCCGAGGGCGGCGCGTGGGGCATCGCCGTCCTCGCGGAGTACCTCCGCAAGGGCGCGGCCGTGCCGCTCGACTCGTACCTGTCGGACGAGGTCTTCGCGGGGGCCGCGCTCGACGTGGCCGAGCCCGACACGGGCGACGTCGCCGGCTACCGCGCATGGCTCGAGCAGTACGAGGCGGGCCTCGCGATCGAGCGCGCCGCCACCGAGGCGATCCACTAGGCGCCTCCGGCACCCGTCCTCACAGGGCCCGGCTCCCGCTCCGGCGGGGCCGGGTCCTCGTGCGTCCAGGCCCGGCTCCCCGCAACGCCCCCGCCCGCGCGAACCGGCGTACGGGAGCAGGTGCGCCGCGCATCGTCCCTGGTCCTGCTTCGCGAGGGCGCGCCCGCACGCCGATTGCGGCGGAGGGGGCGGCGCCGGCCGGACGGGACGATGCGCGCCTCGCGACGGCCGCCGGGGAACGACGAAGGCCCGGACCAGATGGTCCGGGCCTTCGTCTTCTCGTAGCGGGGACAGGATTTGAACCTGCGACCTCCGGGTTATGAGCCCGGCGAGCTACCGAACTGCTCCACCCCGCGTCGGCCTGACTACTCTAGCGGACGCGTGGCGCAGAACCAAATCCGCCCTCCGTCGCTAGGGTCGAGGCATGACCAACGAGGATCCCTTCGCCGCTCGCCCCGGCCGCCCCGAGGAGCCGCCCCGGCCCCCCGCATCGTCCGACGTCCCTGGTCCCGGGCTGATCCCGGGCGCCGCCCCGCCGCCCGCGCCCGTGTACGGCACCGGCCCGCAGGTCCGCTTCGACCGCACCGGCGCCCCCCTCGAGAAGCCTGAGGGCCTGGCCAAGGGCCTCATCGGCGTCGCCGCGGGCTTCACGCTCGTGTCCGTCCTCATGGCCGTGTTCGCCCAGGGCGACGTCGACGCGATCCGCGCGATGGCGGAGTCGAACGAGCTCCAGATCAACGCCGGCTCGCTGCTGTCGCTGCTCACCACGCCCCTCCTGGTCGTGTCGTACATCCTCTACGGCATGTGGATGTCGCGGATGCGCCGCAACCGCGAGGCCCTGGGCGTGCGGCCCGGCATGGGCGCCGTCGAGTGGTGGGGATGGTTCATCCCGATCGCGTCGGTGGTGCTCATCCCCATCGGCGCCCGCAAGGTGACCGGTCGCGGCGTGGGTCTGGGCCTGCTCCTCGGCTGGTGGATCACCTGGATCCTCGCTCAGGGCGTGCAGGGCCTCGGCTCGGCCGCGCTGCAGTTCTCGCTCGACCTCACCACGGGCGAGCTCGCCTACCCCGAGCGCCTCGATGCGTATCCCGCGATCATGTGGGCCTCGGCCGCGCTCGTGGTGATCTCGTTCGTGTTCTTCATGCGCTTCATCCGGGCGGCGACCGACCGCCACGTCGAGATCGAGGCCTGAGCACCGCACGCCTCGCGCACGCGACGAAGGGGGCCGCTCCTACTGGAGCGGCCCCCTTCGTCGTGTCGCCCGAGCGGGCGCGGACCTACCCTGCCGAGAGGTCGCCCTCGAGGCCCGCCGTGGGCTCCGCGCTCGGCTCGGCGCTGGCCGAGGCGCTCGGCTCCGAGGTGGTGTCGGGGGTCGCCTCGGCCGCCGCGCCCGTGAGCTCCGCCTCCGCCACGATCGCGTCCTCGATCGCCGCCGCGAGCTCGTCCTGCGCCTCGCCGTACGCGGTGAAGTCGCCCGCGGCGAGCGCCGCCTGGCTGTCCTGCAGCGCCTGGTTCGCGCGGTCGAGCGCGTCCTGGAGGGCCGCCTCGGCGGTCGGGTCGACCGCGTCGCCCGAGCCGCCGTCGGTGGTGCCCGAGTCGCCGGAACCGGCATCCCCGTCCGTGCCGCCGGAGCCCGTGTCCGTGCCGGTGTCGCCGGCCGCGCCCTCGCCCGCGCCCTCGCCGAAGACCTGGTCGAGCGCTTCCGGGAGCGTGTCCGCGAAGCCGACCGAGTCGCCGAAGGCCACGAAGACCTTGCGCAGCAGCGGCACCTGGGTGCCCTGGCTGGACTGGACGTAGACGGGCTGGACGTACAGCAGGCCGCCGCCCACGGGGAGGGTGAGCAGGTTGCCGTTGACGACGTCGGTCTCGCCCTGGCGCAGGAGGTTCAGCGTCTCCTGCGCGTCCGGATCGGAGTTGAAGTTGTTCTGCACCTGGCCCGGTCCGGGGATGGTGGTGTCGCGCGGCAGCTCGAGGAGGCGCAGCGTGCCGTAGTCCTCCGCGACCTCGCCCGGTGTCGAGCCGGTCTCCGAGTTCACCGCGAGGTAGCCCGTGAGGATGTTGCGCGGGTTGTCACCGCCCTGGATGTAGTTGCTCGTGAGCGAGAACGTGGGCTCGTCCTGGTCGGGCATCTGCAGCGTGAGGTAGTACGGGGGCTGCAGGCGGGTGTCGTCGGTCGGGTCGGCCGGGTTGCGCCAGAAGTCCTGGCCCGAGTAGAACGACGCCGCGTCCGTCACGTGGTACTGCGTGAGCTGGTACCGCTGGATCGCGAACAGGTCCTCGGGGTAGCGCAGGTGGCTCATGAGGTCGCCGCTGATCTCGCTGATGGGCTCGATCGAGGTCGGGAACACGTGCTGCCAGGTCTGGAGGATCGGGTCCTCCTCGTCCCACGCGTACAGGGTCACGGAGCCGTCGTACGCGTCGACGGTCGCCTTGACGGAGTTGCGCACGTAGTTGAGCACCGTCGTCCCGGTGGCCGCGCCCGACTGCTGCGCGAACAGCGAGTCGGAGGCCACCGGCGCCGAGTACGGGTACTGGTCCGTGGTGGTGTAGCCGTCGACCACCCACACGACGCGCTCGTCCACCACCGCCGGGTACGCGGTCTGGTCGAGCTCGAGGTACGGCGCGACGCGGGCGACGCGCTCGAGCGGGTCGCGGTAGTACAGGATCTGGGACTCGGTGGTGACGCGGTCCGAGAACAGGATCTGCTCCTCGCCCATCCGGATCGCGAACATCAGCTTCTCGAAGAGGTTGCCGATCGCCGGTCCGCCCTCGCCCGTGTACGTCGTGTTGACCTGGCCGGTCTCCGAGTTGTCGTCCGGGTAGTCGAGCTCCCACGGGTTCGTGTCCTCGGGCGCGCCGACGATGGAGTAGTCCGGCACGGTCGAGCCGAAGTAGATGCGCGGCTCGTAGTCGCCGAGCAGGCCGACGGACGGGATGCCGCGCTCGAAGAAGCTGGGCTGGCCGTCCGACTGCGTCTTGTTGCCGTAGGCCGCGACGACGCCGAAGCCGTGCGTGTAGACCGTGTGGTCGTTGACCCAGTTGCGGCTCTCGGAGCCCAGACCGTCGAGGTTGAGCTCGCGGACCGCGATGACCGTGTCCTGGAGCTCGCCGTCGAGCGCGTACCGGTCGACGTTCAGGATGTCGTCGAAGTTGTAGTACTGCTTGTTCTGCTGCAGCTGCTGGAAGGCCGGCGAGACGATGTTCGGGTCGAGCAGGCGGATCTGCGCCGTGGTGTCGGCGTCCGCGCGCAGCGCGTCGGCCTCCGCCTCGGTGCTCGCCCGGTACTGCGTCTCCTCCACCGTGTCGATGCCGTACGCGTAGCGCGTGGCGTCGATGTTGTTCTGGATGAACGGCGTCTCGAGCTCCTGCTCGTTGGGCGACACCTGGAAGCGCTGGACGATCGACGGGTAGATGCCGCCGATGACGACCGCGGACAGCAGCATGAGGCCGATGCCGACGGCCGGGATCCGCCAGTCGCCGCGCCAGATCACCGCGAGGAACACGAGCGCCACCACGATGGCGATGCCCGCGAGGATCGACCGCGACGGCAGGATCGCGTTGATGTCCGTGTAGGACGCGCCGTAGAACGTCTCGCCCGACTTGGTGAGGAGGCCGTAGCGGTCGAGCCAGTAGTTCGCCGCGATCGCGAGCATCACGATGGCGCCGAGCACGGCGAGCTGGATGCGCGCGCCCTTGGAGGCGACGAACGAGCGGCCGGTGCCGGCGATGCCGCC
Source organism: Demequina litoralis (assembly GCF_030418455.1). GTDB lineage: Bacteria > Actinomycetota > Actinomycetes > Actinomycetales > Demequinaceae > Demequina > Demequina litoralis. The sequence goes on from NZ_JAUHPW010000002.1 coordinate 203,737, forward strand.
GTACAGCAGGTGCACGAACGCCGCGATGAGGGTCGAAAGCACGCCGAGCGCGAGCACGAGCGTGACCGCGAGGTTGAGCATCGGCAGCGTGAAGACGTAGAACGACGCGTCCAGCCCGAACTGCGGGTCCTGGGCGCCGAAGGGCTCGTGGTTGAGCCACGCCACCACGGTCTCCCACTGCGAGGACACCGCGAGGCCCACGACGAGCCCGATGACCGCGGGCAGCACGATCATGGCGAGGCGCTCGATCGGCTCGATCTGCTCGCGCACCTGGTCGAGCTGGCTGCGGCCCCCGGTGCGGGCCGGACGGACGCGCTTCGCGATCCACAGGTTGAGCCAGATGACGAAGGCGGCGATGCCTCCCGCGGCCACGAAGAGGATGATGCGCGCGAGCCACTGGGTGCGCCACACCTCGGAGTAGCCCAGCTGGTCGTACCAGACCACCTCGGTCCAGATGTTGGCCGTCGCGATCGCCGCAAGGACCAGCGCGCCCAGCACCACGGCGGTGATCGCGAGGGGCGATCGGCGCTGTGGCACGGGCGCGGGCCGGACCGGGCGGGCGGGGCGGTCGTCGAAACTCACGTCGTTGTCCTTCGGTTCGGTGTGGCTCTAGCCTGCCACGCTCAGCAGCCGGGCAGGTCGGCGGTGTCGCCCCGGCCGATGCGGGTGATGGCGTCGTAGGCATCGTCGAGGGTGTCCACTGCGACAACGTGGAGACCATCAGGGATGTTGCCGCGCACGTCGGCGCAGTTCTCGACCGGGGCGAGGAACCACTCGGAGCCCGCGTCCTGGGCGCCGTACAGCTTCATGCGGATGCCGCCGATCGGCCCGACGTCGCCGGTCGCGTCGATCGTGCCGGTGCCGGCCACGCGCGCGCCGTCGAGTTCGTCGACCTCGGTGAGGCGGTCCATGATGCCGAGCGAGAACATGAGGCCGGCGGACGGCCCGCCGACGGAGTCGATCTGCACCTCGACGTCGATGGGGAGATCGAACTCGGGGTTGATCCACACCCCGATGACCGCCTCGCCGTTGCCGTCGTCGAGCGTGGCGAAGGTCTCGGTCGTCTCCTCGCCGTCGCGCGTGAACGTCACGGCGATGTCGTCGCCGGGCTCGCGGGCGCCGACCGCGTCGGCGAGCTCCGCGAACGTGTCGACGTCCGCACCGTCCACGGCGACGATGACGTCGCCCTGCTCGAGCACGCCCTGCGCGTGCGAGCCGGGCGAGGTGCCCTCGACCGCGAGCGTCGCGGGCACGGGGTGGCCGAGCGCCTCGAGCGCCGAGACGGTGGCGCTCTCCTGCGAGCTGATCCACTCGTCCGCCGCCTGCTGCTCGGCCTCCTCCTCCTCGTCCGCGGTGCCGAAGACGTTCTCCTGCGGCACCACGTACTGGCGGGGCGAGGCCCAGCCGGCGAGCACGCGACCGAGCGTGAAGGGCTGCGAGCCCGCGCGCGACACGGACACGGTGGTGAGGCGCAGCTCGCCGGACGACATGTACGTGGGGGCGCCCGAGATCTCGACCAGCGGGACGTCGTCGACCTCGCCGAGCGTGTCGAACGTGGGTCCCGCGGATCCGACCGCGTAGGGCGACGGCACGACCGTGAGCAGCGCGATGAGCGCGCTCGTCGCGAGGCCCGTCACGGACATCACGGTGCCGCGGCGGGTGGACGTCGTGCGCTCCGCGGGCGCGGGGGTGCTGGCCTCGGTGGTCGTCACGCCCCCATTCTTGCCGATGCGCGCGCCCGCCCGGCACGGCATTGCTGGTAGCGAACGTCGCCGCGCTTCGGCGCGGTCCTTCGTTACCGTGGTGGAGGCACGCATGAGGCGTGCACGGACGGAGTGAGCGTGAGCGACGAGTCGACGCCGTGGATGCGGCTGCTGCGAGAGTTGTTCGGGGACGATGCGGAGGCCGCCCTCGAGGAGCTGCAGCGCATGGGCATGGACCCGGAGGCGCTCGCCGCGCAGTCCGGGCTCGCCGCGAGCCCCGCGATGATGGAGCACGTGCTCGGGCAGATCCGGGCGCTGGTCTCCCAGTCCGACGGCGAGGACGTCAACTGGAAGCTCGCGCACGACGTCGCGCGCGGCGTGGCAGCGCAGGGCGGCGACCCGAGCGTGTCCGCCGCGACGGCGGCGCTGCACCGCCAGGCGATCTCCCAGGCCGAGCTGTGGCTCGACGCCGTCACCGACTTCGACCCGACACGGCTCGAGCCGCGCGTGTGGAGCCGCGCCGAGTGGGTCGAGGCGACCCTGCCGACATGGCGCACGCTCGCGGGCCCCGTCGCGGTGAGCGTCTCGCACGCGCTGGGCGGGCTGCTCGAGGGTGCCGCCGACGTCGAGAACACCGGCGGCCTCGACCCGAGCGCGCTGATGCGCTCCGTCGCGCCCACCGTGTGCGGCATGCACATGGGCCAGGCCGCGGGCGAGATGGCCCGCGAGGCCTTCGGCGCCACCGACCTGGGCATCCCGCTGCTCACCGAGCCCCGCGTCGTGCTCGTGCCCAAGGCGATCACCTCGTTCGCGGAGGGCCTCGACATCGACGAGGACGCCGTACGCACCTTCCTCGCGCTGCGCGAGGCGGCGCACATCCGGCTGTTCGCGGCCGCCCCGTGGCTGCCGGGGCAGCTCCACACCCTCGTCGAGCGCTACGCCCAGGGCATCACCATCGACCTCGACGCGCTCGAGGAGGCGGTCCGGGACGCCGGCATGGGCGACCCCGCCCGCCTGCAGAAGGCGCTCAACCGCGGCATCTTCGCGTCGCACCACACCGACGAGCAGACCGCGACCCTCGAGTCCGTCGAGACGCTCCTCGCGCTCGTCGAGGGCTGGGTCGACGACGTCACGATGCGTGCCGCGGCGCCGCACCTGCCGGACGTGGGCGCGCTGCGCGAGATGATGCGCCGCCGCCGCGCCGCCGGCGGGCCGGCCGAGGACACGTTCGCCAACCTGCTCGACCTCGAGCTGCGGCCCCGCCGCATGCGCGACGCCTCGGCGATGTGGGCCTCGTTGCACGCGCGGCTGGGCTCCGAGGGCCGCGACGGCGTGTGGTCGCACCCCGACCTCCTGCCCGACTCCGACCAGCTCGGAACCTGGCAGGCGTGGGTCGACGCGTACGTCGCGCGCGGCGAGGGCGACGAGGTCGATCGCGAGCTCGAGCGCCTGCTGGGCGGCGAAGACGAGTAGGGTGCTCACGGACCGGGAGGCGACACCCGCCCGCCGATGGGGGGATTTCGCGCTCACGCGTCTACGCTGGGGGACCAAGGGCCCCCGGAGGCCTGCACACGTGCGGCGCGTACCGCCGCGCCACAGAGAAGAAGGAGAGCCGAATGGCTGACAAGTACTCGGGCGAGTTCTACTGCGTGAAGTGCAAGGAGAAGCGCGAGACCGAGGGCGACGTCGTCGTCTCGGAGAACGGCCGTCGCATGGCGAAGGCCACCTGCCCGGTGTGCGGCACCAAGCTGAACCGCATCCTCGGCAAGGCGTAAAGCCAGCAGAGCTCCGCGAAGGGCCGGTCCCCCCAGGGGGACCGGCCCTTCGCCTGTCTGCGGCCTGTGGACAGCCGGGGTCGCGGGCCCGGCGCGTGGGACCGTGGGAGCCATGGACGATGCGGCGGCCCCGCCCCGCCTGTGGCGCGGCGACGGCACGGAGCAGGAGGGGCTCGCGCGGAGCATGCGCGCTCCCACGCTCGAGGGCCGCCGCGTGCGGGTGCGAGGGCTGGGACCGGTCGGGACCGCGGCGGCCGAGGGGGCGGCCCGCGCGGGCGCCGCGTCGCTCAGCCTGGTGGGCATGCCGGGCGCGCCCGCCGCGCCGGTCGCGCGCCGCATCGGCGCCGTCGTGCCCGCGCTGCGCCTGCACCTCGACGCCGAGCGGTCCGTCGACGGCGAGATCGTCGCCGCGTACGGTGCGGTGCCCTCGACCGTGCACCACGCGCTGATGCTCGCCGGTCCGCACGTCGCCGCGCTGACCGACGAGGCGGGCGTCACCGTGCTGCCGGTGCGTCCCGGCGACACCGCGTGCCTGCGCTGCGCGGGGATCGCGGCCACCGACCGCGATCCGGCCTGGCCGTGCCTCGCCCTGCAGTGCGAGGCGCTGCCCGAGCGTACGGAGCCGGCGTCGGCCGCGCTGGCCGGGGCCCTCGCCGTGTCCGTGCTCGCGGCGCTGCTGGATGGCGGCTCCCCCGTCGCGTGGCGGGTCGAGCGTGGGCTGCCGCGGCGCCGCCGCATCGTCCCCCACCCGCGCTGCGGGTGCGGCGCGACCTGACCTAGTGCTCGGCCACGATCTCCAGGATCGCGAGGCCGTACCGGTCGAGCTTCGACGCCCCGACGCCGCTCACGCGCGCGAGCTCGCCCAGGTTCGCGGGGCGGTCGCGCGCGATCTCGACGAGCGACGCGTCGACGAGCACCGTGAACGCGGGCTTCGAGGACTCCTGGGCGATCGCGAGCCGCCACTGCTTGAGCGTGTCGAACAGCCGCAGCTGCTCCGCATCGAGGTCGGCGAGCTTGGCGGAGGTCGACTGCCGGGCGACCCGCGCGGGGCGCGCGTCGGGCCACTGCTGCTCGAGGAAGCGCGTGCGCTTGCGGGTGCCCTTGCCGCCGGCCTTGCGCGAGCGCGCGAAGCTGAGCGCGAGGTGCTCCCTGGCGCGGGTGATCGAGACGTAGAGGAGGCGGCGCTCCTCCTCGAGCTGCTCGTCGGTCTCCGCGTGGGTGATCGGCAGCAGCCCCTCGGAGCAGCCGACGATGAACACCGCGTCCCACTCGAGGCCCTTCGCCGCGTGCATCGAGGTCAGGGTGACTCCCTCGACGGACGGCGCGTGCTGCGCCTGCGCGCGCTCCGCGAGATGCTCGACGAAGTCGCGCATCGTCGCGCCCCCGGCGGTGTCCGTGGCGAGGTCGTCGGCCAGGTTGACGAGCGCCTGCAGCGCGTCCCAGCGTTCGCGGACCGCGCCGCGCGCCGCCGGCGGCTCCTCCGCCCATCCGGCCCCGCCGAGCGCGTCGCGCACGCGTTCTCCCAGCGGGCGCTCGTCGGACGCGACGGCGGCGCCGCGCAGCAGCACGATGGCCTTGCGGACCTCCTCGCGGTCGAAGAAGCGCTGTCCGCCGCGCACCAGGTAGCCGATGCCGCGCTCGGCGAGCGCCTCCTCGATCGCCTCCGACTGGCTGTTGATGCGGTAGAGCACGGCGATCTCGGACGGCTTGACGCCGGTGGCGGTGAGCCGCTCGATCTGCGCGGCGACGCCCTGGGCCTCCGACTCGTCGTCGTCGTACGCGCGGTAGTCCGGCGCGGGCCCGGACGGCCGCTGCGCGACGAGCTCGACGCCCGTGCCGGCGGTGCCGCGCTTGCGCATGAGCTCGTTGGCGAGGCGCACCACCTGCGGCGTGGACCGGTAGTCGCGCACGAGCCGCACCTGGGTCGCGTCCGGGTAGGTGCGGGTGAAGCCGAGCAGGTGCTGCGGGCTCGCGCCGGCGAACGAGTAGATGGTCTGGGCGGGGTCGCCGACCACGCACAGCTCGCGCCTGCCGCCCAGCCACTGCTCGAGCAGGAACTGCTGCAGCGGCGAGACGTCCTGGTACTCGTCGACGACGAAGTGGCGGTACTGGCGGCGGATCTGGTCGCCCACCTCCGGGTGGCGGCCGATCATGTCCGCGAGCAGCAGCAGGATGTCCTCGAAGTCGAGGACCACCGCGTCCGTCTTGGCGTCCTCGTACGCGCGCATGACGTCCGCGACCTGGATCGGGGGCAGGTCAGCGGGCGACGGCCGACCGAGGCGCGCGATGGTCGCGGGGTAGTCGTCCGCGCTCACGAGCGACACCTTGGCCCACTCGATCTCGGACGCGAGGTCGCGCACCGTGAGCCGGTCGGGGCTGAGGCCGGCGTCGCGTGCCGCGCGGCCCACGAGCGGCGCCTTGTGGTCGACCAGGCCCGGGACCTGGCCGCCCACCACCTCGGGCCAGAAGTAGGAGAGCTGGCGCAGGGCGGCCGCGTGGAACGTGCGGGCCTGGACGCCGGTGACGCCGAGGCCGCGCAGGCGCTGGCGCATCTCCCCCGCCGCGCGCGCGGTGAAGGTGACCGCGAGCACGGACTGCGGGTTGTACGCGTTGACGCGCACGCCGTAGGCGATGCGGTGGGTGATGGCGCGGGTCTTGCCCGTGCCGGCGCCCGCGAGCACCACGACGGGGCCGTGGAGCGCGGTGGCCACCTCCCGCTGCTCGGGGTCGAGGGCGTCGAGGATCTGGTCGGCTGACATCGCGGCCATTGTGTCAGGGACCGCCGACATCGCGGCGCGGCCCTGGGGACGATGCGGCGGTCCCGTCGTCGCGCGCGGACGCGCGGCACCTCACCGTGGCGGGAGCACCGGGATCACCAGGGCAGGCGGCCGCGCCGCACGTCCTGCCAGCGCCCCGGGTCGCGCGCGAGGGCCTCGAGCTCCCCCACGCGCCCGAGCAGCAGCGCCACCGCCTCCGCCGAGCCCTCGTCGGCGGGCACGTCCGTGCCGCGCCAGCGTGCGAGGCAGTGCGGGCCGATCGCCCAGCGCCACCACTCGGCGCGCTGCGGCGCCGGGTAGGCCGCGCATCGTGCCTCCGACCAGTCCCACGTGACGCAGAAGCCGAGCACGGCGTTCTCGACGAAGACGTGGAGGATGTGGCTCGACGCGCCGTTCTCGACCGCCGCGACGCGGTAGTCGCGCCCCGCCAGGCCGTCCTGCAGCGGGCCCGTGACGAGGCCCACGGTGCTGGAGAACGAGGCGAGCTCGATCATCGGGCCTCCCGGTCGGACGCGAGGGGCCGTGGCGCGGACGCGCGGGCCTTGGCGCGAGGGTAGTCCCGCGGGGTGCGGCGGCGGTAGAGGCTTCCGCGGGTCTACACGTCGACGGGGCCGTCGCGACGGGGCTCGGGCAGCGCGCCGCCGTACCAGTCCTCGAGCATGCGCCGCGCGACCGAGCCCTTGGGCGCGAGCACCACCTCGCCGGCGAGGATGAGCGCGGCGATCTCGTCGCGCGCCACGAAGCGGGCCTCGGAGATCTCGTCCATGTCGAGCCTGAGGTCCTCGGGGCGGTCCGTCATGGCGCGGAAGGCGACCATGACCGAGGCGGGGAAGGGCCACGGCTGGGAGCCGAGGTACTCGAGGGCTGCGAGCGCGAGGCCCGACTCCTCGTGGACCTCGCGGTGCACCGCCTGCTCGAACGTCTCCCCCGGCTCGACGTAACCGGCGAGGTGGGAGAAGCGCCGCGGCGACCAGTGGGCCGCGTGCGCCAGGAGGAGGCGATCTTCGGGGTCGGTGATCGCGACGATGATCGCGGGATCCGTGCGCGGGTAGTGGTCGCGGCCGTCCCGCTCGCAGCGGCGCACCCAGCCGCCCAGCGTCGGCACGGTCTCCTCGCCGCACAGCGCGCAGCGCGGGTGCGTCGCGTGCCAGTTGGCGATCGCGACGGCGGTGGTGGCGAGCTCGTGCTCGCGCTCGCCGTCGGCGCCGCGGTCCCAGAAGCCGGCGAGCAGGTCGCGCAGCCCGCGCATGCGGTCGCCGCCGATCCCGTCGTCGTCCGCGCCGAAGCCAGGGTCCACGGGCACGAGCGCCGCGAGATCGCGATCGCCGTCGCGTCCCAGGTAGATGCGGAGCGCGGCGGGCGGCTGGGCCTCGGGCGCGAGCTCGACGACGCGGCCGTCGGCGGCGAGCACCCGCCCGTCGCGCACGACGATCGCATCGCAGGTCTCGAGGTCGACGAGCTCGCGGCGCTCGGCGGCGCGGTCGACACGGCTGGCAAGGTCCAGCGGCCAGGGAGTCCTCACGTGGTCACGCTACCCGCCCGCGGGGCTCCCGCCGCCACCGCCTCCACCGCCCCCTGTCGCCGTGCTACCTCCGCCGCGCCTCCGCTGCACCTCCGCCACCACGCGATCGGGGAGGTGAGCGACGCTCTCGCGAGGTCTGCGACTCCTCCGGGGAACTGGTGGACGCCCGCCGGAGGGCAACCGTCGCTGAGTTCCCCTCAGGAGTCATGAACCCCTGAGAACCGTCGCCCAGTTCCCCGCAAGCCGGACCGGGTGAGGCGAGCGGAGGCGGACCGGTTGAGGTGAGGTGAGGCGGACCGGGTGAGGTGAGGCGGGCGGGCATCGTGCCTGGCCCGCGCGGCGTGGAGCGTGGCGCGCCCGCCGGGTTGGCTCTACGGTGAGGCTGTGCCTCGTTCACCGCTCGCGCTCGCCGCCCTGGCGACCGTCGCCGTGCCCGGGCTCGACGTCTACGACGTGCTGCGCAGCCCGCACACGGACGCCGACTTCGAGGTCGTGGTGGTCAAGGACTCGACGGGCAAGAGGTGGATCGTGCGCGCGCCGAAGCGTGCCGCCGCCGGCGCCGCGCTCGAGGCGGAGAAGGGCCTGCTGGGCGCGCTCGCCCGCGCCAAGGAGGCGGGCCTCGTGTCGTTCGAGGTGCCCCACCCCGCGGGCGCGGCCGAGCTGACCGACGACTCGGGTCGCGCGATCGTCTACACGGAGGTCCCCGGCGCCCCGCTCATGCTCGCGGCGCTGCAGCCGGGCCCGGGCCTCGCCGCGACCGTGGGCCGCGCGCTCGCCGAGATCCACGAGCTGCCGATCACCGTGATCGAGGACCAGGGTCTGCCCGCGTACACCGCGGAGGAGTACCGCGAGCGGCGGCTCGCGGAGCTCGACGCCGGCATCCAGACCGGCAAGGTGCCGCCGCGCCTCGCGGACCGGTGGGAGCACCAGCTCGAGAACGTGTCGTGGTGGCGCTTCGACCCGACCGTGGTGCACGGAGACATGGGCGAGCACCAGGTGTACGTCGCGGACGGCTCGGTGTCGGGGATCGTCGACTGGATGGACGCCCGCGTCGCCGATCCCGCCGACGACCTCGCCTGGCTGGTCGCCGCGGCGCCCGACGACGTGCTCGACTCGGTCGTCGAGGCCTATCACGGGCGCCGTCGCGAGATGCGCGACCCGCACCTCCTCGATCGCGCGCGCCTCGCCTCCGAGATGGCGCTGATGCGCTGGCTCATGTACGGGGTCCGCACCGACAACGCGGACGTGGTCGCGGACGGCGAGGGCATGCTCGCGGACCTCGAGGCGATGCTCTTCGAGGACGCGGACGAGGAGTAGGCGCACCCGCGCCCGCGTCACGCCGGCGCGGACCCCTCCTCGACTGCCAGCAGCGCCTCGATCTCCTGGCGCGTGAGCAGCCGCTCGGGCCGCACCGTCGCGTCGTCGCGCACGTAGTGGAAGGCGGCGTCGACCTCGTCGAGCGGCACCCCGGTCCACTCGGACCACGCGAGCCGGTACACCGCGAGCTGGACCTCGCGCGCCGCCCGCTCGTCCGCGTCGCACGGCGCCGACCCCGACTTCCAGTCGACCACCGTCACGCGGTCGAGCCCGGCGCCGGCGGGGAAGACGGCGTCGATGCGCGAGCGGATGGTCACCCCACGGAGCGGCACCTCGACGTCGACCTCGATGTGGCTGGGCGTGCGGCCCGCCCATGCGGAGCGCGCGAACGCGTCCTTGAGCGCCTCGAGGTCGGCCTCGTCCTCCCCCGGGCCCAGGTCGTCGAGCGAGAGCAGCGGGACGTGCCCGTACTGCGCCTCGATCCAGGCGTGGAGCAGGCTGCCGCGACGCGCGGCCGGTGTGGGCTCCGCGGGCAGCGGACGTCGCAGCTGCGCGGTGAACGCCTCGCGATCGCGGCGCAGCGACACGAGGCCCGAGGTCGACAGGTGGGCGGGCAGCGCCACGTCGCCGACCCCACGCTCCCGCTCGCGCCGCTCCTCGAGCATCGCGGCGATCTCGCGCCCGAGCGGCAGCCGATCCCACCGCGCATCCGCGGGGTCCTGCCCCGCCTCGGCGCCCGCCACCATGGCCCCGGACACCGCTCCGGCGAGCGCCCGACGCGCGATCTGGGCGGGCGTGGGCGCGGGCGGCCAGTCGGCGCGGACCTGCTCGACGGGCGCCGGCGCGTCGTCGTCGGGGCGCGGCGCCCAGCGCTCGTCCGACAGCATCCCGAGCTCGACGAGCTCGCGCAGGTAGCACGACGGCGTGCGGACCGTCGCGCCGCCCACGCGCCACGACGCGGACAGGAGCACGTGCGAGCGGGCGCGCGTGACGGCCACGTAGAAGAGGCGGCGCTCCTCGGCGATGCGGTGCTGTCCGCACGCCTTCTCGAAGTCCTCGAGCGAGTCCGCGAGCGTGCCGTGGTCGACGGCAGAGCGCCAGTCCCAGTGCGGCAGGTCCTGCCGGTCGAGCCGCAGCTCGTAGGGCAGCTCGACGCCGCGCCCACGCCAGCCGGCGTCCGTGTAGTACGGGCGCCGCGACGAGGGCTCCCCCACCGAGGGGAAGTGGCCGTCGACGAGGCCCGGCACGGCGACCACGTCCCACTCGAGGCCCTTGGCGGCGTGCACGGTGAGCACCTGCACGGCGCCGGGCTCGGGCTCCTTCACGGGCAGCTCGAGCCCGCCCTCCTCGCTGCGCGCCGCCTCGAGCCACGCGAGGAACGCGCCGAGAGTGGCGCGCTCGGCGCCTGCCGCGAACTGCCGCGCGGCGTCCACGAACGCGTCGACGTTGCGCGCGGCACGGCCGTCGGGGCGCGCGACGGCGGCCTCGATGTCGAGCCCCCACGCTCTCTCGGCGGCGAGGATGAGCTCGGGCAGCGACAGGTACGTGCGGGTGCGGATCGCGTCGACCGCCCGTTGCAGGCGGACGATGCGCGCGTGGGCGACGGCGCTGAGCGACCGGCCGTCGCGCGACGCCCAGCCGGGAGCGGGCGGCGTCGCCAGCGCGTCGACGAGGCTCGACTCGCTGTCGCGCGCCTCGCGCGGGCCGGCCAGCTCGCGGGCCCAGTCCTGGAGCGCGGCGAGGTCGCGGATGCCGAGCGCGACGCGCTCGGACGTGAGCAGGCGCATGGCGGAGTCCCCGCGCGACGGGTCGTGCGCGATCTCGAGGAGCGCGACCAGGTCGGACACCTCGGGGGTGTCGACGAGCCCGCCGAGCCCCACGACCTCGTAGTCGACGCCCGCGCGCACGAGCGCCTCGACCATGGTCGCGAACTGGGCGCGGCGGCGGCAGAGGATCGCCGCCGTCGGCAGCGCGGGACCCGTGCGCAGCTCGGCCCGCCGGTCCTGCAGGTAGGCGACCACCGAATCGGCCTCCTGCACGTGGTCCTCGGTGACGAGGCCGTCGACGCCCGCAGCCCGCCGGGGCGGCTCGTCCTGCCCCAGGTAAGCGGCGCGGGACCGCAGCGGCAGCACCTCGACCCGGGAGGCCTCGCGCAGCGGGCCGGCGGCGGCGTTCGCGACGTCGAGCACGGAGCCCTCGTTGCGCCACGACACCGACAGGCTCGCCTGGCGCACCTCGCGTCCGTGCGCGAACTCGTCGACGAACATCGGCAGCGCGCTTTCGGAGGCGCCGCGGAATCCGTAGATGGCCTGGTTCGGATCGCCGACCGCCATGACGTGGTGATCCGCGCCGAACAGCCGCGCGAAGAGCCTCAGCTGGCCCGGCGAGGTGTCCTGGAACTCGTCGAGCAGGATCGCGCGGTAGCGGCCGCGCTCGACCGCCTGGACCGCGTCGAGCCGCGACAGCTCGCCGGCGAACGCGACCTGGTCGGCGAAGTCGAGCTGCGAGGCGTCACGCTTACGCCGCTGGAACTCCTCGACCAGCCCGGTCACGGCCGCGAGGGTGCGCATCTTCGCGACCCGCTTGGCGTGGTCGTTCGGGGTGCCGGTGCGGGTGGTGAGCGGACCGGGAGCGCGGTCGCCCGCGTTCTTGGGCAGCTCCTCCAGCGCCGCGAGCGCGGTCAGCGCCCACTCGCGCAGCGCTGCGGGCGCGACGTCGTGGTCCCGCAGCTGGCCCGCGAGGCGCGAGATCGCGGCGGTCACCGTGCTGACGGCCGCGTCCGTGTCGAGCGGCGCCGTCCACGAGGTGACGACGTCCGAGGCGAGCTGCCACAGCGCGGCGGCGGTGAGCGTCGTCGCGTCGGGGTCGATGCCCAGGCGCAGCCCGTGCTCGGCGACCAGCTGGGCCGAGTACGCGTTGTACGTCGACACCGACGCGGGCGGTCGGGACGGGTCCTCGCCGAAGGCCGTCGCGATGCGGTGCTCGGCGCGCTCGGCGATCTCCGCGGCGGCCTTGCGCGTGAACGTGAGGCACAGGATCTCGTCGGGGCTGATGGCCGTGCCGAACAGCTCCTCCGCGTGGTCGAGCAGGTAGACGATGCGCAGCGACAGGGTCTCGGTCTTGCCGGAGCCGGCACCCGCGACCACGAGCATGGGGTCGAGCCCTGCGCCGATGACGCCGGCCTGCTCGGGCGTGGGCGGGCGCCCGGTCACGAGGACCGCGAGGTCCGCGGCGGAGCGCCGCGCGCCCCTGACCAGGCCCTCGTCCGCGAGGTCCGCCTCGGTCATCCGTCCGTCACCTGCCTCCCGCTCGGCCACGCGGGGCACGAGCGCCGCACGGGGCACGCCGTGCAGCGGTCGTTCGTGATGGCGGTGAACGTCCCCTGCGCCATCGTGTCGACCGCCGCCGTGAGGCGCGCCTTCTCCTTCTCGACGTCGATCGCGGGCTGCGCGCGCTCGCTCGCCCCCTGGGTCGACCCGCCGACGAACACGAGCGCCGCGCCGTCGGCCTCGGCGACCCCGCCGAAGCCACCGTGGTCCGCGGCGAGCTGGTACATCGCGAGCTGCGCGTGCTCCTCGGCGTCCTTCTTGGACACCGCCTGCCCGGTCTTGAGGTCGACGATGCGGGCCTTGCCGTCGGTGACCTCGACCCGGTCGGCGCTGCCCGCGACGACGGCGCGTCCGATCTGGACGCTGAAGGGCTGCTCGACCCGCACCTCGCCCGCACGCACGCCGGCGACGTAGCCCGCGAGCCGGCGGATCATCGCGTCGGCGCGGTCCTTGAGCACCCGGTCGGGCCACGTGTCGGTGCCCGCGATCTCGGGCCAGCGCTCCTCGAGCGCCGCCGCGAGCTCCGCATGCGTGCCGTGCGGGAGCGCCGCCGCGACCTCGTGCACGAGCGTGCCGAGGCTCTGCTTCTCCGAGGCGGCCGCGCTGCCGCCTGCGGTCTCGAGCGCCCACCGCAGCGGGCACGTCTCGAGCGCCTCGAGGCGCGACGGGGAGACGCGCACGGGCTGGTCGTCGTCCCACATGCCCACCTCGGTCGACGGGGTCGGGACACCGTGCCACTCGGCGGGGTCCGCGCCGGCCACGCCCATCGCGGCGAGCCTCGCGAGCACCTCGACATGGGCGTCGCGGGCGGGTCCGGCCGCCTCGACGGCGCCCGCACGGACCGCCGCGACCGCGGATCGCAGGTCGGTGACGCGCGGGGTCGCGTCCGCACGCACGGGCTCGACGCCCGCGGCCGTGCCGGCCCAAGCGAGGTAGCGCGAGGGCCGCTCGTCCTCGCCGTCCACGCACGTGAGGATGAGGCTGCGGCGCGCGCGCGACACGGCGACGGCGAAGGCGCGCGTCTCGTCGTCGACGACCGCCCGGCGCGCGGCCCGTGCCCACGCGGCGCGCGCCCTCGGCTCGAGCGGGGCCGCCTCCGCACGGCCCGCGACGATCTCAGCGAGCTGGTGCGCGCCGAGCACCGCGTCCCGCAGCCGCGTGTCGGGCCAGGCTCCCTCCTCGAGGCCGGCGACCACCACGGTGTCCCACTCGCGCCCCGCGGCCGACGCCGGCGTGCAGAACGCGACCGCGTCCTCGACGCGCGCCCGCGCGCCGAGCGTGTCCGGGGCGAAGTCCTGGCCCTCGAGGTGGTCGACGAACGACTCGACCGAGGCGGACGGCATGCGCTCGACGTAGATCGCGGCGGCGCGCATGAGCGCGATGACCGCGTCGAGGTCGGCGTCGTCGCGCGCGGAGCCGGCGAGCGCGGCCGCACGCCAGTCGTCGGCGACGCCGAGCGCGTCCCACACCGCCCACGCCACGGTCGCCGGTGTGCCGGCCCCGGCCGCCGCGGCGCCCGCGCGGAGCGCACGCGAGGCCCGTTCCGCGAGCCGCGCCTCGGGCGTGCCGAGGCTCGCCCACCGCTCGGGAGCGGCGATCGCCTCGACGAGCAGCTCCGCGGACGTGCGGGTGCCGCCGCCGCGCCGCTCCTCGCGCACGAGGGCGCGGCGCAGGCGGCGCATCGCGACCGGGTCGATGCCGACGATCCGCGAGCCGAGCAGCTCGACCGCCTCCGCCTCCTCCCACGTCGACTCCCCGCCGCGCGCGAGCTCGGCGGCACGGCGCATCAGGGTGAGGATCGGTGCGACCGCCGGCTCGGCGTGCAGGGCGGTGCCGTCCCCGAGGGTCTCGCACGGGATGTCGGCGGCGGCGAGGTCCGCGCGGATCTCGCGCAGCCGGGCGCTCGAGCGCGCGACCACGACCATCTCCCCCCACGGCGTCTCGGGCCCGTCGAGGCCGTGGCGCGCGCGGCGCAGCGCCTGCGCGATGGCGCGGGAGTGCGCGTGACGATGCGCGGCCACGAGGATCTCGACGCCGTCGCCCGACTCGGGCGGCGGCACGGCGGCGCGCGCCGACCCGACGCCGGCGGTGCCGATGCGGCCCACGGCGGCCGCGGTCACCGCCGCGAGCGCGCCCGCCTGGCGATGGCCCGGGCCGAGGCGCAGGACCGAGGCGCCGAACCCTCCCGGCCCCTCGGTCCCGGCGGCCGCGGCGAGCATGCCGGGGACCGCGCCGCGGTAGCCCTGGACCGCCTCGTCCGCGTTGCCGAGGAGCACGAGCCGCGCGCCGCCTGCAGCGAGCGCGCGCAGCAGCCGCACGCCCGCGCGGGTGAGGTCGTGCGCATCGTCCACGACGACCAGGTCCCACGACGGGCGGTCGCCCGGCGCGTCCCAGCCCTCGAGCACGTCCGCCGCCTGGGCCACCACGACGGCGGGGTCGAAGCGCGCGCCCTGGTCGGGGGTGAGGGAGCGCCAGCCCAGGACAGCGTCGTACTCGTCCATGACGTCCGACGCGGCGCGCCACTCGGGCCGGCCCGTCGCGTCGCCCAGCCGGGCGAGGTCGTCGGGCGACAGCCCGGCCTCGCTGGCGCGCATGAGCAGGTCGCGCAGCTCCGCACGGAAGCCCGCGAGCGCGGTGGCCTCGGCGGGCACCGCGCCGCCCCAGTCGGGGACCCGGCCCAGCCCCGCGCGATGGCCGTCGAGCAGCTCGCGGAGGATCTGGTCCTGCTCGGCGCCCGTGACGAGCACGGGCGGCGGGTCGCCGAGCGCGGTCGCGTGGGCGGTGAGGATCGCGTGGGCGGCCGATGCGGCGGTGCGCACCACGGGCGCGCCCACCGGGCGGTCGAGCGCGAGCGAGACGTGGTCGCGCAGGCGTGCGGCGCCCGCGCGGGTCGCCGACAGCACGAGCAGCCGGCCCGGGTCGGTGCCGCGACGGGCCGCCTCGAGGGCGAGCGCGCCCGCGAGCGTGGTCTTGCCCGCACCGGGGGCGCCCACGACCACGAGGTGACCGGGGTCGCCGGGCGTCGGCGCGGCGAGCGCCGCCTCGACGACCTCGCGCTGCGCATCGTCGAGCGCGGGCGGCGACGGGGCCGGGGCGGCCGGCAGCAGGCGGAGCGCGGTCATGCGCCGATCCCACCAGAAGGGTCCGACAACGCGCGCGCCACCGTGCTGCTCAGCCGGAGGTCGCGGCGTCGGGGAAGGGCCAGCCGTTCGGGTTGCAGGCCTTGGGCATGCGGGTCTGGTCGACCATGACGGAGGCGCGGCCCGAGGTGCACGTCGCCGACTCCTCGCCCAGCACGTGGCCCACGCCGTTGTTGAGCAGGTAGGCGCGGGCGCCCTTGCGGTTGTCGCCGTAGCGGCCCAGGCCCGCCGTCCAGTCGTACACGGACAGGGGGACGATGCCCTGCTCGGCGCACGTCGGATCGTCGCCCTCGGGCTCGTCGGGGCAGCGCGTCGCGACCGTGTACGGCGTCGCGAGCACCACCTGTACGTCGGCGGCGCCGTCCGTCATGACGAACTGCAGGCGCCCCGCGGAGCCCCAGCCGCGCTCGTCCTGAAGGATGCGCATGACGTAGTCGACGAACGCGTCCTCGTCGACCGTGACGCCGTCCTCGACGTCGATGCGCACGTACCGGGTGGGACCCTCGGCGGCATCGGGCGAGGCCGACGCGGCGGCGGTCCGGGTCGCGGTCGAGGCCGTGGTGAACGTGCCCTCGCCGCGCTCGGGCACGGTGGTCGTGACGACGCCGGCGGCGGCGTCGGCGCCGTCCAGCTCGCGCGTGATCGGCTCCAGGGCCGGCAGGCTCACCTCGGGCTCGGGGCTCTCGCTCGGGCTCGCGGAGACGGTGGGCTCGGGCTCGGCGCTCCACGCCCGGTACCAGCCGGGCACCTGGCCGGTCAGCCAGCCGGCGCCGATGCCGACCGCGAAGCATGCGAGGACCGTCACGAGGGTCACGACGAGGCCGGGAAGGGCGATTCCCCTGCCCGCGAACAGGCCTCCGGACCGCCGAGTCATCGCCCTAGGATAAGGGCAGACCTACGGCATCACGAGCATTGGAGGCGGCTGTGGAGATCAGGATCGGCGTGCAGAACGTGTCCCGCGAGATCGCGATCGACACCGACATGTCGGCGGACGCGGTCGCCGCGGCGGTGGCGGCGGCGGCCAAGGGCGGCACGCTCGACCTCACGGACGCGAAGGGCCGCCGTGTCGTGGTCCCCGGTGCCGCGCTCGGGTATGTCGACATCGGCGAGGAGACCAAGCGCCGCGTCGGCTTCGGCGCGTAGCCGCACGCAGGCTCAGACGAAGGCCCGGGGACGACGCGTCCCGGGCCTTCGTGCTGTCCGCGACGCGCGCATCGTCCCTCCCTACCGTCCGGCAAAGGGCGCCCGGTACACTATGTCCTGACCCGGGGCTGACCGGTCGTCATGTGAAACGCGGTACCGCTGAAGACAGCGACGCGCCGCCGAAGAGGATGATTCGCGATCGGCTGCCCGCCATAGGCGCCTCGCGCGCCCCCGAGATCATCGGAGCACCATGACAGAGACGCACGCCAGCGTGCAGACGCCCGACAAGACCTTCGCCGACTTCGACGTGGACCCCCGCATCGTCGAGGCGCTGGCCGACAAGGGCATCACCACCCCGTTCCCCATCCAGGCGATGACCCTCCCGGTCGCGCTGTCCGGCCACGACATCATCGGCCAGGCGAAGACCGGCACCGGCAAGACGCTGGGCTTCGGCATCCCCGCGCTGCAGCGCACCGCCGCCCCCGGCGAGCCGGCCTACGAGGGCCTCGGCGACGCGCAGGGCAAGCCCCAGGCGCTCATCGTCGCGCCGACCCGCGAGCTCGCCGTCCAGGTCGCGAACGATCTGGAGACCGCGTCGCGCAAGCGCGCCGTCCGCATCGTCCAGATCTACGGCGGCCGCGCGTACGAGCCCCAGATCGAGGCGCTGCAGAAGGGCGCCGACGTGGTCGTCGGCACCCCCGGCCGCATGATCGACCTGCTCAACCAGGGCCACCTCGACCTGCGCTTCATCAAGACCGCGGTGCTCGACGAGGCCGACGAGATGCTCGACCTCGGCTTCCTGCCCGACGTCGAGAAGCTGCTCGCCGCGACCCCGGCGTCGCGCCACACCATGCTGTTCTCCGCGACGATGCCGGGCGCCGTGGTCGCGCTCGCCCGCCGCTACATGACGCAGCCCACGCACATCCGCGCGGCCGACCCCGACGACGACGGCGCCACCGTCAAGGCCATCAAGCAGGTCGTCTACCGCGCGCACGCGCTCGACAAGGTCGAGGTGCTGGCGCGCATGCTGCAGGCCAACGGCCGCGGCCTCACCGTCGTGTTCGCGCGCACCAAGCGCACCGCCGCGAAGGTCTCCGACGAGCTGCGCGACCGCGGCTTCGCCGCCGGCGCGATCCACGGCGACCTGGGCCAGGGCGCCCGCGAGCAGGCGCTGCGCGCGTTCCGCTCGGGCAAGATCGACATCCTCGTCGCGACCGACGTGGCCGCGCGCGGCATCGACGTCACCGACGTCACGCACGTGGTCAACTACCAGTGCCCCGAGGACGAGAAGACGTACCTCCACCGCATCGGCCGCACCGGCCGCGCGGGCAAGACCGGCACCGCCGTGACGTTCGTGGACTGGGACGACATCCCGCGCTGGTCGCTCATCGATAAGGCGCTCGACCTCGGCTACCCCGAGCCGCAGGAGACGTACTCGACGTCGCCGCACCTGTTCGAGGACCTCGACATCCCCGAGGGCACCAAGGGCCGCCTCCCGCGCGACAAGCGCACCCGCGAGGGGCTCGAGGCGGAGACGCTCGAGGACCTCGGCGAGACCGGCAAGCACGCCGGCGGCTCGGGCCGCGGCCAGGGCGGTCGCGGTCAGGGCGGCCGTGGCGGCTCGGGCGACGGCTCCCGCGAGGGCTCGCGTGAGGGCGGCAACCGCAACCGCAGCCGTCGTCGCCGCGGCGGCTCCGGCCAGGGCGGCTCGACCGAGGGCGCGCCGCGCGAGCCGCGCGCCGAGGGCGGCTCCGCCCAGGGCGGGTCCGGCACCGGTTCCGAGGGCGGCGAGTCCAAGCCGCGCCGCAGCCGCAACCGTCGTCGCCGCCGCTCGGGCGGCGCGGGCTCGGGCGAGGGCGCGCCGCAGGCGCAGCCGGCCGGCGAGTAGGAAGCCTCGTCAGGAGGGGCGGGATCCGCGAGGGTCCCGCCCCTTCTGCGTCCCTGCCGTCACCGGCCTCTCGCGCTGCGAGGCGCTCGGTGCCCGTCCGCGGCGGGCTGCGGGCACGGAGCACCTCGCAGGACGATGCGCGGGTCGGCCCTAGCCCGGGCGGGGCCCGTCGACGGGCCCCGCTAGTCGGAGACGCGCGCCGCACGTCCCCCGAGCTCGACGACATCGCCCTCGTGCAGCTGCCGGCCCCGGCGCACGTCGACCTCGCCGTTCACCGTGACGAGCCCGTCGGCGATGACCTCCTTGGCCTCGCCGCCGGTGTCGACCAGGCCCGCGAGCTGCAGGAACTGACCGAGACGGATCATGTCGCCGGCGATCGAGACGTCGTGGAGAGGAGCGCGTGAGGCCATGCCCGCATGATAGGTCGGGCGCGACCCCGCCGCGGGCCCCGCCATCCGCCGGCCGCCGCCCGCGCCGTCCGCGCTACCCGCGCTGCGCGAGCAGCGCGTCGAAGGCCTCCACCGTCGTGAGGTTCTCGCCCAGCCGGTTGAGCTTGCCGGTGCCGTGATAGTCCGACGACCCGGTACGGATGAGCCCGTGCTTCTCCACCAGGCCGGCCAGGCGCTCCCGCGTCTCCTCGTCGTGGTCGCGGTGGTCCACCTCGAGCCCGGCGAGCCCCGCCTTCGCGAGCGACGCGATCACCCGGTCGGGCACCACGCGCCCCCGCGCGTGCGCTCCCGGATGCGCGAAGACCGGCACCCCGCCGGCGGACCGGATCGCGCGGACGGCGTCGTGGACCTCGGGCGCGTAGTGGTGGACGTAGTACCGGGACCGGTTGTGCAGCACCTCCGCGAACACCTCGTCGCGATGCCCGAAGTGCCCCCGCGCCACGAGCGCGTCCGCGATGTGCGGCCGGCCCACGGTCGCGGCGTCGCCCGCCTGCGCCACCACGTCGTCCCACTCGATGAGGTAGTCGACGGAGATCCGGTCGACGATGGTCTGCGCCCGCCCCACGCGGGCCTCCCGGGTGAAGGCGAGGATCTCGGCGAGCGCCGCATCGTCCGGCCGCGGCCACAGCGCGAGCATGTGGATCGACACCCGCCCGTCGCGCGCCGACACCTCGATGCCGGGCACGAAGCCGAGCCCGAGCCTCGCGGCCTCGGCCTCGGCCTCCTCCCAGCCGCCCACGGAGTCGTGGTCGGTGAGCGCGACGACGTCGAGACCCGCGTCGGCGGCCTCGCGCATCACCTGCGCCGGCGTGCCCGTGCCGTCGGAGACGTTCGAGTGGGAGTGGAGGTCGATGCGCACGCGCCCAGTATCGCGCGCCACCGCCGCGCGGTCCCGTCGGGTCCCGCGTCCCCTCGGGTCCCGCGTCCCCGCCTGGGGCAGGATAGGAGGGGACATACAGCCGGAGGGGGCACGATGACGACGGTCGAGACGGTGGCATGGGCGACGGCGGCGATCTTCGCGGCGGTGGCGCTGTTCCAGGTGGCGCTCGCCGCGGGCGCGCCGTGGGGACGGGCCGCGTGGGGCGGCGCGCATGAGGGCGCGCTCCCGGGTCGGCTGCGCGCCGGCAGCGCCGTCTCGGCGGTGATGCTGCTGGGGATGGCGGCCGTCGTCCTGGCGGGCGCCGGCGCGATCGGGTCCGGCGACAGCACCCTGGTCACGGTGCTGCTGTGGGTGGTGGTCGCGTTCACCGCGCTGTCGACGCTGGCCAACCTCGCGTCGCGCAGCCCGCTCGAGCGCGCGATCTTCGGGCCCACCAGCATCGCCCTCTTGGCCGGGTCCCTCACGGTCGCGCTCGCCGGCTGACGCCGGCCGGCCCGCGCCGCCCGCCCCTGCGTCGGGACGATGCGCGGGCGGGACCAGCGGCGACGTCCGGCGTCTGCGCACCGTGCGACCATTGCCGGGTGAACGACAAGGACGAGACCAACAAGGCCCGCACCACCCGCCCGACCACCCAGGAGTTCAAGGACTTCATGGGCGAGCACTGGGCGCCGCACGAGGACGTCGAGGTGACGCGCATCGCCGCGGCCCCCTTCGCGGCCGAGCGCCGCGCAGGCCTGAGCGCCGCGTTCCCCGGCACCCGCATCTCCGTCCCCGCGGGCGAGCTCAAGACCCGCGCGAACGACACCGACTACCGGTTCCGCCCGTCGTCCGATTTCACGTACCTCACCGGCCTCGGCATCGACCACGAGCCCGGCGCGGTGCTCGTGTTCGAGCCGCGCGAGGGCGCCGAGGGCCACGACGTCGTCCTCTACCTCGTGCCGCCCGCCCAGCCCGGCGACGAGGGCTTCTACTCCGACCCGGCCGCGGGCGAGTTCTGGATCGGGCGCCGCCCCGGCCTCGCCGAGTTCGAGGCCATGACCGGCATCGCGACCAAGGCGCTGGCGGACCTGCCCGAGAGCGTCGACGCCGCCGCCGAGCCGGGCGAGGACGTCCGCGCCGCGCTCGCCGAGATGCGTTTCGTCAAGGACGAGTACGAGATCCAGCAGCTGCGCGACGCGGTCGACGCGACCATCGCGGGCTTCGAGCGCGTGGTCCCGGAGCTGCCGCGCGCGATCGCGCACAAGCGCGGCGAGCGCGTCATCGAGGCGACCTTCGACGGCCACGCCCGCGAGGAGGGCAACGCGGTGGGCTACGAGACCATCGCCGCCGCGGGCGCCCACGCGACCACGCTGCACTGGATCTCCAACACCGGTCAGGTGCGCGAGGGCGACCTCCTGCTGCTGGACGCGGGAGTCGAGGTCGAGAGCCTCTACACCGCGGACATCACCCGCACGCTCCCGATCGACGGCACCTTCACGCCCACCCAGCGCCGCGTCTACGAGATCGTGCTCGAGGCCGCCGACGCCGCGTTCGCGATCGTCAAGCCCGGCATCCGCTTCCTCGACGTGCACCTCGCCGCGATGGAGGTCATCGAGCAGCGCCTCACCGAGTGGGGCATCGCGCCGGCGCAGCAGGACCCCGAGTCCAAGCTCTACCGCCGCTGGATGGTCCACGGCACGTCGCACCACCTGGGGCTCGACGTCCACGACTGCGCCGAGGCCAAGCGCGAGCTCTACCTCGAGGGCGTCCTCGAGCCCGGCATGGTCTTCACCATCGAGCCCGGCCTGTACTTCCAGGAGGGCGACCTGGTCGCACCCGAGGAGCTGCGCGGCATCGGCGTGCGCATCGAGGACGACATCGTCGTGACCGAGGACGGCGCCGAGAACCTCTCGGCGGCGCTCCCCCGCGACCCCGACGAGGTCGAGGCGTGGATCAAGCGCCTGTCGCGCTGAGCCCGCTGCCCGCGTGACGCAAGCGGCGCATCGTCCCTTCGGGGGCGGTGCGCCGCTTTCCAGTTCAGGGGTCGCCGGGCCCTTCGCGAGGGCATAGGGTGCCGTTTCCCGGCGTTGACCTCACGGAACCCGCACGACCGCATCACCACCAGAAGGACCCCGCATGACCGTCGCCCTCTCCCTGCTCGACCTCGCCTTCATCCGCCCCGGCGGCAGCGCCGCGGAGAGCCTCGCCCACTCGGTCGACCTCGCCCGGGCGGCGGAACGGTCGGGCTACGGTCGCGTCTGGTACGCCGAGCACCACGGCATGGCGACCATCGCATCGTCCGCCCCGGCGGTGGTGATCGCGCACGTCGCCGCGCATACGTCCACCATCCGTCTCGGCGCGGGCGGCGTCATGCTGCCGCATCACTCGCCGCTCGTGGTCGCCGAGCAGTTCGGCACCCTCGCCGAGCTCCACCCCGGCCGCATCGACCTGGGCCTGGGACGTGCGCCCGGGGGCGACCGCGGCGTCTTCGCGGCGCTGCGCCGCACGCCCGAGGCGTCGGACCGCTTCCCCCAGGACGTGGTCGAGCTCCAGGGCCTGCTCGCGGGCGCGGACCGGCCCGACGGGCTCCGCGCGACCCCCGGCGCCGGCACGCACGTGCCGCTCTACGTCCTGGGCTCGTCGCTGTTCGGCGCGCAGCTCGCGGCGCAGCTGGGCCTGCCGTACGCCTTCGCCTCCCACTTCGCGCCGCAGGCGCTCGAGGAAGCCGTCGCGCTCTACCGCGGCAGCTACCGGCCGTCGGACGCGCACCCCGAGCCGTACGTGATCGCCGGCGTCAACGTGGTCGCGGCCGAGGACGGGGACGATGCGCGGGCCCAGCTCGCCGACGCCCGCCGCCACCGCGTGCGCGCCATGATCAGCCGCGGCCCGGCGGCCCGCAGCTACACCGAAGACGAGATCGACGCGTTCCTCACGACCCCGCAGGGCGCGCAGATCGCGGCGATGATGTCCAAGGCGGCCGTCGGCACGCCGGACGAGGTGCGCGAGGGGCTCGAGGCCTTCGCGGCGGAGGCGCGAGCCGACGAGCTCATCACCGTCCACCCGTCGCTGGACCCGGCGGCCAGGATCCGCTCGGTGGAGCTCGCCGGCAGCTGACAGGCCCCACCCCGCCGCGCGCCAACCGGCGTACGGGACGCCGCTCGCGCGCATCGTGCCTGGTGCTGGAGCGCGGAGGCGGATCCGTACACCGGTTGCGGCGCGCCGGCGGCGAGTCAGGCGGCGCGCTCCGCCAGCGTCTTGACGCCCAGCCGCATCTCCTCGGGCGGGAGGTAGAACGGCAGCCGGAAGCGGTCCGCTCCCGCGCCCGGCACCACCGAGAACGCCGCGCCGGCGACCACCGGCACGCCCGCGCGGTCGGCACGCTCGGCGAAGCGCTCCGCCGACTGACCCGGCATCCGCACCCACAGCGACGGCCCGCCCGCGGGCTCGACCGCCTCCCAGCCCAGCCCCGCCTCCTCGATCGCCTCCCGCGTCGCGGCGAGGGACTCCCGCAGCGCGGCCAGGCGCCACGCCACCGTCTCCTCGAAGCGCTCCCGCAGCAGGCGCGCGCCCAACCGCTGGAACAGCGCCGGGCTGCCGAGGTCCATCGCGGCCCGGCGGTGTCGCAGCTGCGCGGCGAGCGTCGCGTTCGTGTGCAGCCAGCCGATGCGCAGCCCGCCCCAGAACACCTTCGACATCCCGCCCACGGTCACCACCGACGCGCCCGTCCCGAGCGCGGCCAGCGGCCGCGGCGACGCGCCGGACAGCGCGAGGTCGGCGAGGGTGCGGTCGTCGATCACCGTGGTGCCGGCGGACGATGCGGCGGCGAGCAGGCGCACGGCGTCCGCCTCCGCGAGCGCGGTGCCGGTGGGGTTGTTGAACGTGGTGACGTAGGCGAGGTCCGGCTCGGCGGCACGCAGCATCTTGACGACGCCCGCGACGTCGAGGCCCGCGTCGGTCATCGGCAGCGCGAGCGGGCGCGAGCCCGCCGCCGCGATCGCGTCGAACACCCCGGGGTAGGTGATGGCCTCGAGGGCGACCGGGGTCGACGGCGAGGCGAGCGCGGTCACCGCGAGCCAGAGCGCCTGCTGCGCGCCGGAGGTCACGACGATCTCGTCGGCTCGCGCCGGCACGCCCCGCGCGCGGAGGTGGTCGGTGATCGCGAGCGTGAGGTCGCGGTCGCCGAGCGCGGCGTAGCCGTTGCCGAGCGCGGCCCGCCCGTCGAGGAACGTCTCCGGCCGTGCGAGCGCCTCCGACACCGCCGGCGCGGGCGGCGGCGACGCGGTGTTGAGCGCGACCAGCGGCGGCTCCTGCCCCACGAGGATCCGCGAGAAGCGGTCCTGCGCGGTGAGCGCGGACACGCCCCGCGACCGCATCCCCAGGCGCGGGGCGGAGCCGGGCGAGGCCTCGAGCCATCCCTGGTCACGCAGCCGCTGATAGGCGGCGGTGACCGTGTTGCGCGAGAGGTGGAGCTGCGTCGCGAGCGCGCGCTCGGACGGCATGCGCGCGCCGTGCTCGAGCGAGCCGGCCTCGGCGAGCGACACGATCGCGTCCGCGAGCTGCTGGTACAGGGGTCCGGTGCCCGACTTCCAATGGTCGAGCACACCGCTGAGCTGGTCGGCCGTGGTGCGCATGACCCCATCCCACCCGGAACTGGCACCTGGAAGCAAGTGCCACACGCCGCATCGTCCCACCTCCCAGGCGGGACGCAGGCCCGGGGATACGCTTAGCCCCATGAGCACCGCAGTCGACCGCGTCTACATCGCGCGCCTCGCGGGCACCCCGGTCTTCGACCCCATCGGCGACGCGGTGGGCCGCGTCCGCGACGTCGTCGTCGTCATCCGCCGCACCGGCGGCAACCCGCCCACGGCGGTGGGCCTCGTGGTCGAGGTGCCCGGACGCCGGCGCGTCTTCATGCCCCTCACCCGCGTCACCTCGATCTCCCCCGGGCAGGTGATCTGCACCGGCGTGGTCAACCTGCGCCGGTTCAAGGCGCGGCCCGGGGAGAGCCTCGCGATCGCGGAGCTGTTCGAGCGGTCGGTGCGCCTCAAGGAGGACAAGTCCACCGCGTACATCGAGGACATCGCGATCGAGCAGGACCGCACCAAGACGTGGCGCCTCACCAAGCTCTACGTGCGCAAGGGCGAGCGCCGCAAGGGCGTGCTCGGCTTCTCGCGGCGCGGCGAGGCCGTCGTGGTCGACGTCGACCAGGTGACCGGGCTGTCGATCCGCGACAAGAACCAGGGCGCGTCGCTCGTCATCGAGGCCTTCGAGGACCACAAGCCCGCGGACCTCGCCGCCGCCCTCATGGAGATGAGCCCGTCGCGCTCGGCGGAGATCGCGGCCGCGCTGGACGACGAGCGCCTCGCCGACGTGCTCGAGGAGATGCCCGAGGAGGACCAGATCGTCCTCCTGTCGACGCTGCGCTCCGAGCGCGCGGCCGATGTCCTCGAGGCGATGGAGCCGGACGATGCGGCGGACCTCCTGGGCGACCTGCCCGCGCCGCAGGCGGCCGCGCTCCTCGAGCTGATGGAGCCCGAGGAGGCGCGCAACGTCGAGCAGCTGCTGGGCTACGAGGACGACTCCGCGGGCGGCCTCATGACCACCGAGCCGGTGATCGTGGGCCCCGAGACCACCGTCGCGACCTGCCTCGCGCTCGTGCGGAAGCAGGAGCTGCCGCCGGCGCTCGCGTCGATGGTGTTCGTGGTGCGCCCGCCGCTCGAGACCCCGACCGGCCGGTACATCGGCCTGGTCCACATCCAGAAGCTCCTGCGCGAGCCCCCGCACGACTCGATCGGCAACTTCGTCGACCCGGCGATCGCCCCGCTGCACCCCGGCGAGCACCTGTCCGTGGTCGCGCGCCGCATGGCGGCCTACGACATCCTCGCCCTGCCGGTCGTCAACGACGACCATCGCCTCGTGGGCGCGATCTCGATCGACGACGTCCTCGACCACCTGCTCCCCAGCGACTGGCGCGAGCACATGGACGAGGAGGACGAGGCGCCGACGCCGGCCAAGGGAGGCGCCCGTGGCTGACCGTCTCGACCGTCCCAAGGGAGCCGAGCGCGGCCTGTTCCGCCGCCGCGCCTCGAACCCCGACCGTGCCGGCGTCGTCGTCGAGGGCATCGCGCGCTTCCTCGGCACGCCGCGCTTCCTCGTCTACCTCACCGTGTTCTGCCTCGCGTGGCTCGCGTGGAACATCTGGGCGCCCGAGGACCTGCGCTTCGACTCCGCGGCCAACGGCTTCACCGCGCTCACGCTCATGCTGTCGCTGCAGGCCTCGTACGCCGCGCCCCTCATCCTGCTCGCGCAGAACCGTCAGGACGACCGCGACCGTGTCGCCGCCGAGCAGGACCGCCAGCAGGCCGCCCGCTCGCTCGCCGACACCGAGTACCTCGCCCGCGAGATGGCGTCGCTGCGTCAGGCGCTCGGCGAGACCGCGACGCGCGACTTCGTCCGGTCGGAGCTGCGCGCGCTGCTCGAGGAGCTCCGCGCGGAGGAGGCCGCGGACGACGACAACGGCGACGAGCTCCGCCGCCCGGCCCGCCGCACCCGCTGACGGCGGCCGCGTACCCCCACCCGCATCGTCCCCTCCTGGCCGCACGGGCGGCCGCACGGACGGCCCCCGGCGACCGCCTACGATGGACGCCATGCCTACCGTCGAGCTCATCCGCGACGCCCTTGCGAAGGTCATCGATCCCGAGATCCGCCGCCCCATCACCGAGATCGGCATGGTCCGCTCGGTGGATCTCGAGGGCGACCTCGCGGTGGTCGGCATCGACCTCACCACGCAGGGCTGTCCGATGCGCGAGCGCATCACCACGGACGTGGACGCCGCGGCCCGCTCGGTCGACGGCGTCGCCGACGTGCGCATCGATCTCGGCGTGATGTCCGAGGAGCAGCGCCTCGAGCTGCGCTCCAAGCTCCGCGGCGGCAAGCCCGAGCCGGTCATCCAGTTCACGCAGCCCGGCAACATGACGCGCATCTACGCGATCGCGTCGGGCAAGGGCGGCGTGGGCAAGTCGACCGTGACGGCGAACCTCGCGGCCGCGATGGCGCAGGACGGCCTCAAGGTGGGCGTGCTCGACGCGGACATCTTCGGCTTCTCGATCCCCGGCATGCTCGGCGTCCAGGGCCAGCCCACGCGCCTCGACGACATGCTGCTCCCGCCCATCGCGCACGAGGTCAAGGCCGTCTCGATCGGCATGTTCGTGCCCGAGGGCCAGCCCGTCGTGTGGCGCGGGCCGATGCTCCACCGCGCGATCGAGCAGTTCCTCGCGGACGTGTTCTGGGGCGACCTCGACGTCCTCCTCCTCGACCTTCCCCCTGGTACGGGCGACATCGCGATCTCGGTCGCGCAGCTGCTGCCCCACGCCGAGATCCTCGTGGTGACCACCCCGCAGGCCGCGGCGGCGGGCGTCGCCGAGCGCGCGGGCGCCATCGCGACCCAGACCTCGCAGTCCGTGGTCGGCGTGGTGGAGAACATGGCGTGGCTCGAGCAGGCCGACGGGTCGCGGCTCGAGGTGTTCGGGTCCGGCGGCGGCGCGACCGTCGCGGGGCGCCTGTCGCAGGTGCTCGGCACCGACGTCCCGCTGCTCGGCCAGATCCCGCTGGACATCACCGCACGCGAGGCCGGCGACGCGGGCACGCCCGTGGTGGTCTCCGACCCGGAGTCGCCGGCCGCCTCCGCCCTCCGGGACGTGGCGCGCAGGCTCACGGCGCGTCAGCGCGGGCTGGCCGGCCGCTCGCTCGGCGTCACGCCCGTCCGCAAGTAGCGTGCGCCCGCTCAGCCGCGGCCGCGGGGGCCCCAGCCGGCGATGATCGCCGCCACCAGACCCGCGAGGATCCCGCCCGTCGTGACGGCGGGCGTCGCGAGCGCGGTGAGCAGCGCATCGTCGAAGCCGGGCCCGCTCGCGCCGATGAGCTCGAGCAACTGGCCCGCGCCCCCCGACACGACGCCGTCGATCGACCCCGTCACGGCCATGACGTGCACGCCGAGGACGGTGGCCACGAACGCGGTCGCCTGCGTGATCAGCCCATGCTCGCGCGACAGGTAGCGCGTGGTGAAGCCCACCGCGGCGGTGAGCAGCAGGCCCAGCAGCACCGACGCGTAGAGGTTCGGCTCGCTCGGCACCAGGATCGCGAGCAGCAGCGCCACCACGAGCGCGACCAGGAGCGCCGCAGCGAGCGGCCCCGTGCGGTTCGAGCGGACGCGCTCGAGGACCGACGGCGGGACGGACGATGCGGCGGGCGCCGCCGCGGGAGCGCCCGGCGCCGGCTCGGCGGCCGCGGGCATCTCCGCGGTGGCCGCCGGCTCGGCGGCCGGCTGCTCGGCCGGGACGCCCGGCTCCTCGGGCTCGGGTGCGGGCGTGCGGGCCATCGGTACCTCCTCGGCTGACCCTCGCATTGTGGCACGCCCGCCCCGACGCGGGACCGCTCCCGCTGGCACAATGGCGGCGTGACGGCGTCCGTTCCCGACGACGCGCCTCGCTGGCTCGAGCCCTGGAGCCTCGACGAGGGGGCCGACCGCGCCCGCGCCCTGTTCGCGGAGTCGTTCGGGGGCGAGCCGGACGCGATCGTCTCGGCCCCGGGCCGCCTCACCATCGTGGGCGACCACACCGACTACAGCGAGGGGCTCACCCTCGCGACGGTCACCACCCATCGCACGTTCGTCGCCGCGCGTCGCCGCGAGGATCAGGCGCTGCGGGTCGTCACCGCGCAGGGCGAGAACGTGCGCGGACCCGGCATCCGCTGGGAGGGCGCGCTCGGGTCGCTCGACCCTGCGGACGAGGGCTGGCCGTCGCGCGTCGCGGGCGTGGTGTGGGCCCTCGGGGAGCGCGGCTACCAAGCGACCGGCCTCGACCTCGCGATCGACTCGTGCCTGCCCACCAGCGCGGGCCTGGGCTCGTCCGCCGCGCTCAGCGCCGCGGTCGCGCGCGCCCTCGACTCGGTATGGGGGCTCGCGCTCGACACGGAGGCGGGCGCGATCGAGCTCGCCGAGGCCTGCTGGGAGTCGGAGAACATCTTCGTGGGCTTCCCGTGCGGCCGGCTCGACACCCACACGGTGCTGCGCTGCGCCGACGGCGAGGCGGTCCTGCTCGACTTCTCCGAGATCCCTCCGGGGCTCACCCGCTACCCCCTGTACTTCCCGGACTACGGGATGCGGCTGCTGCTCATCGACACCGGCAAGCGGGATCCGGGCTGGCGGGAGTCGTACGGCCGCCGCAGCCGCGACGCCGCCCTCGCCGCCTCGACGCTGGGGGTGCGGTCGCTGCGCGCCCTCGCCGACTCCCCCGACGCGATCGCGAAGGTGCGGGCCATCTCCGACCCGACCGTGCATCGGCGCGCGCGGCACATCGTCACGGAGGACCTCCGGGTGCGCGAGACCGTCGCGGAGCTGGCGGGGCTCGGGCCGGCGCACGACCGGTTCACCGAGATCGGCGCGCTCATGTTCACGTCGCACCGGTCGCTGCGCTCCGACTACGGCGCGAGCACGCCCGAGCTCGACATCGCGGTCGAGGGCGCGGTCGAGGCGGGGGCGCTCGGCGCACGCCTCGCGGGCGCCGGCTTCGGCGGCTGCGCCGTGGCGCTCGTGCGCGCGACGCAGCTCGACGTGGTGGCACGGCGCGTGGACGCGCTCTTCGACATGTACGCGATCCCCCGGCCGCGCTACCTGCTCGTGTGAAGCCGCGCATCGTCCCTGGTCACGGGACGATGCGCGGGGCGGCTACAGCGCGTAGTCGACGACCAGCGGGGCGTGGTCCGTCCAGCGGGCGTCCCACGACGCCTGACGGTCGACGCGCACCGCGGTCGCCTTGGCCGCGAGCTGCGGGCTCGCGTACTGGTAGTCGATGCGCCAGCCGGCGTCGTTGTCGAAGGCCTGCCCGCGCATCGACCACCACGTGTAGGGGCCGGGCCGGGCACCCTCGAGGGAGCGGTGGACGTCGACCCAGCCGGCGTCGACCCAGCGGTCCTGGTAGGCGCGCTCCTCGGGCAGGAAGCCGGCGGACTTGAGGTTGCCCTTCCAGTTCTTGATGTCGTTCTCGGTGTGGGCGATGTTGATGTCGCCCATCACCACGACGCGGTCGAAGTCCTCGCGCAGCACCGCGAGGCGGGCGGTCATCGCGTCGAGCATCGCGTACTTGTCGTCCATCTTGGGGGTGCCGGCGGTGCCGGAGTGCATGTAGACGGAGACGATGCGCACGGGGCCGGACGGCGAGTCCACCGTCGCCTCGATCCAGCGGCCCGTGTGGACGGGCTCGTCCATGGTGCCGCCGAGCGCGTCGACGCCCGCGAGCACGTCCGTGAGCGGGGTACGGGAGGCGATCGCGACGCCGGCGCGGCCCTTGATCTCGCACGCCTGCTCGACCACGTGCCAGTCCTCGCCGATGAGCCCCGCGGTGATCTCGAGCGGGGCGCGGACCTCCTGGAGGCAGATGACATCGCACGCGGAGGCGGCGATCCAGTCGTGCATGCCCTTCTTGGCGGCGGCGCGCACGCCGTTGACGTTGACGGAAGCGATTCTCATGCGGACGACGGTACCCGACTGCCAATGACACACGTGAAGGAAGTGACGCGTGGGACGGGCGCGGAAGGCGCGCCGCCGCGCCGGCCCACACGTGTCACACCAGTCACGCGTGTCATTGGGAATCGTTCAGGAGCGCTCGGCGCTCTCGACCACGTTGCTCAGCAGCATCGCGCGGGTCATCGGGCCCACGCCGCCGGGGTTCGGCGAGTACCAGGACGCCTTCTCGCGCGCCTCGAGGGCGATGTCCCCGGCCACGCGCGACTTGCCGGTCTCCGGGTCGGTTACCCGCGAGACGCCCACGTCGATCAGCACCGCCCCGTCCTTGACCATGTCGGCGGAGACGATGCCGGGCACGCCGGCCGCGGCGATGACCACGTCGGCCGCGCGGGTGTGGGCCGCGAGGTCCTGCGTGCCGGTGTGGCACAGGGTCACGGTCGCGTTGACGGCCCTGCGGGTGAGCAGCAGCCCGATCGAGCGGCCCACGGTGGTGCCGCGGCCGACGACCACGACCTCCTTGCCGCGCAGGTCGATGCCGTGGCGCGTCATCAGCTCGATGGTGCCCTTGGGCGTGCACGGCAGGCTCGACTCGATGTCCTCGGAGATCCGCAGCACGAGGCGGCCCAGGTTCGTCGGGTGGAGCCCGTCGGCGTCCTTGTCCGGGTCGACGAGCTCGAGCACGCGGTTGGTGTCGATGCCCTTCGGCAGCGGCAGCTGCACGATGAAGCCGGTGCAGTCGGGGTTGGCGTTGAGCCGCGCGACCGCCGCCTCGATCTCGTCCTGCGTCGCGGTGGCGGGCAGGTCCTCACGGATGGAGGCGATGCCCACCTCGGCGCAGTCGGCGTGCTTGCCGTTGACGTACCAGGTCGAGCCCGGGTCGTCGCCGACGAGCAGCGTCCCGAGGCCGGGGACGACGCCGCGCTCGCGCAGCGCCGTCACCCGCTCGGCGAGCTCGGCCTTGATAGCGGCCGCGGTGGCCTTGCCGTCGAGGATCTGCGCCATTACTGCGCGAGGCCCTCGTACAGCGGGAAGTCGTCCGCGAGCTTCGCGACGCGGGCGCGCAGCGCCTGCACGTCGGCGCCGCCCTTGAGCGCGGTCGCGATGACGTCGGCGACTTCGGTGAACTCGTCGGCACCGAAGCCGCGCGAGGCGAGCGCCGCGGTCCCGATGCGCACGCCGGAGGTGACCATCGGCGGGCGCGGGTCGAACGGGACGGCGTTGCGGTTGACGGTGATGCCGACCTCGTGGAGGAGGTCCTCGGCCTGCTGGCCGTCGAGCGGCGAGTGACGCAGGTCCGCGAGGACCAGGTGGACGTCGGTGCCGCCGGTGACGACGTTGACGCCGGCCTCGATCGCGTCGGGCGACGTGAGGCGCTCGGCGATGATGCGGGCGCCCTCGAGGACGCGCTCCTGGCGCTCCTTGAACTCGGCGCCGGCCGCAGCCTTGAGCGCGACCGCCTTCGCGGCGATGACGTGCATGAGCGGGCCGCCCTGCTGGCCCGGGAAGACGGCCGAGTTGAGCTTCTTCGCGAGCACGGTGTCGCGCGACACGATCATGCCCGAGCGCGGGCCGCCGATGGTCTTGTGGATGGTGGTCGACACCACGTCCGAGTGCGGCACGGGGCTGGGGTGGAGACCCGCGGCGACGAGGCCCGCGAAGTGCGCCATGTCGGTCCACAGCTTGGCGCCCACCTCGTCCGCGATCGAGCGGAACGCCGCGAAGTCGAGGTGGCGGGGGTACGCCGACCAGCCCGCGATGATGACGTCGGGACGCTCGGCGAGGGCCTGCTCGCGCACCTGCTCCATCTCGATGCGGTGCGTCTGCTCGTCGAGGCCGTACGCGGCGACGTCGTAGAGCTTGCCCGAGAAGTTCAGCTTCATGCCGTGCGTGAGGTGGCCACCGTGCGCGAGCGACAGGCCCATGATCTTGTCGCCTGCGTTGATGAGGGCGTGCAGCACCGCGGCGTTGGCGGTGGCGCCCGAGTGCGGCTGGACGTTCGCGTACTCGGCACCGAAGAGCGCCTTGGCGCGCTCGATCGCGATGCTCTCCGCGACGTCGACCTCCTCGCAGCCGCCGTAGTAGCGGCGGCCGGGGTAGCCCTCGGCGTACTTGTTGGTGAGCACGGAGCCCTGGGCCTGCAGCACGGAGCGCGGCACGAAGTTCTCCGACGCGATCATCTCGAGGTACGTGCGCTGGCGGTCGAGCTCGCGGTCGAGGACCTGGGCGATCTCGGGGTCGAAGTCCTGCAGCGTGGCGTTCATCACCGCTGCGGTGGCGCTGGAGTCGGTCGTCATGACTGTCCTTGTCTGTCCGCCGGCAGGGTCGCCGGCATGCGTGATTCCGGTGACCAGTGGCCCAGGCGTGCGACCAGCAGTCGTCTTTGCTCCTTGCCGCTCCCTGTGGGTGACCCACTGCGCCAGTTGCGGCGCGGTCAGTCTAGCAACGGCCGAGCGGCCCGCGCGGCCTCAGCCGGACGCGCCCGGTCCCGCGGTACCGGGGCCCCGGTCGGCGGGGGTGACCGGCGCATCGTCCCGCGTCGCGTGGACGATGCCGTCGTGGACCCGGCGGTCGACGGCGGCTCCCAGCCGGGTGCCGTGGCGGCCGCCGATGCGGTCGCGCACACGGTCCCACCGCGCCTGGTACTGCTCGGAGTAGCGGCGGCGCGCCCGCGCCATCTTGGCCTCCCCGTAGCGCCGGCGCGCCCAGAAGGAGGTGGGCTTCGCGAGGCGGATCGCGGCGATGGACGCGACCGCCGGCACCACGA
Organism: Demequina litoralis; assembly: GCF_030418455.1. GTDB lineage: Bacteria > Actinomycetota > Actinomycetes > Actinomycetales > Demequinaceae > Demequina > Demequina litoralis. The sequence continues at coordinate 236,925 of NZ_JAUHPW010000002.1, forward strand.
CGCCGATGAGGGCGGTGATCCGCTTGCCCTTGAGAGCGCTGAGGATCACGAAGGCGAAGTGCAGCGCGAGCGTGATCGCGAAGGCCCACCACGACCCGGCGTCCTCGGGGTCGACCCCGACGGGGGACGTGCCGAGCAGGAGGGCCAACGCCAGGACCGATGCGATGAGGATCGCGTCGATCGACTTGCGCCCCTCGGCGGACCAGTAGACGTCCTCGAGGTGCAGCCACAGCGCGAACTCGTCGAGCGCGAGGGCCGCGCCCGCGCCGAACAGCGCCGCGAGCACCTCGACCCAGGGCGAGGACGGCGCGTAGCGGAACTGGAGCACGCCGGTGACGAGCACGAGGAGGATGCCCCACACCTGGTGGTGGACGTGGACGCCGCCGAGGTGGATGTTGGAGATCATCCCGCCCTCGGACGGCTCCGCCTCGCCGCTCGCGACGGCGTGCTCGCGCGCCCGGATCCGTCGCGTCACCCCGCGCGTGATCGCGAAGGTCAGCACGAAGCCGATGAGCAGCCACAGCGTGGGCGCCCGCCCGGGCTCGACGATGACGCTGTCGTACCAGCCCATCGCCCCTCCTCAGCCGTGCGTCGGGTCAGCCCTCCGAGGCGGTCGCGGCGTCCTCCGCGTCGTCCTCGTCGTCGATGATCGCGCCGGCCTCGAGCACCTTGCGCAGGTACGCGTAGGTGAGGTCGCCGGCGACCTGGTCGAACTGGTGCTCGTAGCCCGCCTTGTTGTACATCGCGATGTTGTGCTTGGAGTTCTGGCCGGTGAAGACCCAGACCTCCTTGGTGTCCTCCGGCAGGTGGCCCAGGACCGCGAACAGCAGCTGCGTGCCGATGCCCTGACCCTGCTGGTCGGGCGCGACGGCGAGGCGGCCGATGGTGGCCTTGCCGTTCTCGAGGCCCACGCGGATCGACCCGATGAGGCGGTGGCCCATCCATGCGCCGAGCGTGATGACGGAGTCGTCCAGCAGGTCGACGACGAGCTCCTCGAGGGTCTGCGTAAGCGCGGGGATGTTCGGATCGTTGAAGATCTGCGCCTCGGAGACGAACGCCGCGCGGCGTACCGTCAGGAGCTCGCCCGCGTCGGCGGTGCCCACCACGTCGATCCGGATCTCGTCGCCCTCGCTCATGGCTCCATCCTGGCACGTCCGGGGCTCGGCCGAGTGCGCGGACGCCCCGTGGGACGCACGCGTCGTTCCCGGTAATCTTGGGCGTCATGACCGACGCGTCCTCCTGGGTCCTCAGCCTGTCCTGCCCCGACCGCCCCGGCATCGTCCACGCGGTGTCCGGCGTGCTCGCCGACCACGACGGCAACATCAACGAGTCGCAGCAGTTCGGGGACCCCGACACCGGCCTGTTCTTCATGCGGGTGGAGTTCTCCTCCGCCGCGCCGCTGGCGGAGCTCGAGGCCGCCGTGGGGGGCATCGCCGAGCGCTTCGAGATGACGTGGAACCTCGACGTCGCGGGACGCCGGATGCGCACGATCGTCATGGTGTCGAAGACCGCGCACTGCGTGAACGACCTGCTCTTCCGCGAGCGCGCCAAGACCCTGCCGGTCGACATCGTGGGCGTCGTGGGCAACCACACCACGCTGAAGGACCTGGCCGAGTTCTACGGCAAGCCGTTCCACCACATCCCCGTCACGGCGGACACCAAGGCCGAGGCGGAGGCCGCGCTGCTCGCGCTGGTGTCCGAGCTGGATGCGGAGCTGGTGGTGCTCGCGCGCTACATGCAGATCCTCTCCCCCGAGCTGTCGGACGCGCTGCGCGGGCGGATCATCAACATCCACCACTCGTTCCTGCCGAGCTTCAAGGGCGCGCGCCCCTACTTCCAGGCGCACGACCGCGGCGTCAAGCTCATCGGCGCCACCGCCCACTACGTCACCAGCGACCTCGACGAGGGCCCGATCATCGAGCAGGACGTCGAGCGCGTGGACCACACGTACACGCCGGAGTCGCTGACCGCGATCGGCGCGGACGTCGAGCGCCGTGCCCTGGCCCGCGCGGTCCGCTGGCACGCCGAGCACCGGGTGCTGCTGGACGGCCACCGGACGATCGTCTTCAAGTAGCCCCCCGGTTCCCCCTCCACGCGGGTGAGGCGCTCCCCCACCTCCGCGTCGGTGTGTCGGCGGCGTGTCGCGGTTTCAGCGCCGGTTCGGGCGGCGTGCGGAGGGGCCTGCGTGGAGAGATCCCCGGTCAGGCGAGGCCCAGCACCCGCTCGGGGGTGGACGATGCGGCGGCCACCGCATCGTCGCGCGGCACGCCCGCGGCGACGCAGACCTCGACGGCGCGGTCCATCGTGAGCGTGGAGCCGGCCAGGGTGTCGGTGCCGGCGAGCACCGCGCGGCCGTCGGCCGTGACGTCGACGGCGAGCCCGCCCAGCACGTAGGCACCCGGGGCCGCCGCGGCCGCGCTCATCGCGTCGGTCACCAGCACCACCCGGCCCGGAGCGGCGCGGAACAGCGTGGCGAGGTTGGACGGATGCACGTGGATGCCGTCGGCGATCACCTCGATGAAGACGCGCGGGTCATCGAGCGCGGCGCCGAGCGGCCCGGGCTCGCGCCCCGTGATCGGCCGCATCGCGTTGAAGCCGTGCGTGATGAGGGTCGCGCCGCCGTCGAAGGCGGCCCGCGCCTCGTCCGCGGTGCACTCGGTGTGCCCCACCGCGACCACGACGCCATGCGCGACCAGGGTCTCGATGGCGTCGAGCGCGCCGGGGAGCTCGGGCGCCATGGTGATCTGACGCATCGTCCCGTCGCACGCCTCGAGCAGCGCCGCGACGTTCGCGGGCGTGGGCAGCGCGAGCGCGTGCGGGTCGTGCGCGCCCTTGCGGGCGGGCGCGAGGAACGGGCCCTCGAGGTGCACGCCGAGCAGCCCGGCGTCCTCGGCCATGACCTCGCGGATCACGCCGACGGCCCGCGCCACCTCGGCCACCGGCGCGGACACGAGCGAGGCGACGACGCGCCCCGTGCCGTGCGCGCGATGCGCCGCCAGCGCGGCCCGGGTGCCCTCGACCGTGCCGCCGTAGTCGTGCCCGCCGCCGCCATGGGAGTGGATGTCGGTGAAGCCCGCCACGGTCAGATCCCCTGCCACTCCGGCTTGTGGTCCTGCGCCCAAAGGTAGTAGCCGGCGAAGCGCAGCTGCGAGGCGGCCGCCTCGTCGACCACCACGGTGACCCGCTGGTGGAGCTGGATCGCGGAGCCCGGCATCGACGCGGACACGGGGCCCTCGACGGCCGCCGCGAGCGCCTCCGCCTTGCCCTCGCCGAACGCGAGCAGCACGAGGTGGCGGGCCCGCAGGATGGTGCCGAGGCCCTGGGTGACGCAGTGGATGGGCACCTCGTCGAGCGAGTCGAAGAAGCGCGCGTTGTCGAGGCGGGTGCGCTCCGTCAGCGTCTTGACGCGGGTGAGCGAGCCGAAGGACGAGCCGGGCTCGTTGAAGCCGAGGTGGCCGGTCCGTCCGATGCCGAGGAGCTGGAGGTCGACGCCGCCGTGGGCCTCGATCGCGGCCTCGTAGCGCTCGCCGGCGGTCTCGATGCCCTCGGCCGAGCCGTCGGGCACGCGCACCCGCGCGGGGTCGAGGCCCAGCGGCCCGGTGACCTCGCGGTCGACCACCGCACGGTAGCTCTCGGGGTGGCCCGCGGGCAGGCCCACGTACTCGTCGAGCGCGAACGCGGACATGCGCGTGAAGTCGGTGCCGGTGTCGCGCTCGGCACGCAGCCCCTCGTAGACCGGCAGCGGGGTCGAGCCGGTCGCCACGCCCAGCGTGAACGTGGGCTCCCGCCGCACCTGCGCCGCGATGTGCGCCGCGACGAACGCGCCCGCCTCCGCGGGCGTCTCCAGCACGATGACCTCAGCCACGTCCACCTCCCAGCATCGCGGCGCCGATCGCGGCCACCGGTACGTCCATCTCGAGCCGTCGCATGCGCTGCGACAGGTGCAGCGACGCGAGGAACGGGCTCGTGGCCGCCCACGCGTCGAGGATGCGGGTCGCGCCCGCCATGAGGTCCTCGCCCCACGCCGTCATGCCGCCGCCGACCACGACCTCGTCGACGTCGAGCGTGAGGACCAGGACGCGCACGCTCGAGGCGAGCCCGTAGTACGCGCGGTCGCAGATCTCCCGCGCCCGCGCGTCGCCCGCCTCGGCGGCCGCGACCACGTCGCGGCCCGTCGCGCCCTCGGCGCCCCACTGGAGCATGAGCCCCGAGCCGGAGGCGTACGTCTCGAGCCCGCCGGGCAGCCCGTCCGAGCCGATCGGCCCGGCGGGGTCCACCGAGATGTGCCCGATCTCGCCGGCAGCGCCGCGCGCGCCGCGCCACACCTTGCCGCCGAGCACGAGCCCCGCCGCCAGGCCGGTGCCGAGGTTGAGGTAGGCCATCGATCGGTGCGCGCCGTCGCCGGCGAGCACCCACGCTCCGAGCGCGGCCACGTTGACGTCGTTGTCGACCTCGGGGCGCGCGCCCCAGCCGGCGGAGAACTCCGCCGCGAGGTCCACCCGGTCGACGCCCAGGTTGAGGGCGTGCGAGACCACGCCGTCGACGACGGTGCCGGGCGTGCCGATGCCGACCGTGACGTCCTCCGGACGCACGCCCGCCTCCGCGCACACGATCCGCGAGGCCTCGAGCGCCGCGGCCACGACCGCGTCGCCGCCGTGGCCCGACGGGAGCCGATGGCGCGCGCGCACGGCGCCCGCGGCGTCGACGATCACGGCATCGGTCTTGGTGCCCCCGATGTCGATTCCCAGATGCATGTCAGTGTCCGATCAGCTCGAGGAGCGCGCCGCCTACCAGGCGCGACGCTCCAAAGGTGGCGACGTCGGCGGCCTCGTCACCGGGCCAGCCCATGTCTACCACCACGGCGTCCCCGCGCCCGCGCACCGCGTCGATCGCGGCCAGCGCCCACGGGTGACGGTGGTTGTCCTTGCCCACGACGACCGCGAGCGCCCCCGCAGGCACCGCGGCGGCGAACGATGCGGGGTCGCCGTCGGGGCCGAAGGTCGCCGCCGCCTCGACACCGCACGCGAAGGGGCCCCACGGCGCGTTGCCGACGGCCACGTTCGCGGCGGGCTCGAGGCGCAGCCACGCGCGCGGCCGGTCCACGGTCAGCGCGGCGGCGGCCGCGTCGGAGACCTCGAAGGTGGCGCGCACGGCGGCGGCGCCGGGGATCGCGGGCACGGGGGTCGCATGCGCGGGGGACGATGCGGCGGCCCTACGCGCGGCGTGGGCGCGCCCCAGCGCGGCGCACCGCTCCGAGGCCTCGATCACGCGCGCCTCGTCGAGCGACCCGTCCGCGACTGCGGCCTCGATCGCGGCGGCGATCTCGCCGATCTCCTCGTCCGGGTTGACCGAGCCCAGGCACAGCAGGTCCGCACCCGCCGCGAGGGCGAGCACCGCGGCGGCGGGGATGCCCCGGCCCTCGCACGCGCCCTTCATGTCGAGCGCGTCGGTGACGATCACGCCGTCGAAGCCGAGCCCCGCCCGCAGCAGCCCCTGGAGGATGGGCCGCGAGAAGGTCGCGGGCAGCTCGGGGTCGAGCGCCGGGACCATGATGTGCGACGTCATGACGGTCGCGACGCCCGCGTCGAGCGAGGCCACGAACGGCGGCAGGTCGCGCGCATGGAGGGTCTCGGCGTCCGCGTCGACGGTCGGCAGGTCGAGGTGCGAGTCCTTGGCCGTGTCGCCGTGCCCGGGGAAGTGCTTGGCGCACGCGGACACGCCCTGCGCCTGGACGCCGGCGACCCACGCCGCCGAGTGGCGGGCGACGAGCGCGGGGTCCGTGCCGAAGCTGCGCACGCCGATGACGGGGTTGCGGGGGTCCGCGTTGACGTCGACGTCCGGCGCGAGGGTGAGGTCCACGCCAGCGGCGGCGAGCTCCGCGCCCACCCGGGCCGCGACGGCCTCGGTGGCCGCCGCATCGTCCATCCGTCCGAGCACCGCGTTGCCGGGGAACGGCGAGCCGACGGCCTGGTACAGGCGCGAGACGTCGCCGCCCTCCTCGTCGATCGACACCACCGCGTGGGGGTTGGCCGCGTGGATCGCATCGGTGAGGGCGCGCAGCTGCGCGGGTGACTCGACGTTCGCGGCGAAGAGGCACACGCCGCCGAGCCCGTCGCGCAGGCGCTGCTCGAGCCAGCCCGGGAGGGTGTGCCCGACGAAGCCGGGCATGAGGGGCGCGAGGGGGTTCATGACGGGGCTCATCCCTTGACCGCGCCGCCCACGAGGCCCTGCGCCATGCGGCCCTGGACGATCATGAAGAACACGATCACCGGGATCGCGACGAGCACGGACCCGGCCATGACCTGACCCCACTCGGTGACGCCCAGGTTGGAGGTCTGCGCGAAGTCGCGCAGCCACAGCGGCAGCGTGGCCTTCTGGTTCTCGGTGAGGATGATCGACGCGAGCGCGAACTCGTTCCACACCTGGACGAAGGCGAACACGCCCGAGGCGACCAGGCCCGGCGCGAGCAGCGGGAACGTGACGCGGCGGAAGGCCCCCATGCGGGTGCAGCCGTCGATCATGGCCGCCTCCTCGAGGTCGACGGGGACGCCCGCGACGAAGCCGCGCAGCATCCACGTCGTGAAGGGCACGACCATCGCGAGGTAGATGACGGTGACGCCGATGACCGAGTTGAGGAGGTTCGCGGAGGCGAGCATCTTGTACTGCGCGATGAACATCGCCTCGGCGGGGAGCATCTGCACCACGATGATCGCGAGCACGAACGACTTGCGGCCGCGGAAGCGGAAGCGCGCGATCGCGAGGGCCGCGAGCACCGCGTAGAGGACGCACAGCACGAGCGCGATCGCGGTGACGGTGAGCGACATGCCGAGCGCGGCGGTGAAGCTGTTGTCGGCGAGCACCTCGCGGTAGTTCTTCAGCGTGCCGCCGAGCGGCAGGAAGGTCGGGGTGAGCTTGTTGATGGTCCCCGGCGTCTGGAACGACGTGTTGATCATCCAGTAGACCGGGAAGGCCCAGATCGCGGCGAGGACGACGGCGAGGGTCGCGCCGCCGGCGCGAAGGATGGTGCGGTTCATGACTCCTGGTCCTCCTTGATCATGTTGCGCACGTATCCCCAGCTGATCGCGAGGGTGAGCGCCATCACGACCATGGCCGCCGCGGCCGCCATGCCGAACTGGCTCTGGCCGATGCCGAGCCCGTAGATGTAGGTGCCGAGCAGGTCGTAGCGCTCGCCGGCGGCGCCGAAGTCCTGCAGCAGCTGGATCTGCGCGAACACGCGCAGGTCCCAGATGAGCTGGAGCAGGAGCAGGATGACGAGGACGGGGCGGATGATCGGCACGATCACCATGCGCAGCGTCTGCGAGCGGCTGGCACCGTCGAGCGAGGCGGCCTCGAGGACCTCCTCGGACACCTGCGTGAGGCCCGCGTAGACGGAGAACGCCACGAACGGCACCGAGGCCCACGTGATGATCGTCATCGCGACGCCGAAGAAGCTGAGGGGCTCGATGAGCCAGTTGTGGCCGATGTAGTCGACGCCGGGGATGAGCGACAGCACGTAGTTGACCACGCCGTTGCGGTCGTCGATGAGCCAGTTCGCGACGGTCATCTGCGCGACGATGGGCATCGCCCAGGCCAGCAGCATCGCGACCTGGAGGACGATGCGCGACCACGCGGGGATGGCCTTCATGAGGAGCGCGAGGGCGATGCCGATGCCCATGGTGAGCAGCGCGGTGCCCGCCATGAACGCGACGGAGCGGAGGGCGATCGTCCAGAAGACGGAGTCGGTGAAGAGGTCGAGGTAGTTCTGCAGGCCGATGAACTCGGCCGGCTGCCCGAACTGCTGGGCGAGCCCGTACTCCTTGAAGGAGTTGATGATCTGCCAGGTGACCGGGTAGCCGAGGCCGATGAGCAGCGTCGCGACCGCGGGGATCAGCAGCGCGTACGGCAGCTTCGGGCGCCGCCTGCGGTGGCGGGGCGCGGCAGGCTCCTGCGTCCCCGTCGCCTCCGGCGCCGTCACGGTGGTGGTCATGGTGTGCCTCTCGAGGGTGCTGAGGTGGGGCTGAGGTGGGTGGGGCGGAAGCGTCCGCCCATGGCACGGGCCCGGGTGCGGGGTACACCCGGGCCCATGCGGGGGCGGTCGAACCGCCCGGAAGGGGTCTTAGCCGTTGATGAGCTCGTCGATCTTGGCGTTGGCCTCGACGGCGAGCTGCGTGACGTCACCGCCCTCGGCGACGGCCTGGAAGAAGTCCTCCATGATGCCGGCCTCCTCGACGCTGGCCCATCCGGCCGCGGCCGGGGTCAGCTTCGCGTTCGACGCGGCCTCGAAGGCGATCTCGTTGACGCCCTCGAAGGTGGAGTTCTCGATGTAGGTGTCGGCGAAGTCGAGGTTCGCCGGGCCCATGCCGTTCTCGGCGAGCATCGTCTGGTACTCGTCGGAGAAGATGATCTCCATGAGGTCGAGCGCGCCGTCGACGTGCTGCGTCGCGGCCGAGACACCGATGTTCGAGCCGCCGGCGAACACCGGGGCCGCACCGCCGTCGACGCCCGGGAGGGCGTAGACGCCGAAGGTCTCGGCGTTCCACACGTACGCCTCGGTCTCCTCGTCGAAGTCGCCGAGGGTCCAGGTCGCCCAGCTCGGCGCGAGGGTCGACGACGCGGGCGTGCCCGAGAGGAAGTCGTCGTTGATGGCCGAGTAGGTGGTCTGGTCGTCGTCGGTGGGCTGCGCCACGTTGCCGGTCTCGAACAGCTCCTGCCACTGCTCGACGCCCGCGATCGCCTCGGGGGTGTCCAGCGTGGCGTGCCACTCGGAGCCGTCGTACTCCGCGATGTCGCCGCCGTTGGCGAAGATCCACGAGATGGCGGAGCGCCAGTCGCGGCCCGCGAGGTACGCGCCGCCGACGCCCTCGTCGAGCATCTTCTTGTTGACCTCGGTGTACTCCGCGAGGGTGGTGGGCACCTCGACGCCCGCGGCCTCGTAGATGTCCTGGCGGTAGAACACCGCGCGCGAGCCGAAGTAGTAGGGCAGGGCGTAGACCGAGTCGCCGATCGAGCCCGCCTCGACGAAGCCGGGGAGCAGCGAGTCGCCGCCGAGCTCCTCGTAGTGGTCCGTGAGGTCCATGAAGGCGCCGACGGTGGTGAACGTGGCCGCCTGGGTGTTGCCGACCTCGGCGACGTCAGGGGTGTTCTCCGAGTCGGGCAGCGCGGTGGTGAGCGACGAGATGAGGTCGCCCCAGCCGATCTGCTCGACGGTCAGCGAGCCGCCGTTGACCTCGGTGTACTCGGTCTTGAGGTACTCGATGAGCGCCTCGGGGGTGTCCGTGCCGGCGAGCCAGAGCGTGATGTCCTCGGCGGCCGCCATGGTGTCGCTGGCGGACGGGGAGGAGTCCGAGGCCGGGTCGGAGGCCGTCGAGCAGCCCGCGAGCGCGATGGCGCCGGCGGCCGCGAAGGCGGTCGCGCCGATCATCGTCTTCTTCATTCCAGTTCCTTCTCTTCAATGGGTTCCGTGGCGGGCTGCCACGGGTGGGGACACGAGGTCAGAAGACCCCCAGCTGGCCGGTGAGGACCATGACCGCTGCCCCGAGCACGACGATGTCGCGTCCGAGGGTGGTCATCCGTACCGCAGGACCGCCGTGCGAGTCGGCCATCGTGCGGGAACGGATCGTCTCGGCGGCGGAGTCGAGCAGCGTGCCGTCGAGAAGATCGAGGGGGCCGGACAGGACGACCTCCCCCAGGTTCAGGGCGCCCACGACGGGCGAGATCGAGATGCCGAGGCGCTCGCCCGCCGCGGCGAGCACCGCGTGGCGCTCGGCGGGGTCGGCGGCGCGCTCGAGGCGGGCCTGGAGGCGGGGGATCGCGAGCCACGTCTCGAGGCAGCCGGTCTTGCCGCACGCGCAGGTCTCGCCGCCGTCGGTGCCGACCACGACGTGGCCGATCTCGCCGGAGGCCGAGTGCGCGCCGCGCACGAGCCGCCCGCCCACGACCAGGCCGGAGCCGACACCGCGGCCCACCCGGATGAGCATCGTGTCGTCGTCCGCGCCGCCGAAGGTGCGCTCGGCGAGGGCGGCCGCGTTGGCATCGTTCGCGACGAGGACCGGGAGCTCGGTGCGGTCCGCGAGGGCCGCCTGGAGCGGGACGTCCGACCAGCCGAGGTTCGGCGCGGAGAGGACGACGCCCGCATCGTCCACGATGCCGGGGCTGCCGACGCCGATGCCGAGCACGGGGGCGTCGGCGCGGGCGACGAGCCGGGAGAGGAGCTCGCCGACCGCATCGACCGCCGCCGCGCCCGTGACGCCGGTGACGTCCATGTGCTCGCGGTGGAGGACGGTGCCGTCGAGGTCGGTGACCACGCCGCGGAACAGGTTGTCGTAGGAGAGGTCGAGCGCGACGATCGCGAAGCCCGCACGGTTGATGTCGAGCAGCGTGGCGGGCTTGCCGGGGCGGACGTCGGCGCGCAGGCCGAGCTCGATCACCAGGTCGTCCGCGATGAGGTCGGCGACCAGGTCCGAGATGGTGACGCGGGTGAGGCCGACGGCGCGGGCGAGGTCCGCGCGGGACAGGCCCTCGGAGCGGTACAGCTCCTGCAGGACGAGCGCGCGGTTGTGGCTCCGCGCCCGCTCGGGGGTGACGCGGGCGCCGGCGCGCACCACGGAGGCGAAGCGCTGCTGACGCGCCGCACCCCGCTGCGCTGCGGGAGTCGTGACCTCGGAAGCCATGTTTGTTAGTAAAGAGTACTAACAATCAATCCGCAACCCCCTGTTCACCGATCGTTACCGCTCCGTGATGTCAGCGTTCACACGGCTCGGGGCCGGGCCGGGCACGGGGCGGCGAGCGCCACCCCTCCACCGCAACCGGCGTACGGATCCGCGCCCGCTCCCGCGCACCAGGCACGATGCGCGCCTCCCTCGAGCGCAAACGGCGGTTGCGGCGCGGGGCGAGCGTGCTCCCGGAGACGCGCGGAGGCCCCGGGGATCAACCCCCGGGGCCTCCGACGCACAGCAGAACTACAGGACAGCAGGACAGCAGGACCTAGATCAGCCCGAGCTCCTTGACCGCGTCGCGCTCCTCGACGAGCTCGTCCACGGACACGGCGAGGCCCGCCTGCGCGGCCTCCGACATGTCGAGACCCTGCACGATCTCCCACGCGCCGTCCTTCGACACGCACGGGAAGCCGGAGATGACGCCCTCGGGCACGCCGTACGAGCCGTCGGACACGAGACCCACCGAGGTCCACGAGCCCTCGGGCGTGCCGTGCACCCAGTCGCGCACGTGGTCGATCGCCGCGTTCGCCGCGGACGCCGCGGAGGAGGCCCCGCGAGCGTCGATGATCGCCGCGCCGCGCTTCGCGACGGTCGGGATGAAGGTGTCGGCGACCCATGCATCGTCCCCGATGACGGACGGGGCCGGGCGGCCGCCGATGGTCGCGTGCGCGATGTCGGGGTACTGCTTCGCGGAGTGGTTGCCCCAGATGGTGACCTTGTCGACGTCCGCCACGCCCACGCCCGCCTTCTGCGCCAGCTGCGCGAGCGCGCGGTTGTGGTCGAGGCGCATCATGGCCGTGAAGCGCTCGGTCGGCACGTCGGGCGCGCTCGAGGCCGCGATGAGGGCGTTCGTGTTCGCCGGGTTGCCGACGACGAGCACGCGCACGTCGTCGGCCGCGCCCTTGTTGATCGCCGCGCCCTGCGGGCCGAAGATGCCGCCGTTGGCGGCGAGCAGGTCGCCGCGCTCCATGCCCGGGCCGCGGGGACGGGCGCCCACGAGCAGCGCCACGTTGACGCCGTCGAAGGCCGCCTCGGCGGAGTCGTGGATGTCGATCCCGTCGAGCAGCGGGAACGCGCAGTCGTCGAGCTCCATCGCGGTGCCCTCGGCCGCCTTGACGGCCTGGGGGATCTCGAGCAGGCGCAGGCGCACCGGCGTGTCCGCGCCGAGCATCGCGCCCGAGGCGATCCTGAAGAGGAGGGCGTAGCCGATCTGGCCGGCCGCGCCCGTGACGGTGACATTGACAGGGGTGGTGCTCACGTCGTCGTGACTCCTTGCGCTGTGGGGATGGGGATGGGGGACGGGTCACCCGGGCCGGCCGCGCCGCCCGGGCCGGGACGATGCGCCGGTGACCGGCGCATCGTCCACCGGGCTACGCGAGGCGCGCGGCGAGGTTCGTGTCGAGGGTCGCGAGGAACTCCTCGGTGGTCTGCCACTCCTGGTCGGGACCGACCAGCAGCGCGAGGTCCTTGGTCATCGCGCCGGACTCGACGGTCTTGATGATGACGTCCTCGAGCGTCTCGGCGAAGCCGGTGACCTCGGGCGTCGAGTCGAGCTTGCCGCGGTGCTTGAGGCCGCCGGTCCACGCGAAGATCGACGCGATCGGGTTGGTCGAGGTCGGCTTGCCCTGCTGGTGCTGGCGGTAGTGGCGCGTCACGGTGCCGTGCGCGGCCTCCGCCTCGACGGTCGCGCCGTCCGGGGTCATGAGCACGGACTTCATGAGGCCGAGCGAGCCGAAGCCCTGCGCGACGGTGTCCGACTGGACGTCGCCGTCGTAGTTCTTGCAGGCCCAGACGTAGCCGCCCTCCCACTTGAGGGCCGCGGCGACCATGTCGTCGATGAGGCGGTGCTCGTAGGTGATGCCGGCCGCGTCGAACTTGCCCTTGAACTCCGCCTCGAAGACGTCGGCGAAGATGTCCTTGAACGCGCCGTCGTACTGCTTGAGGATGGTGTTCTTGGTCGACAGGTACACCGGGTAGCCGCGCTGCAGGCCGTAGTTGAACGAGGCGCGCGCGAAGTCCTTGATGGACTCGTTGAAGTTGTACATGCCCATGACGACGCCGCCCTCGTCGGGCATCTTCACGATCTCCATCTCGACCGGCTCAGAGCCGTCCTCGGGGGTGTACGTGAGGGTCACGGTGCCGCCGGCGGGGACCTTGTAGTCCGTGGCGCGGTACTGGTCGCCGTGCGCGTGACGGCCGATGACGATCGGCTGCGTCCAGCCCGGCACGAGGCGCGGGATGTTGTCGATGATGATCGGCTCGCGGAACACGACGCCGCCGAGGATGTTGCGGATGGTGCCGTTGGGCGAGCGCCACATCTTCTTGAGGCCGAACTCCTCGACGCGCGCCTCGTCCGGCGTGATGGTGGCGCACTTGACGCCCACGCCATGACGCTTGATCGCGTTGGCCGCGTCGATGGTGATCTGGTCGTCCGTCGCGTCGCGCTCCTGGATCGACAGGTCGTAGTACTCGAGGTCCACGTCGAGATACGGGTGGATGAGGCGGTCCTTGATGAACTGCCAGATGATCCGCGTCATCTCGTCGCCGTCGAGCTCGACGACCTTGCCCTCGACCTTGATCTTCGCCATGCGTTCGTCCTCACGCCTTCGGGGATGGTGGCACCAGGCTAGTCCACGCGCCCGGGCCGTTCGTCACGGGTGGATAAGGGCGCATCGTCCCGCCGCGCGCCCCCTCGCCTGGGGACGATGCGCGTGCGACGATGCGACGGAGCGCGCCCGCCGCGGCGTGCCTGTCAGGAGGAACGATGAGCCAGCCGTCATTCGACCCCGCGTCCGAGTCCGACGAGCCCGACGTCGTCGAGTTCACCGAGGAGATGAGCGAGGAGGTGTGGGCCGAGGACACGTCCGGCCCGGGCCTCGTGCCCCGCATGCTGGCGGAGCTCGCCGGCACCTTCATCCTGGTCTTCATGGGCGTGGGCGCCGCCCTCTTCTCGGGTGTGCTGGGCTGGGACGGCATCAACGTCGCCTTCGGCTTCGCGCTCGGCGTGATCATCGCCGCGCTGATCTTCGGCGGGATCTCGGGCGCGCACCTCAACCCGGCCGTCACCGTGGGCGTGTGGCTCGCGGGCCGCTTCCCCGGCCGCGACGTCGCCCCGTACGTGCTCGCGCAGCTCGTCGGCGCGACCACGGCCGGCGGCGTCTTCTACCTGCTGCGGTCCACGAACGAGCTGTACGACCAGCTCGGCACCGCGAGCGAGTTCATGGCCACCGCCGCCAACGGCTACGCCGACTACTCCCCCACGCAGTTCGACTGGCTCGCGGGCGGCATCGTCGAGGTGATCATCGCGGCGCTGCTCGTCGCGGTGGTGCTGTCGATGACGTCGGCGCGGGCGGTGCCGGGCTTCGCGCCGTTCGGCATCGGCCTCACGGTCGGCTTCCTCGTGCTCATCGCGATCCCGTTCACCAACGGCGCGCTCAACCCGGCGCGCGCGACCGGCATCGCGCTGTTCTCGGGCACCGAGCACATCCAGCAGCTGTGGCTGTTCTGGCTCGCACCGCTGATCGGCGCCGCGATCACGGGCCTGCTGTTCCGCGCCTTCGGGCCGGAGGAGGACCTGGTGACCGTCGAGGTGATCGAGACCATCGATTCCCAATGACATGAGTGACGGGTGTGACTCGCCGCGATGGCCGCGGTTCGTCACACCCGTCACCTACGTCACGCGTGTCATTGGGAATCAGCCCAGCGGCGTCGTGAGGCCTAGGAAGAGCAGCACCCCCGCGAGGAACGCGAGGACGCCCACGTCGATCGCGCGCCGGCGCACCTCGAAGGCACGGCCCACCGGGGTGACGATGCGCGCGACCGCGCCGGCCGCGGCGAAGGCCGCGAGCGCGAGCACCGCGATGTCGACGCCCACGATCAGCCCCGACAGCGCGATCGCGACCACCCCGACCGTGACCGCGACGGCCAGGCCGAGCGGCGTGCGCGTCCTCTCGCCCATGCGTGCCCCCTAGTGGAAGAAGTGGCGGGTGCCGGTGTGGAACAGGGTGATGCCGGCCGCCTCCGCCGCCGCGATCACCTCGGCGTCGCGCACCGAGCCGCCGGGCGACACGACCGCGCGGACGCCGCCGTCGATCAGCACCTGCAGGCCGTCCGCGAACGGGAAGAACGCGTCCGACGCCGCGACCGAGCCCTGGGCCCGCTCGTCGCCCGCGCGGCTCACCGCGAGACGGCACGAGTCGACGCGGTTGACCTGGCCCATGCCGATGCCGACCGCGGCGCCGTCCTTGGCCAGCAGGATCGCGTTGGACTTCACGGCGCGGCACGCGCGCCACGCGAGCTCGAGATCCGCGAGGGTGGCCTCGTCGGCGGCCGGGCCGGCGACGTGCTGCCACGTCGCGGCGGCGTCGCCCGGGGCGTCGATCGCGTCGAGGTCCTGGACGAGCAGGCCGCCGGTGACGCGACGCCACTCGGTGGCCAGCGGCGCGGGGTCGATCTCGAGGATCCGCAGGTTCTTCTTCGCGGTGAGGATCTCGACGGCCTCGTCCTCGTAGCCCGGCGCCACGACGACCTCGGTGAAGATCTCCGCGATCTGGCGCGCCGCCTCGGCCGTCACCACTCCGTTGGCGGCGATGACGCCGCCGAACGCGCTGACGGGGTCCGTGGCGTGGGCCTTGGCGTGGGCCTCGGCGATGGTGTCCGCGACCGCGATGCCGCACGGGTTCGCGTGCTTGATCACGGCGACCGCGGGGCCGGCGTGGTCGTACGCCGCGCGGACCGCCGCATCGGCGTCCACGTAGTTGTTGAAGGACATCTCCTTGCCGTGCAGCTGGCGGGCGCCGCCGATGCCGGTGCCCGAGCCGTCGGTGTAGAGCGCGGCGGCCTGGTGCGGGTTCTCGCCGTAGCGCAGCTCGGCCTGGCGGGTGAACGATGCGCCCATCCAGCCGGCGAGGCCGGTGCCGTCGTCGTCGGGGGCCTGGGTCTCGCCCATCCAGGTCGCGACCTGGACGTCGTAGTCGGCGGTGTGGCGGAACGCCTTCGCCGCGAGGCGGGTGCGGTCGGCGAGCGTGAAGCCTCCGTGGCCCACCGCGTTCGCGGCGGCCTCGTAGTCCTCGGGGTCGACCACGACGGCGACGCTCGCGTGGTTCTTCGCGGCGGCGCGGACCATCGACGGGCCGCCGATGTCGATCTGCTCGACCACCTCGTCGTCGGAGGCGCCCGACGCGACGGTCGCGGCGAACGGGTAGAGGTTGACCACCACGAGGTCGAACGGCTCGATGCCGAGCTCGTCGAGCTGGCGGACGTGGTCCTCGAGGCGGCGGTCCGCGAGGATGCCGGCGTGGACGCGCGGGTGGAGGGTCTTGACGCGGCCGTCGAGGCACTCGGGGAAGCCGGTCAGCTCCTCGACCGGGGTGACGGGCACGCCCGCGGCGGCGATGCGCTGCGCGGTGGAGCCGGTGGAGACGATCTGCACACCCTCGTGGGTGAGCGCCGTCGCCAGCTCCTCGATGCCGGTCTTGTCGTACACGGAGATGAGGGCGCGGCGCACGGCCTGACGCTCGGTCATTCTTCCTCCTCGGAAGTGGGGGTCGCGGCTCCGATGCGGACGGAGCGCCCGGTGACGGTCCATCCCTCGCGCGCCAGGCGGCCGAGCGTGCGGACGACGAGCCCGCGCTCGACGCCCTTGATGCGCTCGTGGAGGGTGGCCTCGGTGTCGTCGTCGCGGACCTCGACCGCCGCCTGCGCGACGATGGGCCCGGTGTCCACGCCGTGGTCGACGACGATGACGGTGCAGCCCGTCACCTTCGCTCCCCCGGCGAGGGCGTCCCTCACCCCGTGCGCGCCGGGATAGGCGGGCAGCAGGGCGGGGTGCGTGTTGAGGATGCGGCCGCCGAAGCGCTCGAGCGAGGGCTCGCCGAGCATCCGCATGAAGCCCGCGAGCAGCACCAGCTCGGGGTCGAAGGTCGCGATCGTGCGCGCGATCGCCTGGTCCCACAGCGCGCGGGACTCGAAGTCCGCGAGCCGCACCACGGCCGTCGGGATGCCGAACTCGCGGGCGATGTCGAGTGCCCCGGCGCCCTCCTTGTCGGTGACCAGGCCGACGACGCGGGCGCCGTACGACTCGTCGCGCGCGGCCTCGAGCACGGCGCGCATCGTGGACCCTGTCCCGGAGGCGAGCACGACGACACGCCGGGGACGGGGTGCGTTTGTCACAGCGTCGAGCCTATCGGCATGCTGGGGGTCACACCGACCGAGGGAGCCGCATGACGCCCACCCCCGACGCCGTGCCCGAGGTGGGTGCCGGCGCTCGCCGAGCCGTGCGGTGGAGCCTCGCGCTCCTCGCGGCGATGCTGCTCGTGCCGATGCTCGGGCCCACGTGGGGGCTGTCGTCGCTCGTCCTCGCCCCGGCCGGTGCCGCGGCCATGATCACGGCCCTCGTGCTGCTGCGCGGGAAGCGCCTGCCGATGCTCAAGGTGATGCTCGGGATCGGGATCGGCGTGTCCGGCGTCGCGCTGCTCTACGGCTTCGGCCTCGTGATCCTGCGCGACCAGGTGCAGGCCCTCGTCGAGTGCCAGGACAACGCGATCACCAACACCGCGCGTCAGGTCTGCCTCGACGAGTACGAGCAGTCCTACCTCGACCTGCTCGAGGACTGGGGCCTCACCGTGCCCGGCCAGCTGGTTCCCTGACGGGCTCGGCTGCCGGCGCGGGCGCATCGTCCCTCCGGACGGCGCCGCGCACCCAGCGCCAGGCCGCCGCGAGCGCCCACACGGCGCCGTAGCCGGCGACCACGAGCGCGGTGCCGATGAGCGTGACCGGCACGATCTCGGCGCCCATCTGCGCGAGCCTGCCCGGACCCGCCGCGCCGCGCGAGACCGCGGTGAGCGTCGCGAGGCCTGCGGCGACCACGGCGATCGCGACGCCCGCGGCGCGCGCGGACGCCCAGTCGAGGCCGATGCGGCGGCTGAGGGCCGCGCGGGCCACCGCCGCGAGCACGACGACGACGAGCGGCGCCCACGTCCACCAGCCGCCCGAGCCCGACGGCAGGGCGCCGAGCAGCGGCAGCTGCGGGAGGGCGTCGGCGGTGAGGGTGTCGGGCGCGTAGAGCGAGCCGGTGCCGACCACGAAGCCGGGTCCCACCAGCCACGCGACCATCCAGCACACCAGGGTCGGGACGTAGAGCGTCTCCGCGATCGCGAGCGCGCCGGCGCCGAGCGGGTCCATCCGCAGGTCCGACGCGATGAGCGCGATGCGGTCCATGCCGAGCACCGCCCACGCGCCGCCGACCGCGGCTGCCGCGGCGACGACCAGCGCGAGCGTCCCCAGGCCGAGGCGCAGTCCCGCGCGCACCTCCGACGGGATCCGGTCGAGCAGGTGCAGGCGCGCGCCGTACGCCCGCCAGATGCCGGCCGCGACCGCCGGGGCGGCGATGAGCGCGCCCACGAGCGCGGCGCGCAGGGCGTTGGCCTCGCGCGAGCCGTCGGGGCTGCCGAGCCAGCCGACGAGCGCGGCACCGGCGGAGAACGATGCGACGCCGAGCGCCCAGCTGGTCCACGTCTTGACCGCGAAGCGCCGGGCGACGGCCGCGAGGATCACGGCGCTCACGAGGGGCATGCCGAGCGGGACGAGGCTGAGGGTGGCCCCCGCGAAGTCGATCGGGACGCCGTGGCCGAGCAGCCAGACGCTCGTGGCGACGGTGGCGGCGCCGGGCCAGTCGACCGCGGCCGAGCCGTCGAGGCTCGGCGCGCCCGCGACGGCCGCGAGCGCGGGCGCGAGCACCACGAGGTAGGACAGCAGCACCGCCTGGCCGCCCGTGAGCACGCCGCCGGCCCAGCCGGGCAGCGCCGCGCGGAGGCGGTCGAGGCGCGCGGGTCGGGGGGCGTCGGCGGGCATGGCATCCATGGTCGCCTGTCGGCGGGACGATGCGGTGGACCGGCGCGCGGCGGGCTCGCCCGGGTTCGGGGCTCGAGGCTCGGGGCCGCCGCACGCCTCGCGCCCACGGGCCCCATCACCGCACGCGAACGGGGCCCCGACCCGAAGGTCGAGGCCCCGCATCGTCGAACCGGCTCAGGCGCCGGTGAGGATCTCCCGCATGAGGCGCGCGGTCTCGGACGGCGTCTTGCCGACCTTGACGCCGGCGGCCTCGAGGGCCTCCTTCTTCGCCTGCGCGGTGCCCGCCGAGCCGGACACGATGGCGCCCGCGTGGCCCATCGTCTTGCCCTCGGGGGCCTCGAAGCCGGCCACGTAGCCCACGACGGGCTTGGTGACGTGCTCCTGGATGTAGGCCGCCGCGCGCTCCTCGGCGTCGCCGCCGATCTCGCCGATCATGACGATCGCGGCGGTGTCGGGGTCCGCCTCGAACGCCTCGAGGCAGTCGATGTGGGTGGTGCCGACGATCGGGTCGCCGCCGATGCCCACGCACGTGGAGAAGCCCAGGTCGCGGAGCTCGAACATCATCTGATAGGTCAGCGTGCCCGACTTCGACACGAGGCCGATCTTGCCCGGGCCCGTGATGTTCGCCGGGGTGATGCCCACGTTCGACTGGCCGGGGGTGATGAGGCCGGGGCAGTTGGGGCCGATCAGGCGGGTGCCCTTGGACTGCGCGTACGCGAAGAACTCCGCGGTGTCGGCGACGGGGACGCCCTCGGTGATGATGACGACGAGCGGCATGCCGGCGTCGACGGCCTCCATGACGGCCGCCTTGGTGAACGGCGGCGGCACGAAGAGGACCGAGACATCGGCGCCCGTGGCCTCCATCGCCTCGGCGACGGTGCCGAAGACCGGCGCGGTGTGGTCGCCGGGGAACTCGACGATGGCACCCGCCTTGCGCGGGTTGACGCCGCCGACGACGTTGGTGCCCGACGCGAGCATGCGCTGGGTGTGCTTCATGCCCTCCGAGCCGGTCATGCCCTGGACGATGACCTTGGAGTCCTGGGTGAGGAAGATTGCCACAAGTTCTCCTTAGGAAGCGGCGGCGAGCTCGGCGGCCTTGGCCGCGGCGCCGTCCATGGTGTCGACGATGGTCACGAGCGGGTGGGCGGCGTGCGCGAGGATCGCGCGACCGTCCTCGACGGCGTTGCCGTCGAGGCGCACGACGAGCGGCTTGGTCGCCTTGTCGCCCAGCGCCTCGAGCGCGCCGACGATGCCGTCGGCCACCGCGACGCACGACGTGATGCCGCCGAACACGTTGACGAAGACCGACTTCACCTGCGGGTCGTGGAGGATCACGTCGAGGCCGTTGGCCATCACCTCGGCCGAGGCGCCGCCGCCGATGTCGAGGAAGTTGGCGGGCTTCTGGCCGCCGAACTGCTCGCCCGCGTACGCGACCACGTCGAGCGTGGACATCACGAGGCCCGCGCCGTTGCCGATGATGCCGACGGAGCCGTCGAGCTTCACGTAGTTGAGGTTCATGTGCTTGGCCTTGGCCTCGAGCGGGTCCGTCGCGGCCTGGTCCTCGAGCGCGGCGTGGTCCTCGTGACGGAACTCGGCGTTCTCGTCGAGCGTGACCTTGCCGTCGAGCGCGATGATCGAGCCGTCCTCGGTGCGCACCAGCGGGTTGACCTCGACGAGCGTCGCGTCCTCGTTCTTGTAGACGGTCCAGAGCTTCTCGATCGCGTCGATGACGGCCTCGCGGAGCTCCGCGGGGAAGCCGGCGGTGTCGACGATCTCCTCCGCCTTCGCACGGTCGATGCCCACCAGCGGGTCGACGGCGACCTTCGCGAGGGCGTCGGGGCGCTCGACGGCGAGCTGCTCGATCTCCATGCCGCCCTCGACGGAGCACATCGCGAGGTAGCGGCGCTCGGCGCGGTCGAGCAGCACGGAGAAGTAGAACTCCTCGGCGATCGCGGCGCCGGCCGCGATCATCACCTTGTGGACGGTGTGCCCCTTGATATCCATGCCGAGGATCGCCTCGGCGTACGCCTCGGCCTCCTCGGGCGTCTTGGCGACCTTGACGCCGCCCGCCTTTCCACGTCCACCCACCTTGACCTGCGCCTTGACGACGACCACGCCGCCCAGCTGCTCGGCCGCGGCGCGTGCCTCGGCGGGGGTCTCGGCGACGATGCCGGGGAGCACGGGTACGCCGTGCTTCTCGAACATGTCGCGCGCCTGGTACTCGTACAGGTCCATGCACTGTCCTCACGCGAAGGGCGCGCCCTCGTCGGCGCGCTTGTCCGATGCTGCAGGGCTCAGCCTACCCACGTCGTACACGATTCCGGGACCATCGTCCCGGGAGAGCGCTCCCGCGACGGCTCAGCGCCGCTCGGAGGTCTCCCCCGGGAGCACGAAGCCGCTCTCGTAGGCGACGATGACCGCCTGCGTGCGGTCGCGCACGCCCAGCTTCATGAGGATCGATGCGACGTGCGACTTCACCGTCTCGACGGAGACGAACAGCTCCGCCGCGATCTCGCCGTTCGAGCGCCCGCGCGCGAGCGCCCGCAGCACGTCCTCCTCGCGCTCGGACAGCTCGGGCAGCCGCTCGGCGCCGCGCGTCGCGAAGCGCTCGATCACCGCGCGCGTCGACGCGGGGAACAGCAGGGACTCCCCCGAGGCGACCACGCGGACGGACTCGATCAGCTCGGCCGGGGGGACGCGCTTGAGCACGAAGCCCGACGCGCCGGCGCGCATCGCCTCGAAGACGTACTCGTCGACCTCGAACGTGGTGAGCACGAGCACGCGGGTCGCGGACCCGGACGCGACGATCTCGCGCGTCGCGGAGAGGCCGTCCACCCCCGGCATGCGGATGTCCATGAGCATGACGTCCGGCCGCTCCTGAGCGGCGAGCGCCACCGCGGCGGCACCGTCGCCGGCCTCGCCGACCACGTCCCAGCCGTCCTCGGAGCTCACGATCGCGCGCAGGCCCATGCGCACCAACGGGTCGTCGTCGACGATCGCCACCCTCATGCGCGCACCTCCTCACGCAGATCGTCCCACGCCGAGCCGGAGCCCGCGGGGCTCACGGCGGCGGAGAGCGGCAGCAGCGCACGCACCCGGTAGCCGCCGTCGGGGGCGGGGCCGATCGCGGTGCGCCCGCCGAGCAGCGTGACGCGGTCGCGCATGCCGGCGACGCCGCGGCTGGGACGGGAGGACGATGCGGAGGCGGCTCCCGCGCCGACGCCCCGGGAGCGGGCCGGGCCGTTCGCGACGTCGATGCCCAGCGCATCGTCCTCCCGCACGACCCGCACGGTGACGGGTGCGCCGGGCGCGTGGCGGGCGGCGTTGGTGAGCGCCTCGCGGACGATGCCGAACGCGGCCCGGCCGATCGCGGGCGGCACGGGCGAGGTGTCGACCTCGGCGTCGACGGCGATGCCCGCGTCGCGCGATGCGTCGACGAGCGCGGGGACGTCGGCGAGGCCGGGCAGCGGCGCGCGCTCGACCTCGTCGTCGCCGCGCAGCGTCGCGATGATGCGGTCGAGCTCGCCCATCGCGGCACGTCCGCGCTCCTCGATGTTGCGCAGCGCCTGCCGCGCGAACTCCGGGTCGCTGTCGAAGACGTGCGCGCCGGCGCCCGCCTGCACGATGTTCATCGTGATCATGTGGCCGATGCTGTCGTGGAGCTCCTGGTCGATCCTGACCCGCTCCTCGGCCAGCTCGGCGCGGGCGGTCGCGGCTTCGGCGATCTCGCGGTCGCAGGGCCCCAGCGCCCACCGCGCGAGGATCCGGTGGAGCTCCGCGGTGCCGCGGACGACCCACGCCGGCATCGGCACCACCAGCACGATGAGCGGCGTGCCGACGGCGACCCAGAACGCGACGGTGTCGACCACGTCGGCGGCGGCCGGGTCGGTGCCGTAGTCGGCCACGTCGACCACGCCGACGAGGTGGAGCACCGACCACGCGACGGCCGCGAGCAGCGACACGGGGACCACCGCGGCGACGATCGCGAGCGCGAACCCCACCGGGCCGAGGACGATGCGCACGACGATCCACGCGAACGTGCGCCACGACGACTGGTCGTGGAACGGCGCGAGCGCCCGCCGCAAGCGCCCGGCGCCCGGGGGCACGCGCAGCGGGGCGGGCGGACGGATGCCGGCGTCGAGCAGGCCGTTGGCGGTGCCGCGCTCGAAGGCCCCGAGGGGCCGCATCGAGGCCTGCACGGCGACGAGGATGATCACACCGATCCACACGACCGCGAGCCCGATGCCGAGCGCGTAGCCGGTGACGGCGTACACGAACAGGCCGATCGAGACGGGCAGGCCGAGCAGCAGGTAGAGCACCGCTTTCCAGGTGCGGGCCTCCCAGGTGGCGGCGAGGTAGGCGCGGATGACGTCCATGCGTCCATCGTGCCGTGCGCACCCCGCCGAGGGCCTCGCCCGCCCGGAGGGTTCCCCTCCCCCGCACGGGGGAAGGTGGCGCCGTCCTCCCCCATCGGGACCAGCGGAGGTTCCCCCGTGCGGCGTGTCCGAATCGTCCCTGCGCGGGCTGAGCGCAGGGGGGACGGCTGCCTAGCGTCGAATCAGCCGGGGAACCGGCCCGATCTGGGAGGAATCATGAACCTAGGCTTCACCGGGCGCATCGCCCGCACCGCGGCCGCCCGACCGTGGGTGACCATCTCCGTCTGGCTCGTCGCGGTCGTCGCGGCGGTCATCGCCGCCGGCGGTCTCGGCGACGCCCTCACCCAGGACGACCGCCTGCTCGTCACCACCGACTCGGAGCGGGCCGCCGCGATCGACGAGCGCCTGCGCGGGTCGGACGATGCGACGGTCACCGAGACCGTGGTCGTCACCGCGACGGACGCACGGTTCGGGGACCCGGCGTTCACGGCCGTGATCGACGACCTCGTCGCGGGCCTCGAGGCCGCACCCGGCGTCCTCGACGTGACCGCCCCGACCGCGGACCAGCCCGTGCCCGTGGCGGAGGACGGCCGCTCGGCGCTCGTCAGCGCGACGGTCGACCCGGGCAATGACCCGACCCCGGTGGCGCAGGCGATCCAGGACGCCACCGATGCCGCGACGGCGGACGGCTTCGCGCTCCACAACGTGGGCGACGCCACCACCGAGCTCGCGTTCGGCGAGCTCGCGGAGGACACCCTCGCGCGCGGCGAGCTCATCGGCATCGCGGTGGCGCTCGTCATCCTCGTCGTCGTGTTCGGCGCGCTGGTCGCGGCGGGCCTGCCCCTGCTCGTGGCCGTCGTGTCGATCGTCACGGCCGTGGGCGCGACCGCGATCATCGGTCAGGCGTTCGAGCTGTCGTTCTTCATCGTCAACATGATCACGATGATGGGGCTCGCGCTCGGCATCGACTACAGCCTCGTCGCGGTCCAGCGCTTCCGCGAGGAGCTGGCGCACGGCCGCACGGTCCGCGACGCGGTCGCGATCACCGGGTCGACCGCGAACCGCGCGGTGCTGTTCTCCGGCGTCACGGTGCTGATCTCCCTGCTCGGGCTGCTGCTCGTGCCGTCGACGATCATGCGCTCGCTCGGCACCGGCGCGATCCTCGTCGCGATCATGTCGATCGTGTCGGCGCTCACGCTGCTGCCCGCGGTGCTGCGCCTGCTCGGCCACCGCGTCAACCGCGGGCGCGTGCCCACGGCCCACCCCGGCCGAGAGCCCCGCGCGTGGACGGCGATCGCGCGGACCGTCACCGCCCGTCCCGCCGTCTCGGCGATCGCCGGCCTGGGCGTGCTGCTCGCGCTCGCCCTCCCGCTCGCCTCGATCCGGCTGGCCTTCCCCGGCCTCGAGTCGCTCCCGGCCGACAACGAGCTGCGTCAGGGCGTCGAGGTGCTCGTCGACGACTACGGCCTCGGCCAGTCCTCGACCTTCATCGCGATCGAGGGCGCGGGCGGCGCCCGCGGCGCGGTGGCGGAGCTTGCCGACGCCGTCGAGGCGGACCCCGCCTACGCGGAGACCACCGTCGACTGGCGCGGCGGCACCGCGTTCGTCGACACCCGCGACGTGTACGACGCGGCCGACCCCGCCGCCGCCGACGCTCTCCACCGGCTGCGCGACGACCTGGTGCCGGCCGCGCTCGACGGCACGGGCGCCGAGGCGTTCGTGGGCGGCGGTCAGGCGGACGCCGTGGACTTCACCTCGGTGATCGTCGACCACACGCCCCTGGTGATCGCGATGGTGCTGGGTGCGAGCTTCCTGCTCCTGCTCGTCGCGTTCCGGTCGCTCGCGATCCCCCTCACCGCGATCGCGCTCAACGTGATCTCCGCGGCCGCCGCGTTCGGCCTGCTGGTGGGGGTGTTCCAGCTGGGCTGGGGCGCGGACCTGCTGGGCTTCGCGCAGGTCGACGCGATCGCGCCGTGGATCCCGCTGTTCCTCTTCGCGGTGCTCTTCGGGCTGTCGATGGACTACCACGTGTTCCTCATCAGCCGCATCAAGGAGCGCCACGACGCGACCGGCGACACGCGTGACGCGGTGGTGTTCGGGCTGTCCCGCACGGGCTCGCTCATCACCGGGGCGGCGCTCATCATGGTCGCGGTGTTCCTGGGCTTCGCGCTGGGCGACCTCGCGGAGTTCCAGCAGATGGGCTTCGGCCTCGCGGCGGCGGTCATCATCGACGCGACCGTGGTGCGCACCATCCTCGTCCCGTCGCTCATGACGCTGCTCGGCCGGCACAACTGGACCCTGCCGTCGTGGCTCGGCTGGCTGCCGCGGCTGTCGGTCGAGGGCCCGGCCCCCGAGGCGCCCCGCGAGAAGGAGCTGGTGGGCGTCTGAGCCTCCCGCACCCGACGATGCCCCGGTCGCCTCAGGCGACCGGGGCATCGGGCTCAGGCAGCCGGCTCCTCGTCGACGGACGCCGCACGGCGACCGTCGGCGAGCCCTTCGCGCGCGTCGGCGAGCCGCGACCGCGACGCGAGCCCGGGCAGTCCTCGACCATCCTCGGTCGTGAGCGCGAAGACCAGCCAGCCCGCCGTGAACAGCCATGTCAGCAGGGACGATGCGGCGCCCGGCAGGGCGTTGAGCACCTGGTAGCCGCCGATGCCGCCCGCGAAGAGCAGCGCCCGCGCGAGCGCGGTCGGGTACGGGGAACCCACGTATCGCAACTGGACCGCAGCCTGGCCGAGCGTCCGCCCGGTCGCCGCGAGGAAGCCCCCCGACAGCGCGAAGGCGACGACGACGGGCACGACCGCGACCCACGGCCCGTCCGTGTCGAGCCTCGCGCCATCGTCCAGCTGGGCGGCCGCCAGCGACTCGACGACGACCACGGCGTACATCGTGAGCGTGACGCTCACCAGGTCCGCGACCCCGGCGAGGATGCGCCGCGCCCGCGTCACCGGACGCGGTTCCGACGCCGCCACGACCCGGTCGCCGCGGACGCGCAGGCGCGCCGGCACCATCAGCGCGAGGAGCGAGCCCAGCACGGCTCCCAGCGTGTTCGTCAGCAGGTCGTCGACATCGAACAGGCGGTAGGCGCACGGGTAGAGGCCCCACACCCCCGTGACCTGCGTGACCTCGACGAGGAGCGACAGCCCGAGCCCCGCCAGCCCCGCGACCGCGACGCCGCGCCGCAGGCCGACGCGCACGAGCACGCCGAGCGGCACGAACAGCAGCACGTTGAACGCGAGCTGGAGGAAGGCCGGGTCGGTCGGCAGGTGGCCGCGCGACGCCGCACCCTCGAGGTCGTCGACGAACGCCAAGGGGTCGAGCTGCGTCGGCGCGCACGTGATCGTCGTCGCCTCGGGCAGCGGCAGCAGCGTGTACACCCAGATCGCGACCAGGTACACGAGCGCGGCCGCGAGGAGCAGTCCATCGCGGGCCGAGACACCGCCACGCCGGCGGTACAGGAGCGCGACCACAGGCACGAAAAGCGCGGCGACGAGCACGAGCCCCAGGCCGACCGCGAGCAGTCCCAGGACCAGCTGCGACATCAGGCCTCCCTCCGAACGGTGGCTTCCACCCTACGAAGCCCTCTCACCGTCCGCTCGGCCGGCGCATCGTCCCCCGGGAGCCTCCCGCACACGCCGAAGCCCCGGTCGCCTCAGGCGACCAGGGCATCGTCGTGTGCGGGCTCAGCCCACGCCGAAGCGGTTCGCGGTCTCCTTGATGGACCGCGCGGAGGCCTCGAGGAGCGCCTTCTCCTCGGCGTCCATGGGGGTCGCGGCCTGGTGCTCGATGCCGTTGCGGCCGATCACCGCCGGCAGCGACATGCAGACCTCGCCGACGTTCGGGTAGTCGATGAGCGTCGAGACCGGCATGATGCGGCGCTGGTCGCCGAGCACGGCCTCGACGATGCGCGCGCCCGCGGCGCCGACCGCGTAGTTGGTCGCGCCCTTGCCCTCGATGATCGTGTACGCGGACCGCATGACGTCGTGGTGGATGCGCTCGCGCACCTCCTGCGTCATGACGACCTCGCCGTCGCGGCCGCGCCAGTCGAGCAGGGGCTGGCCGCCGATGGTCGCGGACGACCACAGCGCCACCTCGGAGTCGCCGTGCTCGCCCGCGATGTACGCGTGCACGTTGCCTACCGCGATGTCGCAGTACGCCGCGATCTGGTGGCGCAGGCGCGACGTGTCGAGCGCGGTGCCCGAGCCGAACATCCGCGACGGGTCCATGCCGGACTTCTTGATCGCCGCGTACGTCACGACGTCGACGGGGTTGGTGACGAGGATGTAGATGGCGTCCGGGGCGACCTCGAGCAGCGGCGGGAGCACCTTGTCCATGAGGGAGATGGTCGCGCCGGCGAGGTCCATGCGGCTCTGGCCCGGCTGCTGCTTCGCGCCGGCGGTGATGACCACCACGTCCGAGTCCTCGACCACGCCCACGTCGTTCGAGCCGAGCACGGTCGCCTCGGGCATGAACTGGATGCCCTGCGCGAGGTCGAGCGCCTCCGCCTCGACCTTCGCCTTGTTGATGTCGTACAGCGCGACCGTGCGCGCGAATCCACGCATCAGGCCTGCGTAGGCCAGGGTCGCGCCCACGGCTCCCGCGCCGACGATCGACACCTTCGAGGTCTTGTCCGACATGCCACCCTCCCTGAGATCGAGTCCAGGATGAGCCTAGTCCGCGGGGACGATGCGCGGGCGACGGGCGCGGCTCAGGCGGCGGGCTCGAGGCACACGCGCTGCGGGACCTCCCGGTCCGCGACCGGGGAGTCCGAGCCCTGGGAGTCGCCGTGCTGGACGCTCAGCAGGCCCCAGACCTGGACGTCGACGCATCCGCGCGCGTCGGCGTGGAGCTCGCCCGGCGCGAGGGAGTCGGTCAGCGACACACCGGCCGTCGCGTCGTCGGTCGCGAGGGTGAACCACACCGCGTCGCCGCCGCATCCGAACCGATGGTCCGCCTCGGGGAGCGTCGGGTCGTCGTCCCACGCGTCGACCCACTCCCCGCAGTCGACCGTGCCGATCATCACGTCGCCGGTGATGAGGCCCATCGTGCCGTTCTCGGGCTCGCAGCCGGACGGGACGCCGACCGCGATCTCGACCGGATCCGCGAGCGTCGTGTCGGCCCATCGCCGCCACGGCAGCGCGGAGACGAGCGGCCGCACCTCGCGCCCGACGAGGGTCGCGTCGACGGTCACCTCGATGCACGCGTCGAGCACCGGGGACTCGAAGGTCCACGTGCCCTCGATCGGCGCCTCGGCCTCGTCGGCCGCCGGCAGCACCGGCACGGCGAGCACCGCCACGACGAGCGCGGCGACGATGCCGCCCACGATCCACCAGCGCATCTTTCCCCCCGGTTCGCTACCTGGGGGAACGCTAGCGGCGCGGGCTACAGCTTGTCGAGGTTGTTGAACCTCAGCACCAGGCGCTTGACGTCGCCGCCGAAGTCGACCTTGACGACCGCGTTGCGGCCCACGCCCTCCGTGCCGACGACCTTGCCCATGCCGTGCTTATCGTGCAGGACCCGCTCGCCGACCTCGAAGCCGATGTCGCCCGAGGCCACGCCCGGCGGGCTCGGCGGCACGCGCCGCGTCTTGACCGCGCCGGCACGCGCGTACGAGTTGCCGTCCTCGCGGTCCTGGTTGCCGCCGTAGCCCATGCCGGACCAGGCGCCCGAGCGCGACGAACCGCGGTCGGACTGAGCCCTCAGGGAGGACATCGTCACCGCGGCGCGCGTCCACTCCATGAGCTCGGCCGGGATCTCCTCGACGAAGCGGCTCGCCGGGAAGTACTGCGGGGCGCCCCACGACGACCGCGCCTCGGCGCGCGTGAGGTACAGCCGCTCGCGCGCGCGGGTGAGGCCCACGTAGGCGAGACGGCGCTCCTCCTCCATGTCCTTGGTGTCGCCCGACTCGATCGACCGCATGTGCGGGAACGTGCCGTCCTCCATGCCGGTGAGGAACACCACCGGGAACTCGAGCCCCTTCGCGGTGTGCAGGGTCATCATCGTGACGACGCCGCCGGTGCCGTCGGCGTCCGGGACCTGGTCGGCGTCCGCGACGAGCGCGACCTTCTCGAGGAAGTCCGCGAGGGTGCCCTCGGGGTTGTCCTCGGAGAACTCACGTCCCACCGCGACGAGCTCCATGATGTTCTCGATGCGGCTCGCGTCCTGCGGGTCCTCGCTGCGGCGCAGGCTGGCGAGCAGGCCCGACCGGTCCGCGATCGCGTCGAGCACGCCCGCGGGGCCGTTGTCCTTCGCGAGCGCGCGCAGGTCGTCCATGAGGCGCACGAAGTCGCCGATGGCGCGCTCGGAGCGCGCCTGGAGGCCCGCATCGTCCAGCCGTCGCAGCGCCGTGCCGAAGCTGATGTCCTCGCCCGCGGCGACGAGCGTGCGGCGCACGCCCTCGACGGACTCGACGGCGGTGTCGCCGATGCCGCGCTTGGGCTCGTTGATGATGCGGCGGGTCGCGATGTCGTCGTCCTCGTTCACCACGGCGGCGAGGTACGCGAGCATGTCCTTGATCTCCTTGCGCTCGTAGAAGCGCGTGCCGCCGACCACCTTGTAGGGGATCTCGGCGCGGATGAACCGCTCCTCGACGGCGCGGGACTGCGCGTTGGCGCGGTACATGATCGCGATGTCGGTGGGCTCGACGCCGTCCTCCGCGATGAGGCGCTTGATCTCCTCGGCGATGTACTGCGCCTCTGCCTGCTCGGTGTCCGCGGCGTAGCCCTTGATCTTCTCGCCGGCGCCCGAGTCGGTCCACAGGTTCTTGGGCCTGCGGTCCGCGTTGTTCTGGATGACCGTGTTCGCGGCGGTGAGGATGTTCTGCGTCGAGCGGTAGTTCTGCTCGAGGCGCACGATGTGCGCGTTCGGGTAGTCCTTCTCGAACTCCATGATGTTGCGGATGGTCGCGCCGCGGAAGGCGTAGATCGACTGGTCCGCGTCACCCACGACGGTGAGCTCGCCCGGGGGCAGCGACGCATCGTCCGCCGGGCCCACGAGCTCGCGCACGAGCACGTACTGCGCGTGGTTGGTGTCCTGGTACTCGTCGACGAGGATGTGGCGGAACCGCTCGCGGTAGGCCCGCGCGACCTGCGGGTGCTCCTGCACCAGCTTGACGGTCTTGACGATGATGTCGTCGAAGTCGACCGCGTTGGCGGCCTCGAGGCGACGCTGGTACAGCGGGTACGCGGTGGCGGCGGCGTGCTCGATCGAGAACTTGCTGGCCATCGACGCGCCGGCGAGCGCGACCTCGGGGTCGATCAGCTCGTCCTTGAACTTGCCGATGCGGCCCAGCACGGCCTTGGGCGTGAACTTCTTGGGGTCGAGGTTCAGCTCCTTCATGACCAGCTTCATGAGGTTGACCGAGTCCGACGTGTCGTAGATCGAGAAGCTGCTGCTAAGGCCCGCGAGCTCGTGGTCGCGGCGCAGGATGCGCACGCACGCGCTGTGGAAGGTCGACACCCACATGCCGCGGGCCTCGGGGCCCACGATGGCCTCGACGCGCTCGCGCATCTCCGCGGCGGCCTTGTTGGTGAAGGTGATCGCGAGGATCTGGTGCGGGCGCGCGCGGCCCGCCTCGAGCAGGTGCGCGATGCGGTGGGTCAGCACGCGGGTCTTGCCGGAGCCGGCGCCCGCCATGATGAGCAGCGCCTCGCCCTCGTGCAGGACGGCCTCCGCCTGCGGCGGGTTCAGCCCCTCCACCAGGGACGATGCGCCGCGCGCGGGCCGGTTCGGGGCCGCGGCGGGACGGTGGTGGCCCGAGAGGATGGGGGCCGGCGGGATCCAGGCGTCCTCCGGCTCGGGCTCGTAGTCGGGCTCCGGGGCCGGCTCGTGCTCCGGCTCGGGCCAGGGCTCGGGCTCGGGAGCCGCCGCCTGCGGCTCGGCGGGCGGCGTGGGCTGGGGCTCGCTGGAGCCGTCGAGATCGAAGAGCGCATCCATGACCCGGAAAGTCTAGGCGCTGGGACCGACGCCCGGCCCCGCCTCGGTGAAGAGGTCAGGCCTTCGGCACGGTGCCGTGGGTCTCGAGCGCGACGAGCGCCTCGTCCGCGGCGGCCCGCACCTCGGGATCCGGGTCCTTGTCGCACAGCTCGAGCAGCGCGCGCCACACGCGGCGGTCGCTCACCGCGCGGCCCATGCGCGCGAGCAGCGACTGGCAGCGCGCGTAGGTGAGCCGGCCCTCGACGTCGCCGTCGGCGACCAGGCAGCCGAGGTGCGGCGCGAGGGACACGAGCATGTCGAGCGCCTCGTCGACCTCGTCCGCGGGAGCCGCCCCGGGTGCGGCCTCCGGCGCGCGGTCCTCCACCACGGGCTCCAGCGACGCGGGCCACGGCTCGGCGGCCGGCTCCGGCACCGCCGACAACGCGACGGGCTGGACCGCCGCCGCGGGCGCGGTCACCACGGGCACCTCGCCCGACTGGCGGGGAAGCGGGATCACGTCGATGTCGTCGGGCTCGGCCACCGCCGGCGCGACCCGCATGGGCAGGCCGGCCGCGGTGCGCTCGAACGGTGCCTCGGCCCGGGCAGCCACGGCGATCGGAGCCGGCTGCGGCGCGGGACGCGGCGCCGGGCGTCGGTCCTGCTGCCGCGCCGACCACGAGCGCGCGTTCCAGTACTCGTGCGCGCGGCTGCGTCGCGCGCGCCTGCCCACGAATCCGTCGTCCGAGGGCGCGCCGGAGCCGACCGCCGGAGCGGTCGCGCGCATCGGCCCCTCAGCCTCGTCGCCCCCCATGGGCACGAGCGTAGGTCGGCACCCCGCGGGCGCACAACCCCCCGAGTCTAGATACCAGGGATATCACCCTCAGCGGGAGCGGCGGCGGTGCGACGCGCCGGAACCTCCGCGGGCCGAGAACGCGGCCGCGCCGCCCGTGCCCGCGGACGCGGTCGTGCCGCGCTGGGCGGGGCGCTGGGAACGCTGGTGCTGCGCGGGGGCCGCGGCCTTCGGAGCGCCCGAGGCGGACGCCGAGCCGGAGCCGCCACGGCGGCGGCCGCCGCGTCGACGGCCGGCGCGCGGGCCGTCGGCGGGCGCCTGGCCCGACGCGGGGCGCTGGCCCTTCGAGCGCTGCGCGGGCGCCGGGACCGGCCCGGCCGCGGTCGGCTCGACGTGTGCCGCGACCTCGCCGACGAGGCGGACCACCTGCGGCGAGACCGCGCTCACGGACTCGGGACGGACGCCGATGCCGGCCTTGCGCAGCAGCTGCTGGGTCTCGCGACGCTGCTCGGGCAGCACCACGGTCACGACGTCGCCGGCGGAGCCGGCGCGGGCCGTGCGACCCGAGCGGTGGAGGTACGCCTTGTGCTCGGCCGGCGGGTCGACGTGGACCACGAGCTCGACGCCGTCGACGTGGACGCCGCGCGCGGCGACGTCGGTCGCGACCAGGACGCGCACCTCGTCACCGGCGAACGCGGCCAGGTTCCGGTCGCGCGCGTTCTGGGAGAGGTTGCCGTGCAGGTCGACGGCGGGGATGCCCGCGGCGGTGAGCTGCTTGGCGAGCTTCTTCGCCTGGTGCTTGGTGCGGGTGAAGAGGATGCGGCGCGAGGTGCCCGAGGCGAGCGTGTGGACGAGCTCGCGCTTCGCCTCGACGCCGTCGGTGTGGAAGACGTGGTGCGTCATCGCCTCGACCGGGCTGTCGGCCGGGTCGACCGCGTGGGTGATCGGGTCCGACAGGAAGCGCTTGACCAGCTTGTCCACGCCGTTGTCGAGCGTCGCGGAGAACAGCAGTCGCTGGCCGCGCTGCGGGGTGGCGTTCATGATCCGGGTGACGCCGGGCAGGAACCCCAGGTCGGCCATGTGGTCGGCCTCGTCGAGCACGGTGATCTCCACCGAGTCGAGCGAGACGTGGCCCTGGCCCATGAGGTCCTCGAGCCGGCCGGGGCACGCGACGACGATCTCGACGCCGCGGCGCAGCGCCTGCTCCTGGCGGCGCTGGCTCACGCCGCCGAAGATCGTCGCGGTGCGCATCCCGTAGGCCTCGGCGAGCGGTGCGATGACCGCATCGATCTGGGTCGCGAGCTCGCGGGTGGGGGCGAGGATGAGCGCGCGGGGCCGGCCGGGCTTGGCGCGGCCGCCGCGCGCGCCGAGGCGCGCCGCGGTGGGCAGGGAGAACGCGAGGGTCTTGCCGGAGCCGGTACGGCCGCGGCCGAGCACGTCGCGGCCGGCGAGCGTGTCGGGGAGCGTGCCGACCTGGATGGGGAACGCGTGGGTCTTGCCGTCGGACTCGAGGACGTCCGTCAGGGCGACGGGCACGCCGAGCTCGGCGAAGGTGGTGGAGGTCACGGGGGCCTTTCGGGGCAGGGGCAGATGCGCACGACACCCTGATGGGCGCGGGCACCGGCGATGGTGGCGAAGGCGGAGGTGTCCGCTCTCGTTCGCCGAAGAGAATCTCTACGAGCCGCGCCGCCACAAGGTCGGGCGCCGGCGAGAGGTGGAGGCAATCTGCGACGCAGGAGGGCCGTGATGGCCCTGCAAGTACCCCCAAGGGTAGCAGGGAGGAGCAGAATCGCCTCATGACGGCGATCCCGGAGGGAGGCCGCGGCGAGCATCGCTGGCCCGCCGTGGTGGCGCTGCTCGTCGCGCTGGGCCTCTACCTCGCGCTGCCGTCGACGTTCCTGCCGGCGTTCCGCTACGCGGTGGTCGGCATCGGTCTGCTGCTGCTGATCCCGCTGCTGGTGGCCAACCCCGTGCGCATGCACCGCCAGACGGCCTGGACCCGCACACTGTCGGTCTCCCAGGCGCTGCTGCTCGCCGCGGCGAACCAGGTGATGCTCGTCCAGCTGCTCGTCTCGCTCACCGAGCCCAGCATCGGCTCGGGATCGCGCGTGCTCATCGCCGCCGCCCAGGTGTGGATCACCAACGTCATCGCGTTCGCGCTGGTGCTGTGGGAGCTCGACCGCGGGGGTCCCGTGGTGCGGCGCGCGCTCGAGCGCGGCGAGGTGCCGGCGGCCGACATCAGGTTCGCGCAGGACGAGGACCACGACGCGATCGCCGAGGTGGCCGCCGCATCGTCCCTCCACGCCGGCTGGCGCCCGCGCTTCGGCGACTACCTGTACACGTCGCTGTCCAACTCGATGGCGTTCTCCGCGACGGACGCGATCCCTCTGTCGGGGCGCGCGAAGGCGCTCATGGGGTTGCAGGCGTTCTCCGGCTTCGTGCTGCTCGCGCTCGTCATCGCGCGCGCGGTGTCGCTGTTCCAGTAGCACGGCGACAGGCATGAGGCTCGGCCCCCGAGTCCCTCCCGCGGCCATCGGCGCGCGGATTGGTACCAATCGCCACGAGGTCGACTCGGCTTGTCATGCTTGGTACCAAACCGACGCCCCAGGGCGACCCCACCGATCCGACACCCGGGCTCGTCCTAGACGATCCGCCGCTGCGCCGCCCAATGCGCGAGCTCGTGCCGGTTCGACAGCTGCAGCTTGTGCAGCACCTTCCCCACGTGCGTCTCCACGGTCTTGATCGAGATGAACAGCTTCTCCGCCACCTCGCGGTACGTGTAGCCGCGCGCGATGAGGCGCATGACCTCCTGCTCCCGCTCGGTGAGCTTGTCGAGGTCCTCGTCGGCCGCGGCGACCTCGCCGCCCGCCGCCCCGAACGCGTCGAGCACGAAGCCCGCGAGCCGTGGCGAGAACACCGCGTCGCCGGTCGCGACGCGACGCACCGCGTCGGACAGGTCGGGGCCCGAGATCGACTTGGTGACGTAGCCGCGGGCGCCCGCGCGCACCGTCGCGACCACGTCCTCGGCCGCGTCGGACACGGACAGCGCGAGCACGCGCGGCGCGCCCGGGCGATGCAGCACCTCGGCGAGCACGTCGAGCGCGCCTCCCCCGGTGCCGCCGGGCAGGTGCACGTCGAGGATCACCACCTGGGGCGCCTTGGCGCGGATCTCCGCGACGGCGGACTCGACGTCGCGCGCCTCCCCGATCACGGAGATGTCGTCGTCGAGGCTCTCGCGCACCCCCACGCGGATGACGTCGTGGTCGTCCACGATCACCACGGACACGGTCATGGTCGATCCTCTCGGGCCTCGGGCTGGACGGCGACCGCGACCTCGGTGCGGCCGCCGGGAGACGTGGCGATGGTCGCGGTGCCGCCGAAGCGTTCGACGCGGCCGACGATGGACTCTCGGATCCCGAGGCGCCCCTCCGGGATGGCGGTCGGGTCGAATCCCGGCCCGCCGTCGCGCACGAAGGCCTCGAACGCGCCCGGCGTCACCTCGGCGTAGACGGCGTACGGCGCGGTCGCGTGGCGGGCGGCGTTGGTCGCCGCCTCCGCGACGGCGCGCACGGCCGCGTGCAGGGCGGGCGTCGTCTGCGCGTCGCCCACGGTCACCAGCTCGATCTCGACGCCGTGGCGGTCCTCGACCTCCGCGATCGCCTCGGCGAGCGCGGTCGCGACGGACTCCTGGGTGGTGCGACGCTCCTGGTACAGGTACGACCGCAGGTCGCGTTCCTGCGCGCGGGCGAGGCGCGCGACCGCCTCGGGGTCGTCGGCGCGGGACCGGATCAGGGTGAGGGTCTGGAGGACCGAGTCGTGCAGGTGCGCGGCGATCTCGGCCCGCTCGAACTCGCGGACCCGCTGCTCGCGCTCGACGCGGACCTGCCGGATGAGGCGCAGCCACCAGGGCGCGAGCAGCAGCGCGAGCCCCAGGAGCACGACGACCGGGATCATGACCGCGCGCACGAGGGGGTTCCAGTCGGGGTCCGCGGCGGCGAACCACCACAGCGCGCCGACCGCGAGCGCCACGCCGGCGAGCATCCGCAGCCACGCGTCGCGTGAGAACAGCGCGACCACGTCGGGACGGCGCGCGTCGAGCTGCACCGCGCTCTCGAGCGGGCTCCACACGAGCACCACCGCGACCACGAACACCAGCAGCGGAAGCAGCCACCACGACAGGCGCGCCCACTCGTAGCGGTGGACCAGCAGGGTGGCCGCGATCGCGAGCAGCGCGCCACCGAGCGACGCGCGCCACCATTGCGCGGCCGGGGAGCGACGCTCCAGCGGCCGCGCGACTCGGGGCGCGGGGGCGGTCATGGGACCACCTTCGCACAGCGTCGGCGCGCGCCGCCTCGGCCGGGGGGACGATGCGCGGACCGCCCCCGAGGGACCGAAGATCAGGGTCGAATCAGGGGGTTCCCTCATGGTGGAGCGCATGCCCGCGGGGCGAGACTCGAGGAAGAACGGAGGCCACCATGACCGACCAGCAGACGCCGCCGACCGAGGCGTCGTTCTTCACCACCATCCGCCGCTGGGGGCTGACCCGCGGCGACGCGCGCGTCCTCGGCGGCGTGGCGAGCGGGATCGCGGAGCGGCTCGGATGGTCGCTCGCCTGGACCCGCGTGGGCGTCGCCGCCGTCGCGCTGCTCACGCATGGCCTCGGGCTGCTCGCCTACGCCGCCGCCTGGGCGCTGCTGCCGGACCGCCAGGGCCGCATCATCGCCCAGGACTTCGGGCGGGGCGTGCCGAACGTGGGCGCGCTCATCGTCATCGGCATCCTCACCATCGTGGGGCTCATCGGCCTCGGCGACTCGGGCGGCCCGTGGATGTGGGGCGCCGGCGGCTGGCCGGGGGACCTCGACCTCGGCGGCCCGCTCCGCGCGGTCGCCACGGTGCTCGCCGTGCTCATCCCGCTCGCGATCGTCGGCGGGGTCATCGCGCTCATCGTGGTGCTGTCCCGTCGCGACCGCGCCCCCGCTTCGGGTCCTGGCGCGCCCGGCCCCGACGGCGCCCCTCCCGTCTACGCGGTGCCGCCGGCGTGGGCCGCCGATCGCCGCGCCCAGCGCGAGGCCGCCCGCGCCGCTCGCGAGGAGCAGCGCGCGTACTACGCCGGCCAGGCGTACGCGGCGGCGGACGAGGCGGTCGCGAGCGCGAACGCCGCGGCGGAGTCCGTGACCCAGGCCACCGCGCAGGCGGTCCCGACGTGGTCCCCCGAGCCCGCGCAGCCCGCACCGGCGGCGGCCCCGTACGCGGCCCCGCGCCCGCCCCGTCCTCCGCGGGTGCCCGGTCCCGGCGTCGCCTTCTGGCTGCTCACCCTCGCGTGGCTCGTGCTGTCCGGCGCCGGCACCGCGTGGGCGACGTGGCAGGACCGTCTCGCGGTGCACCCGCTCATCGCATGGTTCGCGCTCTTCGTCACCGGTCTCGGCGTGATCCTCATGCTGGTGGCGCTGACCGGCCGCCGGCTCGGCTTCCTCGCGTTCCTGTCCGCGGTGCTGCTCGTGCCCGTGACGGCGATGATCGTCGAGGCGGACGACATCCGCGACGGCTGGGCCGACCGCTACTTCCCGGAGATCCGCGTCGACCGCGACGGCGATCAGGTGACGCGGGTCGAGATCGGTGACGGCGGCATCGTCATCGGCGAGGACGGCGTCACCATCGGCGAGGACGGCATCGTGATCGGCTCGCCCGCGCCTGCGGAGTCCGACGCGACCGTGCCGTCGCCGGACGCGGAGGCGGCGGCGGAGGCGGACTTCGACACCATCGCCGCCTTCGAGGCCGACTACCGCGAGGTGACCGTCCCCGCCGCGTGCCGCACGGCGGACCACGTTCCGGACGGTGCGGGGAAGTCGCGCAGCCTTCGCACGCTGGACGCCCTCGAGCAGGACTCCGAGGTGGCGACCGCCGCCGAGTTCACCACCGTGCGGATCCCGGCGGGAACCTCGCTCGAGATCGTCGCCGAGCCCGGCGCATCGGGGGAGGTGCACTGGGCGGACCGCGACGTGGCCTGCGACATCCGCGACGGCGCGGCATTCGCCGTGACCAACCCGGGGGACCCCGTCCTCACGCTGCGCGTCGAGGGCGCCGCCGGCTACTCCACCATCGTCATCGAGGAGGTCGCGTCATGAGCACCGACATCAAGCCCCGCCGGGGCGCCACCGAGCGCATCACCGGCCTCATCTGGGGAGCCATCGTCACGGCCGCCGGCGCATGCCTGATCGCCGCGCTCTCCGGCTACGCGATCGATCTCGAGCTGGTCGCGATCGTCGCGCTCGTCGCGCTCGGCGGGTGGCTGCTGTTCTCCGCGATCGGCGTCGCGATGCGCGACCGCAGGCGCGAGACCTCGCAGCAGCAGCCGGTCGAGACGGCCGTGCCCGAGACGGACGATGCGGCGCCGGCGCCCGGGCAGGGGTGGGACGACACGCCGGAGGGCGCGGACCGCAAGGATTCCTGACCGCGCCCCGCACGCCAGGCGCCTGCGCCCGGGGAGGTGCTGGCTGCCCGGAATCGGCCGATTCGAGCACTGAGCACCTCCCAGCGCGCCTGGGCGCTGATGCGCCCCGGGCCCGCCGCTGTCAGCTCACTCCCACTCGATGGTGCCCGGCGGCTTGCTCGTGACGTCGAGCACCACGCGGTTGACCTCGGCCACCTCGTTGGTGATGCGGTTGGAGATGTGCGCGAGCACGTCGTAGGGCACGCGCGACCAGTCGGCGGTCATGGCGTCCTCGGAGGACACGGGGCGCAGCACGACCGGGTGGCCGTACGTGCGGCCGTCGCCCTGCACGCCCACCGAGCGCACATCCGCGAGCAGCACCACGGGGCACTGCCAGATGTCCTGGTCCAGACCCGCGCGGGTGAGCTCCTCGCGTGCGATCGCGTCGGCGCGGCGCAGGATCTCGAGCCGCTCCCAGGTCACCTCGCCGATGATGCGGATGCCCAGGCCGGGGCCCGGGAACGGCTGCCGGCCGACGATCTCCTCGGGGATGCCGAGCTCGCGACCCACCGCGCGCACCTCGTCCTTGAAGAGCGTGCGCAGCGGCTCGACGAGCGAGAACTGCAGGTCGTCGGGCAGGCCGCCCACGTTATGGTGGCTCTTGATGTTGGCCGCGCCCTCGCCGCCGCCGGACTCGACCACGTCGGGGTACAGCGTGCCCTGCACGAGGAACTCGACCTGCTCGCCGTGGGCGCCGGCCTCCTCGACCACCTGGCGGGCGGCGTCCTCGAACACGCGGATGAACTCGCGGCCGATGATCTTGCGCTTGGTCTCCGGGTCGGAGACGCCCGCGAGCGCGGTCAGGAAGCGCTCCTTCTCGTCGCGAATGATGAGGCGGACGCCGGTCGAGGCGACGAAGTCCTTCTCGATCTGCTCGACCTCGCCGGCACGCATGAGGCCGTGGTCCACGTGGATGCACGTGAGCTGGTCGCCCACGGCCTTCTGGACGATGGCCGCGGCGACCGCGGAGTCCACGCCGCCGGACAGCGCGCAGATGACGAGCTTGTCGCCCACCTGGGCGCGGATCCGCTCGACCTGCTCGTCGATCACGTTCTCGCTGGTCCAGTCGGGCTGGAGGCCCGCGACGTTGTAGAGGAAGTTCTCGATCGCGTGCTGGCCCAGCGGCGAGTGCTTGACCTCGGGGTGCCACTGCACGCCGCACATGCGCTTGTCGAGGTTCTCGAAGGCCGCGACGGGCGCGCCCTCGGTGGTGGCGAGCACGTCGAAGCCGGGAGGCGCCTCCTGCACGGAGTCGCCGTGGCTCATCCACACCTCCTGGACGGCGGGGCTGCCCGCGAGCGCGGCGCCCGCGGTCCCCACCGAGGCCTGGGTGCGGCCGTACTCGCGCAGGCCGGTCTGGGCGACGGTGCCGCCCATGGCCTGCGCCATCGCCTGGAAGCCGTAGCAGATGCCCATGACGGGCACGCCGGCCTCGAACAGCGCGGGGTCGATCGTGGGGGCGCCCGCCTCGTACACGGACGACGGCCCGCCGGACAGGATCACCGCGGCGGGATCCTTCGCGAGCATGTCGGCGGCGCTCATCGAGTGAGGGACGATCTCCGAGTAGACGTGCGCCTCGCGCACGCGTCGCGCGATGAGCTGCGCGTACTGGGCGCCGCAGTCGACGACGAGGACGGGACGGTGCTGCGTCTCGTTCACTTGGCCTCCTCCAGTTGGGCCGAGACCTCCGCGTGCACGCGGCGCTCGGCGAAGAACGACAGCAGCGGGACCACGCCGCCGGCCGCCATGTAGACGAGGCGGCCCAGGCCCCAGCGCATCAGCATCCACAGGTGGGTGACGGCCGCGAGGTACACGATGAACACCCAGCCGTGCAGGATCGCGATCGGCAGCAGGATCGGGTCGAGCGTCTCCTTGAGCCCGTCGAGGCCCGGGATGTAGCGGATCAGGCCCACGAACACGATCATGAGCAGCGTTCCGGTGACGAACGCCATGATGCGGTAGCGGGCGAGGGCGCCCGCGATCCTGCGGGCCTGGGTGGTGCTGGGAGCCTCGCTCACGCCTGGTCCTCTCGGGTGTCGGACGCATCGTCCGGGGTCTCCGGGTGCGCGCGTCCATTGTCCCGTATCCAGCGCACCGTGATGAACAGCGCGAACGCCCCGAACAGCCACCACTCGAGCGCGTACGCCGCGGATCGGAAGTTGAGCTCCGTGGTGGGCGGGAGCGGCTCGAGCGCGGTCCACGTGTCCGTGCCCTCGTACGACACCAGCAGCGCGCTGTAGA
The DNA here is from genome assembly GCF_030418455.1 of Demequina litoralis. GTDB lineage: Bacteria > Actinomycetota > Actinomycetes > Actinomycetales > Demequinaceae > Demequina > Demequina litoralis. The sequence goes on from NZ_JAUHPW010000002.1 coordinate 277,302, forward strand.
GCGGCGCGGGCCAGTGCTGCGCGAGCTCCGACGTCGCCATCGCGGAGGCCCAGAAGGTCCCGTCCGCGGGGGCCGTGTCGGGGGCGGACGATGCGGCGGACGCCTCGGGCGCCCGGAGGTAGCCCTCGATGCTCACCTCGGTGCCCGGCGCGTCGTCCGGTCCCGCGACGTCGCCCTCGGGACGCCAGCCGACGACAACGGCGAGGGTCGCCTCCTCGCCCGTGCCGGTCGCGGAGGCGGGCACGGTGAGCGCGCGCACGAGCATCTCGGCCGCGACCCCGTCGACCTCACGGCCGGTCACGACCGCGGCGTCCTCGTCGGCCCACGTGCCGGTCACGGTCACCTGGCGACCGTAGGCGGTGCCGGCCGATGCGGCGGGCGCCAGCGCCTCGGCGAGCGGCACGGCCGGGTCGGGCTGCACGGTGCGTCCAGTGGTCGACGCGCGCGACCACTGCCACCAGCCCAGCGCTCCGCACACGCCGACCGCGATCGCCGCGACGAGCACGGCGGCGATCACGCGACCCCACAGGAGGGAGCCGCGCGTGTCCTGCGCCGTCACCGGATGCGCCGGACGATCGGCGTGGCCGCCGTGGGGGCGTCGTCGTACGGGCGCGTGCGGACGCGGTCGCGCCCGGCGAGCTTGGCGTCGTACAGCGCATCGTCCGCGCGCTTGACGACGCGGTGGCTCGCACGGTCGGCGACCCCCTCGGAGATGCCGACCGACACCGTGACGCGATGGGTGTGGTCGCCGCACGCGACCGGGCTCTCCCCGACGATCCTTCTCATGCGCTCCATCATGACGGCTGCATCGGCCAACGAGGTATCCGCGAGCACGACGATGAACTCCTCGCCGCCCCACCGGCCCAGCTGATCGGTGACGCGGACCTGCCCGCGCAGCCGCTCCCCCAGCGCCGCGAGCACCCGGTCGCCGCACGCGTGGCCGTAGACGTCGTTGAGCTGCTTGAAGCGGTCGAGGTCCGCGATCGCGACGGCGTAGGTGCGGCCGTCCGCGGCCGCGAGCTCCTCGAGCCGTGCCATCACGGGGCGGCGGTTCGCGAGCCCGGTGAGCGGGTCGGTGTTGGCGAGGTACTCGGCACGCTCGGCCTGGCGGCGCGCCTCCTCGCGCGCGGCGCCGGCACGATGCTGCGCCACGACCGACAGCACGAACATGAGGGTCGCGGTGCCCACCGCGTTGAGGGCGAAGTCCGTCCCCACCCGTGCCGCGTCGCCGTACGCACCGAGCCCGGGTGCCCCCAGCTGGGCGACGAGGAACGCCGCGGCGGACAGCAGGACGAACAGCCACCGCCACCCGCGCTGCCGGTCCGTGAACATGAGGAACACCAGCTGCGACGCGGTGATGAGGTAGAGGTGGTGGCCCGAGCTCCAGCCGAACATCAGCGCCATGAGCACGGTGCCGAGGGTGGAGGCGGCAAGGTACACGACCGCGCCCGCGAGCTGGCGCCCGAGCGAGATCAGCACCAGCACCACCCCGAACGTCGCGACCAGGACCCCGTTGAGCCACGGCAGCGGGCCGCCCGCCAGGTCGGGGTCGCCCATGTAGCGCACGGTGAACCCGAGCGTCGACACGATCGAGAGCAGCGCGAAGGTGTGGACGGTGCCGGCGGAGGAGCCCTGGGCGCCCGAAAGGCCGCCGGCGCGGCGCTCGAAGAAGGTCGACAGCAGCGCGGGCAGGCGGGAGGCGCGCCCCTGGCGCTCGTCCCCCTCCATCGCGGCTCCCTCCGGTCGCGCAACGGCGCGCGGGCAGGAGGGGATCGGCCTCACCCCTCAGCACGGCCGTGGGGCCAGCCTACGCATCACGGTGCCGAAACACCGCACGACGTGACGATGATCGCACCGTCGCATACCCCCGGTGGGACCTTCGACCATGTAGGTCCTACGAGTTCGTGAAACCATAGGCGCGTGGCACGAAGCATCTACATCGCATCGGCCGAAGGCGACACAGGCAAGTCAACCATCGCGCTCGGCATCACCAACCTCCTCGCGAAGCAGGTAGGACGGGTCGGGATCTTCCGTCCCGTCGCCCGCGTCGCCGACGGATCCGACTACGTCCTCCAGCTCCTCCTCGGGCACGAGAGCATCGACCTGTCCTACGAGGAGGCCATCGGCGTCACCTACGAGGACGTCCATGCCGACCCCGAGAAGGCGCTGTCGACCATCGTGTCGCGCTACCACGAGGTCGAGCGCCGCTGCGACGCGGTCGTCATCGTCGGCACCGACTACACGGACGTCTCCGCCGCCGCCGAGCTCGAGTTCAACGGCCGCATCGCCGCGAACCTCGGCGCGCCGGTCGTGCTCGTCGTCCGCGGCCACGAGCGCACCCCCGCCGAGGTCCACCAGGTGGTCGAGCAGGCGCGCACCGAGCTCGTGGGCTCGCACGCCACCATCGCCGGCATCTTCATCAACCGCGCGGAGCCCGCGGACCTCGACGCGATCCGCTCGCTCCTTCCCGAGGACCTCCGCCTGGGCGTCCTCCCCGAGGACCCGCTGCTCATCGCCCCGTCGATGAACCAGCTCGTCGAGGCCGTCGAGGGCACCCTCGTGACCGGCGACCCGACGCTGCTGTCGCGCGAGACCCGCGGCATCACCGTGGGCGCGATGACCACGTCGAACCTCCTCGACCGCCTCGAGGACGGCTCCGTCATCATCGTCCCCGGCGACCGCTCCGACACCGTGCTGGCGCTGCTCGCCGCGCACGGCGCCGAGGGCTTCCCGTCGCTGTCCGGCGTCATCCTCACCGGCGGCCTCGAGCCGCGCTCGGCGGTCCGCCGCCTGCTCGAGGGCCTCAGCTCCCCGCTGCCGGTGGTGCGCACCGACCTCGACACGTTCGAGACGGCGCGCCGCTGCTCCACCACGCGCGGCCGCCTGTCGCGCGAGAGCCAGCTCAAGGTCGACACCGCGCTGGCGATGTTCGACCAGCACGTCGACGTCGACCGTCTCCAGTCGGTGCTCGACCTCGCGGGCACCGAGGTGATCACGCCGCTCATGTTCGAGTACGGGCTGCTCGATCGCGCCCGCTCGCGCAAGCAGCGCATCGTCCTGCCCGAGGGCAGCGACGACCGCATCCTGCGCGCCGCGTCGTCCCTGCTCACGCGCGACGTCGTGGAGCTCATCATCCTCGGCTCGGGCCAGTCGATCCGCGCCCGCGCCGCGGAGCTCGGGCTCGACCTCGACGGCGCGACGATCATCGACCCGACGGACCCCGAGTACGTCGAGCGCTTCGCGCACGACTACTACGAGATGCGCAAGCACAAGGGCGCGACCCTCGAGGCCGCCCGCGACCGCGTCCAGGACGTCAGCTACTTCGGCACGATGATGGTCCAGCTGGGGCTCGCGGACGGCATGGTGTCGGGCGCCGCCCACACCACGGCCCACACGATCCTGCCGTCGTTCCAGATCATCAAGACGGTGCCGGGCGTGTCCGTGGTGTCGTCCGTGTTCTTCATGTGCCTCGCCGACCGCGTGCTCGTGTACGGCGACTGCGCGGTCAACCCGGACCCCACCGCCGAGCAGCTCGCGGACATCGCGATCTCGTCCGCCGACACCGCCGCGCAGTTCGGCGTCGAGCCGAAGGTCGCGATGCTGTCCTACTCGACCGGCGAGTCCGGCACGGGCTCGGACGTCGACAAGGTCCGCGAGGCCACCGCGATCGTCAAGGAGCGCCGCCCCGACCTGCTGGTCGACGGCCCCATGCAGTACGACGCCGCGGTCGAGCCGTCGGTGGCGCGCTCGAAGGCCCCGGGCTCCCCGGTGGCCGGCCAGGCGACGGTGCTGGTCTTCCCCGACCTCAACACCGGCAACAACACCTACAAGGCCGTGCAGCGCTCCGCGGGAGCGGTCGCCGTCGGCCCCGTCCTGCAGGGCCTGCGCAAGCCGGTCAACGACCTGTCGCGCGGCGCGCTCGTGCAGGACATCGTCAACACGGTCGCGATCACCGCGATCCAGGCCCAGAACCTCGACTCCTCGGAAGGCAACGCGTGAGCGTCAACTACACGGGCATCGCCCTCGTCCTCAACTGCGGCTCCAGCTCGATCAAGTACCAGGTGGTCGACACCACCCTCGACGCGCCGCTCGCGTCGGGCCTGGTCGAGCGCGTGACCGACCACAACGAGGGCGTCCGCGCCGTCATCGAGTCCCTGTCCCAGCCCGACTCGGGCGTGGACCTGTCGCAGCTCACCGTCGTCGGCCACCGCGTGGTCCAGGGCGGCTCCGAGTTCTCCGCGCCGACCATCATCGACGACGAGGTGCAGGACGGCATCGCGAAGCTCTCGGTCCTCGCGCCGCTGCACAACCCCGGCCACGTCGCCGGCATCGCGGCCGCCCGTGCGGCGTTCCCGAGCATCCCCCACGTCGCCGTCTTCGACACCGCGTTCCACCAGACGCTGTCCGAGGCCGCGTACTCCTACGCGATCGACCAGCGTCTCGCGCACGAGCACGGCATCCGCCGCTACGGCTTCCACGGCACCTCGCACGGCTACGTGTCGCGCGAGTGCGCGGAGCTCATGGGCCGCGACATCAAGGACCTGCGCATCATCACGCTGCACCTGGGCAACGGCGCGTCCGCGGACGCCATCAAGGGCGGCCACGCGATCGACACGTCGATGGGCCTCACCCCGCTCGACGGCCTCGTGATGGGCTCGCGCACCGGCGCGATCGACCCGGCCGTCGTGTTCCACCTCCACCGCGCGGCGGGCATGGACATCGACGAGATCGACGACCTGTTCAACAAGCGCTCGGGCATGCTCGGCCTCACCGGCTACTCGGACATGCGCGACGTCCACACCGCGATCGAGCAGGGCAGCCACGAGGCCAAGGTCGCGCTCGACATCTACACGCGGCGCATCAAGGGCTACGTGGGCCAGTACATGGCGCAGCTCGGCGGCCTCGACGCGATCGTCTTCACCGCCGGCGTCGGCGAGAACGACGACATCGTGCGCCTCGACTCGCTGCGCGGCCTCGAGGAGCTCGGCATCGAGATCTCGGAGGAGCGCAACGCGGGCCGCAAGAAGCAGCCGACGCTCGTCTCCACCGACGAGTCGAAGGTCCAGATCTGGGTCATCCCGACCAACGAGGAGCGCGAGATCGCGCTCCAGTCGATCGCCGCGGTGTCCTAGCCGCCGCATCGTCCGCTCGCGAGGGCCGGTCTCCGTCGGAGGCCGGCCCTCGCCGCGTCCGCCCCGCGGCCCCCTCCACGCAGCCGAGGCGCTCCCCCACCACGGTCCGGGCGTGTCGTCGGCGGGTCGCCGCCGGCGCCCTCGAGATCCGTATCCCGCGCGCACCGGCGTGTGGAGAGATCCACGGCAATCGGGACCTTCGCCGCGCCATGTGAACGTTCACCATGGAATGCTGGCCAGGTACCCGAGATGGAGGCAATGATGGCACCGACGCCCTGGTCCCCCCGCACTGCGGATTCCGTCACCGATGCCGAGGTCGAGGCCATCGACCTCTGGTGGCGGACTGCCAACTACATGTCCGTTGGCCAGATCTACCTGCTCGACAACCCGCTCCTGCGCGAGCCGCTCCACCGCGACCACGTGAAGAAGCGCCTCGTGGGCCACTGGGGCACGACGCCGGGCCTCAACTTCATCTACACGCACCTCAACCGCATGATCACGTCGCGCCGACAGCCGACGATGTACATCATCGGTCCCGGCCACGGCGGCCCCGGCCTGGTCGCGGCGAGCTACCTCGAGGGCACCTACAACGAGACCTACCCCGAGATCTCCCAGGACGAGCGCGGCCTCCAGCGCCTCTTCAAGCAGTTCTCGTTCCCCGGCGGCATCCCGTCGCACGTCGCGCCGGAGACGCCGGGCTCGATCCACGAGGGCGGCGAGCTCGGGTACGCGCTGAGCCACGCGTACGGCGCGGCCTTCGACAACCCGGACCTGCTGGTCGCGGCGGTCGTCGGCGACGGCGAGGCCGAGACGGGCCCGCTCGCCACCAGCTGGCACTCGAACAAGTTCATCAACCCCGCCACCGACGGCGTGGTCCTCCCGATCCTGCACCTCAACGGCTACAAGATCGCGAACCCGACCGTCCTCGCGCGCATCGGCGACGAGGAGCTCGAGGCCCTCATGGTGGGCTACGGCCACAAGCCGCACTTCTTCACCGCCGGCTTCGACGACGAGTCGCCCGCCGACTTCCACCGCCGCTACGCGGAGCTCATGGACGAGGTCATGGACGAGATCGCGGCGATCAAGGCCGAGGCGAAGGTCAACCCGCAGATGGACCGTCCGCGCTGGCCCATGATCGTGCTGCGCACCCCCAAGGGCTGGACCTGCCCGCCGTCGATCGACGGCAAGCGCACCGAGGGCTCGTGGCGCGCGCACCAGGTGCCGCTGTCGAACGCCCGCGACACCGACGACCACCTCCACACGCTCGAGTCGTGGCTGCAGTCGTACGGCCCGGACGACCTCTTCGACGCCGACGGCGTGGTCAAGCCGGAGGTGCTCGCGACCGTCCCGGAGGGCGAGCTGCGCATGTCGGCCCGCCCGGAGGCCAACGGCGGCCTGCTGATGAAGGACCTCGTCATGCCGGACTACCGCGACTTCGCGGTGGACGTGCCCGCGCCCGGCGCGGAGATCGGCGAGGCGACCCGCACCTTGGGCTCCTTCCTCAAGGAGGTCATGCGCAACAACCCCGACAACTTCCGCGTCTTCGCTCCCGACGAGCTCGCGTCGAACCGCATCCAGGCGGTCCTCGACGTCACGCAGAAGGTGTGGAACGCGGAGATCGACCCCGACGACGGCCCCATGGGCCACGACGGCCGCGTGGTGGAGATGCTCTCGGAGCACCAGTGCCAGGGCTGGCTCGAGGCCTACAACCTCACCGGCCGCCACGGCCTGTTCACCAGCTACGAGGCCTTCATCCACATCGTCGACTCGATGTTCAACCAGCACGCCAAGTGGCTGAAGGTCGCGCACGAGCTGCCGTGGCGCCGCCCCATCCCGTCGCTCAACTACCTGCTGTCGAGCCACGTGTGGCGCCAGGACCACAACGGCTTCTCGCACCAGGACCCGGGCTTCATCGACCACGTGGTGAACAAGAAGGCCGAGGTGGTGCGCGTGTACCTCCCGGCCGACGCCAACACCCTGCTCGCCACGTACGACCACTGCCTGCGCAGCCGCGACCGCGTCAACGTGGTCGTCGCCGGCAAGCAGCCGCAGGCCCAGTGGCTCACCATCGAGGAGGCGGAGAACCACTTCGCCCGCGGCGCCGGCATCTGGGACTTCGCGTCCAACGTGCCGCTCGGCGAGGAGCCCGACGTGGTGATGTGCGGCATCGGCGACGTGCCGACGATGGAGGTGCTCGCGGCGATCGACATCATCCGCCAGGAGCTGCCCGACCTCAAGGTCCGCATGGTGAACGTGGTCGACCTCATGCGTCTCCAGCCGGAGAAGGAGCACCCGCACGGCATGTCGGACCGCGAGTTCGACCAGCTGTTCACGTCGGACAAGCCGATCATCATGAACTACCACGGCTACCCGTGGCTCATCCACCGCCTCACGTACCGCCGCAACGGCCACGCGAACCTGCACGTGCGCGGCTTCAAGGAGGAGGGCACCACCACCTCGCCGTTCGACATGGCGATGGTCAACGACATCGACCGCTACCACCTGGTCATGGACGTCATCGACCGCGTGCCTTCGCTCGGCGGCCGTGCCGCGTCCCTGCGCCAGAAGCTGCAGGACAAGCGCTTCGAGGCGCAGCGCTACGCCTACGAGACCGGCGCGGACCTCCCCGAGGTCGCCGAGTGGGTGTGGTCGGGCGCCGGCACCGAGGTGCAGGCCAAGCTCTCGGGCGCGCTCGCGACCGACGGCGACAACGAGTAGGGACTCCTCTCCCTCTCCTTCCGGGGGACGATGCGCGGGGCCACCCCCGCGCATCGTCCCCCTTCCTCATCCCCCGACGTCCGCCCGGGAACGCGCCCCCACCAGGGACGACGCACCTCCCGGCCAGGTCGTCGCGACGCGCCGATGCGGTTCTCACGGTTTCGGCGTCCGGTGTCGCAGCGAGGCGCTACTCTCGCGCTACCACTACTCGACCTGGGGGGTCACTTCTGTGAGAACAAGCCTCGGTGCGCGCGCGCTGGCAGTCGCCGCCACCTCCGCACTGACCATCGGCAGCCTGGCCACGGCTGCATCCGCGGCGGACGACGCCACCCTGACGCTCAGCGAGGCCGGCGTCCTCACGCTTCCCGCCGGGGACGGCGTGCGCGACGAGACCACCGTGACGGTCACGTCCGACATCGCGACGACGCTCACCGTGTACGTCGACGAGACCGGCGCCGGCCCGCGAGTCCTCACGTACGACCCGATCGAGATCGTCGACCCGGCCGTGCCGGCGACCATCACGGTGCCGGTGGACGAGTTCGCCGCGGGCCACTACGAGATCTTCGTCGCGCCGGCCGCCGGCAACCCCGCGATCGCGCTCCTCACCGTCGGCTCCGGCGAGCCGACGGACGTCTCCGTGAGCCTGTCGGCCTCGACCATCTTCACCTGGTCCGGCGCATCGCCGCGCAACACGACCGCGACCGTCGGCGCGACCGACGAGACCGGCCTCGCGGTCCCGTTCACGGGCGCCCTCACGTCGACCGTCGGCGGGGTGACCTCCACCGCACCGATCGCCTCGACCACCGGCGCCGCCGCGACCAAGAAGGTCTACGCAGCGAACCTCGGCGCGGGCACGGGCAGCGTGACGGCCACGGTCAGCGGCCCGGCCGACGTCGCCTCCTCCGCAACCGCACCGCTGACCGTCGCGAGGACCGCGGTCACGAGCCTGTCGTTGGCGAGGAGCCTCGCCGCCGTCTACCCGCTCAAGGACGACTACCGCGACAAGGTCGCGTTCACGGTCACCCCCGCGACCACCAGGGACACCGCGTTCGCGGCGACGGGTTCCGTCAAGGTCGTCAGGGACGGCAAGACCGTGAAGTCGTGGACCCTCAGGACGTCCAAGAAGCGCACCCTGACGTGGGACGGCCGCGTCGGCGGCAAGGTCGTGCCCGGCACCTACACGGTCACGGCCTCCCTCAAGGGGCCGGAGGGACGCAAGCGGACCGCGTCGACCACGGTCAAGGTCGCGGCCTCGGCCGTCAAGCGCGTCATCGTCAAGAAGACCGTCGGGACGGTCTACCCCGCGAAGGACTCGTACCGCGACACCGTCGCCTTCACCGTCACCCCGCGCACCACGACGGGGACCACGCTGCCCGCGCAGGGCACCGTCAAGGTCGTCAAGGACGGCAAGACCGTGAAGTCGTGGACCCTCACGACGTCCAAGAAGCGCACCCTGACGTGGGACGGCCGCGTCGGCGGCGCCATCGTCCCCGGCACCTACACCGTCGCGGTCGCGCTCAAGGGCCCCGAGGGCAGCACCAAGAAGACCTCGACCACCGTCAACGTCAGCAAGAAGAAGCTCGTCACCGCGACCAAGAGGCTCACCTACAGGGCCTCGACCATCATGGACAGCTACATCACGCTCGACGAGTACGAGATCGGCGCGTGCTACGAGCACTACTTCACCGACGGCGACGTGGTGTGCGACGCCTACGACGCGTACTACGGCGACTCGATCGCGCTGTACGACTTCGGCACGATGCCGGTGCCCAGCGAGGTCGTCTCCGCCCAGCAGTTCGGCGGCGCGAGCGTCAAGCTCACCACCGCGTGGTCCTGGGTCAGCGGCGACGTCCTGTGGGGCTACGACAAGGTCGAGGGCGGCGGCGCCCAGCTCGGCTGGGCGTACGAGGGCCGGCAGACGCTGGGAGCGCTCAAGCTGCCGTCCGGCACCCGCACGGTCCACGTGACGTTCGCGCTCGGCGAGTACGCGACGTCCGCGGCGGACACCATCACGGCGACCTACACCTACAAGAAGCTCGCGTAGCGGCACGTCTCCATCCGCATCGAGGGGTCGATGCGCCGGGTCCGCCCGGCGCATCGGCCCCTTCGCCGTGCATGCCCCCTGCCACGGACGATGCGCGGGTGACCTCCGTCCCGGCGCGCGCCCGCGCATCGTCCTAGGTTGGGAGCATGATCGCCGCGTACGCCGCCCGCCTGTCCCCCGACGACCCCGTCAGCGCGCTCGAGGTGGGCGACCGGCCCGAGCCTGAGCCGCGCGAGCACTGGAGCACCGTCGCGGTGCGCGCCGCGAGCATCAACCACCACGACGTGTGGTCGCTCAAGGGGGTGGGCCTGACCGAGGCCCAGCTGCCGATGATCCTGGGCTGCGACGCGGCCGGGATCGCCCCGGACGGCACCGAGGTGGTGGTGCACGGCGTCGTCGGCGCGGACGGCCACGGCGTGGGACCGCGCGAGCCGCGCAGCATCCTGTCGGAGCGGTACCCCGGGACGCTCGCGGAGCGCGTCGCCGTGCCGACGGCGAACCTCGTGCCCAAACCCCCCGAGCTGTCGTTCGAGGAGGCGTCCTGCCTGCCCACCGCGTGGCTCACCGCGTACCGGATGCTGTTCCACGGCGCCGACCTCAAGCCCGGGCAGTCGGTGCTGGTCCAGGGCGCCGGCGGCGGCGTCGCGAGCGCCGCGATCGCGCTGGGAGCCGCCGCCGGGCTCGAGGTCCACACCACCTCGCGGTCCGAGGCCAAGCGCGAGGCGGCCCTCGCCCTGGGCGCGGTCGGGGCGGTGGAGCCCGGGACGCGCCTCCCCACGCGCGTGGACGCCGTGATCGAGACGGTCGGGCGCGCCACCTGGAAGCACTCGATCGCGAGCGTGCGCAACGGCGGCACGATCGCGATCGCGGGGCACACCACGGGAGACCCCGAGCCGGCGCTGCTCACCCGGGTCTTCTTCCACGAGCTCCGCATCCAGGGGGTCACGATGGGCACCCGCGAGGACCTCGCCGCGATCATGTCGTTCCTGGTCCGCACGGGGCTGCGGCCGACGATCGACTCCACCTTCGCGCTCGCCGATGCGCGCGACGCGATCGCGCGGGTCGCGTCCGGCGACCAGTTCGGGAAGGTCGTGGTGACGGTCTGACCCGACACCTCCCGGGCCTCCGCCGGCTCCGGTGGCGGGACCCGCACCCCGGTCCTACCGTGGCATGTGGGCGGTCCGGCGCCCACCACCCAGGGAGGCCCTCATGACCGAGCACGCGATCCACTCCGACCACACCCACGTCCACGACGCGGACTGCGGGCACGCCGCGGTCGAGCACGAGGGCCACACCGACTACGTGCACGACGGCCACGTGCACCACATGCATGGCGACCACGTCGACGAGCACCAGGGCGTCCATGCGGTCGCCGAGGCGCACGCGCACCACCACGAGGCCGACTGCGGCCACGAGACCCTCCAGCACGGCGACCACGTCGACTACGGGCACGACGGGCACCACCACGCCGAGCACGGCGACCACTACGACGAGCACTAGCCACGGCCCGCCTGCGGCTGGTCTCAGCCCTTGAGTCCGCGCCGCCTCGCGATCCACCCCGATGCCACGCGCCAGCCGACGAGGAGGACCGCGAGCACCGTGCCCGCGACGATGACGAACGAGACCTGCACGCCCTGGCCGTAGACCGCGCGCAGCGCCATGCCCCCGACGAGCGTCGAGGCCCACACGATCACGCCGGTGCGTCTCCAGTCGCACGGCCGGCGCCACGCCCGCGCGATCACCCACCCCAGCGCCGCACCCGTGAGGAACGGGGACGCCGTGGTCGCGAGCCCCGCGCCGCCGGGGCCGAGGATCCCCTCGTCGTGGCTCGCCCGCCCGATGGCGGAGAACACCACGATCGCGCCCGAGTCGATCGCCGCGGCCCCGATCGCCGCCTGCCTGAGGTTCATGCCTCGCTCCTCTCGAGCCCGCGCAGCCACTCCCGCACCAGCAGGATGCCGGCCACCGCCGCATCGTCCCCCGCCTCGCGGGACCGCGCGCGCATCGCCTCCACGTCGATGCCCAGGGCGCGCAGCTCGCCGGTGTGCCCGATGAGCCAGCGCTCGATGCGCTCCGCGTCGACCTCGGGGTGGAACTGGAGCGCGAGGGCGCTGCCGACCGCGAACGCCTGGCACGGGGTCGCGCGGGTGCTCGCCAGCACCGTGGCGCCGGCGGGCGGCACGATGCGGTCGCCGTGCCAGTGGAGCACGGGTGCGCCGCCGAGGTGGCGCAGCGGGGTGGACGATGCGGCGGGGGCGAGGTCCACGCCGCCCCACCCGACCTCCGGCTCGCCGGGCTCGACCCGGCCGCCCAGCGCGTGCGCGAGCAGCTGCGCGCCGAGGCAGACGGCGAGGGTCGGCAGGGTCGCGGCGACGCGCGCCGCCAGCAGCGCCGCCTCCTCGGCGAGCACCGGGTAGTCCGCGAGGTCGTCCACGCCCACCGGGCCGCCGAGCACGATGCCGACGTCCGCGGTCGCGAAGGGCGCGAGGTCGTCGACGCCCGCGTCGAGGTAGGCCACCTCGTAGCCGTGGGCGGCGATCTCCGCCTCCCAGACCCCGAGGTCCTCGAAGGCGACGTGGCGGATCGCGACGCATCTCATGGCGCGACCCTAGCCGCGCGGGCTGCGAGGCGCGGCACCTCCACGCACAATGGACGCCATGACCTCCGCGATGGACCTGCACGGAGCCGCCCACGTGGCGCGCTACCTCGAGACCGACGGCGCCGACGGGCACGACTGGCGCCGCGGCACCAGCGTCCTGCTGCTCACCACGACCGGGCGGCGGACGGGTACCGAGCGCGCCAGCGCCCTCATCTACCGCGAGTGGGGCGACGCGTACCTCGTGGTCGCCTCGAACGGCGGCGCCGCCGCGCCGCCGGCCTGGTTCGTCAACCTCACCGCGGACCCGGAGGTCACGGTGCAGGTGAGGGCCGACCGGTTCCGCGCCCGCGCACGCGTCGCGACGGCGGAGGAGAAGCCCGCGATGTGGGCGGCGATGGTCGAGGCGTGGCCCGACTACGACTCCTACCAGGCGAGGACCGACCGCGAGATCCCCGTCGTGGTGCTCGAGCGCGCCTGACGCACCGCGCGCCCGCACGGCGCGACTACCCTTGATGGGTGGCTCACCTGCTTGGCGCCGAGGCGCTTCACCTGGACTTCGGCACCGGACCGGTGCTCGGCTCGATCTCGATCGGGCTCGACGACGGCGACCGCATCGGCATGGTCGGCGCGAACGGTGCGGGCAAGTCGACGCTTCTCAAGGTCCTCGCCGGCCGCATCGAGCCGGACGACGGTCGCGTCACCGTCGCCCGCGGCACCCGGATCGCGGTCCTCGACCAGTCCGACCACGTCGACGAATCGCTCACCGTGGCCCAGGCGATCGTCGGCGACCGCGACGAGCACGAGTGGGCCGCGGACCCGCGCGTCCGCGACATCATGTCCGGCCTGGTGCCCGACATCGCGGCCGACACCGTCGTGGGCGACCTCTCCGGCGGCCAGCAGCGCCGCGTCGCCCTGGCCCACGTCCTCGTGGGCGACCACGACGCGATCTTCCTCGACGAGCCCACCAACCACCTCGACGTCGAGGGCGTCACGTGGCTCGCCGACCATCTCAAGCGGCGCTGGCCCGCCAACCGCGGCGCCCTCCTGGTCGTCACCCACGACCGCTGGTTCCTCGACGAGGTCTCGACCCGCACGTGGGAGGTGCACGACGGCGAGGTCGACATGTACGAGGGCGGCTACGCCGCGTACGTGCTCCAGCGCGTCGAGCGCGACCGCATCGCCGCGGTCACCGAGCAGCGCCGCCAGAACCTCATGCGCAAGGAGCTCGCCTGGCTGCGCCGCGGCGCGCCGGCCCGCACCTCCAAGCCGAAGTTCCGCATCGACGCCGCCAACGCGCTCATCGCGGACGTCCCGCCCATCCGCGACACCGTCAAGCTGCACCGCATGGCCGCCGCGCGACTGGGCAAGGACGTCGTCGAGCTCGTCCGCGTCGGCGTGAGCTACGGCGACAAGCAGGTCCTCCGCGGCCTCGACTTCAACCTCGGCCCCGGCGATCGCATCGGCCTCCTGGGCGAGAACGGCGCCGGCAAGTCCACCTTGCTGCGGCTCATCACCGGCGAGCAGGAGCCCACCGCCGGCCGCGTGAAGACCGGCCTCACGGTGCGCGTCGCGCAGCTGAGCCAGCAGCTCGCCGAGCTCGAGGACCTGGCCGACGAGCGGGTGTCCGCCGTGGCCAAGCGCTTCTCCTCGATCCAGCTGTCCGACGGCCAGGAGATGACCCCGGGCCAGCTGCTCGAGCGCATGGGCTTCACGTCCGCGCAGCTGAAGACGCCGGTGGGACGTCTCTCCGGAGGCCAGCGCCGCCGCCTCCAGCTGCTCGTGGTGCTGCTGAGCGAGCCCAACGTGCTGGTCCTCGACGAGCCCACGAACGACCTCGACACCGACATGCTCGCGGCGCTCGAGGACCTGCTCGACTCGTGGCCCGGCACGCTCGTGGTGGTGAGCCACGACCGCTACCTCATGGAGCGCATCACCGACCAGCAGTACGCGGTCATGGACGGCGGCCTGCGCCACCTGCCCGGCGGCGTCGACGAGTACGTCGAGCTGTCCCGCGAGCGCCGCGCCGGCACGTCCGGCATCGGCACGTTCGGGCAGGGGGAGGATGCGGCGGCCGCCCCGTCCTCCCCCGCCACCCCCGCATCGTCCGCCGCGGCACCGGCCCTGTCGGGCGCGGAGCGGCGCGCGGTCGAGAAGGAGCTCAAGGCCGTCGAGCGCCGCATGGCGAAGATCCAGGAGCTCACCGAGGGCACCCACAACGAGATGGCCATGCACGACCAGTCGGACTTCGCCGGCCTCACCAAGCGGATGAAGGCGCTGCAGGAGCTCGCGGACGAGAACGCCGAGCTCGAGGAGCGCTGGCTGGAGCTGTCCGAGCAGCTCGGCTGAGCCCTCTCCCACCGCACCCCGCCACCCCGCCACCCCGCCACCGCACCCTCGATACCGCTGGCGGTACGGATGCGGCCGGTCGACCGCTCCCCGATACCGCTGAGCGTGCATCCGCCCGAAACATCCCCCGCGTACGCTCGACGGCATGGATGTGGCGATCGTCGGAGCGACGGGGGATGTCGGCAGGGCGATCTGCGGGCAGCTGATCGAGCGGGGCGAGCTGGGGCCCACGTCGCGCCTGCAGCTCGTGGGCCGACCCGGCGGCTCGTCGGGCGACGCGGTGCATGGGCTGCGCGTCGACCTCATCGACGCGCACGACGAGCACGCGCCCCACATCGACGTCGCCACCCGCCCCGAGGACGTGGTCGCGGACGTCATCGTGATGACCGCGGGGCGCACGCTGCCCACCGGCACCGGCCGGCCCATCGACCGCGACCGGCTCGCGGAGGACAACCGCCTGGTCTTCGAGCAGTACGCGGACGCGATCGCCGCGCACGGCAGCGGCCACGAGGTCGTCATCGTGGTCTCCAACCCGGTCGAGCTCGCGGTCGAGGTGTTCGCCCGCCGCCTGGGCCGCCACCGCGTCATCGGGATGGGCGCGTGGCTCGATACCCTGCGCTTCCGCCGCGAGATCGCGAACACCCTGGGCATCCGCCGCCACCGCGTCGGCGGCTTCGTCGCCGGCCAGCACGGCGACCGCATGGTGCCGCTGTGGTCGACGGTGCGCCTGCGGGGGCTCGACCCCGACGAGCGCTTCGAGATCGTCGAGCGGCTGCGCGGGGAGCGCACCCTCGCGTCCTTCGTCTCCGAGGTGCGCGCCGCGAAGCAGCGCATCTCCGAGGCGCCCGGCATCGCCGCCGCCTTCTCCGCCGTCGACTCCTACCCGCCGGACATCCAGGCCGTCATCCGCCCCTACCTCACCCATCAGAGCGGCGCCAAGACCGCCCACGGCACCGCGAACGCGACCGTCGACCTCGTGCGGACCGTGCTCGACGGCCGTGACATCGTGGTCGCCGGACAGGTGCTGCTCGACGGCGAGATCGAGCTGGGCGGTATCCCCTGGCGAGGCGTGCTCGGGGTGCCGGTCGCGGTGGGACCGGACGGGTGGTCCCGGGTGATGCTGGACGAGCTCGCGCCCGACGAGACGCGCGCCCTGTGGGAGGTCGCGCAATCGATCAACGAGTCGCTCGTGGCCTGGGGCGGGGGCGCGCGATGAGCACCATCAACCAGCGGTGGTTCGCCTTCGTCCAGGTCGAGGACCGCAGCGGCGCATCCGCCGCACTCACCGGCGTCTTCTCCGAGCGCGGCGTGAGCTTCGGCTCGCTCTCCACGCTCGACGTCCACGCCGGAGTCGGCACCATGTCCGTGGAGTTCGCGGCCTCCGAGCGCCTCGCCCACGTCCTCGTGCGCACCCTCGAGCGGCTCGCGGTGGTGCGGGAGGTGACGCTCATCCGTGCGGACGATGCGCGCGTCCGGGCCGTCGCGGTGCTCACCGGCGTGCCGGGCGACTTCGCCGTCGAGGACGGCGTGACCGTGCACCGTCACGGCGACGCCGCGGGCGCGGTCACGATGATCGCGGGGCCGCTGCCCGCGGTGGGCGCGGCCGTCGCCGCCCTGCGCGGGCGCGACGCCGTCGTCGAGGCGCTCACCGTCCTGCCGCCGCGCTGACGGCGGCGCCCCGCTCGGCGCCGCCGTCCCGGACGTCAGACCGTCGCCGGCACCTCCTCGGCCGCCGCCCCGGCATCGGCCGGCGCGATCTCGCCGTGCGGCACGATGACCGCCCGCCCGAGCATCGTCCCGGTCTCGAGGCGTGCGTAGGCGTCGAGCGCATCGTCCAGCGCATAGGGGGTGACGTCGACCTCGAGCCGGCCGTCGCGGTAGAGCGCGGCGAGCTCGTGCAGCTCCTCGAGCGTGCCCATGTAGGTGCCGGTGAGCTCCGCCTCGAAGGGCGTCGTGTAGAAGCCCCAGTCCGTGCGACCACCCGCGAGCCCCACGACGGTGATGCGGCCGCGGACGGCGACCACGGCCTGCGCGAGCGCGATCGTCTCGGCGCTGCCGACCAGGTCGAAGACCGCGTCGACGCCACGCCCTCCGGTGGCCTCGCGGATGCGCGCCGCCTGGTCCTCGCCCTGCTCGACGATGACGGCGCCGCGGCCTGCGGCGAGCGCGGTCGCCTCCTCCTTGAGATCGGTGGCGTAGACGGTGGCCGCGGTCATGGACCCGAGGATCTGGACCGCGAGCTGGCCCACCCCGCCCAGCCCGATCACCAGGGCGGTCCGCCCGCCCGCAGAGAGCTGGGGCAAGGCGAGCTTGACGGCGTGGTACGCGGTGAGGCCCGCGTCCACCAGCGGCGCGGCCGCGATCGGGTCCGCGTCGCCGAGCGGGACCAGGTTGCGGACGGGCACCGTCATGTACTCCGCCATGCCGCCGTCCAGGCCGAGGCCGCTGCCCAGCGAGGTCATCGTCGCGACGTTGTCGCACAGCGTGTCCTCGCCGCGGGCGCAGGCCGCGCAGTGGCCGCAGCCCCGCGCGGCGTAGACCATGTAGGCGGCGCCCTTCTCCAGGCCGGTCACGCCCGGCCCGGTCTCCTCGATCCAGCCGGTCACCTCGTGGCCGAGGATGTACGACGGCCGCAGTTGGGGCATCGCGATGTCCTGGTCGAAGATCGCGTACAGCGCGACGTCGGAGTGGCAGGCCCCGGAGCCGGCGACCTTGAGCAGCACCTCGCCCGGCCCGGGCACGGGCCGCTCGACGTCGACGAGGGCGGGGCGCGTCTTCCACGCGTCGAATCGCACAGCCTTCATGTGGGGACTCCTGACCGGCGCCCGCTCCTGGGACCACGCGGGTCGGGCGCCATTGCTCGCCGCGTGCACTCCTGAGCATGGCACAGGAACACCGAGAATGTGAAGCCGCGTTAACTTAGGAGCCTGCGACCGACGCACGACCGGATGAATGCGCGCTCCGCGAAACAGCGCCCAACAACTCGTAACGGAGTTCTCCTCAACTTGTCTCTGTCCCGGCCGATGGGAACGTCGGCGCGACCGCGCCCAGAATTAGGGAGCATCAATGACTACAACGACAGGACCGCGCGCGAGCGCGTCCACCATCGACGAGGCAGCCGCTACAGCAATCGGCTTGGAGCCGATCCACCGGAAGAGCTTCGTCGACATCGTGCGCGATCCGAGTGCAGTTGATCTTGCGGCACTCGCCGCTGTCACGGGCCCGTCTGCGGATGCTCGAGTCCTCTTGTCCCTTGTGAAAGCCGAAGCCGCTCGGACGCCGTTTGCCGCAACCGCAATGACCTTCCTTGTCTTTGTGCTGACGCAACTTGTGGACAGCGCGGGAGTCCCTGACATGTTCGTGCTCGTGGTGCGCTCAGTAGCAGCGGTAGCGGTGGGCGCGCTACTCGTACGCTTCTTCCACAACCAGCACGCCGCACACCGCTGGCAGACGCTGCTTGAACCGCTGGCCTGATCCCAGGCAGACGCGAAGGCGCCCGGGCGGATGATCCGCCCGGGCGCCTCGCAGGATGCCTCTAGCCGGCCTGGTAGGGGCTCACCACGATGTCGACGCGCTGGAACTCCTTGAGGTCCGAGTAGCCGGTGGTCGCCATCGACCGCCGCAGCGCCCCCATGAGGTTCGAGGTGCCGTCGGCGTGCGTGCCGGGCCCGAAGAGGATCTCGTCGAGCGTGCCGGTGGTGCCCACGTGGACGCGCTCGCCGCGCGGCAGCTCGGGGTGGTGCGCCTCGGGGCCCCAGTGGAAGCCGGCGCCCGGCGCCTCGTCGGCGCGCGCGAGCGCGGCGCCGAGCATGATCGCGTCCGCGCCGCACGCGATCGCCTTGACGATGTCGCCCGAGCGGCCGAGGCCGCCGTCCGCGATGACGTGCACGTAGCGGCCGCCCGACTCGTCGAGGTAGTCGCGACGCGCGGCCGCGACGTCGGAGACCGCGGTCGCCATGGGGGCGTGGATGCCGAGCGTGGTGCGCGTGGTCTGCGCCGCGCCGCCGCCGAAGCCGACGAGCACGCCCGCCGCGCCCGTGCGCATGAGGTGCAGGGCGGCCTGGTAGGTCGATGCGCCGCCGACGATGACGGGCACGTCGAGGTCGTAGATGAACTTCTTGAGGTTGAGCGGCTCGGCGCCGTCCGAGACGTGCTCGGCCGACACGGTGGTGCCGCGGATGACGAAGAGGTCCACGCCCGCCTTGAGCACGGTCTCGTAGTGCTCCTGCGTGCGCTGCGGGCTCAGCGCGCCGGCGACCACCACGCCCGCCGCACGGATCTCCTGGAGGCGCGCCGTGATGAGCTCGTCCTTGATGGGCTCGCGGTAGATCTCCTGCATGCGCGAGGTCGCGGCCTCCGTGCCGAGCGTCGCGATCTCCTCGAGCACCGCGGTGGGGTCCTCGTAGCGGGTCCACAGGCCCTCGAGGTCGAGCACGCCGAGGCCGCCCGCGTTGCCGAGCGCGATCGCTGTCGCGGGGCTCATCACGGAGTCCATCGGCGCGCCGATCACAGGGATCTCGAACTGGAAGGCGTCGATCTGCCAGCCGAGGCTCACCACCTTGGGGTCGCGCGTGCGTCGCGACGGCACCACCGCGATGTCGTCGAAGGAGTAGGCACGGCGACCGCGCTTGCCGCGGCCGATCTCGATCTCGTTGCTCACGGGCTCCACCCTATCGTCCGGGTGGGACGGCACGGCGGGACGATGCGCGGGCCCCGCGGTCCCGCCGACGCCTGGGGACAACGTCGCACGGAAGGTCGGAGGGGCGTGCCAGGCTAGGACCATGAGCTGGCTCGACGAGACCATGGTGGGCTTCGACACCGAGACGACGGGCGTGTCCACCGCCCACGACCGCATCGTCACCGCGGCGGTCATCACGCGTCGCGGCGACGAGGTCGCGACGCGCACGTGGCTGATCGACCCCGGCGTCGACATCCCCGCGTCCGCGAGCGCCGTCCACGGCATCTCCACGGAGAAGGCGCGGGCCGAGGGCGTCCAACCGCCCGAGGCTCTCGAGGAGATCGCGACCGCGCTCGCCGAGGCGCTCGACGCCGGCTTCCCGGTGGTCGCCTTCAACGCGCAGTTCGACCTCACGCTGCTCGAGCACGAGCTCGCCCGGCACGGCCTGCCGTCGCTCGCCTCGCGGCTCGACCGCGAGGAGGTCCGCCCGGTCGTGGACCCGCTCGTGCTCGACCGCAAGCTCGACCAGTACCGCAAGGGCAAGCGCAAGCTCATCGATCTGTGCACCCTCTACGCCGTCAAGGTCGTCGCGGACGACCTCCACGCCGCGGACGCCGACGTGCTCGCCACGCTCGAGCTGGTCCACGCGCTCGCCGCCGCGCACCCCGCGATGCGCGACACCCCGCTCGACTCGCTGCACGACCTTCAGGCGGCCGCGCATCACGACTGGGCCGTGCGCTTCGGCGCGTGGCTCAAGTCCAAGGGCACCACCGACGACCTCCCGGATCCGATCTGGCCGGTCGGGGCACCCGCGCTCGCCGCCGCCTCGACCGGCACCGCGGACGAGGGGGAGGCCGGCACGCTCTTCTGAGCCGCATCGTCCCGCGCGTACCGCACGGGACGCCCGCCCGACGCTGTACGCGTGGGCCAACCGCGCATCGTCGCCTGGCCCACGTGGCGAACTGAGCACCCTCCGCACGGGGTTACTGTCGTGGAACACACCTCTGGAGGTCACAATGACGTGGTCCACCACCACGACGGCCACCCCTACCGGGGCCGGCCCTCTCACGGACGCGCTCGCACAGCTCGAGTCCGCACTGGCACACCTGGGCTTCAACGGCGGGACCCGCCAGATGCTCTCCACCCCGCGACGCGAGCTCATGGTGAGCGTCCCGCTCCGCCGTGACGACGGCTCGATCGCGGTCTACTCGGGCTACCGGGTGCAGCACAACTTCTCGCGCGGACCGGCCAAGGGCGGCCTGCGCTTCGCCGCCAACGTCGACCTCGACGAGGTCCGCGCGCTCGCCATGTGGATGACCTGGAAGTGCGCGCTCGTCGACGTGCCGTACGGCGGCGCCAAGGGCGGCATCGCGATCGACCCGCGCGAGCACTCGGTCGCCGAGCTCGAGCGCGTGACGCGGCGCTACACGTCGGAGATCCTGCCGATCATCGGGCCGACGAAGGACATCCCCGCGCCGGACATCGGCACCGACGAGCGGACGATGGCCTGGATGATGGACACCTACTCCGCCGCCATGGGGCACACCGTCCCGGGCGTCGTCACGGGCAAGCCTGTGAGCCTCGGCGGCTCGCTCGGCCGCGCCGCCGCGACGTCGCGCGGCGTCGCCCACATCGCGCTCATGGCGATGGCCTCGCACGGGCTCGACCCGGCGCACACCACCGCCTCGGTGCAGGGCTTCGGCAAGGTCGGCCGCGACGCGGCGCGCTTCCTCGCGGCGGCGGGGGTCAAGGTGCTCGCGGTGTCCGACATCGACGGCGCCATCTACGACGAGCGGGGGCTCGACATCGGCCGCCTCGCGGAGCACGTCGACGCGACGGGCTCGGTCGCGGGCTTCGAGGGCACCGAGTCGATCGACCCGGGCTCCATCCTCACGCTCGACGTCGACGTCGTGGTGCCGGCCGCGGTCGAGGGCGTGCTCACCGGCGACAACGCCGCCAAGGTGCAGGCGAAGATCATCGTCGAGGGCGCCAACGGCCCCACCACCCGCGAGGCCGACGCGATCCTCGCCGACAAGAACGTCCTCGTGGTGCCGGACATCCTCGCGAACGCGGGCGGCGTGGTGGTCTCCTACTTCGAGTGGGTGCAGGCGAACCAGGCGTACCAGTGGTCGGAGCGGGACGTGAACGACCGGCTCGAGGAGCGCATGACCCGCGCGTGGCACGACGTGGTCGACTACGCCGGCGCCCACGGCCTGTCCTACCGCGAGGCCGCCACCGCCCTGGCGGTCCAGCGCGTCACGGAGGCCCACCGCCTGCGAGGCCTCTACCCCTGATCGGCGTGGCGCCGCAACACCGTCGCCGCGCCACGCGACCGGCGTACCAGGCCTGCCTCGACCGCATCGTGCCTGGTCACGAAGCTCGAGCACGCCTCGGTACGCCGGTTGCGTCGGGCACAGGCAATGGCGATGCAGCTCCGAACCACAGACTGTTACAGGAATTAGATGATCTTATTCGTTCTAGATAAAACCACCTAAGATCACTAACATCGCTGCCATGGATGCACTATCGAACCCCTACACGCCCAATGCGGGGGCTGAACCCCAGGCAGTCGTGGGACGCGATGATCAGCTGGGCTCGTTCGACCTCCTGCTCGCGCGGATCGAGCGAGGGCGAGCGGAGCAGTCGATGATCATCACCGGCCTCCGCGGTGTCGGCAAGACAGTGCTCCTTGGGCAGTTCCGCAGCAAGGCGCTGGGGCGACGTTGGGTAGTGATCGAACTCGAGGTGTCGAAGAACGACGACCTGCAGTTCCGCCGCGATCTCGGCGCCAAGTTGCGGACCGCGCTGTACGAGCTCTCCCCCAAGGCACGGTGGACAGACCGCTTCAAGCATGCTGCCGCAGTGCTCAAGTCATTCTCCGTCAGTGTCGATCCCGATGGGACTTGGAGCGCTGGCCTCGACGTCGAGGCGGCCGAAGGGTTCGCAGACCACCACAACCTGGCAATGGACCTGACAGACGTCCTCGTCGCACTCGGCGAGGCGGCATCAGAGCAGGGACGCGGAGTCGTGCTGCTCTTCGACGAGGTCCAGTTCCTGAGCAAGATCCAACTCGAGGCGGTGATCGCAGCCCTTCACAAGATGGTCCAGCGCAAGCTCCCCATCACGATGGTCGCCGCAGGTCTGCCACAGATCGCAGAGCTAGCCGGCGACGCGAAGTCCTACGCCGAGCGCCTGTTCAAGTTCCCATCGATCGGCAATCTCAGCGCAGCGGACGCGAAGGCGGCCCTCCAGCGCCCGGCGGAGGAGGAAGACGCTTCGTACGAACCGGCCGCCCTGGACGAGGCTGTCGCGATTACCGGTGGATACCCCTACTTCCTCCAAGAGCTGGGGTACGCGGTCTGGACCGTCGCCGACGACCCGACGATCACGCGCGAAGACCTGCTCGCAGCACTCCCCGCCTACGAGTCAAAGCTCGACGAGTCCTTCTTCCGCGTGCGGCTCGACCGCGCCACGGAACTGCAACGCGCCTACCTGCGCGCGATGGCCGAGCTCGGCCCCGAACCTCAGAAGGCCTCTGACGTCGCCGATGCGATGGGGCGCACATCGACGAACCTCGGACCTACGCGGGCGGAGCTGATCAACATGGGGCTGCTCTACACGCCAGAGCATGGCTTCGCCGCGTTCACGGTGCCGCATTTCGACAAGTTCCTGAAGCGCGCGATTCCGACGCTGGTGGTGCCGCCGCTGAAGACCCGCAAGCGTGGCCAGGCCTCGGCGTAGCGATCACCCCAGCAGGTACCTCACCAGCATCGCGACGCTCACCACGACGATGAGCACCCGCAGCACCACGGGGTTCACCTTGAACAGCACGTGGGACGCGACGTAGGCCCCCACCAGCTGGCCGCCGATCATCGCGCCGCCCACCGCCCAGGCCATCTGCCCGGCGAAGGCGAACACCAGCAGCGACGCGATGTTGGTGGCGAAGTTGAGGGTCTTCGCGACGGCCGTCGACCGCACCAGCGGGTACGCGCGCAGCGTCACGCCCGACAGCGCGAACAGCGACCCGGTGCCGGGGCCGAAGGCGCCGTCGTAGGCGCCGATCGCGGGCACCACCGTCGCCTCGTACGGCGCCGCGGACATGCGCTCGTGGTCCGGCGGGCGGTGCGCCTTCGGCACGAAGGCGAAGTAGGCGGCGATGATCGCGAGGACCACGGGGATGACGACCCGCAGCGGCTCGGGGTCGGCGAACTGGATCGCGATCGACCCGGCGGCGGACCCGAGGAACGCCCACAGCATCGGCCACCGCGCATCGTCCCATCGGACGCGACGGCGCCGGATCACCTGCCACGTGGCCATCCCGGTCCCGAAGGACCCCTGCAGCTTGTTGGTGCCGAGCGCCTGCAGCGGCGGCACGCCGGCGAGCAGCAGCGCGGGCAGCGTCAGCAGTCCCCCGCCGCCCGCGAGGGTGTCGAGGAAGCCCGCGACCAGCGCGACGACCGCGAGGATCGCCAGCGTCTGCCAGGCGAGATCCACGCGCGGGCCGGGCCGCGCCTAGTTGCGACCGGCGTAGTTCGGCGCCTCGACCGTGATCTGCACGTCGTGCGGGTGCGACTCCTTGAGCCCGGCCGGGGTGATGCGCACGAACTTGCCCTTCGCCTGCAGCTCGGGGATGGTGCGGGCGCCCACGTAGAACATCGACTGGCCGAGGCCGCCGACGAGCTGGCGGACCACCGACGACAGCGGGCCCTTGTACGGCACGCGGCCCTCGATGCCCTCGGGGATGAGGTCGTCGTCGCTCGGGGCGTCGGCCTGGAAGTAGCGGTCCTTCGAGTACGAGACGCGGCCGCGCGACGCCATCGCGCCCATCGAGCCCATGCCGCGGTAGCTCTTGAACTGCTTGCCGTTGACGAGGACCAGGTCTCCCGGGGTCTCGGCGCAGCCCGCGAACAGCGAGCCGAGCATGACGGACGATGCGCCGGCCACCATGGCCTTGGCGATGTCGCCCGAGTACTGGAGGCCGCCGTCGGCGATGACGGGCACGCCCGCGGGGTGCGCCGCCTTCCACGCCTCGTGCACGGCGGTCACCTGCGGCACGCCCACGCCGGCAACGACGCGGGTGGTGCAGATCGAGCCCGGGCCGACGCCCACCTTGACGGCGTCGACGCCCGCGTCCACGAGCGCCTGCGCACCCTCGCGGGTGGCGACGTTGCCGCCGATCACCTGCACGTGGCGGGTCGCGGGATCGGACTTGAGCCGCTGGATCATCTCGATCATCTTGCGCGCGTGGCCGTGCGCGGTGTCGACGACGAGCGCGTCCACGTCGGCCTCGACGAGCGCCGATGCGCGCTCCCACGCGTCGCCGTAGAAGCCGACGGCGGCGGCCACGCGGAGGCGGCCCTCCTCGTCCTTCGAGGCGAGCGGGTACTTCTCGGTCTTGACGAAGTCCTTGACGGTGATGAGGCCCGTGAGGCGGCCGTCGGCGTCGACGAGCGGCAGCTTCTCGACACGGTGCTTCGCGAGCAGCTCGGCGGCCTCGGCGTTGGACACGCCCTCACGCGCCGTGATGAGCGGCATCGGCGTCATCTGGTCCTTGACCAGGCGCGTCGCGAACTCCGAGGTGTTGACGAAGCGCAGGTCACGGTTGGTGATGATGCCCACGAGGCGGTTGTCGCCGTCGACCACGGGCAGGCCCGAGACGCGGTACTTCGCGCACAGCGCGTCGAGCTCGGCGAGCGTCGCGTCGGGGCCCACGGTCACGGGGTCGGTGATCATGCCGGACTCGGAGCGCTTGACGATCTCGACCTGGTGCGCCTGGTCCTCGATCGAGAGGTTGCGGTGGAGCACGCCGATGCCGCCGAGGCGGGCGAGCGCGATCGCGAGGCGCGCCTCGGTGACGGTGTCCATGGCCGCGGACAGCAGCGGCACGGCCACCGAGATGCCCTTGGTCAGCCGCGTCGTGGTGTCGACCTCGGACGGGATGACGTCGGACTCGCCCGGGAGCAGGAGCACGTCGTCGTAGGTGAGTCCGGTGAAGCCGAAGGGATCGTGATCGAGCGATGCCATTGGCACATTCTAGGCTCTCGAACCTGGGGGAGAAACCAGGCAAATCGGGCCTTCCCAAGGCTGTCTCACAGTGTTATGAATGGCAGTGAGGGAGCGGCGAACGGAGGGCCACAAGCCCGATGGGAGCGTTTGACCAGCGGAGATGTTCGGCTTGGGTGGCAATGGGGCCATCCTGGGGGCAGGCCGGCGAACGAACCCATGAGGGGGCGTGATGGAGGCCGTGGCGAAACTGCCCGCACCGACTCAGGACCAGTGGGAGTGGCAATACGAAGGCGCGTGCCGGGCAGCCGACCCGGACCTGTTCTTCCACCCGGAGGGCGAGCGCGGTGCTGCGCGACGTCGCCGGGCGGAGGCGGCGAAGGAGTTCTGCTCCGGCTGCCCCGTGCTCGACACGTGCCGCGAGCGCTCGCTTCAGGCGCGCGAGCCGTTCGGCGTGTGGGGCGGGCTCAGCGAGGACGAGCGTCACGCGATCCTCGCCGGCCGCCTCAAGAAGGCGAGCTAGCCGGCGCAGGTGACCGCGCATCGTCCGCCGGGACGATGCGCGATGTCGGCACCCGTACGAGGGGCGGACGCCCCGGAGCCCGCGCGCAGACGCGGACGGGCCCCGGGGCGTTCGCCCCGGGGCCCGTCGAAGCTCGCGGCTGCTTAGCCGACGATGGCGAGCAGGTCGCGCGCCGAGAGGATGAGGTACTCCTCACCGGCGTACTTGACCTCGGTGCCGCCGTACTTGCTGTAGATGACCTTGTCGCCGACGGTGACGTCGAGCGGGACACGGTTGCCGTTGTCGTCGATGCGACCCGGACCGACCGCCACGACCTCGCCCTCCTGGGGCTTCTCCTTGGCGGTGTCAGGGATCACGAGGCCGGACGCCGTCGTGGTCTCGGCCGCGGCGGCCTTGACGACGACCTTGTCCTCCAGGGGCTTGATGGAGACCGACACTGCGGACCTCACCTTCCGTTCTCGAAGTTCGGGATGCGGATCTGCGGGACCGCCGTCGCGGGGGTCGGTCCCAGTGATCCTTGCTCTTGCGAGCGGATTCAATCTAGCACTCGTGATGGGAGAGTGCTAACGAGCGGGGCGCTGTTCGCCGCGCGTGAAAGGATCCGGGCATGGACCCCGCCACCGCGCGCCTCACGGCGAGCCCCGCGTGCCTCGAGCTCGCGGCGTCGCTGCGCGACACGTCGCCGCGCGACGCGTTGGCCGTCGCGGGCCGGCTGCGCAAGGCGGGGCACGAGCCCGCGCTGGTGGCCGCCGCGATGTCGCTCGCCGAGCTGCGCCGCGAGGCGCGCCCGCGCCTGGGCGACGCCGCCGATGCCATGGTCTTCCACCGCGCAGGCCTCGAGCAGGCGTCGCGGGCCGTGGCCTCCGCGCTGCACGCGGAGCGCTTCGCGGAGGCCGGATGCCGCGCGGTCGCGGACCTGACCGCCGGTCTCGGCGCGGACGCGAGGGCGGTCGCGGCACGCGGGCTCGGGGTGGTCGCCTTCGAGGCCGACGAGGCCACCGCGGTGCTCGCCGCCCACAACCTCTCCCCCTGGCCCGACGCGCGCGTGATCCACGGCGACTCCCTCGCGCTGCTCGAGGGGGCGGACGTCGACGGGGTCTTCGCGGATCCCGCGCGGCGCAACGCACGGGGGCGCCGCCACGACCCGGCCGACTACTCGCCGCCGCTCGACCAGGTGCTCGACCTCGCGACCCGCTACCGCGCGCTCGGGGTCAAGGCGGGGCCGGGGCTGCCGCACGAGGCGGTGCCCGAGGGCTTCGAGGCGCAGTGGGTGAGCGTCGACGGGGACGTGGTCGAGGTCGGGCTGTGGGCGGGGGCGGCGGCACGCCGGGCGGGGCACAGCGCGCTGGTGGTCCGCGGCGAGGAGCGCCACGAGATCGCGGGCCCGACCGACCGGGCACCCGCGGGGCCGCTCGGCGCGTACCTGCTCGAGCCGGACGGCGCGGTGATCCGTGCGGGGCTCGTGGGGGTGCTCGCCGCGCAGCTGGGGGCGCACCTCGTCGACCCCTCGATCGCGTACCTCACCGCGGACGCGCCGATCGCGACGCCGTTCGCACGCGCCTACCGCGTCCTCGAGCGCCTGCCGCTGGACGTCAAGGTCCTCGCACGCGAGCTGCACGCGCGCGACATCGGCACCATCGACATCAAGAAGCGCGGCGTCGATCTCACGCCCGAGCAGCTGCGACCGCGCCTCAAGCTGCGCGGCAGCGGGCGCGCGACGCTCGTGCTGACGCGCCTCGAGGGGCGCCACGCGGCGCTGCTGGTGGAGCCCGTCTAGCCCTCGCGGGCCGCCTTCAACGTCTTCGACACCATCTGCTGGCTGGTGCCGACCTCGCGCGCGATCGCGGTCTGCGACATCCCCGCGTCCGCGAGTGCGCGGATCGAGTCCAGCTGCTCGGGGGTGAGCGTGCCGGCGCGCTTGCTCGGTCCGCCGCGGCGTCCGCTCATGATCGAGTCGACGCTCGCCTTCGAGATCCCGACCGTCTCCGCGACCGTCACGCGCGCCTCGCCCGCCTCGACGCGGCGGCGCACCTCCGCGACCTGGGCCTCCGTGATCCGTGCCATGGGGTCAGCCTAGGCACCAGGGCGCCCCGTCGGCCCCACCCGGGCAATGTCCACCAGTCGGTTGATATTCGTCTACGATGGTCGCCACGGATCGGCTCGCCCGAACGCCCGGGGGGGCGCACTGAGCGGCGGATCCGCCGAAGGAACGCACTGCACCAGAAGGCGCGACGGAGCGACACACCCCTCACCCGGCCGGCAGGTCGGGCGCGGGCGAGGACCGCCGTCGCGTCCCGTCACAGGAGGACAACGTTGTCGTCAGAACTGCCCCCGGAGCCCGCGGACGTCGCGGCCCCCGCGCCCGCCGAGGCCCCCGTGCCGGAGGAGACCACCGTCGAGCCGCGCGCGAAGAGGGGCCGCGGCAAGCGGATCCTCAAGGCGACCGGCCTCACGCTGGCGCTCCCCGGCGCAGCCGTCGTCGCAGGCGGCGGCTACGTCGCGGTCAAGTCGCTCACCGCCAGCCCCGACAACTCTCCCGAGCACGAGGCGTCGAAGGACGAGTACCTCGACGCGATCCAGGGCTCGACCGCGTCGGGCGAGGCGCCGAACGTGCTCCTGGTCTACTACGACGACCTCGGCTACGAGGACCTCGGCTTCATGGGCGACACGCCCATCAAGACGCCGCACCTCGACTCGCTCGCCGAGGACGGTGCGGTGCTCACGAACTACCACTCGCCCTCGGCCGTGTGCACGCCCTCGCGGGCGGCGATGCTCACCGGCCGCCTCGCGCCGCGCGCTGCCGTCCCCGACGTGCTCTTCCCCACCGGCACTCCGCTGGCCCTCATGAACACGCTGGGCGACTCGTTCGGGCTGACCCAGGCCGAGATCACCATCCCCGACGTGCTGCAGGCCTCCGGGTATCGGACGGGCATGATCGGGAAGTGGCACATCGGCGACACCGAAGGCTCGCTCCCCAACGACTTCGGTTTCGACAGCTTCCTCGGCTCGCGGTACTCGAACGACATGACGCCGTTCAAGATCTACCGCGACAACGACGTGCTGATCGACGAGGTCGACCAGACGGAGCTCGACGCGCTGTACACGGACGCGGCGGTCGACTTCATCGGCGACGCGGCGGAGAGCGACGACCCGTTCTTCCTCTACTTCGCGCACAACTTCCCCCACGAGCCGCTGTTCGCGGCCGAGGAGAACGAGGGCCGCTCGGACGCCGGGCTGTACGGCGACATCGTCGAGGGTCTCGACGACGGCATCGGGCGGATCGTCGACCAGCTCGAGGCGACCGGCCAGCTCGACAACACCATCATCATGGTCACCAGCGACAACGGGCCCTGGTTCCAGGGCGATGCCGGCGACCACCGCGGACGCAAGGGCCTCATCAACGAGGGCGGCATGCTCGTGCCGTTCATGGTCCACTGGCCCGCGGGCATCGAGGGCGGGCAGGTGCTCGACACCATGACCATGGGCACGGACATCCTGCCGACGCTCCTGGACTGGGTCGGCATCGAGGCGCCTGCGGACCGCATGCTCGACGGCTCCTCCATGGCCCCGCTGCTCGCGGGCGAGAGCGACCAGGTGAGCGACTTCTACTACTACTACGCGGGCGAGCAGCTCATCGCGGTGAGCGACGGCCGGTACAAGTACTACGCGAAGCACCCCTACCTCTACGGGACCAGCGACGCCGGCTTCTCGGTGGCTCAGCAGAAGGGCCCATGGCTGTTCGACCTCGAGACCGACCCGAGCGAGGCCTACGACGTGAGCGGCAAGCACCCCGACGTCGTGGCCGAGCTGAAGGCCGAGCTCGAGCGCCGCGACGCCGAGATGGAGGAGAACCCGCGCGGCTGGGTCTCCTGATCCGAGCGTGACCGATGCGGTCGCCCGCGGCGACGTGGGCGGCCGCATCGTGCCTCCCCGGCCTCCGGTCCCACCTCCTCCCACCTCCACCCCCGTAGAATTGTCACGGTATGTCTGATTCACCCGAGCCCTCGCGCCCCGTCGTCGTCGCCGTCCCCGGCCTCGACCCGCTGGCAGCCGGCGGGCGCCGCCGGCTGCCGTTCACGGTCCTGGCCAAGCCGACCGGCGCGGCGTGCAACCTCGACTGCACGTACTGCTTCTTCCTGTCCAAGGAGCTGCTGTACGACAGCGACGGCCAGCGCATGTCCGAGGCCGGCCTCGAGTCCTACCTCGCCAATCTGCTGCGCTCGCAGCCGGACGGCGAGGTCGAGATCGCGTGGCAGGGCGGCGAGCCGACGATGCGCGGGATCCCGTTCTTCCGGCGCGCGGTCGAGCTCGCGGAGCAGTTGAGGCGGCCCCGGCAGACGGTGCGGCACACGCTGCAGACCAACGGCACGCTGCTGGACGATGCGTGGGGCGAGTTCCTCGCGGCGAACGGCTTCCTCATCGGCCTCAGCGTCGACGGCCCGGCGCACCTCCATGACGCCTACCGCGTCAACAAGGCCGGCCGCGCCACGCACGCGCAGGTGACGCGCGGGCACGACGTGCTGCGTCGGCATGGCGTCGAGTACAACATCCTCTGCACCGTGCACGCGGCCAACCAGGACCACGGGCTCGAGGTCTACCGCTACTTCCGCGACACCCTCGGCGCGCGGCACGTGCAGTTCATCCCGATCGTGGAGCGCGTGACCGCGGACCAGCTGCCGATCGCGGAGCAGGGCTGGAAGGACGGCAACGGCACGCGCATCCTGTACCGCCAGCAGGGCGACGCCGTGACCAGCCGCAGCGTCGATCCCGCTGCGTGGGGCGAGTTCCTGGCGGCGATCTTCGACGAGTGGGCCGCGCACGACGTCGGCACGATGTTCGTGCAGCACTTCGACGTGATGCTGGGCAACGCGCTCGGGCAGTACTCGATGTGCGTGCACGCGCCCGAGTGCGGCGGCGCGCTCGCCGTGGAGCACACCGGCGACGTGTACGCGTGCGACCACTACGTCGAGCCCGGCTACTCGCGGGGCAACGTCGCCGAGCGGTCGCTGCAGTCGATCCTGCAGTCTCCCGAGCAGCGCGAGTTCGGGAAGGCGAAGCTCACGAGCCTGCCGTCGCAATGCCGCGTGTGCCCGGTGCGGTGGGCCTGCCACGGCGGCTGCCCCAAGGACCGCTTCGATCGCACGCGCGACGGCGAGCCCGGCCTCAACCACCTGTGCCCCGGGTACTTCCGGTTCTTCTCGCACGCCGCGCCGACCATCCGCCGGATGGCGGAGCTCGTCGGCCCGACGCTCTGACGACCGGCCCGGGACGCCGGGCTCCCGCTCAGGCACCCGCCGCGAGCGACACCGCGATCACCGCCATCACGACCGCGATCGCGCCGTCGAGGATGCGCCACGCCCCAGGCCGCGCCAGCACGCCCGACAGCAGGCGCGCGCCGTAGCCCAACGCCGCGAACCACACGGCGCTCGCGGTCGCAGCGCCTGCCGCGAACAGCCACCGCGCCTCGTGCGTCGATCCGACCGTCCCCATCAGCACCACCGTGTCGAGGTAGACGTGGGGGTTGAGCCACGTGAGGGCGAGGCAGGTCGCCACGACGGTACGGGTCGTCGTCGCCACCGCCGTGCGGGAGGACGATGCGGGCGCCGCCGTGGACGAGGCGGCCCCCTCGGTCGCGCGCGGGGCGCCGGAGGCCGCCGCGACCTCCGAGGGGACCGCGACCCGCGCCTCGTCCACCTCGAGGCGCTCCCCTTCCGGACGCAGCGCGCGCCGCGCCGCGAGCACCGCGTAGCCGAGCAGGAACGCGGCCCCGGCCCAGCGCGCGGCGGCGACGAGCCACGGCACGCCGCCGACCGCCGCGCCCATGCCCGCGACCCCCGCCGCGACCAGCACAGCATCCGACGCCGCGCAGATGAGCACGACGATCCCCACGTGCTCGCGCCGGAGTCCCTGACGCAGCACGAACACGTTCTGCGCGCCGATCGCGACGATGAGCGAGAAGGCGAGGCCAAGCCCGGCGAGGTAGGTCATGGCGACACGGTAGGGCCCGATTATCCACAGCACCACTAACAATTGTGAATACTGCATTAGCGTTACTTATATGAAGATCCCCGCCGACCTCGCGCAGACGCTGGCTGCCGTCGTCGACGAGGGGTCGCTCGACGCCGGCGCAAGGGCCCTCCACGTCACGCAGTCCGCGGTGAGCCAGCGGCTGGCGACGCTGGAACGCCTGACCGGCCAGGTGCTGCTGGTGCGGTCCCGTCCCGTACGGCCCACGCCCGCGGGTGAGGCGGTGGTGCGTTTCGCACGCCAGGTCGCGCTGCTCGAGGCCGAGGCTGCGTCCACCCTCGGGATCGCGGAGGACCGGCCGGCCCCGCTGCGGATCGCGGTCAACGCGGATTCGCTCGCCACCTGGCTGCTGCCGCCGCTCGCCGCCGTGCTGCCCGGGTTGGGCGCGACCGTGCATCTGCACCGCGAGGACGAGCAGTACACCGCGGACCTCCTCCAGCGCGGCGAGGTGGTCGCCGCCGTGACCACGCGGGCCGCCGCGGTCCCAGGCTGCTCCGTGACCCGGCTGGGGCGTATGCGCTATCGAGCCGTCGCGGCGCCCTCGTTCGCGGCGCGATGGTTCGGCGCGGGAGTCTCGCCCGAGACCCTCGCGGTGGCGCCGGTGGTCGACTTCGACCGGCGCGACACCATCCAGACCCGCTGGCTCGAGGCCAGGGGCGCGGACCCTGACGCGCCGCCGCGCCACCGCGTCCCGTCCTCGTCCGAGTTCGCGCGCGCGATCGCGCTCGGCATGGGGTGGGGGCTCCTGCCCGCCGTGCAGCGAGAAGGGCTCGAGCTCGTCGACCTGGGCGATCCCGCCGAGGACATGGCGCTGCACTGGCAGCAGTGGCGGGTGCAGTCCGCGGCGCTGGACACCGTCGCGGCGGCCATCCGGGAGGCCGCGCGCGGCGCGCTCGAGCCTGCGTGATCCTCGCCGGCGACGGCCCACCGGCACCGCCCGGTGCGGCGCGCCCGCGTGCAAGTCGTGCGCGCTAATTTCAGGAATCGCTTGAACAGCCCCGCCGGAGGGGCAGTACCGCTGCCCGCTACGAGGCCTGTTCAAGCCTGCGTTGACATACGCGGACACGACGCGCGCGTCCGCCCGTCGACACGCGCGCCCCCCACGTCCGGACCCTCAACGACCTCCTCAACGCCGCGCAATGCATGGACCGCTTGACCCTGAGGCGTCCCCTGCGCACTCAGGACCTCGCAGGGCGCAGAGCGAGGCGACGGCGTGGTGTGGCGGGTGGGGTGGGCGGCGGATCAGGCCGCGCAGGCCGGCATCGCGCCCGCGAGCTCGACGGGCCAGTCGCCGCCAGGCTCCGCATCGCCCAGGAGCACGTCCGCGAGCCCGCGGATCGCGGCCGCGGAGTCGCCGTAGGTCGCGACGTACGCGTCGGCGGTCGAGTCGAATAGCCCCCACGGGCCGCCGAGCGACACCACCACGTCGGCGGTCGCACGGTAGCCGCCCGAGGACAGCAACGCGATCGACGTGCCGCCGTCGCCTACCTCGACCCCGTGCGACTCGAGCTCGCGCACGAGGGCGCGCACCGCATCGTCCGGTCCCCCGACCACGGTGGCTCGGCGCCGCACGAGCGGCCGGTCGCAGTCCTGCGCGGCGACGGTGGTGCCCGCCGCGGCGAAGGTCCGCGCGTACGCGCGCGACGGCTCCTCCCCGCCGAGGCCGTCGGCCCACCGTGCCAGCAGGATGGAGCGCGCGGCGGCCTCGTCGAGACGGTCGCGCGACAGCCGGCCGTCCCTGACGGCGGCGGCGATCTCGTCGATCACCGTGCCGACGTCGCCGGGCATGAGGAGCACGTCGGCGCCGGCGCGCAGCGCACGGACGGCGACCTGGCCCTGGGAGCGTCCGTCGGCGACCGCGGCCATGTTGAGGGCATCGGTGATCGCGACGCCCGTGAAGCCGAGCTCCTCACGCAGGTACGCGTACGCCTCGGGCTCCAGCGTGGCCGGGTCGTCGCCCCACTCGGGCACGGCGATGTGACCCAGCATGACGACGGGCGCTCCCGCCTCGATCGCGCGCGCGAAGGGCACCATGTCGGTGCGGGCGAGGCGCGTGACGGCGCGCTCCTGGACGGGCAGGCCCGCGTGCGAGTCGACCGTCACGGACCCGTGCCCCGGGAAGTGCTTGATCACGGGCACCACGCCGCCGTCGACGAAGCCCGCGACCGCGGCGCTCACGGTGTCCGCGACCGCATCCGGGTCGTCGCCGGCGCTACGGGTGCGGATGATGGGGTCCGCCGGGCCCAGCGTGACGTCCGCGACGGGCGCGTAGTCGACGGTGACGCCGAGCGCGCGCATGTCCGCAGCGGAGGACCGGTACGCCTCGGTGACCGCCGCATCGTCCGTCGCGGCGCCGGCCGCCATGAAGGCGGGCAGGCTCGGCACGGCGCCCGACAGGCGCGAGACGATGCCGCCCTCCTCGTCGGCGGACACCCACACCGGCCAGCCGCGGTCGTCGGCGCGCTGCACGCGGGCCGCGAGCGCCGCGACCGCGTCGGCGGACGGGGCCGCGCCGCCCATGAGGATGACGCCGCCGAGGTGGTGCTCGCGCACGAGCGCGGCCGCGGCGGCCGGGTCCCGGGAGTAGAGGTCCGCGACGATCACCTGGCCGGCGGCCCGGCGCAGGGGCAGGTCGCGCGCGGTCGCGAGCGCGTCCTCCCACTCGGCGACGGTCGGCCCCCACGCGAGCGTCTCCACCGTGGGGGTCGGGCTCGGGGTGGACGATGCGGCGGGCGCGGGCGCCGCGATGGTCGCCTCGGGCGAGGCCTCCGACGCCGAGGGGCTCGGCGAGGGCGCAGGGTCCCCCGCCGTGCACCCTGCGAGGACCGCGGCCGCGAGGACCGCGGCGGCGACCGCCCTCAGGCGCATCAGACCGTGATGGTCGACAGCGGCATCGAGGAGTCGACGCCGATGCCGAGGGTGCTGGGCCTCACGCCCGCCTCGACGACGGCCGAGCCGAGCGCCGCGATCATCGCACCGTTGTCGGTGCAGTAGCGCAGCGGCGGGATGCGCACGTCGATGCCGGCGGCCTCGCCGCGGGCCTGCGCGAGCTCGCGGAGCTGGCTGTTGGCGGAGAAGCCGCCGCCGATGACGAGCGTCTCGACGTCGTGCTCGCGGCACGCGTTGAGGGTCTTGGTCACGAGCACGTCTGCAACGGCGGCCGCGAAGCTCGCGCACACGTCCTCGACGGGGATCTCCTGGCCGGAGGCGCGACGGGCCTCGACCCAGCGCGCAACCGCGGTCTTGAGGCCCGAGAAGGAGAAGTCGTAGGCGTGGTTCACCATGTCCTTGGGCCGGGACAGGCCGCGCGGGAACGGGATCGCCTCGGGGTCGCCCTCGCGCGCGAGCCGGTCGACGTGCGGGCCGCCCGGGTACGGCAGGCCGAGCAGGCGGCCGACCTTGTCGAAGGCCTCGCCCGCCGCATCGTCCAGCGTGTGACCGAGCTCGCGGACGTTCGTCGCGATGTCGTCGACCATGAGCAGCGAGGTGTGGCCGCCGGAGACGACGAGCGCCATCGTGCGGTCGGGGAACCGTCCATGGACCAGCTGGTCGACGGCCGCGTGCCCGATCACGTGGTTGACGCCGTACAGCGGCCGGCCGAGGCCGAGCGAGAGCGCCTTGGCGGCGGAGACGCCGACGGTGAGCGAGCCCACGAGGCCCGGGCCGGACGCGACCGCGACCGCGTCGACGTCGGACAGCGTGCGGCCCGCGCGGCTCAGCGCCTCGTCGAGGGTGGGCAGGACGGCCTCGAGATGGGCGCGCGAGGCGACCTCGGGGACGATGCCGCCGAAGCGCGCGTGCTCGTCCATCGACGACGCGACGACGTCGGCGAGCAGCTCGCCGTCCTCCACGAGCGCGACGCCCGTCTCATCGCAGGTGCTCTCGAGTCCCAGTACCAAAGCCACGGGTCAACTGTAGTCGGGCGTCCGGCGCGCGCGATCAGGGCGCGAGGAACGTGCACAGCCCGCGATCGACCTCGTCCGTGAGGTGCGGCGGGAGGCGCACGACCTCGCCGTCGAGGGCCTCCCGGTCCACGGCGGTGACCGCCGTCACGTTCACGCACGAGTCCCGGGGCAGCCCGGAGACGTCGGCAGGGAGGAAGACATTGCCCGGGAGCTCGGCGAGCGCCGTGTTGCCGGTGATGGCGAGCACCGCGACGGTGCGCAGCCTCGACCGGTTGTAGGCGTCCGCCTGGACGACCAGGACCGGGCGACGGTGGGCAGACGCGCTCCCGCGCGCGGGCCCGAGGTCCGCCCAGCACACGGCACCGCGCCGGAGCGGTTCGGGACTCACCAGTCCTCGCGTTCGAGCAGAGCGCGTCCCGCCTCCATGGCGAACCTGCTGGACTCGTCCTCAGCGAGCGCGATCCGCTCGAGCACGCTGTCGATGCGCCCGGTGAGCGCCGCGTCGTCGAGGTCACGGAGATACCGCTGCGCCGCCACCGAGAGGAACTCGGAGCGGCTCATGCCGAGCGCGGCCGCGCGCATCGTCACCGCCTCGAAGACCGGGTCGGGAAGGGAGATCGCCGTCTTCATCCATCGAGCATCACCCGGTATCACCCGGGAGGCAAGGGGAGGTGGACGCCCACGGTCGTGCAAGCCGTCACCCGCTGCGCCCGCGCGTCCCGCCCGAGGCCGGGACCTCCGGTCGTCGCGCGCACCGCCTCGGAGGGCGCATCATGGTTGATATGACAACCCCGAACCTTCCCGAGTCGACCGTTGCCCCGTTCGCCCTCGACGAGGACGCCCGTGCCGCGCTGTTCACCTCCGCGCGCTCCGCGATCGCGTTCGACGACCGCCCCGTGGACGCCGCGCTGGTGGCGCGCGCATGGGACCTCGCGAAGTTCGGCCCGTCGAGCATGAACACGCAGCCCCTGCGCCTCGTGATGGCGCGCTCCGCGGCGGCCCGCACGGCCGTGATCGAGGCCGCGATGCCCGGCAACCGGCCCAAGCTCGAGCAGGCACCGCTGCTGCTGGTGGCCGCGCACGACGACCGCTTCCACGACCACCACGAGGTCACCGCGCCCGGCATGGCCGGCTTCCACGAGCGCTTCGAGTCCAACCCCGAGATGCGCGCGGGCCTCGCCCACTCCGGTGCGATGCTCCAGCTGGGCTATCTCATCGTCGCGCTGCGCGCCGAGGGCCTCGCGCTGCGCCCGTACGGCGGCTTCGACAAGGCCGCGCTCGACGCCTCGCTCATGCCCGAGGGGTGGCGCGCGGAGGTCATCCTCGGCGTGGGGCACCCCATCGCCGGCGACGACCTGTCGGGCGAGCGCCGCGGCCGCATCGCCGCCGACGTCGGCGTCCGCGAGCTGTAGCGCGGACCCGCGGGAGGAGCGGCTCAGGCCCGGTTGGCGACCGTCGCCGGTGCGTCCGCCGCGACCGTGACGAGGCCGTCGCCGACCTCGATCTCGAGCGGCTCCCCCTCGACGAGCGTGAACGCGGTCGACGAGGCGCCGACCGCGACCCGCAGCAGCCGCCCGCGGTAGCGGATCATGAAGCTGTAGCCCCGCCAGCCCTCGGGACAGAACGGCGCGAACCGCAGCCTCTCCCCGAGCCCGCGCATGCCGCCGAAGCCCTGCACGATCGCGAGCCAGGCCCCGCTCATCGACGTGATGTGCAGGCCGTCCTCGGTGTCGTTGTTGTAGTCGTCGAGGTCGAGCCGCGCGGTGCGGCTGTAGAGCTCGACGGCCTTCTCCGGCATGCCGATCGCCGCGGCGAGCACGGAGTGGATCGATGCCGACAGCGAGGACTCGTGGACGGTCATCGGCTCGTAGAACGCGAAGTTGCGGCGGATCTCCTCCGTCGTGAAGTCCTCGCTGAACGTGTACATGCCCTGGAGCACGTCCGCCTGCTTGATGTACGGCGAGCGCAGGATGCGGTCCCACGACCACCTCTGGTTGAGCGGCCGGTCGTCGTCGCCCAGCGCGGACACCGGCGCGAGCGCCTTGTCGAGGAAGCCGTCGTGCTGGACGTTGACGCCGAGCGCGTCGTCGTGCGGCAGGTACATCCTCGCCACGACGTCGCGCCACCGCTCCCGCTCCGCGTCGTCGACGCCGAGCTCGGCCGCACGCCCGGGCAGGCCGGCGAGCACCTCGTCCGTGTAACGCAGCACCCATCGGGCCAGGTAGTTCGTGTACCAGTTGTTGTTGATGTTGTTCTCGTACTCGTTCGGCCCGGTGACGCCGTGGATCATGTAGCGGTCCGCGCGCGCGGACCAGTGGACACGACCCGCCCAGAACCGCGCGATCTCGACGAGCACCTCGACGCCCTCGGCCTCGAGGTAGGAGCGGTCGCCCGTGTAGTCGGTGTAGTAGCGGATCGCGTGCGCGATGGCGCCGTTGCGGTGGATCTCCTCGAAGGTGATCTCCCACTCGTTGTGGCACTCGACCCCGTCGAACGTCACCATCGGGTACAGCGCGCCCGGAAGCCCCTGCTGGCGGGCGTTGTGCCGGGCCTGCGGGAGCTGGCGATGGCG
The DNA here is from genome assembly GCF_030418455.1 of Demequina litoralis. GTDB lineage: Bacteria > Actinomycetota > Actinomycetes > Actinomycetales > Demequinaceae > Demequina > Demequina litoralis. Next base: position 315,849 of record NZ_JAUHPW010000002.1, read on the forward strand.
GTAGCGCAGGAGCGCGAGCGCCACGTCCGGTTCCGCGATCGACATGTACATGGGGACCAGGAACGCCTCGGTGTCCCAGTACGTGGCGCCGCCGTACTTCTCCCCCGTGAAGCCCTTCGGGCCGATGTTGAGGCGCTCGTCCTCGCCGTAGTACGTGGACAGCAGCTGGAAGACGTTGAAGCGGATGCCCTGCTGCGCGGGAGGGTCGCCCTCGATCACCACGTCCGCCTGCTCCCAGCGGGCGGCCCAGGCCGCCGCCTGGTCCGCGCGATGGGCCCCGTGCGGGCGGGACGATGCGGCGTCCAGCAGCGCCGACGCGACGGCCGGGTGCGTGCGCGGCTCGTGGTCGCGGGAGGAGACCACCGCGACCGCCTTGTCGAGCGCGACGCGGTCGCCGGGCGCGACCGTCGCGGCGAACGTGCGGCCGGTGGACAGCGCATCGTCCCAGGCGTCGCCGGGCTCGAGGCCCTCCGCACGGGTGCGCGTCGCGGCGGTCACGGTGAAGCGCGGCGTCCCGAACGGGTTGGGCCGTGTGGTCATGGCGAGCATGCCCGGGCGGCGCTCGACGCCCGGCTCGGGCTCCCAGAACGTCTCCGCGTAGTTCGCGTCGAGGTTGTGCACGTCCGCGTCGAGCAGGGGCGTGATCTCGAGCACCCCCTCGCCGTCCTCGACCTCGATCTCGACCCGCTGGAACGACAGCTCGGGGGTGACGATGCTGAGGAAGCGGTCGAAGCGCACGCGCAGCGCGAGCCCGCCGGCCTCGCACCGGAAGGTGCGCGTGAGGCAGCCGCGACGCAGGTCGAGCGCGAACCGGAAGTCCGCGCACGGGACCGTGAAGAGGTCGACCGGCTCGCCGCCGGCACGGATCCTGATCGCGCCGATGTCGACCGCGTTGACGACCTTGCCGAAGTACTCGGGGTAGCCGTTCTTCCACCAGCCCACCCGGGTGCGGTCGGGGAACCACACGCCCGCGATGTAGGTGCCGAGGTGGCTGTCGCCCCCGTAGCCCTCCTCGAAGCTGCCCCGCGCGCCCATGTGCCCGTTGCCGAGCGACATGAGGCTCTCGACGAAGCGGATCCGCGCGGGGTCGAGCGTCGTGACCGCGACCTCCCACGGATCGACCTCGACCATCCGTGACGCCATGGGTCCACCGCCTTCGCTCGACCCTCCTTCGCACCCTACGCGGGCGGTCGGGCGACGTCGCGCGGTCGGAGGGTCAGAAACCCGGTTCGTAGCCGCTCAGCTGCACCCGCATCACCAGGGCGTCGAGCCCCTCCGGCTGGTAGTACTTGCGACGGATCCGCACGTCCTCGAAGCCGTACGCCCGGTACAACGCGAGCGCGATCTCGTTGTCGACGGCGACCTCGAGCCACGCGTCCGGTGCGCCCTCGTGGCGCGCCTCCGCCATGAAGTCGTCCATGAGCGCGCGGCCCAGCCCGCGGCCGCGCGCCTCGGGCACGACGGCCAGGTTGAGCAGGTGGAACGCGTCGCCGTCGTAGCCGTACACGGAGTACCCCACCAGCCCGCCGTCCAGCTCGATGCCCCGGTAGCGGGTGAGCCCGTAGAGGTAGTCGTGCTGGATGAGCTCGCGGGACCACGCGGAGGCGCCGAACATGCGGACCTCCTGCGCGGCCATCCAGGGCAGGTCGGCCCGGCCGAGGTCGCGGATGACCCAGGCGGGCGCGGCGCCGGCGCCGGCGCCCTCGGCGGGGGTCACGCCCCCGGGACGCCGTGCACGTCGGGGCGGCGCAGGTACAGCGGCTCGGTGGGCATCTCGTCGCCGGCGGCGCGCAGGCGGTCGGCCGCGCCGACGAGCAGCGCCGGGTCCGGGTCGCCCTCGACCGCGCCGGGGAAGGCGTCGGGGTAGAGCAGCGCGCCGCGGCCCACGACAGCGCCGGCCACCGGCACGTCGCCGGGCGCCGAGACCGCGGGACCGGACACCCGCACGCCGTCGCGGTAGGCGGCCCAGTAGACCTCCTTGCGGCGCGCATCGGCCACAACGGTCACCTCGCCGCCGTGCGCGGCGCCGATCGCGTCGAGCGAGCACACGCCCTCGACGGGCACGCCCCACACGTGGCCGAGCGTGCGCGCGGTCATGAGGCCCACCCGCAGGCCCGTGAATGGCGCGGGGCCCGTGCCGACGACGATGCGGGTGACGTCGGTGCGCGCGACGCCCGCCTCGCCGAGCGCCTCCTCGACGAGCCCCGACAGCAGCTCGGCGTGGCCGCGCGGGTTGAACGCGGACCGCCGTGCGCGCACCTCCCCGGAGTCGGAGACGAGCGCGACGGCGATGGCGGACGAGGTGTCGAGGGCGAGGATCACGGCTCTAGCCTACGAGCGCGACGCCGGCCCAGCGGTCGCCGTAGGTGGTGAAGGTGACGGTGCGCAGCCCCTCGTCGGGGCGCTCCATGTCGACCTCGCCGCCGTGCTCGCGCGCGATGGTGACGTGCACGCGGTCCTGCGACAGCTGCTCGGCCTTGTCCTCTCCCCACTCCACCACCGTGACGGACGAGTCGACCGTGGTGTCGAGGTCGAGGTCGTCGAGCTCCGCGAGCGAGTTGAGGCGGTACGCGTCGACGTGGATGAGCGCGGGCCCGCCCACCTCGGACGGGTGGGTGCGGGCGATGATGAACGTGGGGCTCGCGACGGGGCCGCGCACGCCGATCGCGTCGCCGAGGCCCTGCGTGAAGGTGGTCTTGCCGGCTCCCAGGTCGCCGGTGAGGATGACGACGTCGCCCGCGCGCAGGTGCGGCGCGAGCACGTCGCGGGCGAGTGCCCGCATCGCGTCGCCCGTGGCGACGTCGAAGGTGGCGGACGATGCGCTGGTCATGCGGGGTACTTCTCCTTCAGACCGCCGAAGCGGCAGACGATCTCGTAGTCGATGGTGCCCGCCGCATCGGCCCACTCGCGAGCCGAGGGCCCGTCCGCGCCGATGAGGACCACCTCGTCGCCGGGGTGCTCCGTGGCGTCGGGCCCGAGGTCGAGGACCACCTGGTCCATGCAGACCCGGCCCGCGATGACGTGCCGCCGACCGCCGATGGCGACGGGGCCACGCCCGTTGCCCGCGGAGCGGAAGATGCCGTCGGAGTAGCCCGCGGTCACCAGCCCGAGCCGGGTGTCGCGCGGCGTCGTGTACTCGTGGCCGTAGCTCACGCCCTCCCCAGCCGGCACGTCCTTGACGAGCGCGAGCGACGCGGTGACGCGCATCGCGGGCTCGAGCCCGAAGCCCTCACCGGCCGGGTCCTCCACCGGGGGCAGGCCGTACACGGCGATGCCGGGACGCACGAGGTCGAAGTGCAGGTCGGGGCGGGTGAGGGTCGCGGCGGAGTTGGCGAGGTGGCGGACCTCGAGAGCGACTCCGCGCCCCTCGATGGTGGCGACCGCCTCGCGGAACACGTCGGCCTGGCGGTCGATCGTGGGGTGGCCCGGCTGGTCGGCCCAGGCGAGGTGGGACCATGCGCCGACGACCTGGACCGCATCGTCCGCCGCGAGCGCGGCGTCGAGCAGCGCGGGCAGCCCTTCGGGGCGCACGCCCTCGCGCGACAGGCCCGTGTCGATGCACAGGTGGACGCGGGCGCGCAGGCCGTCCATGCGGGCGGCGGCCACGAGCGTGTCGAGCACCTCGAGGGACGAGGCGCTGACGTCCACCCCGCCGCGGATGAGCGCGCGGGCGGGCAGCTCGGGGCCGTACAGCCAGCACAGGATCCGGCCGGCGTCGCCGCCGGCGCGCAGCGCGAGCGCCTCGTCCGGCTGCGCGACGCCCAGCCACGCGGCCCCGCCCTCGCGCGCGGCCCTGGCGGCGCCCACGAGGCCGTGGCCGTACGCATCGGCCTTGACCACCGCCATCACCGCCGCGGTGGGCGCGTGCGCGCGCAGCCGTTCGACGTTGCGCGCGATGGCGCCGTGATCGATGGTCACCTGCAAGCGGGTCATTCAGCCCTCCCCGATGACGACCGCGGAGGCGATCCCCGCGTCATGCGACAGCGATACGTGCAGCGACGTCATGCCGAGCGCGGCGACGCGCGCCGCGACGGTCCCGGTGACGAGGAGGCGCGGCTGGCCGCCGTCCTCGCGGGTCACCTCGCAGTCCTGCCAGCTGAGGCCCGCGGGCGCGCCGAGCGCCTTGGCGAGCGCCTCCTTCGCGGCCCAGCGCGCGGCGAGGCTCGCGTGCCCCAGCTCGCGCTCGGCGGGCGTGAAGACCCGCTCGAGGAAGCCGGGCGAGCGTTCGAGGGCGTCCTCGAAGCGGGCGATCTCGACGACGTCGATGCCGAGCCCCAGGATCGCCACGCTCACTCCACCGTGACGGACTTGGCGAGGTTGCGCGGCTGGTCGACGTCGTAGCCCTTGGCCGCGGCGAGCTCGAGCGCGAACAGCTGGAGCGGGACCACGGACAGCAGCGGGGTCATGAGCACGGGCGCGGAGGGTACGTAGAAGACCTGCTCGGCGTAGTTCTCGGCGTCGCGGTCGCCCTCCTCGGCGATGACGAACGTGCGGGCGCCGCGCGCGCGGACCTCCTGCACGTTCGAGATGACCTTGGAGTGCAGCGACTCGCGGCCGCGGGGGCTGGGCAGCACGATGAACACCGGCTGGCCCTCCTCGACGAGCGCGATGGGGCCGTGCTTGAGCTCGCCGGCGGCGAAGCCCTCGGCGTGGATGTACGCGAGCTCCTTGAGCTTGAGCGCGCCCTCGAGGGCCACCGGGAAGCCCACGTGGCGGCCCAGGAACAGCACCGTGCGCTCGTCCGCCATGCTGCGCGCGAGCTCGCGGATCGGCTCCGAGGCGTCGAGCACGCGCTGGATCTTCGCCGGGATCGCGTCGAGCTGGTCCAGCAGCGACTCGATCTCGTCGGGGAACTTGTTGCCGCGCAGCTCCGCGAGGTAGATGCCCAGCAGGTAGACGGCGGTGATCTGCGCGAGGAACGCCTTGGTCGACGCGACGGCGATCTCGGGCCCGGCGCGCGTGTACAGGACCGCGTCGGCGTCGCGGGCGATGGTCGAGCCCTGCGAGTTGACGATCGCGATGACGGGGGCGCCCTGCTGCTGCGCGTGGCGCACCGCCATGATCGTGTCCATCGTCTCGCCGGACTGGCTGATCGCGACCACGAGGGTGCGCACGCTCACCACGGGGTCGCGGTAGCGGAACTCGTGCGCGAGCTCGACCTCGACGGGGATGCGGCACCAGTGCTCGATCGCGTAGCGGCCCACCAGGCCCGCATAGGCGGCGGTGCCGCACGCGACCACGATGATCTTGTCGATCGAGTTGAGGATCGTCTCGTGGATCATGCCGCCGTCGAGCTGGAGGCGGCCGTGCTCGTCGATGCGCCCGCGCAGGGTGTCCGCGACCGCCGTGGGCTGGTCGTGGATCTCCTTCTCCATGAAGGTCGCGAAGCCGCCCTTCTGGGCCGCGGAGGCGTCCCAGTCGACGTGGTACGGCTCGCGCTCGACCACGAGGCCGCGGATGTCGGTGATGGTGACGCCGTCGGGGGTGATCTCCACGACCTCGTCCTGGTGCAGCTCGAGCGCGGTACGGGTGTGCTCGATGAACGCGACCACGTCCGACCCCAGGAAGTTCTCCCCCTCGCCCAAGCCGATGACGAGCGGGCTGTTGCGGCGCGCACCCACCACCGTGCGGGGCTCGCGCGCGTCCACCGCGAGGAGCGTGAACGCGCCCTCGAGGCGGCGCGTGATGGCACGCATCGCGTCCGCGAGCGACAGGCCCCGGTCGACCTCGCGCGCGAGCAGGTGGCCCGCGACCTCGGTGTCGGTCTCGGACAGGAACTCGATGCCCTCGGCCAGCAGCTCGGCCCGCAGCGCGGCGAAGTTCTCGATGATCCCGTTGTGGATGATCGCGACGCGGCCGCCCGCCGCGAGGTGCGGGTGCGCGTTCGCGTCCGTGGGCGCGCCGTGCGTCGCCCACCTCGTGTGCCCGATCGCGGCGGTGCCCGCGGCGAGGGGCCGCTCGGCCAGCTCCTTCTCCAGGTTGACGAGCTTGCCCGCCTTCTTCGACATCGCGACACGCGCCGTGTCCTCGGTGACCACGGCGATGCCGGCAGAGTCGTATCCGCGGTACTCCAGCCGCGCCAGCCCCGCCATGACCACGCCCTGCGGGCGGCCGCCGGGCGCGCCCGACCCCACATATCCGACGATTCCGCACATGACCCCGAGTCTAGATGCCGCCCCCGTGCGCTCGGCGCAGGCCGGGCACGCGCATCGTCCCGTGGTCGGACGATGCGCCACAATGGTCGGGTGAACGAGGCGCGACGGTCCGACGCGGGCAACCCGTACGTCACCCTGACCCGCGACGAGTGGGCGGCCCTCGCCGACGCGACGCCGCTGCCGCTCACCGCGGAGGACGTCGCGCGCGTGCGCGGACTGGGCGACCCGATCGACATCGCCGAGGTCGACCGCATCTACCGGCCGCTGTCGCGGCTGCTCGACCTGTACTCGGGAGCGACGGGCGCGCTGCACGGCGCCACGAGCAGCTTCCTGGGCGAGCGCGCGTCGCGCACGCCGTTCGTCATCGGTGTCGCGGGGTCGGTCGCCGTGGGCAAGTCCACGACCGCGCGCCTGCTGCGCGAGCTCATGGCGCGCTGGCCCTCCTCGCCGCACGTCGAGCTCGTCACCACCGACGGCTTCCTCTACTCCAACGCCATCCTCGAGGAGCGCGGGCTCATGGCGCGCAAGGGCTTCCCCGAGTCCTTCGACCGGCGCTCGCTGCGCGACTTCATCCTCAAGGTGAAGTCCGGCGAGGCCGAGGTCCGCGCGCCGGTGTACTCACATCAGGTCTACGACATCGTGCCGGGCAAGGAGGTCGTGGTCCGTCAGCCCGACATCCTCATCGTCGAGGGGCTCAACGTGCTGCAGACCGCGCAGCCGCGCGAGCCTGGTGCCTCGCAGCTCGCGGTGAGCGACTTCTTCGACGTGTCGATCTACGTCGATGCGCACCCCGACGACATCCGCCGCTGGTACATCGAGCGCTTCCTCGCGCTGCGGGAGTCGGCGTTCGCGAAGCCGGACTCGTACTTCCACTCGTACTCCACGCTCACCGATGAGCAGGCGCACGCCGTCGCCGGTCAGGTGTGGGACACGGTCAACGCGCCCAACCTCGCGCGCAACATCGCCCCCACGCGCTCGCGCGCGACGATCATCCTCAACAAGGGGCCGGACCACCGCGTCGAGTCGGTGCGCATGCGCAAGCTGTAGAGGCGCCCCCACCGATTCCCAATGACACGTGTGACCGAAGCGTCAAAAGTGATGGGGGTGCCTCGTGTGGCCCGTGCGCCGCACTGTTCACCCTTGTCATTGGGAATCGGAGGGCGTCCGGCTTTTTCTCGCGACGATGGTGAGCGTGCAGGGGACGATTTCGGCCTCGCCGCCGGGCCACGCGAAGTCGCCGTCCGGCAGCTCCACCATGCGCTCGGAGAAGCGCCACGGGAGGGTGCGGCCCTCGTCCATCGCCTCGATCGCGAGCCCCGCCTCGAGCAGCGCGGTGACGATCTCGGAGACGGGGTGCGCCCACTCGTAGGTGCGCGTGGCCTCGACCCGTCCGTCCCCCACGTACGTCGCGTCGTCGTCCCACTGGAGCGCGCGCCCGTCCGAGAAGTAGCGGTACCGGGCGACCAGCTCGTCCCGATCCTCGTCGATGGTGCCGAGCATGGGATGGCCGTCACGGAAGTACAGGACGCCGCCCGGGGCGAGAAGCGCGGCGATCTGCCGCGCCCACGCCGTGAGATCGGACAGCCATCCGATGGTGCCGATGCTCGTGTAGACGACGTCGAAGGTGCGGTCCTCGCCCAACGCGGCGTCGACGAGCGCCCGCGCCTCGAGCACGTCGCCCTCGACCCAGCGGGCGTCGATGCCGATCGCAGCGGCGAGGCGGGCGGCCGCCGCGAGCGCGGGGGCGGAGAAGTCGACCCCCACGACGCGCGCGCCGGCGCGGGCCAGCGACACCGTGTCGGTGCCGATGTGGCACTGGAGGTGGCATACGTCGAGGCCGGCCAGGGTGCCGCCGTCGAGGTGACGCTCGAGCACCGGGAGGTCGTGCCTGACCACGCTGGACAGGTGCGCCGGATCCGCCGTGAAGGCTTCGAGCCCGTACGCCTCGACGTGGAGCGGCACGCGGTCGTCCCAGTTGGCGAGGTTCGCGGCGCGCGCGCCCTCCCAGCCGACGTCGACGCCGTCGACCGCCTCAGGCGGCATCGTCGGCGCTCCCGTCGACGCTCCCGTCGGCCCGGCGACGCCCGCGGCGCGGAGGCCGCACCTGCAGCTCGCCGGTGAGCAGCCGCTCCTCGATCTCCTCGGAGAGGTTCGGCATCTCCGGCTCGGCGAAGCCCAGGCGCGCGAGGATCTTGTCGATGACGATCCCGATCACGACGCCGCCCACGACGCCCACGGTGATCGAGACGAGGATGTTCTCGAAGATCGAGCCGGCCCAGATGCCGAGCGCGGTGCCGTAGGTGGCCCAGATCGCCACCGCGACCGCATCGACCACCATGAACCACTGGCGCGGGTAGCGCAGCGCCCCGGCGGTGAGGTTGACGGCGACGCGGCCCATCGGGATGAAGCGGGCCGCGATGATGAACGTGGTGCCGCGGCGCTCGAGCGTCGACTCGGCCCAGTCGAGCGTCTTGCGCATGCCGGCCCGCGCGAAGAACGGGTGCTTGCGCACGTCGAGCTTGGACCCGATGAGGTAGGCCAGCTGGTCGCCGCACCACGCGCCGGTCGCCGCGGCGACCCAGATGATCCCGATCCACGGGGAGCCCGACTGGGCCCAGCTGGTCGCGGTGGCGATCACCACGGACTCGCTCGGCAGCACCGGGAAGACGCCGTCCAGGAGGGACAGGAGCCACACCGCGGGGTAGATCCATAGCGACTCCATGAGGGACTCGACCCAGACCTCGACGGTCTCGATCCAGTCGGTCAGGAGATGCCAGAGCTCGTTCACGTGGCCAAGTCTGTCAGGTGCGCCAGTACCCGGCGATCGGGGGATGCCCTGATTCGGGGCTCACCCCTGCGGCGCGCGCCGGTCGCGTCGCCATGCGCGCCCGGTCAGAGCGACAGGCGGTCGCGCACGACGGCGGCGAGCGTCTCGCCGTGCCGCTGGGCCTCCTCGGCCGTGGCGGCCTCGACCATGACGCGCACGAGCGGCTCGGTGCCGGACGGGCGCAGCAGCACGCGGCCGGTGTCGCCCAGCTCGCGCCGGGCGGAGCTCACGGCGGCCTGCAGCTCGCGGTCCGTGTGGACGCGCGAGCGGTCCGCGCCGCGCACGTTGATGAGCACCTGCGGGAGCGTCTCGATGCCGGCGCACTGCTCGCGCAGGGAGCCGCGGGCGGCGACGCGCGCGGCGACCAGCAGCGCCGACAGCACGCCGTCACCGGTGGTCGCGTAGTCGGAGACGATGATGTGGCCCGACTGCTCGCCGCCGAGCGTGTAGCCGGCGTCGCGCATCGCCTCGAGCACGTAGCGGTCGCCCACGGCGGTCTCGACGATGTCGATGCCTTCGCGCCGCATGGCCTGGTGGAGGCCCAGGTTGCTCATCACGGTCGCGACGAGCGTCGACCGGTAGAGCGTGCCGGTGTCGCGCATCGCGACGGCGAGCAGGCCCATGATCTGGTCGCCGTTGACGACCGCGCCGGTGTGGTCGACCGCGAGGCAGCGGTCGGCGTCGCCGTCGAACGCCACGCCGAGGTCGCCTCCATGCTCCACCACGGCGGCCTGCAGCGGTCCGAGGTGGGTGGAGCCGACGCCGTCGTTGATGTTGAGGCCGTCGGGCGACGCGTTGATGGTGGTGACGCGGGCGCCGGCGGCGGCGAGGGCCGCCGGACCGACCGCGGAGGCGGCCCCGTGCGCGGCGTCCACGACGATGTGGATGCCGTCGAGCGGCTCGTCCGAGCCGGCGAAGGAGCGGACGGCGGAGACGACGTGGTCGACGTACTCGCCGGCGAGGCTCGCGGAGGGGACGATGCGCCCCACGGCCGCGCCGAGGGGCCGCTCCCATGCCTCGCCCACGCGCGCCTCGATGGCCTCCTCGACGGAGTCGTCGAGCTTGTGGCCGCCGCGCGCGAAGAACTTGATGCCGTTGTCCGGCATGGGGTTGTGGGATGCGGAGATCACCACGCCCAGGTCCGCCTCGGTGGAGGCGGTGAGGTACGCGACCGCGGGGGTGGGCACGACGCCCACGTCGAGGACGTCGACGCCCGCGGAAGCAAGACCGGCCGCGACAGCCGCGCTCAGGAACTCGCCTGAGACGCGGGTGTCGCGGCCGATGACGGCACGAGGACGGTGGCCGGAGAACTCGCCCCGCTCCCCCAGGACGTGAGCCGCGGCGACCGCGAGGTCGACCGCCAGCTCCGCCGTGAGGTCCCGGTTGGCAAGGCCCCGGACACCGTCCGTGCCGAAGAGTCGCGCCATGCGCGAGAGATTAGCGCTTCGAGTACTGCGGCGCGCGGCGGGCCTTCTTGAGACCGGCCTTCTTGCGCTCCACGATGCGGGCATCGCGGGTGAGGAAGCCGGCCTTCTTGAGCGCCGGGCGGTTGTTGTCCTCGTCGATCTCGTTGAGCGCACGAGCCACGCCGAGACGCAGCGCGCCGGCCTGACCCGACGGGCCGCCGCCGTGGATGCGGGCGTGCACGTCGAACTTGCCCTCGATGTCGAGGAGCGCGAACGGCGAGTTCACCAGCTGCTGGTGGACCTTGTTCGGGAAGTAGTCCTCGAGCTCACGGCCGTTGACGACCCACTTGCCGGTGCCGGGCACCAGGCGCACGCGGGCGACGGCCTCCTTGCGACGGCCGAGGCCGGCGCCGGGGGCGAGGTTGGTGACACCCTTGCCGCGCTCGGCAACGGTCTCGGTGGTGTACTCGGACGGGGTCTCGTTCTCGACCTCGGTGGTCACATCTGCCACTTTCATCAATCCTTAACTGCTGCGGCGCTTACTGCGCGACCTGGGAGATCTCGAAGACCTCGGGCTGCTGCGCGGCGTGCGGGTGCTCCGCGCCGGCGTAGACCTTGAGGTGCTTGAGTTGGGCGGCGCCGAGCTTGGTCTTGGGCAGCATGCCCTTGACCGCGTTCTCGATCACGCGACGGGGGTTCTTCTCGAGGAGCTCGCCGATCGGGACGGCCGAGAGACCGCCCGGGAAGCCCGAGTGGCGGTAGACCATCTTGTCGGTGAGCTTGTTGCCCGAGAGGGCCACCTTCTCAGCGTTGATGACGATGACGAAGTCACCGCCGTCGACGTGGGGCGCAAAGGTCGCCTTGTGCTTGCCGCGGAGCAGCGAAGCGGCCTGGGAGGCCAGACGACCGAGGACCACGTCAGTAGCGTCGATGACGTACCAGTTCTTGGTGACGTCACCCGGCTTGGGAGAAAACGTACGCACTGTGAAGCCTTACTTCTACTCGATTCGGTGTGCGGTACCGGGAGGCACCGCGAAGCAATTCGGTCGGCGGGTCCTGCGGCGGCGAGTGGGAGGCACCGTCCACGAGGGAACGCACAACGACGCACCATCATACGCGCACGCGGCCGGAATCTCAATCCGGGAGCGGCCGGCCGCGCGCGTCGGTCACGGCAGGGTGCGCCGCCCTCGGGTAGCCTCGGCGCGCGCCGCGAGCAGCGCATCGTCCGGGTAGGCCACCTCCTCGAGCGTGAGCCCGTGCGCGGGGGCCACCGCGATCGCCTGCGAGCGGGTCGCGGAGGCGGCGACAGCGGCGAGCCAGTCGAGGTCGCGCCGCCCCTCCCCCACGGTGAGCAGCGCGCCCACGAGCGAGCGCACCATCGAGTGGCAGAACGCGTCCGCGCGCACGGTCGCGACCACCAGGCCCGTGTCGGGGCCCTCGGTCTCGCGGCGCCACGACAGCTCGGTGAGGTCGCGGATGGTCGTGGCGCCCTCGCGGCCGCGGCAGAAGGCCGCGAAGTCGCGCAGGCCCAGCAGGGTGGACGACGCGCGGTTGAGGGCGTCGACGTCGAGCGGGCGGCCGACCCGGACCACGTGGCGGCGCCGCAGGACGTCGGGGACGGCGTCGGTGACGCGGTAGGCGTAGCGGCGCTGCGTGGCGGAGAAGCGCGCGTCGAAGCCTGCGGGCGCGACGGTGACGTCGCGGATCACGACGTCGCCGGGGAGCACGCCGTCGAGGCGCGAGAGCAGCCCCTGGGCCGGCGTGCGCGCGGCGCGGCCGGGCATCCGCTCCCATGCGGAGGCCTCGATGTCGACGTGGGCCACCTGGCCGCGGGCGTGGACGCCCGCATCGGTCCGTCCGGCGACGGTCACCCGGGGGTACGCCTCCTGGCGGACGATGCGCGTGAGGGCGTCCTCGAGGACGCCCTGGACGGTCCGCAGCCCGGGCTGGGTGGCCCACCCCGAGAAGTCGGTGCCGTCGTAGGAAAGGTCGAGGCGGGCCCGCACCGTCTCAGAGAGCATGTGCGGACCCGCCTCGGGTTGCCTTGATGGAAGGCGAGGGTTACTTGGCCTCGTCGGCGGCCGGGGCCTCGGCGGCCTCGGTCTCGACGACGGTCTCCTCGGCGACGGGCGCCTCCTCGACCTTCTCGGCCTTCTTCGGCGCAGCCTTCTTGGTGGCCTTCTCGGCCTCCTTGGCGACGGCCTTCTTGGCGGGCGTGCCGAACTCGACGAGCTCGATCACGGCCATGGGGGCGTTGTCGCCCTTGCGGAAGCCGGTCTTGGTGATGCGGGTGTAGCCGCCGTCACGCTCGGCGAAGCCGGGGCCGATCTCGGTGAAGAGCTTGTGGACGACGCCCTTGTCCGAGAGGATCCCGAGCACCTTGCGGCGCGAGGCGAGGTCGCCGCGCTTCGCGAAGGTGATGAGACGCTCGGCGTGCGGGCGCAGGCGCTTGGCCTTGGTCACGGTGGTGGTGATGCGGCCGTGCTCGAAGAGGCTCTGCGAAAGGTTCGCGAGCATCTGACGCTCGTGCGCGGGACCGCCGCCCAGGCGGGCACCCTTGGTGGGGGTAGGCATGATTGAGAATTCTCCTTGTTACTCGTCGCTGCCCGAGAAGTAGACGGACGAGCCGCTGTCGTACTCGACGGCGCTGTCCTTGAGGGAGAAGCCCAGCTCGGCGAGCTTCTCCTTCACCTCGGTGATCGACTTCTGGCCGAAGTTGCGGATGTCCATGAGGTCCGCCTCGGACCGCGCGGTGAGCTCGCCCACGGTGTGGATGCCCTCGCGCTTGAGGCAGTTGTAGGACCGCTGCGTGAGGTTGAGCTCCTCGATCGGCTGGTTGTAGTCCTCCTCGAGCGACTCGTCCGTGTCCGACGGGCCGATCTCGATGCCCTCGGCGGCCTCGTTGAGGCCGCGGGCGAGCGAGAAGAGCTCGACGAGCGTCGCACCCGCCGACGCGACGGCGTCGCGGGGCGAGATCGAGGACTTCGTCTCGACGTCGATGACCAGCTCGTCGAAGTCCGTGCGCTGCGCGACACGGGTGGCCTCGACCTTGTAGGTCACCTTGAGGACGGGCGAGTAGATCGAGTCGACGGGGATCTGGCCGATCTCCGCGTCGTAGCTCTTGTTCATCGCCGCGGGAACGTAGCCGCGACCGCGCTCGACCGTCAGCTCGACCTCGAACTTCGCCTTCGCGTTGAGGGTCGCGATGTGGAGGTCCGGGTTGTGGATCTCGACGCCGGCCGGGGGCTGGATGTCAGCACCGGTGACGACGCCCGCGCCCGACTTGCGCAGGTACATCACGACGGGCTCGTCGTTCTCCGACGAGACCACGAGGTTCTTGAGGTTGAGCAGGATCTCGGTCACGTCCTCCTTCACCCCGTCGATGGTGGTGAACTCGTGGAGGACGCCCTCGAAACGCACCGACGTCACCGCCGCGCCCGGGATGGACGACAGCAGCGTGCGGCGGAGCGAGTTGCCGAGCGTGTAGCCGAAGCCCGGCTCGAGCGGCTTGAGCGAGAACTGCGAGCGGTTCTCCGAGATGACCTTCTCGGTCAGCGTGGGACGCTGTGCGATCAGCACGGTTGTTTCCTTTCCGAGCACCCGCTATCTGATGCTCGAGATTCCCTGCCGGGTTCGGTCCGGCTGGGGCCAGAAGCTGGAAATGAGGGGGCGGCCACGGGCCGATGACGTGCATCGGCCCGCGACCGGAGGCGCGGGACCGACCCGCGCGGGCGTGCTAGTTGCGGCGGCGCTTCGGCGGGCGGCAGCCGTTGTGCGCCTGCGGGGTGACGTCCTTGATGGAGGTCACCTCGAGGCCGGCGGCCGTGAGCGAGCGGATCGCGGTGTCGCGGCCCGAGCCCGGGCCCTTGACGAACACGTCGACCTTGCTCATGCCGGCGTCCTGCGCACGGCGAGCGGCGGCCTCGGCGGCCATCTGCGCGGCGTACGGGGTCGACTTGCGCGAACCCTTGAAGCCGACCTGGCCCGACGACGACCACGACACGACGGCGCCCGAGGGGTCCGTGATCGAGATGATCGTGTTGTTGAAGGTGGACTTGATGTGCGCCTGACCGTGCGCGACGGTCTTCTTGATCTTCTTGCGCGGCTTGCGAGTAGGAGCGGCCATGTCTTACTTCTTCTTTCCGGCGACGGTCTTCTTGCGGCCCTTGCGGGTGCGGGCGTTGGTCTTCGTGCGCTGACCACGGACGGGCATGCCGCGGCGGTGGCGGAGGCCCTGGTAGTTGCCGATCTCCACCTTGCGGCGGATGTCGGCGGTCACCTCGCGACGGAGGTCGCCCTCGACGGTGAAGTTGGCCTCGATGTAGTCACGGATCGCGACGAGCTGCTCGTCGTTCGCGTCCTTGACGCGCAGGTCCGGGCTGATGCCGGTCGCTGCGAGGATCTGCTCGGCGCGGGTGCGGCCGACGCCGTAGATGTAGGTAAGTGCGATCACCATGCGCTTGTCGCGCGGGATGTCGACACCGACGATGCGTGCCATTGCTGGTTCTACTCCATCAGTAGTCGGAGGTCTGACGCTCGAACGCCCCGCCTAGGTGTGTCGCGGGCCCCGGCCTCCGAGCCGGGGGTTTGATGCATATGTCGAGCGAGGATGTACTCGGGGTGTGTCTAGCCCTGACGCTGCTTGTGGCGCAGGTTCTCGCAGATGACCATCACTCGGCCATTGCGTCGGATCACCTTGCACTTGTCGCAGATGGGCTTGACGCTGGGCTTAACCTTCATGGTTCTTTCCTGCGTCGATCGGGCGCGCGGAAGCGCCGTCTCGACGACTCACTTGTAGCGGTAGACGATGCGGCCGCGGGACAGGTCATAGGGGCTGAGCTCCACCACCACACGGTCCTCGGGGAGGATCCTGATGTAGTGCTGACGCATCTTCCCGGAGATGTGAGCGAGCACGAGGTGCCCGTTCGTCAGCTCGACTCGGAACGATGCGTTCGGCAGTGCTTCGACCACCACGCCCTCGACCTCGATGACGCCGTCCTTCTTAGCCATGAACTCCGCTAACGTTGATTGACAGGGGTGCGGGCGCGCAAAAACGCCCAACGGAAAACTATACGGCAATCTGCCGCGCGTCTCAAGCCGCATCGCGCATCGTCGCGCGTGCGTGGACGCTCCTGTCGAGCCGAGCCTACCGGAAGGCGTTGCGGAGCCGCTGGACCGCGAGCCCCGAGATCCGCGGGTCGCGGTGGTCCGCGAGGCGCCGCACCACGGAGGACGGCGTGCGCGCGTTCCCCAGCAGCGCGCTGAGCACGTCCAGGTTGGCGTCGTGCCCGAGGGAGACGAGCGCGCCCATCGGGCAGTCGCTGCGGGCCGCGACCGCCGCCCGCACCTGCGGGTCGCGGTGCACCGCGAGCGGCAGGAGCTCGGAGCCGGAGATCTCAGGATCGAGCGCGCGCGCCACGTCCTCTGACGCCCCACTGGCCGGAACCACCACTGCGTACCTCCCACCGGTCATCGTTCTGCCAAGTATCTTCCAAACGCGCGCACAGCCGGGTCAAATCTCTGTGAGGAATCAGACATCGTGTCATCTTCGCGACACACGGGACGCGGCTTCCAGCCACCTGCCAGGGGCGTCAGTGCGCAGGTCGGGCGCCGCCGCGTGGCGGCACGGAGGGTCGGGGGGCCAGCACGCCCGCCGCCCGCTCCCCCACCGGGGAGGGGGTTCCTGCGGTCGGCGGCGCCGTCGCGCGGGGGCGCTCCTCGATCTCCTCGACGCGTGCCGGATGCGCGCCCAGCACGACGCCGTCGAGGGAGCGGCGCGCGAGCCGGGCGACGTCCTCGCGACGGTGCTCGGCGAGCCTCCCGAGCACCGCGCGCGGGGTGGCCGCGTTGCGCGCCAGCGCCTTGAGCACGGACAGCTCGCGGTCCTGCGCGAGCACGCTCGCGATCGAGCCGGCGAGACCCGGTCCCGAGGCGAGCGCGACCCGCACCGAGGTGCGCCGGTCGTGGGCGAGGGTCGCCTGCATGCCGAGGGGGCAGTCGGGCCGGGCCGCCACGGCCTCGCGGACCGCGGGCTCGCGGTGCTGCGCGAGCGCGATCACGCGCTCCCGCGAGAGGCCGTCGGCACGCGCCTCCATCACGATCGCGCGGAGGCCGTCGTCGCGTGCGTCGCTCGCGACGGGCACACCGGAGGCGGCCATGAGCGCGCGGGACCACCCGTCGTCGGCCACCTCCACCTCCCCGTCTCGATTCCGGAGAGGCTAGGCGCCCGCGGTGAGCATCGGCTGTCGCCGAGGTGTCGGCCAGGTGAAGGTCGGAAGAACGGTGGGTGGCGGCGCCTACGCGTCGACAGGGGGGCGGAACCCGCGCACCGGTGCGCTGCGGGTCGGGCGCGCGGGCAGCGGCTCGGCCGGTTCGGCGACGGGCGCGGCGCCTTCCATCGCGGCGTCGGCGGCCGCCTCGAGGCTGCTGTCCGCCGCCTCCGCGAGGAGAGCCTCCCGCCGGGCCTGGGACTCCTCGAAGACGCGGTCGCGCAGCTCGGGCGTATGGTCCGCGGACACCGCGCTGCCGGCGCGGGCGTCGAGCGCCGCGGCGGCCGCGTCCCGCACGGCGCCCTTGCGGTGAGCGGCCAGCGCCTCGAGGATGTCCTGCCCGGTCGACGGGTTGCCGGCCACCGCGCACAGCACCGCGACCTGCCGGTCGTGGGAGAGGTAGTCGAGGATCGAGTGGAGCACCTTGGGGTTGCCGGCCATGGCGGCCCGGACGGGTACCACGTGGTCGTGCGCCAACGTCACCATCAGCCCGAACGGGCAGTCGGTGCGTGCGGCGATCGCCTCACGCACCAGCGCGTTGCGGGAGCCGCCGAGCTCCTGCATCCGTTCCTTGGTCAGCCCGGGAGCCGCGGCCTCCTCGACCTCCGTGCTCGCCCCCGGGGCATACGAAAATCCTCGCGCCATGGCGCCCCTCCTCAGCTGCCGGCGTCCGGAGCACCGGCTGAGGCGACGCTAACCCGCGGTCTTTGCCCCCGCGTGCCGCGGAGGTAACGAGTGCGTGAACGCGTGTGGAGTCGACCACACCAGGGACGATGCGGGACCCGGGGCTACGGGGCGACCGGCGTGACGCCGAGCGGAGCGAGCTTGGCCGCGCCGCCGTCGGCCGCGGTGAGCACCCAGATGCCGTCCTCGTGGACGGCCACCGAGTGCTCCCAGTGGGCCGCACGCGAGCCGTCGAGCGACACCACGGTCCACTCGTCGTTGAGCACGGCGGAGTCCGGCGTGCCGATGACGAGCATCGGCTCGAGCGCGAGGCACATGCCCGGGCGCACGCGCGGGCTGCGGCCGCGCACCCGGTAGTTGGGGACGTCCGGCTCCATGTGCATCGCGGTGCCGATGCCGTGGCCCACGTACCCCTCGAGCGGATGCAGACCCGCCTCGTCCGCGACGTCCTCGATCGCCGCGGAGACGTCGGAGATCCGGTCGGCGGAGGCGAGGGCCGCGATGCCGGCCCACAGGGCGCGTTCGGTGGTGCTCACCAGGGCGACGTCCGCGCGGGCGGCGGGCTCGCCGACGATGAACGAGATCGCGCTGTCGCCATGCCATCCGGCCACGATCGCGCCGCAGTCGATCGACACGATGTCGCCCTCCACGAGCACGCGGTTGCCGGGGATGCCGTGCACGACCTCCTCGTTGACGGACACGCACGCCGTCGCGGGGAAGCCCTGGTAGCCGAGGAAGTTCGAGGTGGCGCCCGCCTCCGCGATGACGCGTGCCGCGGCCGCGTCGGCGTCAGCCGTGGTGGCGCCGGGGACGCAGGCCGACCTGGCGGCGGCGAGCGCGCGCTGGACGATCACGCCCGCCTCCGCCATGACCCGCATCTCCTCGCGGGTCTTGAGCTCGATGCGCCCCGCCATGGGATCAGCGCGCGACGGCGGCGACGAGGCGCTCGGTGACCTCGTCGATCTCACCCAGGCCGTCGACCTGGACCAGCAGGCCGCGGCCCGCGTAGAAGGCGGTGAGCGGCGCGGTCGAGGTGGCGTACACCTCGAGGCGCTTGCGGATCACCGGCTCGGTGTCGTCGGCGCGGCCCTCGATCTCGGCGCGCTTGAGCAGGCGCTGAGTCACCTCGTCGAAGTCCGCGGTGATCTCGATCGCCACGTCGAGCTCGACGCCGAGCTCGGCGAGCATCGAGTCGAGCTCGACCGCCTGCTCGGGGTTGCGCGGGTAGCCGTCGAGGAGGAAGCCCGCGGCCGCATCGTCCTCCGCGAGGCGCGCGCGCACCATGGCGTTCGTGACCTCGTCGGGGACCAGCTGGCCCGCGTTCATGTACTCCTGCGCCTTGACGCCGAGCGGGGTGCCGCCCTTGACGTTCGCGCGGAAGATGTCGCCGGTCGAGATCGCGGGGACGCCGAAGCGCTCCGTGAGACGGGCGGCCTGGGTGCCCTTGCCAGCGCCGGGAGGACCGAGGAGGACTGCACGCATTACTTGAGGAACCCTTCGTAGTGATGCTGCTCGAGCTGGGACTGGATCCGCTTGACGGTGTCGAGGCCGACGCCGACGAGGATGAGGATCGAGGTGCCGCCGAACGGGATCGACGAGGACAGGCCCAGCGCGACGAACAGCAGCGTCGGCACGAGCGCCACGATCGCGAGGTACAGCGAGCCGGCGGCCGTGATGCGGGACAGCACGTAGTCGAGGAACTCCGCGGTCGGGGTGCCCGGACGGATGCCCGGGATGAAGCCGCCGTACTTCTTCATGTCGTCGGCGACCTCGGTCGGGTTGAACGTGATGGCGGTGTAGAAGTACGCGAAGAACACGATCAGCAGGATGTAGAGCGCGATGTGCAGCGGCGCGCTCGACTGCGCCACGTTGTTGTTGAGCCACACGACCCAGCCCGCCGG
Organism: Demequina litoralis; assembly: GCF_030418455.1. GTDB lineage: Bacteria > Actinomycetota > Actinomycetes > Actinomycetales > Demequinaceae > Demequina > Demequina litoralis. The sequence continues at coordinate 335,091 of NZ_JAUHPW010000002.1, forward strand.
GTCGTCGCCCTGGAACTGGATGATGACCTGCGGGATCGTCAGCAGCGACGATGCGAAGATCACCGGGATGATGCCCGCCATGTTGATCTTGAGCGGGATGTAGGTGGACGAGCCGCCCAGCATCTTGCGGCCGACCATCCGCTTGGCGTACTGGACGGGGATGCGGCGCTGCGACTGCTCGACGAACACGACCGCGGCGATCACGATGAACAGCACGATCGCGGTGAAGAACAGGTTGCGGGCGCCGTTCGAGGAGTTCCAGATCGACGACACGATGCCGGGGAAGCCCGCGGCGACCGAGGTGAAGATGAGGAGCGACATGCCGTTGCCGACGCCGCGCTCGGTGATGCGCTCGCCCAGCCACATGATGAGCACCGTGCCGGCCGTCATGGTCAGCACCATGCTGAGGATGACGTTCCACGAGTCGTTGGGGATGACCGGGACGGAGCAGCCGGGGAAGAAGATGTCGTTGCGCGCCATCGTGATGTACGAGGCGGACTGGATCGCGGCGAAGCCGACGGTGATGTAGCGCGTGTACTGCGTGAGCTTCGCCTGGCCCTCGGCGCCCTCCTTGTGGAGGGTCTCGAAGCGAGGGATGAGCACGCGCAGGAGCTGCACGATGATCGACGCGGTGATGTACGGCATGATGCCGAGCGCGAAGATCGAGAGCTGCAGGAGCGCCCCGCCCGAGAAGAGGTTGAGGATCGCGAAGCCGGCGTTGGTGGAGGTCTGCGCGAGGCAGAGCTCGACGTTGCCGTAGTCGACGCCCGGCGTGGGGATCGCGACGCCGAGGCGGTAGACGGCCAGGATGCCGATGGTGAAGAGGAGCTTCCTCCGAAGATCCGGGGTGCGGAACGCACTCATGAAGCCACTCAGCATTGATACTCCCCTGCAGATTGTGAGAACACGAGGATACGCGACCGGGCCCGTCCCTCAGGACGGGCCCGGCGCGATCACTAGCCCTCGTTGACCGAGCCGCCAGCGGCCTCGATCTTGGTCTTCGCGGACTGCGAGACCTTGTCGGCGTCGACGAGCGTCACCTTGACGGAGATCTCGCCCTCACCGAGGACCTTCACGGGCTGGTTGCGGCGCACCGCACCCTTCTCCACGAGGTCCGCCTTGGTGATCTCGCCGCCCTTGGGGAACAGCTCGGAGAGCTGGCCCACGTTGACGACCTGGTAGTACACCTTGAACGGGCTCTTGAAGCCGCGCAGCTTCGGGATGCGCATGTGGATGGGCGTCTGGCCACCCTCGAAGCGCTCCGGAACCTGGTAGCGGGCTCCCGTGCCCTTGGTGCCGCGACCCGCGGTCTTGCCCTTGGACGCCTCACCACGACCCACGCGGGTCTTCTTGGTGTGCGAGCCGGGGGCCGGACGGAGGTGGTGGACCTTGAGGGTCGCCACCTTCTCCGCGGGCTCCTCCACCTTGGGCTCGGCCTTCTTGGCGGCCGGCTTCTTGGCGGCCGGCTTGGCCTCGTCGGTCGCAGCCTTCTTGGCGGCGGGCTTCTTCGCGGCGGCCGGCTTGTCGGCCGCAGCCTTCGCCGGAGCCTTCTTGGCGGCCGGCTTCTTGGCGGGAGCGGCCTTCTCGGCGGTCTCCTCGGCCGGCGTGTTGGCCTCAGCCATCAGTCAACCTCCTCAACGGCGACCAGGTGGTCCACCGCCTTGACCATCCCGCGGATCTCGGGACGGTCCTCCTTCACGACGATGTCGCCGATGCGCTTGAGACCGAGCGACCGCAGGGTCTCGCGGTGCTGCGGCTTCGTGCCGATCGCCGACTTCTTCTGAACGACCTTGAGTCGTGCCATGACTACTTCACCCCCGCTGCCTGGGCGCGGAGCATCGCGGCCGGGGCCACGTCCTCCACGGCCTTGCCACGGCGGGCGGCGACGGCCTCGGGGCGCTCGAGGCGCTTGAGGGCGTCGACGGTCGCGTGCACGATGTTGATCGCGTTGGACGAGCCGAGCGACTTGCTCAGGACGTCGTGGATGCCGGCGCACTCGAGCACCGCGCGCACCGGACCACCGGCGATCACACCGGTACCCGGCGACGCGGGACGCAGGAACACGACGCCCGCGGCGGCCTCACCCTGCACGGCGTGCGGGATGGTGCCCTGGATGCGGGGGACGCGGAAGAAGTTGCGCTTGGCCTCCTCGACACCCTTCGAGATCGCGGCCGGCACCTCCTTCGCCTTGCCGTAGCCGATGCCGACGTTGCCCTCGCCGTCACCGACGACCACGAGCGCGGTGAAGCTGAAGCGACGACCGCCCTTCACGACCTTGGCGACGCGGTTGATGGTGACGACGCGCTCGACGAACTTGTTCTCCGGCTCGTTGTCGCGGCGGTTACCGCCCCGACGGCCGCTGTTGTTGTCAGCCATAATTCCTCACTCCTGGCCGCGCCCTAGAGGGCGAGGCCCGCCTCTCGGGCACCGTCGGCCACGGCCGCGACACGGCCGTGGTACTTGTTGCCGCCACGGTCGAAGACCACGGCCTCGATGCCCGCGGCCTTGGCGCGCTCGGCGACCAGCTGGCCCACCTTCGACGCCTTCGCGGTCTTGTCGCCCTCCATGGCACGGATGTCCGACTCGAGGGTCGAAGCCGAGGCCAGGGTCTTGCCGACGGTGTCGTCCACGATCTGCGCGACCATGTGGCGCGACGAGCGGGTGACGACGAGGCGGGGACGAGCAGCGGTGCCGGAGATCTTCTTGCGCAGGCGGAAGTGGCGACGCTTGCGCGAGATCGCCTTGCCCTTGCCCTTGATTGCGATACCCATGTCTTACTTACCCGTCTTTCCTGCCTTGCGGCGAACCTGCTCGCCGGCGTAGCGGACGCCCTTGCCCTTGTACGGCTCGGGCTTGCGAATCTTGCGGATGTTCGCCGCGACCTCGCCGACCTGCTGCTTGCTGATGCCGGCAACCGTGAACTTGGTGGGGCCCTCGACCGTGAAGGTGATGCCCTCCGGCGGGGTCACCACGACCGGGTGCGAGAAGCCGAGCGCGAACTCGAGGTCCGAACCCTTGAGCGCGACGCGGTAACCCGTGCCGACGATCTCGAGCTTCTTCTCGTAACCCGAGGTGACACCGGTCACCATGTTCGCGATGAGCGTGCGGGTGAGACCGTGGAGCGACTTCGACAGGCGCTCGTCGTTCGGGCGCTTGACCTCGAGGCCACCGTCACCCTTCTCCACGATGATGGGAGCGGCGACGGTGTGGGTGAGGGAGCCCTTGGGGCCCTTCACGGTCACGTCGGCGCCCTCGATGGTCACGTCCACTCCGGCGGGAACCGGAACGGGGATCTTGCCAATGCGGGACATTGCTCTCGTTCTCCTTTCCGGTTACCAGACGAACGCGACGACCTCGCCGCCGACGCCCTTCTTCTCGGCCTCGCGGTCCGTCAGCAGACCGGAGGAGGTGGACAGGATGGCCACGCCGAGGCCGCCGAGAACCTTGGGCAGGTTCGTGGACTTCGCGTAGACGCGGAGACCGGGCTTCGACACACGGCGCACGCCGGCGAGCGAGCGCTCGCGGTTCGGGCCGTACTTCAGCGTGAGGGTGAGGGTCTTGCCGACCTCGGCGTCCGCCGTGGCGGAGCCGGAGATGTAGCCCTCGGCCTCCAGGATCTTGGCGATGTTCGCCTTGAGCTTGGAGTGCGGCATCGACACGGTCTCGTGGTACGCCGCGTTCGCGTTGCGCAGACGCGTCAGCATGTCTGCGATGGGGTCAGTCATCGTCATGAGTCTTGAACTCTTCCTCGCCGTGGTTTCCCTAGGGGACCTGTGGCGTAGTGGTTTACCAGCTGCTCTTGGTGATGCCGGGCAGCTCACCGCGGTGAGCCATCTCGCGGAAGCACACGCGGCAGAGGCCGAACTTGCGGTACACCGAGTGCGGACGGCCGCACTTCTGGCACCGGGTGTAGGCGCGGACGGCGAACTTCTGCTTGCCGGCGGCCTTGTTCTTCAGCGCAGTCTTGGCCATGTCCTACTTCTCCTTGAACGGGAAGCCCAGCTGCTTGAGCAGCGAGCGGCCCTCGTCGTCGGTGGTGGCGGACGTCACGATGGTGATGTCCATGCCGCGCACGCGGTCGATCTTGTCCTGGTTGATCTCGTGGAACATCGACTGCTCGGTGAGACCGAAGGTGTAGTTGCCGTTGCCGTCGAACTGCTTGGGGCTGAGGCCGCGGAAGTCGCGGATGCGGGGCAGCGCGATCGAGATGAGGCGGTCGAGGAACTCCCACATGCGGTCGCCACGGAGGGTGACGTGCGCACCGATCGGCTGGCCCTCGCGCAGCTTGAACTGCGCGATGGACTTGCGGGCCTTGGTGACCTGCGGCTTCTGACCGGTGATGGCGGTGAGGTCCGCGATGGCGCCCTCGATGAGCTTCGAGTCCTTCGCGGCGTCGCCGACGCCCATGTTGACGACGACCTTCACGAGGCCGCCGACCTGGTTCACGTTCGCGTGGTCGAACTCCTCGCGGAGCTGCGCGACGATCTCGTTGCGGTACTTGTCCTTGAGGCGCGGAGCGGTGGTCGCGGTGGCCATCAGACGTCCTTACCCGAGCGCTTGGCGACACGCACGCGCACAGTGCGCTTGCGGCCGTCACGCTCGACCTCTTCCGTGCGGTAGCCCACACGGGTGCCCTTCTTGGTCTCCGGGTCCACGAGCATCACGTTCGAGATGTGGATCGCGGCCTCGACGGTCACGAGGCCACCCTCGGCGTTGTCGCGGCGGGTACCCGGCTTGACGTGCTTGGTCACACGCTGGATGCCCTCGACGACCACGCGCTCGCGCTCGGGGTCGACCGACAGCACGCGGCCCTGCTGACCGCGGTCACGGCCGGCGATGACGACGACGAGGTCGTCCTTCTTGATCTTCGCCATCAGATGACCTCCGGTGCCAGCGAGATGATCTTCATGAACTTCTTGTCACGCAGCTCGCGGCCGACGGGGCCGAAGATGCGGGTGCCGCGCGGGTCACCGTCGAGGTTCTTGAGGATCACCGCAGCGTTCTCATCGAAACGGATGTACGAACCGTCGGGACGGCGGCGCTCCTTGGTGGTGCGCACGACGACCGCCTTGACGACATCGCCCTTCTTGACGTTGCCGCCGGGGATCGCGTCCTTGACGGTGGCGACGATGATGTCGCCGATGCCGGCGTAGCGACGGTGCGAGCCGCCGAGCACGCGGATGCAGAGGACTTCCTTCGCACCCGTGTTGTCGGCGACGCGCAGTCGCGACTCCTGCTGAATCATGTCTTGTCTCCTGTCGTCTGGTTCTCGCCGATTCCTCAGCGAGCCTGGTCGAACCTAGTTACTTGGCCTTCTCGACGATCTCGACCAGGCGCCACCGCTTGGAAGCGGACAGCGGGCGGGTCTCCATCACGACGACGAGGTCGCCGATGCCGGCGGTGTTGGCCTCGTCGTGGGCCTTGATCTTGCTGGTGCGGCGCATGACCTTGCCGTAGAGCGGGTGCTTGACGCGGTCCTCGATCTCCACGGTGATGGTCTTGTCCATCTTGTCCGACGTGACGTAGCCGCGGCGCGTCTTGCGGTAGGCGCGGTGCTCCTCGGTCGCCGTCGTGTGCTTCTTGGTCGACATATCTGTTCCTTAAGCCTTCGCGGAGGGCGCGGTGCGGATCCCGAGCTCACGCTCACGCAGGATCGTGTAGATGCGAGCGATGTCGCGCTTGACGGCCTTGAGGCGACCGTGGTTCTCGAGCTGACCGGTGGCCGACTGGAAGCGCAGGTTGAACAGCTCCTCCTTGGCCTTCTTCAGCTCCTCCACGAGGCGCTCGTCCTCCATGGCGTCCAGCTCGGACGGCATGAGGTCCTTGGTACCGATGGCCATTAGATGTCACCACCCTCACGGGAAACGAAACGGGTCTTCATGGGCAGCTTGTGCTGCGCGCGGCGCATGGCCTCGCGGGCAAGCTCCTCCGGCACGCCGGCGAGCTCGAACATCACACGACCCGGCTTGACGTTGGCGACCCACCACTCGGGCGAGCCCTTACCGGAGCCCATGCGGACCTCGGCGGGCTTCTTGGTCAGAGGACGGTCCGGGTAGATGTTGATCCAGACCTTTCCACCACGCTTGATGTGGCGGGTCATCGCGATACGGGCCGCCTCGATCTGGCGGTTGGTGACGTAGGCGGGCTCGAGGGCCTGGATGCCGAAGTCGCCGAAGGCGATGGTGGTGCCACCGGTCGCAGCGCCCGAACGCTTCGGGTGGTGCTGCTTGCGGTGCTTCACTCGACGGGGGATAAGCATGGTCAGCTCTCCTTACCGGCCTCGGCCGCGGGGGCCTCGGCAGCGGGGGCCTCAGCCGCGGGGGCCTCGGACTGGCGGGGGGCGGAGTCACGACGCGGGCCGCGGTCACCGCGGTCGCCACGACCACGGCCACGCTGCGGGCGGGGGGCCTTCGCCTGCTCGGCGGCCCACTCCTTCTCCGTCATGTCGCCCTTGTAGATCCACACCTTCACACCGATCTGGCCGAAGGTGGTGCGGGCCTCGAAGAAGCCGTAGTCGATGTTCGCGCGGAGGGTGTGCAGCGGCACGCGACCCTCGCGGTAGAACTCCGAGCGCGACATCTCGGCGCCGCCGAGACGGCCCGAGCACTGCACACGGATGCCCTTGGCACCCGCGCGGAGCGCGGACTGCATGCCCTTGCGCATGGCGCGACGGAACGACACGCGCGAGGCGAGCTGCTCCGCGATGCCCTGCGCGACGAGCTGGGCGTCGACCTCGGCGTTCTTGACCTCGAGGATGTTGAGCTGGACCTGCTTGCCCGTCAGCTTCTCGAGGTTGGCGCGAAGCTTGTCGGCCTCGGCGCCGCGGCGGCCGATGACGATGCCCGGACGCGCGGTGTGCAGGTCGACGCGAACGCGCTCACGGGTGCGCTCGATCTCGACCTTCGACACGCCGGCGCGCTCGAGGCCCTCCGACATCATCTTGCGGATCTTGACGTCCTCGTTCACGTAGTCGCGGTACCGCTCGCCCTTCTTGGTCGAGTCGGCGAACCAGCGCGAACGGTGGTCGGTCGTGATGCCCAGGCGGTAGCCGTGGGGGTTGACCTTCTGTCCCATTACTTGGCCCCTTACTTGGCAGCGACCGGGGTCGCGACGGTGACGGTGATGTGGCAGGAGCGCTTGAGGATGCGGTTGGCACGACCCTGAGCGCGCGGCTGGATGCGCTTCATGGTCGGACCCTCGTCCACGTAGATCTCCTTGATGACGAGCTCGCGCTCGTCGAAGCGCTCGCCGGCCTGGTCGGCCTTCACACGCGCGTTGGCGATCGCCGAGTCGATGAGCTTGCGCACATCGGTCGCGACGGCCTGCGGCTGGAACTTCAGCGAGGCCGAGGCCTCCACGGCGTTCTGACCACGGACCAGGTTCACGACGCGGCGAGCCTTCTGGGCGGTCACGCGGATGTACCGCGTCTGCGCCTTGGCTTCCATGTTCTAACTCCTCTTACTTCGCTCGGGCGCCTTAGCGGCGGCCCTTGCGGTCGTCCTTGACGTGGCCCTTGAACGTGCGCGTGGGGGCGAACTCGCCCAGCTTGTGGCCGACCATCGACTCGGTGACGAACACCGGGACGTGCTTGCGGCCGTCGTGCACGGCAAAGGTGTGACCCAGGAAGTCCGGCGTGATGACCGAACGACGCGACCAGGTCTTGATGACGTTCTTGGTGCCCGCATCGTTCTGGGCGTCCACCTTCTTCTGAAGGTGGTCGTCGACGAAGGGGCCCTTCTTGAGGCTACGAGGCATGTCCAGGCTCCCTTATCGCTTGTTCTTGCCGGTCTTGCGGCGACGCACGATGAGCTTGTCGCTTTCCTTGTTGGGCTTGCGGGTGCGGCCCTCGGGCTTGCCCCACGGCGAGACCGGGTGACGACCACCGGAGGTCTTGCCTTCACCACCACCGTGCGGGTGGTCGACCGGGTTCATGACGACACCGCGGACGGTCGGGCGCTTGCCCTTCCAACGCATACGGCCGGCCTTGCCCCAGTTGATGTTCGACTGCTCGGCGTTGCCGACCTCGCCGACGGTCGCGCGGCAGCGCGCGTCGACGTTGCGGATCTCGCCGGACGGCATGCGCAGCTGCGCGTACGGACCGTCCTTCGCCACGAGCTGGACCGAGGCACCGGCCGAGCGCGCGATCTTGGCGCCGCCACCAGGCTTGAGCTCGATGGCGTGGATGACGGTACCCACCGGGATGTTGCGCAGCGGGAGGTTGTTGCCGGGCTTGATGTCGGCGCCGGCGCCGGCCTCCACGCGGTCGCCCTGACCGAGCTTCTCGGGGGCGATGATGTAGCGCTTCTCGCCGTCCGCGTAGTGCAGGAGCGCGATGCGGGCGGTGCGGTTGGGGTCGTACTCGATGTGCGCGACGGTCGCGGGCACGCCGTCCTTGTCGTGACGACGGAAGTCGATCACGCGGTAGGCGCGCTTGTGACCGCCACCCTGGTGACGGGTGGTGATGCGACCGGTGTTGTTACGGCCGCCCTTCTTGTGCAGCGGGCGGACGAGCGACTTCTCGGGCTCCGAACGGGTGACCTCGACGAAGTCGGCGACGGACGAGCCACGGCGGCCCGGCGTCGTCGGCTTGTACTTGCGAATAGCCATGAGTGCTTACCTGTCCTTCTAGCCGGCCTGGCCGCTGAAGATGTCGATGCCCGCGTCGCCTGCGATGGTGACGATCGCGCGCTTGACGTCCTTGCGCTTGCCCAGGCCGAAGCGGGTGCGGCGCGCCTTGCCCTTGCGGTTGATGGTGTTCACGGACGCGACCTTGACACCGAAGATCTGCTCGACGGCGATCTTGATCTCGGTCTTGTTCGAGCGGGGGTCCACCTCGAAGGTGTACTTGCCCTCGTCCATGAGGCCGTACGTCTTCTCGGAGACGATCGGGCGGACGATGATGTCGCGCGGGTCCTTGTTGAGCGTGGTCACGTTACTTCTCCTCCGCCTCGGACTCCGTCGCGACGGCCTTCACGGACTTGCCCGTGGCGGGGCCCGCGACGAACGCGTCGAAAGCGGCGCGCGTGAAGACCGTGTCGTCGTTCACGAGCACGTCGTAGGTGTTGAGCTGGTCGACCGCGATGAGGTGCACGTCGGCGGCGTTGCGCAGCGAGAGCCAGGTGAGCTCGTCGGTGCGGTCCGTGACGACGAGCGCGCTGCGGCCCGAGGTGAGGGCGGTCAGCGCCTCGAGGGCGGCCTTGGTCGAGGGGACGTCGCCGGACACGAGGGCGTCGGCGACGTGAACGCGGCCGGCGCGGGCGCGGTCCGAGAGGGCACCGCGGAGGGCGGCGGCCTTCATCTTCTTGGGGGTGCGCTGCGAGTAGTCGCGGGGCTGCGGGCCGTGGACGGTGCCACCGCCGGCGAACTGCGGCGCACGGGTCGAACCCTGGCGGGCGCGGCCGGTGCCCTTCTGCTTGTACGGCTTGCGGCCACCGCCGCGGACCTCGCCGCGGGTCTTGGTGGCGTGGGTGCCCTGACGAGCGGCAGCCAGCTGCGCCACGACCACCTGGTGGATGAGCGGCACGTTGGTGTCGACGTCGAAGATCTCTGCGGGCAGCTCGACGGTCTTGGTGTTAGCCATGGTGATCACGCGCCCTTCACGGCGGAGCGGATGAGAACGACGCCGCCCTTGTTGCCGGGAACCGCGCCCTTGACGAGCACGAGACCCTTCGCAGCGTCCACCGAGTGGACGCGGAGGTTCTGGACGGTCTTGCGGGCGTTGCCCATGCGGCCGGCCATCTTGAGGCCGCGGAAGACGCGCGAAGGCGTCGACGCGCCACCGATGGAGCCCGGCTTGCGGTGGTTGCGGTGCGCACCGTGCGAGGCGCCCACGCCGGAGAAGCCGTGGCGCTTCATGACACCGGCGGTGCCCTTGCCCTTGGTGGTGCCCGTGACGTCGACGAGCTGGCCGGCCTCGAACACCTCGGCGGTGATCTCCTGGCCGAGCGCGTACTCGGACGCGTTCGCGGTGCGGACCTCGGCGACGTGGCGGCGCGGCGTGACGCCGGCGGCCTCGAAGTGGCCCTTGAGCGGGTTGGTGACGCGGCGCGGGTCAACGGCGCCGAAGGCGAGCTGAACAGCCTCGTAGCCGTCGCGCTCGGCGTCCCGCACCTGGGTGATGACGTTGGTGTCGACCTGGATCACCGTGACGGGCACAACGCGGCCCTCGGCGTCCCACACCTGCGTCATGCCCAGCTTCGTACCGAGCAGCGCGGTGACCGCGCGCTGGGCATTGGAAGTCGTAGTCATGATGGTGGAAGTCCTAACTTCTCTGCGTACTTCGGGTGCTCGTTAGAGCTTGATCTCGATGTTGACGTCGGCCGGCAGGTCGAGACGCATGAGCGAGTCGACAGCCTTCGGCGTCGGGTCCACGATGTCGATGAGGCGCTTGTGCGTGCGCATCTCGAAGTGCTCGCGGGAGTCCTTGTACTTGTGGGGCGAACGGATCACACAGAACACGTTCTTCTCGGTCGGCAGCGGCACGGGGCCCACCACCGACGCACCGGCGCGCGTGACCGTCTCGACGATCTTGCGGGCCGAAGAGTCGATGACCTCGTGGTCATAGCTCTTCAGCCGAATGCGGATCTTCTGTCCCGCCATGGCGTGGTCTGCCTTATCTCTCGTTACAACTATGGTCATCACCCCGACCCCCGCGCTCGGGCGTGTCGCTCATCTGCGACACACGAGCGCCTGGACATTTCTGTCGGGCCATGGGTGAAGGTGCGGCTGCCCGCGATAGGCAACCTGAATATTGTGCCAGAATCCCTGCGCGGATGCAAAGGGAGTCGGACGGGCCCGCCGGCGCCCTGGACGATGCGCGCCGGCGGTCCCGGCCAGGAGTCTCAGGCGCCCCCGGCGTCGGCCACGATGCGCATCCGGTCCGCGTCCCGGCGCGACCCGACCCGCCGCGCGGCACGCGGTCCCATCGCGACGCCGGCGAGCACGGCGAGCGCGATCGCATAGGACTGCCACGGATGGGCGACGACCCAGTCTACGCCGCCGGAAAGCACGCTGTCGCGGCCCGCGATGACCGCGGCCAGCCAGGTGGCGCCGGCGAGCACGCCGACACCTGCGATGCCCCACCTGAAGGTGCCGTACCAGGTACTTCGGGAAGCCCACACGAGTGCGGGGAGGAGTGCCACGACGACCACCAGCTGCGCGAGCTCGACGCCCACGTTGAAGCTGAGGATCGCCGCGGCGAGCGCGCCGGGAGACAGGTCGAGGGCGACGAGCGTCGTGGCGAACGCCGTGCCGTGCACGACCCCGAAGGCGCCCGCGGTCCACGCCTCGCCCCGGCGTGCGAGGGGCAGGAGCGCGTGCACGCCCGCGACGATGATCGTGCCCGCGACCAGTGACTCGGTCACCACCGTGGGCAGGGACAGCAGGCCGGTGGAGACGAGCGCGAGCGACGCCGTATGCCCGACGGTGAAGCACGACACCAGGAGGCCCGCACGGCGGAGCGCGCGGCGTCCGTCCGCGCGCGCATCGTCCGTCGCGACCGTCCACCGGCGTCCGCGCGCCAGCAACGGGGCGGGCACCAGCAGCAGGATGAGGAACAGGACATGGTCGGGTCCGGCCGCGATGTGGTCGATACCGAGCCTGATCGTGGCCGCGACCCCGGACGCCCAGCCCGTGCCGTCGCGGTCGACCACGTACGAGGTGTGCTCCCAATCCATGACCGCGAGGAGCGCGGGCTCCTCGTCGGTGACCGTGCCGTCGGCCCAGTCGGAGACCATGGACACGTAGACCTCGTGCGTCGCGATACGGTCGATGAGGAGCGAGTAGTCGAGGGTGAGGTCGCCGTCGACGGACCCGTCGGGCGCGGTGGCGACCACCTCGATCACCGCGGTGGGCAGATCGTTCACCGTCGCCTCGGTGACGGAGGCGACGACGAGGTCGAGCGCGCCGTCGGCGTCGGCGAGGCCGAGCCGCGCGAGGGTGTACGCCGCCAGCTCCTCGGCATGCTCCTCGACGTCGCCGCCGTCCACGTCGAGAGCGGCGTCGGCCGCCTGGTCGTACTGCCGCACCGGCACCTGGAGCTCGAGGTCGACCGAGTCCTCGTGGACGGTCATCAGCACGGCGCTGGTCTCGGCGGGATGGGCCTGCGCCGCACCCGCCCCCGCCGCGAGCAGCCCGCACGCGACGAGCACGGCCGCAAGGGCGCGGACCAGGCCCGCAAGGGACGCGGGGCGTTTCACGATGCGTACTGGGTCGCGTCGCCGTAGTCGTACAGCTTGTCCCGGTATACCGAGTGGATGTGGAGGGCGTCGTAGACGATCCCGTTCTCCATGTCGAACTCGATCCACACCTGCGGGCCGGACAGCCGCAGGTACGTCGAGCCGTCGTCGGTGCTGAGCGCGCCGGACCACGACAGGTACGTCTCCCCGTACTGGGCGACGTACGTGTCGATGATCTCCTCCGCCTCCGCCTCGTCGAGCACCCCGACGTACTCGGCGATGAGATCGGTCACCAGCTGCTGCTGCTCGTCGGAGAGGTCGGACACGAGGACGCCCTCGTCGTCGGGGTAGGAGCCGTCGTCGGCACCGGGGCCCATGACCACCGCGTTGTAGACCATCGAGAGCTCGGACTCGGCCGCCTGCTCGTCCGTGAGCGAGCCCATGAGGGCGCCCGCCGCGGCCTTCTTGCCGGCGAGCGGCTCGTACGAGTCGCCGTCGGCGGTGGTCCACGTCTGCGGCTCGATGCCGGCGAAGTAAGGGGCGACGGTGACGGTGTCCCCGGCGTAGGCCGCGGACAGCGCAAGGTGGTGGCCGCCGTACTGGATCTCGAATGCCGAGCTCGTCGACACCTCGCCGTAGAAGGCGATGAAGTAGATGTCGGAGCCGTACTCGAGACCGCCCCCGGCCATGCCTCCGTCCCCCATATCGGCCGGCGCGGCGCCGTCCCCCATGTCGGGCGGCGTGGCGCCGTCCCCCGCGTCCGTGGGCGCACCGCCCATGCCGCCGTCCGTGGTGTTGGTCGCGTCCTCAGCCGCGTCGCCGTACAGGGCCGTGGTGTCGATGTTGCCCGCGAGCACGTCGTCCGCCTGCATGACCTCGACGACCTCCTCGTAGCCCTCGTCGGAGAGCATCGCCTGGAGCAGGGCGTCGAGCGCCGCGAGCTGCTCATCCGTCATGTCGCCGCGGGAGAGGCCGGGGCGGTCGACCTGCCCGTTCGGCAGGTTCGACCAGTTCGCCTTGTCCTCGAGATCGTCGTACGACAGCTGGACGAGCGCAAGCTGCTCCTCGTCGAGGGTGGCGAGGAACGCCTCCGCCGCGGCCACCACCTCCGCGGTGTTCGACTCCTCCGCGGCCGCCTCGACGGCGACGGCGCTGCTGGCGGCGCTGCTGGCGGTGCTGGTCGTCGCGCTGCTCGTGGATTCGGCGCCGTCCGCGCCGCACGCCGCGAGGGTGGCCGCAAGGCCGAGGAGTGCGCCGGAGGCGAGGAGGCGGCGGACCGCGGGCCGGATGGTGATCATGCGTGTACCTCTCATGGGGGACGTTGTACCCAGAGGCTATGGATCACGCCTGGGAGCAGGCTGAGAGATGGCCCGCAGAAGCCGAAGACCCCCGAACGCCACGAAGGCCCCCGCCTGACGGCGGGGGCCTTCGTGCGAAGTCGCGGGGACTTACTTGATGATCTTGGTGACGGTGCCGGAACCGACGGTACGGCCACCCTCGCGGATCGCGAAGCCCTGACCCTCCTCGAGGGCGATCGGCTGGATGAGCTCGACCGACATCTCGGTGGTGTCACCCGGCATGACCATCTCGGTGCCCTCGGGCAGCGAGATGACGCCGGTCACATCCGTGGTGCGGATGTAGAACTGCGGGCGGTAGTTCGTGTAGAAGGGGTTGTGGCGGCCACCCTCATCCTTGTTGAGGATGTAGACCTTGCCCTCGAACTGGGTGTGCGGCGTGGTGGTGCCGGGGGCGACCACGACCTGGCCGCGCTCGACGTCCTCGCGCTTGGTGCCGCGGAGCAGCAGACCGCAGTTCTCGCCGGCCCACGCCTCGTCCATCTGCTTGTGGAACATCTCGATGCCGGTGACGGTGGTCTTCTGCGGCTCGCGGATGCCGAGGATCTCGACCTCCGAGTTGATCTTGAGCTTGCCGCGCTCCACCTTGCCGGTGACGACGGTGCCACGACCGGTGATCGTGAAGACGTCCTCGATCGGCATGAGGAAGGGCTTGTCCATGTCGCGGACGGGCTCCGGCACGAACTCGTCGACCGCGTTCATGAGGTCCTGGACCGACTTGACCCACTTCTCGTCGCCCTCGAGCGCCTTGAGCGCCGAGACCTGGATGACGGGAGCGTTGTCGCCGTCGAAGCCCTGCGAGGAGAGGAGCTCGCGCACCTCGACCTCGACGAGCTCAAGGATCTCCTCGTCGTCGACCATGTCCGACTTGTTCAGCGCGACGAGCAGGTAGGGGACGCCCACCTGGCGCGCGAGCAGGACGTGCTCACGGGTCTGGGCCATCGGGCCGTCGGTCGCCGCGACCACGAGGATCGCGCCGTCCATCTGAGCGGCACCGGTGATCATGTTCTTGATGTAGTCCGCGTGACCCGGGGCGTCGACGTGGGCGTAGTGGCGCTTCTCGGTCTGGTACTCGATGTGCGCGATGTTGATCGTGATACCGCGCTCGCGCTCCTCGGGAGCCTTGTCGATGTCCTCGAACGGCGTGAACGGGTTGAGGTCCGGGTACTGGTCGTGCAGCACCTTCGAGATCGCAGCGGTCAGCGTCGTCTTACCGTGGTCGACGTGACCGATGGTGCCGACGTTCACGTGCGGCTTGGACCGCTCGAACTTGGCCTTAGCCATGGTGGCTTCCTCCTGATTGGGTTGTGAGACTCGGGTAGAGGATCCGACTGCCGATGGCCGCTGCCATCGTGGGGCGCATCCCTACTGGTCGTTATTGTTCCTGATTTTCAACCGGTGGGACTACTCGCCCCGGGTCTTTGCGATGATCTCCTCGGCAACGTTGCGAGGAACCTCGGCGTAGCTGTCGAAGGTCATCGAGTACACCGCGCGGCCCTGCGTCTTGGAACGCAGGTCGCCGACGTAGCCGAACATCTCCGACAGCGGGACCAGAGCGTTGATGACCTTGACGCCGGCAGCGTCGGACATCTCACGGATCTGGCCACGGCGGGAGTTGAGGTCGCCGATGACGTCGCCCATGTAGTCCTCGGGCGTACGGACCTCGACGGCCATGACGGGCTCGAGCAGGACCGGGCTGGCCTTGCGCGCGGCCTCCTTGAAGGCCATCGAGCCGGCGATCTTGAACGCCATCTCCGACGAGTCGACGTCGTGGTACTGACCGTCGACCAGCGTCGCCTTGACGCCCACCATCTGGTAGCCCGCGAGGATGCCGATGTTCATGGCGTCCTGGATACCGGCGTCCACCGACGGGATGTACTCGCGCGGCACGCGACCACCGGTCACGGCGTTGTCGAACTCGTACATGACCTCGGAGTCCGCCTCGAGCGGCTCGATGGTGATCTGGACCTTCGCGAACTGGCCGGAGCCACCCGTCTGCTTCTTGTGGGTGTAGTCGTACTTCTCGACCTTGCCGCGGATGGTCTCGCGGTACGCGACCTGCGGCTTGCCGACGTTCGCGTCGACCTTGAACTCGCGACGCATGCGGTCGACGATGATGTCGAGGTGCAGCTCGCCCATGCCGGAGATGACCGTCTGGCCCGTGTCCTCGTCGAGCTTGACGCGGAAGGTGGGGTCCTCCTCGGCCAGCTTCTGGATCGCGACCGACATCTTCTCCTGGTCGCCCTTGGTCTTGGGCTCGACCGCCACGTGGATCACGGGCTCGGGGAAGGTCATCGACTCGAGCACGACCTGGTTCTGCGGGTCGCACAGGGTGTCGCCGGTGGTGGTGTCCTTGAGGCCGATCACCGCGTAGATGTGGCCGGCGGTCACCGAGTCGACCGGGTTCTCCTTGTTGGCGTGCATCTGGAAGAGCTTCCCGATGCGCTCCTTCTTGCCCTTGGTCGAGTTGTAGATCTGCGCACCGGTCTCGAGGTGACCCGAGTAGACGCGGACGTACGTGAGGCGACCGAAGAACGGGTGCGAGACGACCTTGAAGGCGAGCGCGGAGAAGGGCTCGGCGGCGTCGGCGTGACGCTCGATGATCTTCTCCTCGTCGTGGATGTCGTGGCCCTGGATGGCCGGCACGTCGAGCGGGCCCGGCAGGTAGTCCACGACCGCGTCGAGCATCGGCTGCACGCCACGGTTCTTGAAGGCCGAGCCGCAGAGGACCGGGTAGGCCTCCGAGGAGATCGTCATCTTGCGGATGGCGCCCTTGATCTCGTCGACCGTGAGCTCCTCGCCGCCGAGGTACTTCTCGAGAAGCTCCTCGTCCGACTCGGCGCACGCCTCGAGCAGCTCCGCGCGGTACTCCTCGGCCTTGTCGGCCAGGTCCGCGGGGATCTCCTCGATCTCGTACTTCGCACCCATGGTCACGTCGCCCTTGGCGTCGCCGGGCCACACGAGGGCCTTCATCTGCACCAGGTCGATGACGCCCAGGAAGTCGTTCTCCGCGCCGATGGGCAGCTGGATGACGAGCGGACGCGCACCGAGGCGCGACTTGATGGTGTCGACGGTGAAGTAGAAGTCCGCGCCGAGCTTGTCCATCTTGTTGACGAAGCAGATGCGGGGGACGTCGTACTTGTCCGCCTGGCGCCACACGGTCTCCGACTGGGGCTCCACGCCCTCCTTGCCGTCGAACACCGCGACCGCGCCGTCGAGCACGCGGAGCGAGCGCTCCACCTCGACGGTGAAGTCGACGTGACCCGGGGTGTCGATGATGTTGATCTGGTTCTTGTTCCAGAAGCAGGTCACCGCGGCGGAGGTGATGGTGATGCCGCGCTCCTGCTCCTGCTCCATCCAGTCGGTCGTCGACGCACCGTCGTGGGTCTCACCGATCTTGTAGTTCACACCCGTGTAGAACAGGATGCGCTCGGTGGTGGTCGTCTTGCCGGCATCGATGTGGGCCATGATGCCGATGTTGCGGACCTTCTTGAGGTCCGTGAGCACGTCCTGTGCCACGAGTGGTTCTCCTTGAGTTTCCGACGAACGGCGAACGACTACCAGCGGTAGTGCGCGAAGGCCTTGTTCGACTCGGCCATCTTGTGCATGTCCTCACGGCGCTTCACCGCGGCGCCGAGGCCGTTCGAAGCGTCGAGGATCTCGTTCATGAGGCGCTCGGTCATGGTCTTCTCGCGACGCTGGCGCGAGAAGTCGACGAGCCAGCGCAGCGCGAGCGTGGTCGCACGCACGGGGCGGACGTCGACGGGGACCTGGTAGGTCGCGCCACCGACGCGGCGGCTGCGGACCTCGAGGGCGGGGCGGATGTTGTCCAGCGCGCGCTTGAGCACGACGACCGGGTCCTGGCCCGACTTCTCACGGACACCCTCGAGGGCGCCGTAGACGATGGCCTCCGCGGTCGACTTCTTGCCGTCGAGGAGCACCTTGTTGATGAGCTGCGTGACGACCGGCGCGCCGTAGACGGGGTCGTTGATGATCGGCCGCTTGGGGGCCGGTCCCTTGCGAGGCATTACTTCTTCTCCATCTTCGCGCCGTAGCGGCTACGAGCCTGCTTGCGGTTCTTGACACCCTGGGTGTCGAGCGAGCCACGGATGATCTTGTAGCGGACACCCGGGAGGTCCTTCACACGACCGCCGCGCACGAGCACGATCGAGTGCTCCTGGAGGTTGTGGCCCTCACCGGGGATGTAGGCCGTGACCTCGATGCCGGTCGAGAGACGGACACGGGCGACCTTGCGGAGCGCCGAGTTCGGCTTCTTGGGGGTCGTCGTGTAGACGCGCGTGCACACGCCGCGACGCTGGGGGCTCGACTGAAGAGCCGGGGTCTTGGTCTTCGAGGCCTTGGGGTGGCGGCCCTTCCTGACCAGCTGCTGAATCGTAGGCACTACTTCTCCGTGTCTCTGTGGTTCTGCGGGAACGTTTCTTTTCGTGTCGGCCCGACCCCCGCGCCCGGGCGTGTCGTTCCATCGGGTGTCGCACCGCGGGCGCGACTCGGGGGCCCGGCGACGCGGGCACAAGCATCTAAGATACCTGCGCTCCGCGCCGCCGTCAAAAGCGGACATCACGCCCGCACGGCCCCGTCGGTTGTCAGTCTCGGATGTCGAACTCCTCGAGCGGCACGGCCTCGCCGGTGCCCTCGCCGAAGAACTGGCCGTCCCACTCCTCGTATCCGAAGGTCGGGAACAGGTTGGCCTTCGCCTCCTCGGTGGGCTCGACCGTCGCCGTGCGGTACTGGGCGAGGCCCGTACCAGCGGGGATGAGCTTTCCGAGGATGACGTTCTCCTTGAGGCCGAGCAGCGGGTCCGACTTGCCGGACATCGCCGCCTCGGTGAGGACGCGGGTGGTCTCCTGGAAGGAGGCCGCCGAGAGCCACGACTCCGTCGCAAGCGACGCCTTCGTGATGCCCATGAGCTCGGGACGCGCCGAGGCGGGCTTGCCGCCGGCGGTCACGGTCTCGCGGTTCGCCTGCTCGAAGCGGCTGCGCTCGACGAGCTCGCCGGGGAGCAGGTTGGTCTCTCCCGAGTCCAGCACGGTCACGCGACGCAGCATCTGCCGCACGATGACCTCGATGTGCTTGTCGTGGATCTCCACACCCTGCGAGCGGTACACGTTCTGGACCTCGTCCACCAGGTGCTTCTGGGTGGCGCGGGGACCAAGGATGCGGAGCACGTTCTTGGGGTCGACCGCACCGGCGACGAGCTGCTGGCCCACCTCGACGCGCTCGCCGTCCTGGACCAGGAGGCGGGCGCGCTTGGTGACCGGGTACTCGACCGGCTCGTCCCCGTTGTCCGGGGTGACCACGAGGCGACGGGTCGCCTCGGAGTCGTCGACCTTGAGCGTGCCGCTGACCTCGGAGATCGGGGCCTCACCCTTGGGGGTGCGGGCCTCGAAGAGCTCCTGGACACGCGGCAGACCCTGGGTGATGTCGTCCGCCGAGGCCACACCACCGGTGTGGAACGTACGCATCGTCAGCTGGGTGCCGGGCTCACCGATCGACTGCGCCGCGATGATGCCGACGGCCTCGCCGATGTCGACGAGCTCGCGGGTCGCGAGCGAGCGGCCGTAGCAGCGGGCGCAGGTGCCCACCACGGACTCGCACGTGAGGACCGAACGGACCTTCACCGTGTCGACGCCCGCGGCGATGAGCGTGTCGATGAGCACGTCGCCCACGTCGGAGCCGGCGGTGGCGATGACCTCGCCCTCCAGCTCCACGTCGGTGGCCAGCGTGCGGGCGAACACCGAGGTGGCGACGCGCTCGTGCATGACGCGCTCGCCGCCCGCGAGGACCTCCGCGATCGGCATGGCCAGGCCACGCTCGGTGCCGCAGTCGTCCTCGCGGACGATGACGTCCTGCGAGACGTCGACCAGGCGACGCGTGAGGTAGCCGGAGTCCGCGGTACGCAGCGCGGTGTCCGCGAGGCCCTTGCGGGCACCGTGGGTCGCGATGAAGTACTCGAGGACGGACAGGCCCTCGCGGTAGTTCGACTTGATCGGGCGGGGGATGATCTCGCCCTTCGGGTTAGCCACGAGGCCGCGCATACCGGCGATCTGACGGACCTGCATCCAGTTGCCTCGCGCACCCGAGCCGACCATCGTGTGGACGGTGTTGTGCTTCGGGAACGACTCGCGCATGGCCTTGTCGACCTCGTTGGTCGCCTGGGTCCAGATCTCGATGAGCTCCTGACGGCGCTCGTCGTCGGTGATGAGACCCGTGTCGAACTGGTCCTGCACCTTCGCGGCCTGGGCCTCGTAGCGCTCGAGGATCTCCTGCTTGTTCGCGGGGGTCGCGACGTCGCCGATGGCGATGGTCACGCCCGAGCGGGTGGCCCAGTGGAAGCCCGCCGCCTTGAGGGCGTCGAGCGAGGCGGCCACCTCGACCTTCGGGTAGCGCTCGGCGAGCGTGTTGACGATGTCGCCGAGGACCTTCTTGTCGACGTTGCGGTTGACGTACGGGTACGACACCGGCAGGAGGTCGTTGAACAGCGACCGGCCCAGGGTGGTGGTGAGCATGAACGGCTCGCCGGCCACGTGGTCCTCGGGCAGCTCGGCCTCGACCGGCGGCACAGTGTCGCCGTCGACGCGCAGCTGGATCTCCGCGTTGAGCGAGATCGCGCCGGCGTCGAAGGCCATGACCGCCTCCGACTGCGTGCCGAAGACCAGGCCCTCGCCCTTCTCGCCCTCCTTGAGGAGCGAGAGGTGGTAGAGGCCGATGATCATGTCCTGCGAGGGCATGGTCACCGGGCGGCCGTCCGACGGCTTGAGGATGTTGTTGCTCGAGAGCATCAGCACGCGGGCCTCGGCCTGCGCCTCCGCGGACAGCGGCAAGTGCACGGCCATCTGGTCACCGTCGAAGTCGGCGTTGAACGCGCCGCAGACGAGCGGGTGCAGGTGGATCGCCTTGCCCTCGACCAGCTGCGGCTCGAACGCCTGGATGCCCAGACGGTGCAGCGTGGGCGCACGGTTGAGCAGCACCGGGTGCTCGCGGATCACCTCCTCGAGGACGTCCCACACCTCGGAGCGGCTGCGCTCGACCATGCGCTTCGCGGACTTGATGTTCTGCGCGTGGTTGAGCTCGACCAGGCGCTTCATGACGAAGGGCTTGAACAGCTCGAGCGCCATCTGCTTGGGCAGGCCGCACTGGTGCAGCTTGAGGGTCGGGCCGACCACGATGACCGAACGGCCCGAGTAGTCGACGCGCTTGCCGAGCAGGTTCTGACGGAACCGGCCCTGCTTGCCCTTGAGCATGTCCGAGATGGACTTGAGGGGGCGGTTGCCGGGGCCCGTGACCGGGCGGCCGCGACGACCGTTGTCGAACAGCGAGTCGACGGCCTCCTGCAGCATGCGCTTCTCGTTGTTCACGATGATCTCGGGCGCACCGAGGTCGAGCAGGCGCTTGAGGCGGTTGTTGCGGTTGATGACGCGGCGGTACAGGTCGTTGAGGTCGGAGGTCGCGAAGCGGCCACCGTCGAGCTGGACCATGGGGCGCAGGTCCGGCGGGATGACCGGCACGCAGTCGAGCACCATGCCCTCGGGCGAGTTGGTGGTCGTGAGGAACGCGTTGACCACCTTGAGGCGCTTGAGCGCGCGGGTCTTGCGCTGGCCCTTGCCGGTCGCGATGATCTCGCGGAGCTTCTCGGCCTCGGCGTCCAGGTCGAAGGTCTGGAGGCGCTTCTGGATCGCCTCCGCACCCATCGAGCCCTTGAAGTACGAGCCGAAGCGGCGCGACATCTCGCGGTAGAGCATCTCGTCGCCCTCGAGGTCCTGGACCTTGAGGTTGGCGAAGCGGTCGAAGATGGTCTCGAGGCGCTCGATCTCGGCGTCCGCACGCTTGCGGATGTTCGCCATCTCGCGCTCGGCGCCGTCCTTGACCTTGCGCTTGACGTCGGACTTGGCGCCCTCCGCCTCGAGCTCCGCGAGGTCCTTCTCGAGCTTCTCGGCACGGTTGTTGATGTCGACGTCGCGCTGGTTGGCGATCGCCTTCTTCTCCTTCTCCATCTCGTTGCGGAGCTGGGGAAGGTCCTCGTGACGGCCGTCCTCGTCGACCTCGGTCACCATGTACGCCGCGAAGTAGATGACCTTCTCCAGGTCCTTCGGGGCGAGGTCGAGCAGGTAGCCGAGGCGCGAGGGGACGCCCTTGAAGTACCAGATGTGGGTCACCGGGGCGGCGAGCTCGATGTGGCCCATCCGCTCGCGGCGGACCTTCGAGCGGGTCACCTCGACGCCGCAGCGCTCGCAGACGATGCCGCGGTAGCGGACGCGCTTGTACTTGCCGCAGCCACACTCCCAGTCACGGGTGGGGCCGAAGATCTTCTCGCAGAACAGGCCGTCCTTCTCCGGCTTGAGCGTGCGGTAGTTGATCGTCTCGGGCTTCTTCACCTCTCCATGCGACCAGTTGCGGATGTCCTCCGCGGTCGCAAGGCCGATGCGCAGATCGCCGAACTCGTTCACGTCGAGCAAGGTTCTACTTCCTTACTGCCGGCTGGACGCCGGCACCAAAACTTGTTCTGTATGGAGTGAGCTCGGGGCTCTTAGATCTCGTCGACGCTCGAGGCATCGGGGCGGCTGGACAGGGAGATGCCCAGCGACTCGGCGGCCTGGTAGGCGTCGTCGTCGGTCTCGCGCATCTCGATGACGTGGCCCTCGTGGTTGAGGACCTCGACGTTGAGGCAGAGCGACTGCATCTCCTTCATGAGGACGCGGAAGGACTCGGGCAGGCCCGGCTCCGGGATGTTCTGGCCCTTCACGATCGCCTCGTAGACCTTCACGCGGCCCGTGACGTCGTCCGACTTGATGGTGAGCAGCTCCTGGAGCGCGTAGGCGGCGCCGTACGCCTCGAGGGCCCACACCTCCATCTCGCCGAAGCGCTGGCCGCCGAACTGGGCCTTACCGCCCAGCGGCTGCTGCGTGATCATCGAGTACGGACCCGTCGAGCGGGCGTGGATCTTGTCGTCGACCAGGTGGTGGAGCTTGAGGATGTACTTGTAGCCCACCGCGATCGGCTCCGGGAACGGCTCGCCGGTACGGCCGTCGAACAGGCGGGCCTTGCCCTCCTGGTTGACGAGGCGCACGCCGTCACGGTTGGGGTTCACCACCGTGCGGAGGCCGCCGAGGACGTCCTCGCGCAGGCCGTCGAACACCGGCGTCGCGACCGGGGTGCCCGGCTCCGACGTGACGGCGTTCGCGGGGAGGTTCTTGGTCCACTCCCCCTCGGCACCGGTGGCGTCCCAGCCGTGCTTGGCGATCCAGCCCGTGTGGGTCTCGAGCACCTGGCCGACGTTCATACGGCCGGGCACACCGAGCGGGTTGAGGATGAC
Organism: Demequina litoralis; assembly: GCF_030418455.1. Classification (GTDB taxonomy): domain Bacteria; phylum Actinomycetota; class Actinomycetes; order Actinomycetales; family Demequinaceae; genus Demequina; species Demequina litoralis. The sequence goes on from NZ_JAUHPW010000002.1 coordinate 357,953, forward strand.
GTCGACCGGCGTGCCGTCCTCGAGGAACGGCATGTCCTCGACCGGCAGGATCGTCGAGATGACGCCCTTGTTGCCGTGGCGGCCGGCGAGCTTGTCGCCCTCCTGGATCTTGCGGCGCTGCGCGATGTAGACGCGCACCAGCTGGTTGACGCCCGCGGGAAGGTCGTCGCCGTCCTCCTCCGTGAAGACGCGGACGCCGATGACGGTGCCCGACTCGCCGTGGGGCACCTTGAGGGACGTGTCGCGCACCTCGCGGGCCTTCTCGCCGAAGATCGCGCGCAGGAGGCGCTCCTCCGGGGTCAGCTCGGTCTCGCCCTTCGGCGTGACCTTGCCGACGAGGATGTCGCCCGCACGCACCTCGGCGCCGATACGGATGATGCCGCGCTCGTCGAGGTCGGCGAGCGCCTCCTCCGAGGCGTTCGGGATGTCGCGGGTGATCTCCTCGGGGCCGAGCTTCGTGTCGCGGGCGTCGACCTCGTGCTCCTCGATGTGGATCGAGGAGAGGACGTCGTCCTGCACGAGGCGCTGCGACAGGATGATCGCGTCCTCGTAGTTGTGGCCCTCCCAGCACATGAACGCCACGAGGAGGTTCTTGCCGAGCGCCAGGTCGCCCTGGTCGGTCGCGGGGCCGTCGGCGATGACCGAGCCGACGACGACGCGGTCACCCTCCTCGACCACGACGCGCTGGTTGTACGAGGTGCCCTGGTTCGAACGCTGGAACTTCGCGATGCGGTACGAGCCGGTGGTGCCGTCGTCGTTCGCCACGGTGACGAGGTCCGAGCTCACCTCGGTGACCACGCCCTCCTTCGACGCGACGACCACGTCGCCGGCGTCGATCGCGGCGCGACGCTCCATGCCGGTGCCGACGAGCGGCGCCTCGGAGCGGACCAGCGGCACCGCCTGGCGCTGCATGTTCGCACCCATGAGCGCGCGGTTCGCGTCGTCGTGCTCGAGGAACGGGATGAGGGCCGTGCCGACCGACACCATCTGGCGCGGGGACACGTCCATGTAGTCGACGGCCTCGCGGGCCACGAACTCGACCTCGCCGCCCTTGCCTCGGACGAGCACGCGCTCCTCGGAGAAGCGGCCGTCCTCCTCGATGCCGGCGTTCGCCTGCGCGATGACGTAGTGGTCCTCGTCGTCCGCGGTCAGGTAGTCGACCTGGTCGGTGACGACACCCTTGACGACCTTGCGGTACGGGGTCTCGACGAAGCCGAGCGGGTTGATGCGGCCGAAGGACGCGAGCGAGCCGATGAGGCCGATGTTCGGGCCCTCAGGGGTCTCGATCGGGCACATGCGGCCGTAGTGCGAGGCGTGGACGTCACGGACCTCCATGCCCGCGCGGTCGCGCGAGAGGCCGCCGGGGCCGAGCGCCGAGAGGCGGCGCTTGTGGGTGAGGCCCGCGAGCGGGTTGTTCTGGTCCATGAACTGCGACAGCTGCGACGTGCCGAAGAACTCGCGGATCGCGGCGACGACCGGACGCGTGTTGATGAGCGTCTGAGGCGTGATCGCCTCGACGTCCTGCGTGGTCATGCGCTCGCGGACCACGCGCTCCATGCGCGACAGGCCGGTGCGGATCTGGTTCTGGATGAGCTCGCCCACGGCGCGGATGCGACGGTTGCCGAAGTGGTCGATGTCGTCGGTCTCGACGCGCACCTCGCCGTCGGCACCCTCGATCGACGCCATGCCGGCGTGCGCGGCGGCGATGTACTTGATGGTCGCGACGATGTCGTCGAGGCCGAGCACCGAGTCGCCGAGCTCCTTCGACAGGCCGAGCTTCTTGTCGAGCTTGAAGCGGCCCACCTTGGCGAGGTCGTAGCGCTTGGGGTTGAAGTAGAAGTTGTCGAGCAGGTTCTGGCCGGCCTCGACGGTCGGCGGCTCGCCCGGACGCAGCTTGCGGTAGAGGTCGACGAGCGCCTCCTCGTGGCCGTGGACGGTGTCCTTGGCGAGGGTCTCGAGGACGGCCGGGAAGTCGGCGAACTGCTCGGCGATCTCCTCCTCGGACATGCCGAGGGCCTTGAGGAACAGCGTGACGGGCTGCTTGCGCTTGCGGTCGACGCGCACGCCGACGGCGTCGCGCTTGTCGATCTCGAACTCGAGCCACGCGCCGCGCGACGGGATCACCTTGGCGGTGAAGATGTCCTTGTCGGACGTCTTGTCGGGGGTGCGCTCGAAGTAGACGCCGGGCGAACGGACGAGCTGCGAGACGACGACGCGCTCGGTGCCGTTGACGATGAACGTGCCCTGGCTGCTCATGAGCGGGAAGTCGCCCATGAACACCGTCTGGGACTTGATCTCACCGGTGGTGTTGTTCATGAACTCCGCGGTGACGAAGAGCTGCGCGGAGTAGGTGAAGTCCTTCTCCTTGCACTCCTCCGGCGTGTACCGGGGCTCCTCGAAGTAGGGGTCCGAGAAGGACAGCGACATGGTCTGTCCGAAGTCCTCGATGGGAGAGATCTCCTCGAAGATCTCCTGGAGGCCTGCCACCTCCGGGACGTCGTTCCGGCCGCTCTCCTTGGCGGCGGCCACACGGGCCTGCCACGCGGTGTTGCCCAGAAGCCAGTCGAAGCTCTCGGTCTGGAGACCGATAAGGTTCGGGACCTCGATGGGGTCCTGGATCTGTGCGAAGGAGATACGGCGCGATGCGGAACGGTTGGAGACGGCGGAATCGGTGCGCGAGGCAGCCAAGGGTGGTTCCTTCCCTTTATGATCGTGCGTGACCACGATGCCTAGCCGCGGCTCCACCGGATCCCGGGGCGAATGCCGCTACAAGCGGACGCACAGCGGGTAGGCATATGAGGGCAGGGCGATAGACAGCGCAAGTCGTCAGACTACAGGCGCGCGCAAGGATTGTCCAGTCCGCCACGCCGGGCGCCAGCCGACACGCCGCTCGTGCCCGAAATGCGACCGTACCGACGCATCGTGCCGCCGCGCGCTCCCCCGGACACGGCAGAACGGGGCCGGGCCCTTGCGGACCCGACCCCGTTCAGAAGTGCGGCTATGCCGAAGCGAGCTTACTTGAGCTCGACGGTCGCGCCGGCGGCCTCGAGCTGAGCCTTGGCCTTCTCGGCGTCGTCCTTCTTCGCGCCCTCGAGGATGGCCTTGGGGGCCTCGTCCACGAGCGCCTTGGCCTCACCGAGGCCGAGCGACGTGAGCGCGCGCACCTCCTTGATGACCTGGATCTTCTTGTCGCCGACCGCGGCGAGGATGACGTCGAACTCGTCCTTCTCCTCGACCTCGGCAGCGGCCTCGCCGCCGGCGGCGGGGGCAGCGGCAACGGCGACCGGAGCGGCGGCGGTGACCTCGAAGGTCTCCTCGAACGCCTTCACGAACTCCGAGAGCTCGATGAGCGAGAGCTCCTTGAACTGCTCGATGAGCTCCTCGGTGGTGAGCTTAGCCATGATGACTTCCTTCTCTCTTGCCTGCGTGAAGCAGATGTGTGTAGTGGGGTGCAGCCTGGGTCAGGCCGCGTCTTCCTGCTTCGCACGCAGGGCGTCGACGGCGCGCGCGGCCTGAGCCAGCGGCGCCTGGAACATGTATGCAGCACCAAAGAGCGACGCCTTCATGGCGCCGGCAGCCTTGGCGAGCAGAACCTCGCGGGACTCGAGGTCGGCCAGCTTCTTGACCTCATCAGCAGAGATCACCTTGCCCTCGAGAACGCCGCCCTTGATGACGAGCTTGTCGTTCTCCTTGGCAAAAGCCTTGAGACCCTTCGCAGCCTCCACCGGGTCACCGGTGACGAACGCGATGGCCGTGGGGCCGACGAGAAGGTCGTCAAGACCCTCGATGCCGGCGTCCTTGGCCGCGAGCGCCGTCAGAGTGTTCTTCGCGACCTTGTAGGTCGCGGCGCCGCGGATCTCACCGCGCAGCTTCGCGAGCTGCGGGACGGAGAGGCCGCGGTACTCGGTGATCAGCACCGCCGAGGAGCCACGGAACTGGTCCGCGATCTCCGCAACAGCGTTCACCTTGTCTGGCGTCGCCATGTTTGTCCTTCCTTCGGATGACCACCGCACCCGCCCCGGACATGGGAAAGGCCCCGCGCAGGCGGGGCCGGGAGGCCTGGTCCGCAAACGGGAAGGGCGGCCCGGAGGCCGCCCAGACGTTCGCGCACTCGGCGCTGTCAGCTTCACCTGCGCTGGTCCCCGCATGAGCGGAGCTTCGGTCGTTCCCGGGGAACCCGGGCCCGACGACCGGCGGTCTTGGGCTCATCCATACTACGCGACCGCCGCATCGTCCGCAAATCGGTCGCGCGCGTCCGGCGGGACGATGCGCCGGCGGGGGCGGAGTCGACCGCGACCCGCGCATCGTCCCCCGGGAAGCGAGAGGGCCCGGCTCCCCCTGAGGGGAACCGGGCCGGTGGGCCGCGCTTGGGGCGCTGTGGCGCCGCGTGGGCGGCCCTTCTCCGCGTCCCGACCGGGATCGCCGGTCGGCGCGCGGGAGAACTCTGATGCCAGCTGGGGCGGGGGGTGTTACGCCTCGGCCTTCGCGAGCGCGTCGACCGGGATGCCCGGGCCCTGCGTCGCGGAGATGGCGGCCTTGATGATGTAACGACCCTTCGAGGCCGACGGCTTGGCGCGGAGCACCTCGTCGATGACGGCCTGGTAGTTCTCGAGCAGCTTCTCGTCGCCGAACGACGCCTTGCCCAGCACGGTGTGCAGGTTGGCGTGCTTGTCGACGCGGAACTCGATCTTTCCGCCCTTGATGTCGGACACGGCCTTCGCCACGTCCATCGTCACGGTGCCCGTCTTGGGGTTCGGCATGAGGCCGCGGGGGCCGAGCACGCGGCCCAGGCGACCCACCTTGCCCATGAGGTCGGGGGTGGCGACGACGGCGTCGAAGTCCGCGCGACCCTCCGCGACCTCGGCGATGAGCTCGTCACCACCGACGATGTCGGCACCCGCCTCGCGGGCGGCCTCTGCCTTGTCACCGTTGGCGAAGACCAGGACCCTGGCGGTCTTGCCGGTGCCGTTCGGCAGGATGACGGTGGAACGGACCATCTGGTCCGCGTGACGCGGGTCGACGCCGAGCTTGAACACGACGTCGATGGTCGAGTCGGTGTTCTTCGAGGACGTCTTCTGCGCGAGGCGGAGCGCCTCGAGCGGCGAGTACAGCTGGCTGCGGTCGACGAGCTGGGCTGCGTCGCGGTAAGCCTTGGAGCGCTTGGTCATCTGCGATCTTCCTTTGCAGTGCGTGGTTGCGGGCCAGCGCGGCCCTCCCACTGGGGTGAGGTGGTCCTTAGGAGACCGTGATGCCCATGGAGCGGGCGGTGCCGGCGATGATCTTCGCGGCGGCGTCGATGTCGTTGGCGTTGAGGTCCGCCATCTTGGCCTCGGCGATCTCGCGCACCTGGGCGTCGGTCAGGTTGCCGACCTTCGCGGTGTGCGGGGTGCTCGAGCCCTTGGCGACGCCGGCGGCCTTCTTGATCATCTCGGCGGCCGGAGGCGTCTTGAGCACGAACGTGAACGAGCGGTCCTCGTACACGGTGATCTCGACGGGCACGACGTTGCCACGCTGCGACTCGGTCGCGGCGTTGTACGCCTTGCAGAACTCCATGATGTTGACGCCGTGCTGACCGAGCGCCGGACCGACCGGCGGGGCAGGGTTGGCGGCGCCGGCCTGGATCTGAAGCTTGATCAGTCCAGTGACCTTCTTCTTAGCGGGTGCCATGTTGTTGGGTCCTTATCTTGTTGCCTGTGCGGCTTGGCGGCCGCGGATTCGCTGTCGCGAGCTAGATCTTGGTGACCTGCGTGAACGACAGCTCGACCGGGGTCTCCCGGCCGAAGATGGAGACGAGCACGTGGAGCTTCTGGGACTCTGCCGAGATCTCGGAGATCGTGCCCGGGAGGGTCGCGAACGGGCCGTCGATGACGGTGACCGACTCGCCGACCTCGAACTCGACCTCGACGGGCGCCTTCGGTGCGGACGTCTCCTCGGCTGCGGCCGCCTCGGCCACCTCCTTGGGCGCCATCATCGAGTACACCTCGTCGGTGGTGAGCGGGACGGGGTTGTGGGCGTGGCCGACGAAGCCGGTCACACCGGGGGTGTTGCGCACGGCGCCCCAGGACTCGTCCGTGAGGTACATGCGCACCAGGACGTATCCGGGCATCCGGACACGGGTGACGAGCTTGCGCTGGCCGCCCTTGATCTCGGCGACCTCCTCCATGGGGACCTCGACGCCGAAGATGTAGTCCTCCATGTGGAGGCTCTCGATGCGGTGCTCGATGGCCTGCTTGACGCGCTTCTCGTGGCCCGAGTAGCTGTGCACGACGAACCAGTCGCCCTCGAGGGTGCGCAGCTTCGCCTTGAACTCGGCGACCGGGTCGGCCGGCGCCTCGTCGATCGGGGCGTCCGCCGCATCGTCCGCGGGGGTCGCCTCGGCGACCTCGGGCTCCAGGCCGTCGGTCTCGGGCGTCACAGTCTCGTCAGTCATGTCGTCGCTCATCGCTCACTCCCCTTGTGGCGGCGTCAGCCGCCGAACACCTTCGCCGAGATCCAGCCGAACACCAGGTCCAGCGCGAACACCAGGATCATCATCACGGCCACGAAGCCGAGAACGATCCAGATGTAACGGATCAGCTCCTGGCGCGTGGGGGTGACCACACGTCGCAGCTCGGAGACGACCTGGCGCACGAACAGCGCGATGCGTCCGAAGATGTTCAGACCCTCGCGCGTCTCGTGCCGCGGGTCCTTCTCTCCGGAATCCGTCACGGCAGATTCGCTCACCGAAAAGTCCTTCTCTCTGGATTGCGCTCGCGGGAGATTCCCACGTACGCAGGGCAGGCGGGACTCGAACCCACAACCGCCGGTTTTGGAGACCGGTGCGCTACCAATTGCGCCACTGCCCTTCGGGGGTTGGGGCCCCCGCGGCTCTCGACCCGTCCGGTGCTCCCCGCCTCGAGGGCGCGGACCAGCCTGACGAACGTCAATCGCCGACGTCACATGTTACGCGGTTCGAGCCGGGAAGTCGAACCCGTGCTCCTGGGTCGGCCTCGTCGCCGCCCGCCATGTGCGCCGGACCAGACTAGCGGACCCTTCCGATTGCCAATGACAAGGGTGACAGGTGGGAACAGGGTCGCGCCGTCGCGGGCGGCATCGGCTGGTGCAGGGGGACGGGTCGCGTCGTGCGCGGCCCGCCGCTCGGTGGTGCCGGGAACCCGCTTCAGGCGCTGCGGGAGCGCCCGTAGGCGGCGAGCTTCGCGCGCACCTCCGTGGTCACCCGGCCCGGCTCGTCGCGCACGGCCGTGAACGGGATCCGGATGCGCGGGATCCCCGCCGCGGCGAGGACGGCGTCACGCCGCGCGTCCTCCGCCTGCGCCTCGGGCGACGAATGGTAGTTCTCCCCGTCCACCTCGACGACGACGAGGTCGTCGACCAGCAGGTCGACGTGACCGACGCCCGCGATCCTCGCCTGCGAGACGACCGCGAAGCCCGCCTGGCGCAGCTCGAGCCGGGCGAGCGTCTCGCCGGGCGACTGCGACAGCGGATCCGCGTGCGCGACGAGCCACGCTCGCCGCCTCGGCGCCGTGCCGGTCATCGTCCACACGTCCTGGAGGCGGATGAGGCTCCGGTTGAGCGCCGCGTCGACGACGGCCAGCTGCGCGGCGAGCCCCGTGCAGGCGCTCATGTGGTCGATGAGCGTCAACGCATCGACGCACAGCGCGTCGTCACCGTGGCGCAGGGCCCGGGGCAGGCGATGCACCGTGGTCGGCACCTTCAGACGCCTGTCCCCCTGCACGATGCCGCGGTCCCACGGCACCGCCACATGGAGCCCACCGGACGGGACGAGGGCGGGCAGGTCCAGCACCACCGCCGCCGAGACGCAGGTGAGCTGCGCCGACATGACCCGCGCGCGCACCGACGCGAACGACGCGTCCGGCAGCGCATAGCACCCCCGGTGCGGACGCGCGAGCGAGCCGGAGTGCACGGCGTCGAGCAGCTGCGGATCGGTGAGACCGAGCCGCAGCAGCTGAGCGCGGCGCGCACAGCCGCCCAATGCGCTGACCGCTCCGACCGGATCCACCGCTCCAGCGTCGCGAGGGTCGCCCTCTCACGCCGCACGCTCCTGCGGCCCGGGGGACGTCCGCGTCCGGGGCGGACACCGGGGACATCGCCTCGTCGATGGCGCAGCCGTCGAAGGATGGCGGGGGCCCGCGAGCGGCGACGGGCGGAGGAGGCACCCACGCCTGACCCGGCCCGACCCGGCCCATGCGGTCACATGCGTCACAAGCGTCATTGGGAGTCGACAGGCGTCCCGCTCCCCCCGGCGCACCGGGTGCCGCGGGGCTAGCGTGAAAGGTGCCGGGCGAGCACGGCGCCGCCGGCGAGAGGGGGCATCGTCATGGACTTCTTCGCGAACTTCCTGAACATCCTGTGGTGGTCGCTGTGGATGACCATCTGGATCATGTTCATCTTCCTCATCATCAAGTTCGTCATCGATGCGTGGCGCGATGAGGGCATCGGCGTCCTCGCCAAGATCCTGTGGACCCTCTTCCTGGTCTGCGTCCCGGTCCTCGGCGCGCTCGTCTACCTCCTGGCACGCGGGCGGGGCATGGCCGCGCGGGACATGGCAGCGGCGCGCGGATACCGCGCCGAGGAGGTCGACTACACGCGGAGCCTGATGTACGACGATGCCGACATCGAGGCGCTCACGCGCCAGCCCTCCGCCGAGATCGCGCGTGCGAAGGCGTTGCTCGACTCCGGCGCGATCACCGCGGACGAGTACGAGACGCTCAAGGCGCGCGCGCTCGGGTGACCGTCGCCCGCGACAGCCGCACCTGTCACACCCGCCACACGTGTCATTGGGAATCGAACGGCAGGTGGAACAATGACGTCCATGAAGCCTGCTCGTCGCGTCTCTGCCCGCCTCGGCGCCATCGCGCCGTCCGCCACCCTCGCCGTCGACTCCAAGGCGAAGGCCCTCAAGGCCGCCGGCCGCCCCGTCATCGGGTTCGGCGCGGGCGAGCCCGACTTCCCCACGCCGGAGTTCATCGTCGACGCCGCCGCCGCCGCGGTGCACGACCCCAAGAACCACCGCTACACCCCGGCGACGGGGCTGCCCGAGCTCAAGAAGGCGATCGCCGCGAAGACGCTGCGAGACTCCGGCTACGAGGTCGATCCCGCCAACGTCGTGGTGACCAACGGCGGCAAGCAGGCCGTTTTCCAGGCCTTCGCGGCCATCGTCGACCCGGGCGACGAGGTCCTCCTCCCCGCCCCGTACTGGACCACGTACCCCGAGGCGATCGCGCTCGCCGGCGGTACCCCGGTCGAGGTCTTCGCCGGCGCCGACCAGGACTACCTCGTCACGGTCGAGCAGCTCGAGGCCGCCCGCACCGACAAGACCAAGGCGCTGCTGTTCTGCAGCCCGTCCAACCCGACCGGCGCCGTCTACTCCCCCGAGCAGACCCGGGCCATCGGCGAGTGGGCCCTCGAGCACGGCATCTGGGTCATCACCGACGAGATCTACGAGCACCTCCTGTACGACGACGCGGTCTTCACCCCGATCGTCCGCGCCGTGCCCGAGCTCGCCGACCAGTGCATCGTGGTCAACGGCGTCGCCAAGACGTATGCGATGACCGGATGGCGCGTGGGCTGGATGATCGCGCCCGCGGACGTCACCAAGGCGGCCTCCAACTTCCAGAGCCACCTCACCTCGAACGTCGCCAACGTGTCGCAGCGCGCCGCCATCGCGGCCCTCGAGGGCGGGCTCGACGAGGTCCACGAGATGCGCGCGGCCTTCGACCGCCGCCGCCGCACCATGGTCGAGATGCTGCGCGCGATCGACGGCGTCGTGTGCCCCACCCCCAAGGGCGCGTTCTACGCGTACCCGTCGGTCGAGGGCCTCATCGGCCGCACCGTCGGCGGCGTCGAGATCACGTCGAGCGCGGACCTCGCGACCGTGATCCTCGAGCAGGCCGAGGTGGCCGTGGTCCCCGGCGAGGCCTTCGGCCCGTCCGGATTCCTGCGCCTCAGCTACGCGCTCGGCGACGACGACCTCGTCGAGGGCGTCACCCGCATCCAGAGGCTGCTCGCGCAGTAGCCGCCGCTCGCGCGCGGCCGGAAGGGGCGCATCGTCCGCGTGGACGATGCGCCCCTTCCGCCTTCTGGCCGAGGCAGCCTGGGACGATGCTGGTTAGGCTCGAACCCATGACCGAACCGGCCATCTCCATCGCGGGCCTGCACAAGCACTACGGCGACCTGCACGCCGTCGACGGCATCGACCTCGAGATCCCGCGCGGCGAGGTGTTCGCGCTGCTCGGCCCCAACGGCGCGGGCAAGTCCACCACGGTCGAGATCCTCGAGGGCTTCCGCAAGCGCACCGCGGGCGACGTCAGCGTGCTCGGGTCGGATCCGCAGCACGCTCCCCGGCACTGGCGCACGCGGGTGGGCGTGATGCTCCAGGGCACGTCGGAGCACGGCGCCCTCACCGCCGCCGAGTCGCTGCGCTACGCCGCCAGCCTCTACCCCGACCCGCGCGACGTGGACGAGACGCTCGAGGCCGTGGGGCTCACCGAGAAGGCCGGCGCGAAGCCCGCGACCCTGTCGGGCGGCCAGCGCCGCCGCCTCGACGTCGCGCTCGCGGTGATCGGCCGGCCCGAGCTGGTGTTCCTCGACGAGCCCACCACGGGCTTCGACCCGGAGGCGCGCCGCCAGTTCTGGACCCTCATCGACGGGCTGCGGGGCGACGGCACCACGATCCTGCTCACCACCCACTACCTCGACGAGGCCGATCACCTCGCGGACCGCATCGGCATCATCGCCGCGGGCCGCATGGTCGCCCTCGACACCCCGGCCGGCCTGCGCTCGCGCGCCTCCGCCGCGCGCGTCACCTGGACCGAGGGCGGCACCAGGCACGTCGAGGAGACCGCGACGCCCACCGCCCTCCTGCGCGACCTGCTCGCGCGCCACGACGGCGAGATCACGGGGCTCGAGGTGGTCCACCCGTCCCTCGAGGACGTCTACCTCCAGCTCATCGACCACGCCGCGAACGGCACCCCCGAGACCGAGGAGGCCTCGGCATGACCGCCACCACCGCATCGTCCGCGCCCACATGGGGCTCGATGACCCGCAGCCGCCTCGTGGTCGAGCTCAAGGAGTTCCTCCGCAGCCGCGAGCAGATGGTCTTCATCTTCTTCTTCCCGATGATGCTGCTCGTGCTGTTCGGGTCGGTGTTCGGGGGGCAGGAGATCGCTCCGGGCGTCACGTTCGCGGCGTACTTCCTGCCGGGCATGGTCGCCTCCGGCATCCTCAACACCGGCTTCCAGTCGCTCGCGATGTCGATCGCGATCGACCGCGACGAGGACGTCCTCAAGCGCATCCACGGCACGCCGCTGCCGCCCACGGCGTTCTTCGCCGCGAAGGTCGCGCAGGTGGTCGTCGTGTCGGTGGTGCAGGTCGTCGCGCTCGTCGCGATCGGCGTCGTGATGTACGACGCGACGCTGCCGTCGGGCTCGGGCTGGTGGACCTTCACGTGGGTGTTCCTGCTCGGCACCGCGGCGTCGACGACGCTCGGCATCGCGATGTCGTCGCTGCTGCGCAACGCGAAGGCCGGCTCGGCGATCATCACGCCGATCGTCCTGTTCCTGCAGTTCACTTCGGGCGTCTTCCTCGTCTACACGCAGATCCCGACGTTCCTCCAGCACGTCGCCGCGATCTTCCCGCTGAAGTGGCTCGCGCAGGGCATGCGCTCGGTGTTCCTCCCGGAGAGCTTCGAGTCCGCCGAGGTCAACGGCTCGTGGCAGCACCCCGCGACCGCGATCGTGCTGACGATCTGGGTGATCGTCGGGCTCGTGCTCGCCGTGCGGACCTTCCGCTGGACGCGCCACGACGACAACTGACAGCCGCCCTTGAGCGGGCTCTCGGCGGGCTCCCAGGGTCGCGCACGCATGCTGGGCGCATGAACCGCACCCCCACCCGCCTCGCCGTCACCGTCCTCGCCGCCGGCGCCCTGCTCCTCGGCGCCGGCTCCGCCGCGGGCGCCGCGCCGCGCGCCGCCCTGAGCTCGGAGGACGATGCGCCCGCCACCGCACCCGCCGACCGCGACGACCGGCCGCACCGCCTGGGCCCGCCCGCGGATCTCCCCGCCGTGATGCCGTCGCAGGACGTCACCGTGCGCAAGGGGCGCGACGACGAGGACGATGCGGCGGCCTGACGGACGATGCGGCGGTCGTCCGCGCGGACGATGCCGCGCCCGGCCGCGCGCCCTACGCTGGCCGGATGGACGTCAAACCCCCTCGCTGGGGCGACGTCGCGATCGCGGCGTCGCTCCTGGTGCTCGGGCTCATCGGGGTGCACGCGAGCGCGCGCTTCGAGCTCGGGGGCCGCGACATCGACACGTTCGGCTACGCGCTGCTCGCGCTCCAGGTGGCGCCGCTCGCGTGGCGCCAGCGGTACCCGCGCCTCGTCGTCTGGGCGGTGCTGGTGCCGTGGATCGTCAGCGTGGGCCTGGGATACCCCGACACGCCCGCCTCCCTGGCGATCTACCTCGCGCTGTACGGCGTGGCCGCGTACACGCCCCGCCGCCAGGCGATCGCGCACGGCGGCGCCGTGCTGGGGATCATGCTCGCGTGGACCACGGTGGGCCTCGCCCTCACCGACTACGTCCCCTGGACCGCGCTCATCGCGGTGGTGCTGGCCGTGGTGGTGCCCATGATGGTCGGCTTCGTCGACTACCGCCGCCGCGAGCGGCTCACCGAGCTCGAGCTCGCGCAGGAGCGGCGCGAGCAGGCGCAGCGGGTCATCGCCGCCGATGCGGTGCGGGCCGAGCGCGCGCGGATCGCGCGCGAGCTGCACGACGTGGTGGCGCACGAGATCACGGTGATGACGCTGCAGGCCGAGGGTGCCCGCCGCCTCGCCCGCGACGGCGACCCGCGCGTGACGCAGGCACTCGAGACCATCGCCGTCTCCGGCCGCACGGGGCTCACCGAGATGCAGCGGATGATCGGCGTGCTGCGGGCCACCGAGCAGGACGCCGTCGACACGGCGGACCGCGACCGGGCGACCGCGGAGCTCGAGCCGATGCCGTCGCTCGCGGCCATCCCCGCCCTCGCCCAGCAGGTGGAGGACGCGGGACTGCCGGTCGAGCTCAGCATCTCGGGCACCGCGCACGTGCCGGCCGGCGTCGAGCTGAGCGCCTACCGCGTGGTGCAGGAGTCGCTCACCAACGCGATGAAGCACGCCGGTCCCGGCGCCCGGGCGCAGGTCAGCGTCGAGCGCCAGGCCAGCGAGGTGACGGTGCTCGTCGAGGACGACGGCCGCGGCGTCATCTCGGATGCCGCGCGCCAGAGCGGCGGCCACGGCCTGCGCGGCATGGCGGAGCGGGTCCACGCGCTCGGCGGCACCCTGGAGTACGGTCCCCGTGCGGGGGGCGGCTTCCGGGTGCGCGCGGTGCTGCCGTCCGGCGACGACCAGGTGGGCCGGCGGCCCGCGAACGCGACGAAGGGCGGACGATGATCCGGGTGGCCCTGGTGGACGACCAGGCGATGGTGCGGGTGGGCCTGCGGATGATCCTCGAGTCCGAGGACGACGTCGAGGTCGTCGCGGAGGCGACGTCCGGCGTCGACGCGGCCCGCATCGTCGCCGACCATGCGCCCGACGTGGTCCTCATGGACGTGCGCATGCCCGGCATGGACGGCCTCAGCGCGACGCGCGAGGTCCTCGCCGCCCACCCCGGCACGCGCATCGTCATCCTCACCACCTTCGACGACGACGAGTACGTCTACGAGGCGCTGCGGGCCGGCGCGTCCGGCTTCCTGCTCAAGAGCGTCGAGGGCGATGCGCTGGTCGCCGCCGTGCGCGTCGTCGCGGGCGGCGAGGCGCTGCTCGCCCCCGAGGTGACGCGACGCGTGATCGAGCAGTTCGCCCGCACGTCGCCCGGCACCGTCGAGGAGGCGGAGCCGTCCGCCGAGGCCGTCGGCGACCTGTCGGAGCGCGAGGTCGAGGTCCTGCGGCTCATGGCGCGCGGGCTGTCGAACCAGGAGATCGCGGCCGAGCTGTTCGTGTCCGCCACCACGGTGAAGACGCACGTGAGCCACATCCTCACCAAGCTCGGCGTGCGCGACCGCGTCCAGGCCGTGGTCGAGGCGTACGACTCCGGCATCGTCCTGCCGCGGCCCTAGCAGGGTCATCCCTGAGGCGGACCCTCAGGAACCGTCCTCATGGACGATGCCGTCCGCGCGCCTGCCGCGCCAGACTGACCGAGGCATCGACTTCAGGAGGAACCATGTCCACCAGCCCCACCGTGACGATCGCCGCGTCGATGCGCGGCGGCACCAAGGACTACGGGTCCGGCGACGCCGCGGTCCGCGCGCTCGACGGGCTCGACGTCGACATCGCCCAGTCGGAGTTCACGGCGATCATGGGGCCCTCGGGCTCCGGCAAGTCCACCCTGCTGCACACGCTCGCGGGCCTCGACCGGCTCACCGCCGGCGAGTCCTGGATCGGCGAGACGCAGATCACCGGCCTGTCCGAGGACAAGATCACGCAGGTCCGCCGCGACAAGATCGGCTTCGTGTTCCAGGCCTTCAACCTCATCCCGTCGCTCAGCGCGCGGGAGAACATCACCCTGCCGCTCGACATCGCGGGCCGCGACGTCGACCCGCAGTGGTTCGAGGAGATCATCGCGATCCTCGGCCTGGGCGACCGCCTCACGCACCTGCCGGCCGAGCTGTCCGGCGGGCAGCAGCAGCGCGTCGCCGTGGCCCGCGCCCTGGTGGCGCGCCCCGAGCTGATCTTCGCGGACGAGCCGTCGGGCAACCTCGACTCTCGCTCCGGCGCCGAGCTGCTGGGCTTCATGCGCCGCGCGGTCAAGGAGTTCGGCCAGACCATCGTCATGGTGACCCACGACCCGACCGCGGCGTCCTACTCGGACCGCGTGCTGTTCCTCGCGGACGGCCGCATCGTGGACGAGATGCGCGAGCCCACCGCGGACCGCGTGCTCGACCGCATGAAGCAGATGGGGCACTGATGTTCCGCCTCGCAGTCAAGTCCGTCAAGCACAACCCCAAGAGGCTGGTGCTCACGGCGGTCGCCGTCGCGCTCGGCGTGGCCCTCGCGGCCGCGACCTTCACGCTCACCAACGCCCTGTCGGGAGGCTTCACCAAGCTCTTCGAGGAGATCTACGCCGGCACCGACGTCATCGTCGAGGCCGACCCCGACGCCGACCCCGCCGAGGAGGACCCGTTCGCCGCGACCGAGTCGCTCTTCTCGCAGGCCGACGTCGAGGACGTCTCCGCCGTGGACGGCGTCGCATCGGCCTCGGGCGGCCGCCAGGTCATGGGCAGCGTCCTCGCGTCCGACTTCGAGCCGACGAACGACGTCATGGCGGGCGGCGGCCCGCCGAGCCAGCTGTTCAACTGGGAGGGCGACCCCCGGGTCGACCAGGCGACCCTCGTCGAGGGCGAGGGTCCGGCGGCCGACGACGAGATCGTGCTCGACCTCGACTCCGCGCCGCGCCTGGGCTATGCCATCGGCGACACCGTGTCCGTCGCGACCGAGGCCGGCGTCGAGGAGTTCACGCTCGTGGGCCTCGTGCGCTTCGGCGAGTCCAACTCGCTCCAGGGCGCGACGCTCGGCTACATGACCGACGCGCGCTCCGCGGAGATCAACGGCGACGACGGCTACGAGCAGATCAGCGTGATCGTCGAGGACGGCGCCGACCAGGACGCCGTCGCGGAGGCGATCGGCGAGATCCTGCCGCCCGACACCCGCGCCATCACGGGCGAGGCGAAGGCCGCCGAGCAGACCGAGCAGTTCGACGAGCTGCTCCAGTACATCGACATCTTCGCGATCGCCTTCGCGCTCATCGCGCTGTTCGTGGGCGCGTACATCATCGTCAACACGTTCCGCATCATCGTCACCCAGCGCACCCGCGAGTTCGGGCTGCTGCGCGCCATCGGGGTCTCCGGGCGCCAGCTGCGCACGATGATCCTGCTCGAGGCGCTCGTCGTCGCGGTCGTGTCGGCGACCATCGGCATCGTGCTCGGCTACCTCGGCGCGCTCGGCCTGTCGACCCTCGTCGAGGCGTTCTCGGGCGACATCTTCGGCACCGTCACGCTGCCGCTCGACGCGGTCGTGTGGGGCTACTCGCTCGGCGCGCTGGTGACGATCGTCGCGGCGATCATGCCCGCGATCCACGCCTCGACGATCTCCCCCATGGAGGCGCTGCGCGAGTCCGCCACGGAGTCGAAGAAGCCGCTGCGGCTGCGCAACGTGGTGGGCGGTGCGCTCACGCTGCTCGGCGCGCTCGCGATCGTCGCGGGCCTGTACCTGGGCATCGAGAGGCCGTACATCCCCGTCGGGGCGGGCGCGATGGTGCTCATCATCGGCGTGACTCTGCTCGCGGCGCAGGTGCTCGTGCCGCTGGCCTACGGGCTCAAGGCGACGCTCACCCGCATCTTCCGGGTCGACGGCAAGCTCGCCGCGAACAACATCCACCGGGAGCCCCGCCGCAGCGCGAACACGGCGGCGGCGCTCATGATCGGCGTGATGCTGCTCGCGCTCGTCGCGACGTTCACCGAGTCGATGAAGTCCCTCGTGACCGAGCAGTTCAAGGGCAACAACGCCGACTTCTTCGTGTTCACGTCGCAGGGCGCGATCCCGGAGGGCGCGCTCGAGGTGATCGAGGGCGAGGACGGCGTCGCGTACGTCACCTCGACCGGCCTCGGCACCGTGATCGTCGACGGCGAGACCACCAACGTCGGCATCATCGATCCCGAGACCGCGGACCTCGCGTTCGACTACAACAACGAGCCCGACTTCGACCAGATGGACGGCGGGGCCTTCATCGACCCGTCGATGGTCGAGGCCGGCTACGCGGTCGGCGACGAGCTGACGGTCGAGGGGCCCGAGGGCAGCACCACGCTCACCGTGACGGGCGAGTACCTCAACGAGGGCGACGCCCAGGTGTGGATCGACGAGGAGACGGGCCGCGCGCTGCTCGGGGACTACCCCCTCGCGCAGTCGATGGTGGTGCTCGACGACGGCGTGGACGCGTCCGAGGCGCAGGACCAGATCCTCGAGGCCCTCGCGGTCGACTACCCGCTCGTGGTGCTGCAGTCGCCGGGCGAGTTCGAGCAGCTGGCGAACCAGTTCATCGACCTGCTGCTCGGGATCATCTCGGCGATGCTCGGCGCGGCGCTCGTCATCGCGCTGCTCGGCGTCGCGAACACGCTGCTGCTGTCGGTGACGGAGCGCACCAGGGAGATCGGGCTGCTGCGCGCGGTCGGCGTGCGCCGCCGGTCGATCCGCCGCATGATCCGCATCGAGTCGATGGTGATGGCCATCTTCGGCACGATCCTCGGCATGATCCTGGGCGTGGGCCTCGGCGCGGCGCTCGTGCGGGCCCTCGAGGACTTCGGCTTCACCACCATCACCATCCCGTGGGTGTGGCTGCTCGTCTACACGATCTCCGCGGCGATCGCGGGCGTGCTGGCCGCGGTGTGGCCCGCGCGGCGGGCGGCGAAGCTCGACATCCTGCAGGCCATCGCCTTCGACGGCTGACGGGACGATACGGACGGCCCCCGGGGACAGTCTCCCCGGGGGTCGTGCCCGTTCACCTCTCCACGCCGGTGAGGCGCTCCTCCACACGAACTCCACGATGTGAACGGGAACATGCCTGGCAGCAGCCCGGTCCGGGCCCGCGTGCGTGGAGCAGCGCCCGCCGA
>NZ_JAUHPW010000020.1 GCF_030418455.1 Demequina litoralis
CCGGAACGCCAGTTTCGGTGGAGTCATTGTTGAAATACCACTCTGATCACTCTGGATATCTAACCTCGGTCCGTGATCCGGATCAGGGACAGTGCCTGGTGGGTAGTTTAACTGGGGCGGTTGCCTCCCAAAGAGTAACGGAGGCGCCCAAAGGTTCCCTCAGCCTGGTTGGCAATCAGGTGGCGAGTGCAAGTGTACAAGGGAGCTTGACTGTGAGACTGACAGGTCGAGCAGGGACGAAAGTCGGGACTAGTGACCCGCCGGTGGCAAGTGGAAGCGCCGGCGCTCAACGGATAAAAGGTACCCCGGGGATAACAGGCTGATCCTGCCCAAGAGTCCATATCGACGGCATGGTTTGGCACCTCGATGTCGGCTCGTCGCATCCTGGGGCTGGAGTTGGTCCCAAGGGTTGGGCTGTTCGCCCATTAAAGCGGTACGCGAGCTGGGTTTAGAACGTCGTGAGACAGTTCGGTCCCTATCCGCTGCGCGCGCAGGAAATTTGAGAAAGGCTGCCCCTAGTACGAGAGGACCGGGGTGGACCAACCTCTGGTGTGCCAGTTGTTCCGCCAGGAGCACGGCTGGTTGGCTACGTTGGGAAGGGATAACCGCTGAAAGCATCTAAGCGGGAAGCCTGTTTCAAGATGAGATTTCCACGGGCCTCGCGCCCGGAAGGCCCCCTACAGACCATGGGGTTGATAGGCCGGATGTGGAAGAGAGGACCAAAGACTCTTGAAGCTGACCGGTACTAATAGGCCGACAACTTGACTTACATTCAAGACTTTTCGAATGCATGCTCGCGTCCACTGTGCGGTTCCCGAACTACGGGCACCGCTTCATAGTTCCATAAAGTTGCCGCAGCCATAGCGAGAGGGAAACGCCCGGTCCCATTCCGAACCCGGAAGCTAAGCCTCCCAGCGCCGATGGT
>NZ_JAUHPW010000021.1 GCF_030418455.1 Demequina litoralis
AGTCTCCCACCTATCCTACACAAACCACACCGAATACCAATACCAAGCTGTAGTAAAGGTCCCGGGGTCTTTCCGTCCTGCTGCGCGTAACGAGCATCTTTACTCGTAGTGCAATTTCGCCGAGTTCGCGGTTGAGACAGCGGAGAAGTCGTTACGCCATTCGTGCAGGTCGGAACTTACCCGACAAGGAATTTCGCTACCTTAGGATGGTTATAGTTACCACCGCCGTTTACTGGGGCTTAAATTCGGAGCTTCGCCTTGCGGCTGACCCCTCCTCTTAACCTTCCAGCACCGGGCAGGCGTCAGTCCGTATACATCGTCTTGCGACTTCGCACGGACCTGTGTTTTTAGTAAACAGTCGCTTCTCCCTGGTCTCTGCGGCCCTCAAACGCTTCCCCACGCTAGGTGGTTCACGCCTCAGGCCCCCCTTCTCCCGAAGTTACGGGGGCATTTTGCCGAGTTCCTTAACCACGATTCACTCGATCGCCTTAGTATTCTCTACCTGACCACCTGAGTCGGTTTGGGGTACGGGCGGCTAGAACCTCGCGCCGAGGTTTTTCTTGGCAGCATAGGATCACCGATTTCCCACATACGTGGTCACCATCAGGTCTCAGCC
>NZ_JAUHPW010000022.1 GCF_030418455.1 Demequina litoralis
GGTGTGCCGGCGAGCACCGAGGTGGTCGCGGGCGGTGAGCCCGATCTGACGGGCCTCGAGGTGACGGCGATGATGACGGACGGCTCGGCCGTGGTGCTCGACGCCGCGGACTACGAGGTGACCGGCATCGACGTGTGGACGCTGGGGGAGCAGACCGCGACCGTCGCGCTCGTGGCGGACCCGTCGGTCACCGCATCCTTCGACGTGACCGTCGTGGACCAGTCCGTGCCGACCGGGAACCTGCTGGTCAACGGGTCGTTCGAGGACCGGCTCGCGGGCTGGGACGTGACGTGGAACAAGCCGCAGGGCTCGGTCGCGATCCGCACCTCGGGCGGCTACGAGAGCGCCACGTACCTCAACGTGTGGAGCTCGGGCTCGATGGACTTCGAGCTCGCGCAGGACGTGCGGATCATGCCGGGCTGGTACACCCTGTCGGGCGCGTTCCGTGGCGACGCGAACCTC
>NZ_JAUHPW010000003.1 GCF_030418455.1 Demequina litoralis
ATCCCCAACGCGGCCCTCGCGGCCCGGCTCCACGTCGCCCCGTCGACCACCCACGGCCGCGTCAAGGCGCTGCGCGAGGCCGGGGTGATCCGGTCGAGCCACATCGAGGTGGACTACACGGCGCTCGGCCTCGAGGTCCAGGGAATCGTGTCCGTCCGTCTCCGCGCGCAGGCCCGCCCGCAGATCAAGAGCTACGCCGCGAAGGTGATCCAGCTGCCCAACGTGCTGTCGGTCTTCTTCGTGGGCGGCACCATCGACTTCCTCATCCACGTCGCCTGCACCTCGACCGCGCAGCTGCGCGACTTCGTCGCGAGCGAGCTGAGCATGGACCCGGCGGTCGCCTCGACGGAGACGAACATCGTCTTCGACCACCTCATCGGCCAGGAGCACCTGGGCAGCGGCGGTCTCGCGGCGCTGCGGGGCCCGATCCGCTAGGGACGATGCGCCGTCGGCTCACGCCACCGGCGCCGGCACGCGCGGCGCCCGCGCGTAGACGAGCGCGACCACGAGGTAGGCGCCCGCGACCCCGGCCATCACCCACGGCGAGTAGCCCGTGGTCGGCAGCACGGTCGCCGCGACGGCCGCGCTCGACACGAACGCGACGTTGTACGCCATGTCGTAGAGGGTGAAAGCGCGGCCGCGGTACTCGTCCGCGGTGTCGCGCTGCACGATCGTGTCGACCGCGATCTTGCCGCCCTGGACCGCGAGGCTGATGATCACGGCGGCGCTGAGCAGCGACCACCGCGCCGACGACGCCGCGAGCAGCAGCTGGCCCGAGGCGCCCAGCACCAGGCAGCCGACGATCCACCGATGGCGCCCGACCTTGGGCCCGAGCCACGGCGTCACCACCGCCGCGAGCCCGAACCCGACCGCCGCGAAGCCGAGCACCAGGCTGAAGTTCCCGAGCGACTCCTCGGGACGGTCCGGGTCGCCCAGGAGGTGACGCGACATGAGGATCGATGCGACGAACATGATGCCGTAGAGGAGCCGCTGCGCGGCCATCACGGACAGCGCCTGGAACGGCGTGACGCGTCGCCACAGGTAGGTCACGCCCGACGCGAGCTCCGAGCCGAGCGCGCGCACCTGCGCGCCGAGCCGCAGCGCGGCCAGCGGGTTCTCCGGCCCGAGCTCGTCCCGGCGCAGGAGGGTCGCGGCCCAGGACGATGCGGCGAAGGCCGTGGCCGCCGACACGAGTGCCGCGAGGGCGAGGGAGGCGTCCGAGGCGGTCGGCGCGACGAAGGTCACCACGCCGCCGATCGCGGCGCCCGCGGCCGCGGCGATGGTGCCGAGCGTGGGCATGATCGCGTTCGCGGCGAGCAGCTCGTGCGCCGGCACGACGTTCGCGAGGCCGGCCGACATCGCCGCGAGGAGGAAGCGGTTGACGGAGAGGGTGAGCAGCGCGAGAGCGTAGAGCGACCACAGCGGCCCGTCGACTGCGAGCACCGCGAGGATCAGGCCCGCAAGGCCCACCCTCACGAGGTTGCCGACGAGCAGGATCCGCTGGCGCGGCCAGCGGTCGATGAGCGGCCCGACGAACGGCCCCACCAGGGTGAACGGCGTGAGCAGCACCGCGAAGCCGATGGCGATCTCCGCGGGCGTCGCCGCCTGCGTCGGATCGAAGAAGAAGGCGGTGGCGATGCCCACCTGGAACATCCCGTCGCCCGCCTGCGAGAGCAGGCGCGACAGCGTCAGCCGGCGGAAGCCACGGGCCCGCCAGAGCCGTGCGAGGTCGCTGGCCAGGGTCACGTGCCCAGACTAGAGGTCCGGATGCGGGGGGAGGCATCAGTAGAGTGACGGAGGAAGAGGGGAGGCCGCATGGGCTTCGGTGAAGCCGTCGCGACGTGCTTCCGCCGCTACGCGACGTTCCGCGGCCGCGCGGGCCGCCGCGAGTTCTGGTGGTTCCAGCTGTTCGCCTCGCTCGCGTGGATCGCGACGGTCGTGCTCGCATCGGTGCTGTGGCTCGCCGCCTTCGAGGGTGCCGCACGCCCCACCGAGGACCCCGCGATCAACCCCGACTCGGTCGCGTGGGGCCCGCTGACGGCGGCGCTCGGCGTGCTGCTGCTCTACACGCTGGTGATCACGGTGCCCGTGCTCGCGGTGACCTCGCGCCGTCTCCACGACGTCGGCATGAGCACGTGGTGGCTCGTCCTTACGGTGCTCGGCCTCAGCATCGTCCTCTTCGCCATCGCCCTCGTCGAGGGCCAGCGCGGCGCCAACCGCTTCGGCCCCGACCCGCGCATCGTCCGCAGCGTTCCCGCCCCCGCGTAGCGGCGACACGGGCGCGCACCTGGGACAACGCTGTCAGCACTCGCTAGGGTGGGCGCGCCGGCGACCGCCGGCGCATCGATCAGGGGAGCAGACATGGGCGGTTACACGACGGCGCTGAAGCGCTACGCGGAGTTCAGCGGGCGCTCGCGCCGGGCCGAGTACTGGGGCTTCGTGCTCGTCAACGTGCTCATCTCGGTCGCCTTCAGCATCCTGCTGGCGGTCGCGGGGTACGACTACGAGACGATGGAGGCGAGCGGCTTCGCGATCGTCATCCTGGTGGTCTTCGGCCTCTACGGTCTGGCGATCCTCATCCCGTCGCTCGCGCTGCAGTGGCGCCGGTACCAGGACATCGGCTGGCCGGGCGCAGTGTCGATCATCGGCTGGTTCGTCGGGCTGCTCACCCTCGTGGTCTCCTTCATCCCGGGCAACGACGGCCCGAACCAGTACGGCCCGGACCCCAAGGCCTGAGGTCTCCGCAGCCACGCCGCGCGCGCGACGCGCGGCGTGGCTAGCGTGGGAGCCATCCGGATCGCAGGGAGGTCCACGATGGGCGGCTTCGTCGCCGGGTTCCGGCGCTACACCGAGTTCACGGGACGCTCACGTCGCCGCGACTACTGGGGCTTCGTCCTCGTCAACGCGCTGATCTTCGCCGTGGGAGCGACGCTCGCCCTCACCGTGGGACGCGACGCGGACGCGAGCACCTACACGACGCTCGGATGGGCGATCGTGATCGCCCTGTCCTTCTACGGGCTGGTGCTGCTGGTGCCGGGCATCGCGCTCCAGTTCCGCCGCTACCAGGACATCGGCTGGAACGGCGCCTGGTCGCTGCTCGGCTGGATCGTCCCGCTGCTCACCTTCGTGGTCGCCTGCATCCCGGGGAACCAGGGGCCGAACCGTTTCGGGCCCGACCCGAAGGGCTGAGCGGCGCGAAAGGCCAGGGAAAAGGCCTCCTCCGGTTGCAGGGGTACGTGCCTCGGGCCAGGCTGGACGTATGAGCATCCCGGCACGCGTGGCGATCGTGGGCGGGGCCGGCAAGGTGGCCCGTCGGCTCATCCCCATCCTCCTGCACCGCGATCACGAGGTGATCGCGCTCGCCCGACGGGAGGAGCAGCTCGGCGCGCTGGCCGACCTGGGCGCGATCGCGCGCCACCTCGACATCGAGGCGGCCGACGAGCCGGACTTCGCGGCGGTGCTGGGCGGCTGCGACGCCGTCGTCTTCGCGGCGGGGGGCGGGCCCGACGGCAACGCCTCGCGCAAGCGCACCGTGGATCTCGAGGGGTCGCTCAAGGCGCAGGCGGGTGCGAAGCTCCGCGGCATCAAGCGGTTCGTGCAGGTGTCGGCCATGGGTGTGGATGCGGAGCCGGACCCCGAGCGCGGCGACGTGTGGACCGCGTACGTCTACGCCAAGCGGGAGGCGGACGCGGCGCTGCGCAGCTCGGGCCTCGCGTGGACCATCCTGCGCCCGGGCGCGCTGACGGACGGTCCCGGCACCGGCTGCATCGCCATCGGGGACAAGGTCCAGCCGTACTCGATCCCGCGCGTGGACGTCGCGCAGACCATCGCCTCGTGCATCTCCCGTCCCCGGACCGCGGGGCATCAGTGGGAGATCGTCACCGGTCCGGAGCCGATCGGCACGATCCTCGACCAGCTCACCAAGGACGCCGCCCGCGCGTGAACGGCCACGCGCCGGTCGGGGCCGCGTCCTTCGGCCCCTCCTCTCGCCGTTAGGGTCCCTCCATGGCCACCTGGAAGCACGTCTCGACGTACCTGACCAAGGAGCTGCGGGCGCAGCCGATCGACAAGGCGCGGCTCGCGATCGAGCTGCCGCCGACGACCGAGGGAGCGGCGCCGATCTCGCTGGTGGCGGTGCACGCCGCGGGCGAGGACCCCACGGCCGAGCAGGTGATCCTCCGGGTGGTGGTGGGACCGGCGAACTCGCTGGACCTGGACACGGCGCTCTCGATCGCGGGCACGTCCTCGCGCGGCGGCCTCGTGACGGCCGGCCAGACGGTGCTGCTCACGCACTCGTTCCTGCTCGCGCCGCTGACCGCCGCGGAGGCCCAGGGCACGGCGGGGGTGTCGATCGCGCACCTCGCCGGCGTGCTCGAGCAGATCCGGGCGGCGAGCGCCGCGGGCTGACGTCGGCCGTCGACGCCGGGGACGCGCCGCACCGCGCGACCCGAGCCGCGCATCGTCCCCGGCAGGCAGAAGGCCCGGGCCCCCCTCAGCGGGGGCCCGGGCCTTCTCTATGCCTCAGCGGGTCTCTGACGAGACGGTTCAGCGCTCGACGGCGCCTTCGATGAAGGACTCGAGCTGGGCGCGGCCCTTCGTGTCCTCCATCTGGACCGGCGGCGACTTCATGAAGTAGGTCGACGCGGACAGGATCGGGCCGCCGATGCCGCGGTCCTTGGCGATCTTCGCGGCGCGCATGGCGTCGATGATGATGCCGGCCGAGTTCGGGGAGTCCCACACCTCGAGCTTGTACTCCAGGTTGAGGGGCACCTCGCCGAAGGCCGAGCCCTCGAGGCGGACGTACGCCCACTTGCGGTCGTCGAGCCACGCGACGTAGTCGGACGGGCCGATGTGCACGTCGCGGCCGTCCTTGATGCCGGAGAGCGGGCCGGTGAGGTTCGAGGTGACGGCCTGGGTCTTCGAGATCTTCTTGGACTCGAGACGCTCGCGCTCGAGCATGTTCTTGAAGTCCATGTTGCCGCCGACGTTGAGCTGGTACGTGCGGTCGAGGCGCACGCCGCGGTCCTCGAACAGCTTCGCCATCACGCGGTGGGTGATGGTCGCGCCGACCTGCGACTTGATGTCGTCGCCGACGATCGGCACGCCGGCCTCCTCGAACTTCGCCGCCCACTCCGGGTCGGACGCGATGAAGACGGGGAGGGCGTTGACGAAGGCGACGCCCGCGTCGATCGCGCACTGCGCGTAGAACTTCGCGGCCTGCTCCGAGCCCACGGGGAGGTAGCAGACGAGGACGTCGACCTCGCGGTCCTTGAGGACCTGGACCACGTCGACGGGCTGCTCGTCGGACTCGACGATGGTCTGGCGGTAGTACTTGCCGAGGCCGTCGAGGGTCACGCCGCGCTGGACCTGGACGTCGGTCTTGGGGACGTCGCAGATCTTGATGGTGTTGTTCTCGGACGACTGGGTCGCCTCGACGAGCTCCTTGCCCACCTTGAGCGAGTCGACGTCGAACGCGGCCACGAACTCGATGTCCGAGACGTGGTAGTCGCCGAACTGGACGTGCATGAGGCCCGGGACGGTCTCCTCGGCCTTGGCGTTCTTGTAGAACTCCACACCCTGGATGAGCGACGTGGCGCAGTTGCCGACGCCGACGATGGCGGCACGAAGCTTGGCCATGGTTGTTGTCTCCTTGACTAGTGGCCCGTGGGGGTAGGACCTGGGTTGTCACCGCCGGGGGCGGATCGTTCATTCTCGATGAGCCGGTCGAGCCAAGAGATCTCGCGCTCGACCTGCTCGAGGCCGTGGCGCTGGAGCTCGGCGGTGTAGGCGTCGTGGCGCTCGTGCATCCGCTTGAGCCCCTCGGCGACCTCCTCGAGCCGCTCGGAGAGGCGGCTGCGCCGCCCCTCGAGGATCCGCAGCCGCGTGGCGGCGTCGGTGTGGGCGAAGAGCGAGAACCGGACGTCGAACGCGTCGTCGTCCCACGACGACGCGCCGGCGCTCGCCAGCTCCTCGGCCAGTCGGGTGCGACCCGCGTCGGTGAGGCTGTACGCGATGCGCGCGCGGCGGGATGATGCGGGGGACGCGCCCGCGGGCTCCTCGCCCGCGGACTCGATGAGCCCCGCCTCGACCATGCGGCGCAGGCACGGGTACAGCGACCCGTAGCTGAGGGCCCTGAACGGGCCCAGCTCGGCTCCCAGACGCTTGCGGATCTGGTAGCCGTGCAGCGGCTGGTCGCGGAGGATGCCGAGGATCGCGAGCGTCAGGACGTCGGTCTTGGTCACGCGCGGCTCCTCTCTCCTCGCGGCCCGCAGCAGCGGGCCGATATCACGACCAGTTGTATCGCACCGATACATCGGAGACCGTACAGTAGGGCGAACCGATGCGCGAATCCGCCGCGCCGCGGGGACACGGGGCGACGTTCGCGCGTTGGACGATGCGGCGATCGGCCCCCCGTGGCGACGCCCCCGGGTGCGCCCGCGTCCGCAGCCGCCCATCCAGCGATCCGTAAGGTGGTCACGTGACCGAACGCTCGAGCAGCCCCCAGCGCGTCTCCACGCGCCGCACCTCGTCGACCCCGGCCCAGCCCCCGCGCTCGGGCCAGGCGCCGACCCGGCGCAGCACGCGCACGCCGCAGTCCGGAGGGGCCGCGTGGGCGAGCACGGGGGTGCAGCAGACCGCCGCATCGTCCACCGCCCCGGCAGGCGGCGGCAACGGCGGCGACGGCGGCGGCAAGGGCACGAAGGACAAGGACGGCGGCAAGGGCGACCAGCCCCGCTGGAAGCGCATCCTCAAGATCACCGGCATCACGGCGCTCATCGCGGGCCTCGTCGCGGTCGCGGTCGCCGCGATCGGCATCATGGTGATCTACTCGCGCCTCGAGGTGCCCGCGGCCTCCGACGTCGCGCTCGCGCAGTCCTCCACCGTGTACTGGGCGGGCGGCAAGCAGGAGATGGCGAAGGTCGGCGAGGTCGACCGCGAGATCATCGACTGCGCGGCCCTGCCCGACCACGTGCCGCACGCGATCGTCGCCGCCGAGGACCGCAGCTTCTACACGAACCCCGGCATCGACTTCACGGCCACGGCCAGGGCGCTCTACAACACCATCATCCTGGGCAACACCCAGGGCGGCTCGACCATCACCCAGCAGTACGTCGAGCGCTACTACGTGGGCGAGACCACCACCGACATCCCGGGCAAGATCAAGGAGGCGCTGCTCGCGCTCAAGGTGGACTCGGAGCAGACCAAGGACGAGGTCCTCTGCAACTACATGAACACCATCTACCTGGGCCGCGGCGCGTACGGCATCGAGGCCGCCGCGCAGGAGTACTTCGGCAAGCCCGCCGAGGAGCTCACGGTGGCCGAGGCCGCGCTGATCGCCGGCGTCATCCCCGCGCCGAGCGCGTGGGACCCGCGCGTCAGCCCCTCCGACGCGGAGCGCCGCTGGAACTACGTGCTCGACGGCATGGTCGACGCGGAGTTCCTGTCGCAGGCCGAGCGTGACGCGCAGGAGATGCCCGAGACGGTGGACTACACGACCTCCGACACGTTCGGCGGCACCAACGGCTACCTCATCCGCGCCGCGCTCGACGAGGCGATCGCCACGCTCGACCTCACGCAGGAGGAGCTCGAGATGGGTGGCTACCAGGTGGTCACCACGTTCAAGAGGAAGGACCAGCAGTCCGTGGTCAAGGCCGTGAAGGCCATGCCGGACGACCACGCGGACAACCTCAAGGTCGCGGCCACCACCGTCGACGCCGCCACGGGCGCCGTCACCGCGATGTACGGCGGCCCCGACTACCTCGAGGTCCAGCGCAACGCCGTCACCCAGGACATCGCGCAGGCGGGCTCGACCTTCAAGCCCTTCGCGATGATCGCGGGGCTGTCGAACGGCTTCTCGCTCGAGACCGAGTACCTGTCGAACGACTCGATGACGCTGCCGGGCTTCGAGAACCCCGTGCGCAACTACGCGGGCGTGAACTTCGGGTGGATCGACATGGTCGAGGCGACCACGAACTCGGTGAACACGTACTACGTGCAGCTCAACGAGGCCGTCGGCCCGGACGTCACCATGGAGACCGCGATCGAGGCGGGCCTGCCCGAGGACACCGTCGGCCTCGACGCGAACGCCGCGAACGTGCTCGGCACGGCGTCCCCGACCGCGATGCAGATGGCCCAGGCCTACTCGACCATCGCGGACGGCGGGCAGAAGAAGGACACCTACATGGTGCAGCGGATCATCGGCCCGGACGGCGAGGTCGCCTTCGAGCACGAGGACGACGCCGAGCGGGTCTTCTCCAAGGACGTCATCGCGGACACCACCTACGCGATGCAGCAGGTCGTCGAGCGCGGCTCGGCGGTGAAGGCCAGCGCCCTCGGCCGCCCCATCGCGGGCAAGACGGGCACGTCGAACGACAACAACTCGGCGTGGTTCGCCGGCTTCACCCCCCAGATCGTCGGCATCGTGTCGATGTACCAGGTGGGCGACGACGGCTCGGTCCAGTCGATCACCCCGTTCGGCGGCTACTCCGAGATCACCGGCTCGACCGTGCCCACCGACATCTGGGTGGCCATGATGGGCCCGATCCTCGACCGCATGGACGTCGTCGACTTCCCCGACCGCGCGAACGTGGGCAAGGCCGTCAACTCGAGCCCGTCGCCGACGGCGACCGAGGAGCCCTCGCCCGAGCCGTCCGAGACCAGCACCCCGAAGCCGTCGAAGACGAGCACCCCCAAGCCGACGGAGACCTCGGAGCCGGAGCCGTCCGAGACCACCGAGCCGCCCGTCACCACGCCCACGCCCGAGCCGACGCCCGAGGTGACGGCCACCGCGCAGCCGGAGGCCGACGGCGGAGGCGGCGGGGCGTCGTAGCCGCGGGACGATGCGCGGGCCGGGTGCCCGCGCATCGTCGCGTCAGCGGGAGACCGCCCGCTTGAGGCGGAGCGCCGCGACGAGCGCACGGTAGCGGAGCGGCTTGAGCGGCACGTCCCACGCGCCGTCGCACTCGACGATCTCCCCGAACTGCTGCTTGAACTCGCGCACGCCCATGAGCTGCGGCGCGCGCTCGGAGCCCACGCCGAAGAGGTCGTACTCGCGCACGCCCTCCTCCTTGAGCGCCATGAGGATCTCCCACTTGATGCGCAGGGCCGCGTTGGTGTCGCGCGCCTCGAGGTTGTTGCCCGCGTAGTAGTCGGTGCCGCCGTCCTCGTGCACCACCGCGATCACCCATGCGACGGCGCGGCCCGGGGCGAGGTCGCCGTCGGGGCCCGTGTCGTGGCGGCGCGCGACCCAGACGCGGGCGTGCGGCGCGAGCGCCTCGAGCATCGTCAGGTACATGTCCGCGGGGAAGATGCCGAAGCCGGCGCCCGCCGCGGTCTCGCGGTAGATCGCGTAGAGCTCCTCGAAGGCCTCGGGCGTGAGACCCGTCTCCTCCGTGACCGTCATCGCCTCGTCCTTGAGGGTCCTGCGGATCTTGTAGCGGCCGCGCTTGGAGAACGTCGCCATGATCGCGTCGGGCTCGGGCGTGAGGTCGATGTAGACGGTGTGGTCGAACGTGACGGTCTGGAGGAGCTCGCGCAGGTCGGGGGCCGCGTGGCGGGCGTGGAGGCGAAGGAACACCGCCCACGGGAAGCGTGTCCGGAGGTCCGCCGTGAGCGCGTCGCGGACCGCCTTCTCGTGCTCCGGCGTGCGCTCGACCAGCGGGATCGGGCCGTGCTTGGCCCACACGTAGGGGAAGCCGCGCACCTCGTAGCGGGACAGGCTCACGACGGCGACCGGGGCGTCCTGCGCGTCGACCACCGCGAGCCGCACCAGGTGCTCGCGTCCCGGCACGGCGGCGTCGTAGGCGTCCCACGCGGGGGCCTGCTCGATCGGGACCGGGTGGTCGGCGCCGCGGGCGAGCTCAAGGAACCGCTCGTCGGAGACCTCCTCGACGCGGAGGGGCGTGGGGATCGTCATGGCCACGAGCCTATCCGTGGCCCGATTCGTGCCGCTGTCAGCAACCGTGAGGTCGGGTGACGGTCTCGGACGGGTGCGGGCGTGAACCGTGGGGTCCTGTGACGGGCCTGCCGCCTGACACGGATGGTGAGATCACGGCGGCCGTCCGGGCCCGGCGTTCGCATCATCGGACCTGCCTGGGCCCTGGTGACACGATTCCTCACGATCGAGCCGCGGCGCCGCGCGGAACCGTCACGGATCCTCACGGCTGACGGCGGGACCGCCTAGAACCCGCTCTCCGTGGGCCGTGGGTAGTGCTGGCGGTACTTCTGCACCAGGCGCAGGTCGAGCGCGCGCACCCACAGCCGGCGCTTGAGGCTCGCGTCGCCGCGGTAGCGCAGCGGGTGGTGCACGCCGTGCCGGCGCTTGGCCGCCTTGACCCGCGCGCGCAGCCCCGGCTCGAGCACGTAGCGCAGCAGGAAGCGGTACGGCACCACCGAGTAGAGCACCTGGTCCTGCGGTACCTGCGGCGCGGGCGGGGCGTCGCCGTCGACGGCCTCGGGCAGCAGGTCGCGCGCGACCATCTCCGCGACGTTGACGCCCGCGGCGGTGACGTAGAAGTTGTTGCGTCCGATGCGCGGGTTGACCTCGAAGAACACGTTCTCGCCGGTGCGGCTGGAGACCTTGTAGTCGAAGTTCGCGAAGCCGTAGTAGCCGGCGTGGTCGAGCAGCCGGGCAGCCGCGTCGAAGGCCTCGTCGTCGACGTGCGTGAGGATCGCCGCGGGGATGCCGAGCGTGCCGGGCGTGTGCTCCTCGAGCAGCACCTGGCCGCCGGCGACCAGCGTGACGGCGCCGTCCGAGTCGCGGTAGGCGGTGAGCGAGCGCATGTGGGTCTCGTCGCCCGGCACGAACTCCTGGAGCAGGAACTCGCTCGGATAGGCGCGCTCCGCGAGGTGGCCGAGGACCGCCTCGATCTGCGCCTCCGACGTGAAATGGTCGATCTTCTGCTTGCCCGGGAAGTCGACCTCGAACCAGTCGGCGCTGTCGGCGGGCTTGCCGATGACCGGGTACTCGAGGCCGGTCTCGCGCAGCCGGGTCAGCGCCTCGGCCGGCGGCACGGCGCCCGCGGCCAGGGCCTCGGGGGTGAAGCCGACCGCGATCGTGAGCGGGGTGCGGATCCCCACCGCGTCGCAGGCCTCGGCGAAGGCGACCTTCGAGGACACCGCGTCGAACATCGCGAGATCCGGCAGCGGCAGGCGCCAGCGCGGGTCGAGGCGGTCGCGGTGCTCGGCGAGCAGGCGCACGTGGAAGTCCAGGTTGGTGAAGAGCACGAGCTCGTGGTCGGGGTGCCCGGCCGCGATCTCGTCGAGCCGGCCGAGCAGCGTCTCGGGGATGAAGACGTCGGGCTCGACGATCCACCGGGCGAGGGTCGAGTGGCGTCCGAAGGTGGTGACGCGCGGTCCCAGCACGATCGACTCCCAGCCGAAGCGCTCGTGCGCCGCCCGCTGGAACGCGTACGTCCCGATGTCGCCGCCCAGCCCCACGACCAGCACCTGCTTCACACATACCTCCCGGTTCGCCCGTGCCAGTCTAGGCGGCGGCGCCCGCGCGGCTCCGTGCCGCTGTCGGCGACGGCCGCTACGGTGCCGGGTACCGGACCAGATCCCAGGGGGGACCACCATGCATCGCGCCGTCGCCGCCATCGGCACCACCGCCCTCGTTCTCGCTCTCGCGGCGTGCAGCGCCGACGACCCGGAGGCCGCGGACGCGAGCGTGGGCGCGGAGGCCGCCGCGACGGTCGAGGCCGAGGCGTCCCCCGAGCCCTCGGTCACCGAGGCGCCGCTGACGATCGTCGAGCAGGTCGCCGCGGACTACGCGGACGAGGACTGGGCGCCCGCCGACTCGCCCGCCTTCGCCCTCACCGCCGACGAGCGCAACGAGTACATGGAGCTGGTCACCGCGGAGGCGGGCGTCGAGGAGGCCTTCGCCGACGTGCTGACCGCGGAAGAGGTCGACGGCGGCGCGATGACCGGGCTGCTCGTCGAGGTCGCCGAGGACCTCTCGCGCGCGGGACGGGACATCATGATCGTCGCGATGCTGGGCGACAGCGCCACCGAGGCCGACGTCCCGCTCACGGACGACGACCTGGTCCTCCTGCTCGAGACAGGCTGGGACGTGTGCGAGGCGACGCGCTCGGGCACGGCCTACGACGAGGCGTTCGGCGAGGCGTTCGTCGACGCGATGACCGCCGCCATGTCCGCGGGCCTCAGCACCGACGAGGAGGAGTCGGAGGCCGCCGCCAACACCGCCGCCGCGGCGATGATGGGTGCGATGTTCGCGCACCTCCAGTGCCCCGAGTTCGCGGACGACGCGGCGGAGGCGTTCGCGCAGATGGGTGACGCGTAGGCGCCGGTGGACGGGTGGGATGGTGCCCGGCGCATCGTCCCTCCACCGCCCGGGACCTGCTACTGGCGCATCGTCCCTGGCGGACGGTATCCTGTGATGTCGCGGATACCCCTGACCACCTGGTCAGGACGTCCGCGACTGCATCACCCTCCTGCCACGGAACGTCCGTGGCCGCATGAGTCCAGAGGAGGTGGGTATAGATGCGTCAGTACGAGATGATGATCATCCTCGACCCTGAGATCGACGAGCGCACCGTCACCCCGTCGCTCGACAAGTACCTTCAGGTCATCACCGGCGACTCCGGCACCGTCGACAAGCTCGACGTGTGGGGCCGTCGCCGCCTGGCCTACCCGATCAAGAAGAAGAACGACGGCATCTACGCCGTCGTGAACTTCACGTCGGAGTCCGCGACCGCGAAGGAGCTGGAGCGCCAGCTGGGTCTCAACGAGACCATCCTCCGCACCAAGCTGCTCCGCCCGGACGCCCACTAAGGGTCCGGGCTTCTCCCGACTCTCACCAGCGAATACACGAAACCAAGGGGAACACACATGGCAGGCGACACCCAGATCACCGTGGTCGGCAACCTCACCGGAGACCCGGAGCTTCGCTTCATCTCCTCCGGCGCGGCCGTCGTCAACTTCACGGTGGCGTCCACCCCCCGCACGTTCGACCGTCAGTCGAACGAGTGGAAGGACGGCGAGACCCTGTTCATGCGTTGCTCCCTGTGGCGTGAGGCCGCCGAGAACGTCGCAGAGTCCCTCACCAAGGGCATGCGCGTGATCGTGACCGGCCGCCTCGTGTCCCGCTCGTGGGAGGCGAACGGCGAGAAGCGCACCGTCATGGAGATGCAGGTCGACGAGGTCGGCCCCTCGCTCCGCTACGCCACCGCCAAGGTCACGCGCACGCAGCGCGGCGGCCAGGGCGGCGGCTTCAGCGGCGGCGGCGGTGGCGGCGGCTTCGGCGGCGGCAACTCCGGCGGTGGCTACAGCAGCTCGCCGGCCGGCGGCTCCTCGAACGACCCGTGGGCGACCGCCCCGGCGTCGGACGAGCCGCCGTTCTGATCGGTACTTTTCACTCAGGAGTCTTCAACATGGCTAAGCACGACATCCGCAAGCCGCGCAAGAAGGTCAACCCGCTCAAGGCCGCCAAGGTCGAGCGGATCGACTACAAGGACACCGCGCTGCTTCGCAAGTTCATCTCCGACCGCGGCAAGATCCGTTCGCGCCGCGTCACCGGTGTCACCGTCCAGGAGCAGCGCGAGATCGCGCGTGCGATCAAGGTCGCGCGCGAGATGGCGCTCCTCCCCTACTCCGGCTCCGGCCGCTGATCGGGGGGATCTCATATGGCTAAGGTCATCCTGACCCACGAGGTCTCCGGCCTCGGCATCGCCGGCGACGTCGTCGACGTCAAGGACGGTTACGCTCGCAACTACCTGGTTCCGCGCAAGCTCGCCACCCCGTGGTCGGCCGGCGCCGAGAAGCAGATCGAGGGTCTCCGCAAGGCGCGCCGCGCCAAGGAGATCGCGACCATCGAGGGTGCCCAGGCCGCGCGCGACGCGCTGCAGTCGGCCCCCGTCGTCGTCGAGGTGAAGGCCGGCGAGTCCGGTCGTCTCTTCGGCGCCGTGTCGCCCGCCGACATCGCGAACGCGATCGGCGCCCGCGCCACGGTCGACAAGCGTCGCATCCACGTCGCCCAGCCCATCAAGGCGCTCGGCGAGTACCAGGTGAAGGTCTCCCTCCACCAGGACGTGGCCGCGAACGTCACCGTCAAGGTGGTCGCCGCCAAGTAGCCCTTCTCCGGCAGGTCGCACGAGGCCCGTCGCCCCTCCCGCTCGTCGGGAGGGTCGGCGGGCCTCGTCGCGTTGCGGCTCCAGCGACCCGGCTGTCGGGGGCCGCGGGCGTCGTCCGGTTGCGGCGCAGCCACCCATATGTCGGAGCGTTCGCGTGCCGATCCGTCAGCCGTGCTGCTTCCGACCCGCGCGTCGGACCGCATCCCCGACGCTCCTTCCGCGGGGTCGGACGGCGCCGCGCGCACGGCGCTTCGGACACACCGGGACATTTCGACACCCCGCGGCACGACACGCCGGAACGCGACACGCCGGGGACTTCGCCGGGCAAGTTCTCCACAGCAAAGCCCCGCTCAAATCGGCAGGTAAGCACGCCACAACGTGGATATCTCGCGAGTCATCCACACCCTTGTCCACATGCCCCCCGCACGGTTGTCCACGGGCCGAGGGCCGTCATCCACGGTTGTCCCCGAGTTCTCCACGGGTCATCCACGGCGAGCCGTCCGGCCGATTTGTGGCCCGCCCCGCCGGGGCCTAGATTCGCGTGCCTGAGCCGGCTCTGTCAGACGTCGGCGCGACACTGGGTGGGACCGGAGGGAGAGGCGATACATGTCCGTCGACGAGCTCGAGGCCGCATACGGCTCCGATCCTGGCCCCCGCAACAGCTTCGACCGGCTGCCCCCGCAGAACCTCGAGGCCGAGCAGAGCGTCCTGGGCTCGATGATGCTCTCGAAGGACGCGATGGCGGACGTCATCGAGGCGGTCCGAGGCGACGACTTCTACAAGCCGGCCCACGAGACCGTGTTCGACGTCGCGGTGAAGCTGTACAACGCCGGCGACCCGGTCGACGCGCTCACCGTCAGCGCGGAGCTCCAGCGCCAGGGCGAGCTGTCCCGCATCGGCGGTGCGGAGTACCTCCACACGCTCATCGCGATGGTGCCGTCGGCGGCATCCGCGGGCTACTACGCGCGCATCGTCCGCGAGCAGGCCATCCTGCGCAAGCTGGTCGAGGCGGGCACGCGCATCGCCAACCTCGGCTACGACGGCGAGGGCGCCGAGGTCGACCAGATCGTCGACGCCGCGTCGTCCGAGATCTTCGCGGTGACCGAGCGCCGCAACTCGGAGGACTACCTCGCCATCGGCGAGATCATGGAGCGCACGCTCGAGGAGGTCGACGCCGCCTCGAACCGCGACGGCTCGATGCTCGGCGTCCCCACGGGCTTCCGCGCGCTCGACGACCTCACCGGCGGCCTGCAGGCGGGCCAGATGGTCGTCATCGCGGCGCGACCCGCGGTCGGCAAGTCGACGCTCGGCCTGGACATCGCGCGCTCGTGCGCGATCAGGAACAACAAGGCCGCCGTCATCTTCTCGCTCGAGATGAGCCGCGAGGAGATCACCAAGCGCATGCTCTCGGCGGAGGCGAGCGTCAAGCTCTCGAGCCTCACCAAGGGGCCGATGGGCCCCAGCGACTGGGAGCGCCTCGCGCAGACCGCCGCCTCGGTCGCCAAGGCGCCGCTGTTCATCGACGACAGCCCCAACATGTCGCTCATGGAGATCCGCGCGAAGTGCCGCCGCCTCAAGCAGCAGCACGACCTCAAGCTCATCGTGGTCGACTACCTCCAGCTGATGACGTCGGGCCGCAAGGTCGAGTCGCGCCAGCAGGAGGTCTCCGAGTTCTCCCGCGCGCTCAAGCTGCTCGCCAAGGAGGTCGAGGCGCCGGTCATCGCGATCTCGCAGCTGAACCGTGGATCCGAGCAGCGCGGCGACAAGAAGCCGATGCTGTCCGACATGCGTGAGTCCGGCGCGATCGAGCAGGACGCGGACATCGTGATCCTGCTGCACCGCGAGGACGTCTACGACCGCGAGAACCGGCCCGGCGAGGCGGACTTCATCGTCGCGAAGCACCGCGCGGGACCGACCGACACGATCGAGGTCGCCTTCCGCAAGGATTACGCGCACTTCACGGACATGGCGCGCGACCTGTAGCTCGTGCGCCACCCATCCGTCCCCTCGAACGCTCCGAACGCCTTGCGCTGACGGTCCGGACGAGAGGGAGGATGGGCTCATGAGACGAGCGACGATGCTGGGCGCCACGATCGGCGCGCTGGTGCTGGCGGGGTGCGCCAGCGGCGAGGCCGAGGGCGGCGACGCCGCGATGAGCGAGACGCCGATGGAGTCCACGGCCCACGCGACGGCGGACGCCATGGAGCCGGTCGAGACCCCCGAACCCGAGGTGACCGTTGCGGAGGAGGCCTCGGAGCCCGAGCCCGACAGCGCCTTCGCCTTCACCGCGCCCACGGTCATGGGCGGCGAGACCTTCGACGGCGCGACCCTCGACGACACGGACGTGATCCTGTGGTTCTGGGCGCCCTGGTGCCCCACCTGCGTCGCCGAGGCGCCCGTGCTGCTCGACGCCGCGGAGCGGCTGCCGGACGGGATCGAGATCGTGGGCCTCGCGGGCCTGTCGGGCGACCAGTCGTTCATGCAGGAGTTCGTCGAGATGACCGGCACCGAGTCGTTCACGCACGTCGCGGACCTCGACGGCAGCGTCTGGCGCGGCTTCGACGTGAGCTCCCAGGCGACGATCATCGTGGTCGACGACTCCGGCGACGCCTACACGCTGGGCGCCGGCACGACCGCGGACGAGCTCGTCGACTACGCGGAGAAGATCGCCGCGACCTGATCCCCGGTGACGCCCGGCGCCGCGCCCGCGGCGCCGGGCGTTCCCATGCGCGCGCCCGGGCCCCGGCGACGATGCGCCGGGGCCGGCGAGCGGTGCGCGGGGCGGGAGCCGCCGACGTCGGCGGTCAGCTCGAGACCCGCTCCGCGCGCCGAGCGGCGACCACCACCCAGGCGGATGCCGCGGCGGCGACCACGACGAGCGCAACCAGCACCGGTGTGCCCCACGACTGGATCGCGAGCGAGATGCTCGACTGCCAGCGGGCCGTCGCGAGCAGCACGCCGTCGAGCGCGTGGATGCCGAAGCGCGGCAGGATCTCGGCGAGCCCGAAGACGGTCACGTAGACGCCGGCCAGCACCATGAGCACGCCGCCGGCGCGCATGAGCTGAGGAGTGCGCCGCCGCACCGCCGCGGCAAGGCCCGTGCCGGCGAGCGCGGCCGCGAGCGACACGAGCACCACCGAGGCACCCATCCCGATCGCGTACGCCACGAAGGGCGCGAGGGTCGCGACAGGCCCGGACGCGGCGAGCGCCTGGGTCACCACGACGAGGAACAGGCCGATCGTGCAGCTCAGCGAGGCGACGGCGAACGAGGCGCCGTACGCCGCCTGCGACGCGAACGTCCGGCCGGGCGCGTGGGAGGCGCGTGAGAGCGCCCCGAGGCCGGGGCCGCGCAGCTCGCCGTGCCGGACCATCACGACGCCGAGCACCGCCACCAGCACGCCGAGCCCGCCTGTCACGTACGACACGTACGGCAGCACCGTCGCCTGGAGCCCGAGGCTCACTCCCCCGAACAGCAGGCCGAGCGCCGTGAACACCGCGATGAAGCCCAGGCTCATCGCGGCGGCGAAGCCCAGCGCCCGCCGCAGCGCGATCGCGCGCGGAACCGCCGCATCGTCCCGGCCCGCGCTTCCCGCGCTGCCGGTCACGATGACCGTCAGGTACGCCGGCAGGAGCGCGAACCCGCACGGGTTGAAGGCGGCGACCGCACCCAGAAGCAGGGCGTATGCGGCGTCGGCTAGATCCATGGATGGCCTCCTCGGCGTTCAGGCTCCCATGGTTCGGCGCGCTCGCCGCACCGGATGGGCGCCGAACCCCCGAGAAGCGCGCGGCGAACGCCGCCGCCGGCTACTCGTCCTCCTCGATCCATCCCACGTACGCGAGCCCGTAGTCCGAACCGGCCGCGTAGTAGTGGAACTCGAGGCCGGCGAGGTCACCCACGCCCGAGTAGTGCATCTCGCCGTAGTTGAACGGCTCCACACCCTCGGCGTAGGGCTGCGATCCCGACCAGTCGAGCACGCCGGCGCCCTCTCCTGTCCAGGTGCCGGTCTCGCTCGTGAGCGTGGCGGACGTGACCACCCACGGTGTGGCGATCTCCTGATCGAGGACGCGCGTGGTGATGTCGAGCTCCTCCGTGCCGCTCACGCGCGGGTCGGACATGTCGAGCGTGCAGGTGAAGTGCTCGTAGATCTCGCTCACACCGCGGACCCTCGCGCTCGACGTGGACGTGATCTCGCAGGTGGCGGTGCCGCTCACCATGGCAGCGTCGTCGGGCGGGAACGATGCGGCGGCGGACGCGCCTTCCTCCCCGGCGCCGCATCCTGCCAGCAGGATCGCCGCGGCGAGCACGCCGACGGTGCGCATCCCTACCCCCTCCCCTCCATCGTCCCACCGGGTGCTTGGCGGCGCTTGCCGTGCGCAGCAGGCGCTTCACCCGAGTTTGATAATCGTTCTCGTTATCGTCTACAGTATCCGCGTGCGCCCCGCCGGGCGCTGAACGAACAGAACGAAAGGTCGGCCCTCCGGGGCCTCGGTACACGATGTCGATCTCGCCCCTCGCGAAGCGCGCCGCCACCCTCGCGGGTGCCTCCGCGCTCGTCCTCAGCCTCGCCGCCTGCGCCACCGACGACACGGAGGCCACCACCTCGGCCGACGCGCTCGAGGTCGAGTCGCACGACGACCACGACCACGAGACCACCGCGGCAGCCACGGAGATGGCCGCGCAGACCCCGCGCATCGTCGTCACGTACGACGGCGGGATCCTGGTCCTCGACGCGAACACGCTCGAGACCGAGGCCGACATCGAGCTCGCCGGCTTCAACCGCCTCAACGACGCGGGCGACGGCCGCCACGTGGGCGTCTCCACCACGGGCGGCTTCCAGATCCTCGACGCCGGCACCTGGAGCCAGGCGCACGGCGACCACTCCCACTACTTCACCACCGCCCCGTCGCTCACGGACCTCATGATCGAGGCCGAGATCCCGGGCCACCTCGTGGTCCACGACGGTCTCGCGGCGTTCTTCGACGACGGCACCGGCCAGGTCACGGTGGTCGAGGCCGACGAGTGGGAGCACATGGTCGAGGAGGGCCACCTCGACATCGTCCGCGAGTACACCACGGCCGACGCCCACCACGGCGTCGCGGTCGCGAGCGACGGCGGAGAGCTCCTCGTCACCATCGGCGACGAGGACGGCCGCACCGGCGCGATGCTCCTCGACGAGGCCGGCGAGGTGCTCGCCTCGAGCGAGCAGTGCCCCGGCGTCCACGGCGAGACCGCCTTCACGACCTCCGACGGCAACGAGCTCTTCATGGTCGGCTGCGACGACGGTGCGCTCGCCTTCCACGGCGACCACGTCCACAAGGTCCAGGCCGACGAGTCCTACGCCCGCACGGGCAACCTCCACTCGGTGGACGGCAACGACATCGTCCTGGGCGACCGCAAGACCGACCCCGAGGGCGGCATCGGCCTGACCGAGATCACCCTGATCGACCCCGAGGCCGAGACCATCGAGGTCGTCGACCCGTTCGACGGCGATCAGGCCGAGTACACGTGGCGCGGCCTGGCCCGCGGAGCCGACGGCGAGGCGCTCGTGCTCGGCACCGACGGCGCGCTGCGCGTCATCGACGAGCAGACGGGCGACGTCCTGCGGTCGATCGACGTGGTCGACGCGTGGGAGGTCCCCGAGGCCTGGCAGACCGCCCACCCCGCCCTCACCGTCGTCGCCGGCATGGCCTACGTGACCGAGCCGGCCACCGGCACCATCCAGATCGTCGACTACGTCGGCGGCGAGATCTGGAAGTCGGTCGAGGTCGGCGTCGCGACCAACGAGATCGTGGGCGTCACCGGCTGACGCCCCTGCTCGCCCGAGCACAGGGCCCGGTCCACGGCGGTACGCGCCGCGGGCCGGGCCTTCGGCGTTCCCGGTCGCCGTCGGCTCGGCATGCGTGGGGACGATGCGCGGGTCGACTTCTCGACGCCCGGCGCGGTCAGTGCGCTTCCGGCCGCGGCGAGAACCCGCGCACGATGAGCCACAGCGCGAGCACGATCTCCTGCAGCGCGAGGGGCGCTTGAAGGCCGGCCGCCGTGCTCGACAGCACGTCGAGGACGTCGAGCAGCCCCAGCACCGCGACGAGCGCGTACGGGATCACCGCGACCAGCCCCCACCAGGTGAGCCAGCGCGGCACCAGGCGGCCTCGGTGAAGGATCAGGTAGAACATGGTGGCGCCGCACACGAAGACGAGGCTCTGGAGGATGCCTCCCGTCTCGCCCGCCGTGAACAGGACGATGCCGCCGTCCCCGGCCGCCGCATCGTCCCCCGCGAGGCGGAACAGCGTGAGCCAGGTCATCGCGGTGACGACGTACCAGGTGGCCTCGAGCGCGCCCCGGAAGACGACGAAGCCGACCGCGAGGCGCTCGCTGATCCGGCGCAGCACGGGGAAGGCCACGATGGGGATGCACGCGAGCGACAGGCCCATGAGGAGGACCAGGAAGGCGCCGACGGCGAGCCCGCCGCCGAGCTCGTCCGCGCTCGCGAGGTAGTCGGGCCCCTCGAGCCCACCTCCGGTCGCGACCAGGCTCGCGGCGCCGCCCACGGTGCCGACGAGGTAGAGGATGCCGATCGTCGTCGCGGTGGCACGGTCGGACAGGGATCTGGTGGGCACTTCGGCGTGCGTGGTCATCGCGCTCTCCCTTGCGGTCGCGCGGCGCGCCCGGCCGGGTCCGATGGACGCCGTGTCGTTCCCTTCATCATCCCTCCGTCGCGCGAAGGGCGCGCGGCGGAGGTCAGGCCTGCGGCTGCTCCCCGCCCGGTGACGCGGGCTCGGCGTCGTCGGCCGCTTCGGGGAGGGGTGCCGTGAGGCCCGTCCAGACGGGACGCGCGGGGTCGCCACCCTCGAAGGCGATCCAGACGCCGTCGCCCACCCGGGGGATCGGCTGCTCGACAGTGAGCAGCTCCTCCTCATGGAAGTGCTCATCGTCGTAGCCCTCGACCGCCTTCGCGAGCCTCTCGTCGCGCTGCACCAGGTGCTCGACCAGCCCGCGCTGCGCCGCGATGACGCGCGCGAGCGCGTCGGGCCAGTCGTCGTCGGGGAGCACCACCGGCAGCGGCGCCGCGGTGACGTAGTCCACGGTGGGGCGGCCCGGCGGCCCGACCGCTTCCTTGACCGCGGCAAGGAGCCGCCGGCTGTGCGCGGCGAGCCTGATGAGCGGGTCGAGCGACGGCTCCGCCCACACCGGCAGGCTGCCGAGCACCTCGGGCACCACGACCTCGATCCTGCCGCGGTGCCAGGGGTCGTCCGCGCCGGTCACGAGCCCCCGCCAGAGCCCGACGTTCACGGTCCGAGCGTCCTCGACGGCGAGGTCGCCGCGGGGGTCGACGGGCGAGTCGAGGTCGCCGTCGGCCAGGGCGCGCGAGGCGGGCGCCAGGATCGCTGCGGCATCGGTGGCCGCGTCGGCGAGCACCCGGGCGGCCGGATCCTCGATCACGGGTGGTCCTCGTCATCGGCCGACGAGACGGCCTTCGCGACCTCCGCACGCGTCGCGTCGCCCTGCGCGATGATCTCGTTGACCAGCGCTGCTCGAGCCGCCCGCGCCGCGAGCAGGTCGGCCTCGGCGCGGCGTCGCGCCACCTCGATCGACTGGAGCTCCGCGGCGTAGCCGTCGAGCGCGACGCCCTCGCCCAGCAGGGATTCGACGATCACCCCGTCGGTCCGCATCACGTTCGTGTCGACGCCGAGGACCACGCCCCGCACGTCCTGACGCGGTGCGTCGTCGTGCCCTCCGATCGGCACCTCCTCGGTGCGCTCCTTGAACCGACGGATGGTGGCCGCGGATCCGGGGACCGGCACCTCCTCGACCACGGACACGGCCCGGCC
The DNA here is from genome assembly GCF_030418455.1 of Demequina litoralis. Lineage (GTDB taxonomy): Bacteria > Actinomycetota > Actinomycetes > Actinomycetales > Demequinaceae > Demequina > Demequina litoralis. The sequence goes on from NZ_JAUHPW010000003.1 coordinate 21,921, forward strand.
CTGCCAGTCGAGCACCTCGTCCAGCTCGTCGAGGATCATCTGCCTGACCGCCTGCCGGTCGGCGTCGACGATCACGTCGTCGAGGAGCGCCTCGAGGTCGGCGAGCGGCACCTCCCTGCGTGACTCGTGGAAGCCGTCGAAGTAGGCCACGCGGAGGTCCGTGAGGTGCGTGACCGTCACGAACTCCTGGTTCATCTGCCGGAACACGAAGTTGAGCGTCCGGCTGACGTTGACGTTGGAGATCTCGCGTTCGATCGAGGTCTGCTCGCCGGACTTGGAGGTGGCCTCGTAGGCGGTGTCGACCGCGACCTCCCTCTTCGCCGACGCCTTGGACGCGTGCTTCTCGGTGGCATTCGACAGGTTCTTGGTCGCCTCCTGCCGCGCCGCGTTGGTGCTGCCCTTGACGCCCGCCTTCGCCTCGGCGCTGCCCCACCCCCAGCTCGCCTTGCCCGACACATCGGCGTAGTACTCCGTCGACTCCGCGAACGCGGACTGGTTCGACTGCTCGGACTGGATGGACTGCGACAGGTCGGTCGCCGCCTCATCGGTGACGGAGTCGAGGACGCTCGAGGACCGGGACCGCTTCTCCTCGCTCTCTCGGAAGGTGGACACGCTGATCCTCGTCGACTCGCCCGGCAGAAGCGTCATCGTGTTGATGACGCGCCCGGCGCCGTAGCTGCCCAGATACGTCGAGAGCCGCAGCGTCTCGACGAGGTACAGACCCGGGCGTGGCGCCGGCGGGACGGGTGCCGTGGAGACCGTCGGGGTGCCGTTGACGTTGGTGCTCACCACGAGCCGCTCGCCCGCGCTCAGCCGGCCCGCCAGCGCCTCGAGGATGTCGTCGGGGAAATCGTCTGCGGGCGGCACCGGCTCCGGCGGCGTGCGACCGCGGTCGACGTCGACTCGCAGGCCCGCGCCGGGACGCCCCGCAAGGCCGCCGCCCCCGATGCCGCGGAGGCGCTTGCGCAACGCGTCCACGTGTCCCAGGGCGCCGGACGTGCCGTCGCCATGCTCCACCGCGGACAGCTCGGGCTTGAAGGAGCTCGCGGCGACGGCGAGCTCGATCAGGTTGACCCCCGAGTAGCTCGTCGGCTCGGGGATGTCGTAGCGCAGGACCGGCGCGAGGCCATCCTCCTCGAGGCGGATCATCGGTGATGGTGTGGTGTCGGGCATCGTCACGTCCCCCGTCGGGCTTGGCTCCGTCCGCACGGGTGCCAGCCGACGCTCCGGACGATGGTGCGCCCGCCTCCCCCGATCTCTCGACAGTAGGACCCCCGGTTGAGGCCCGCAACCACGGGCCCCGCCAGGCGAGCATCGCCCCGACGAGCCAGCCGACGACGATGAGCCGCGATCGCGATGCACACGAGGTCGCGGGGCTCGGTGGCCTCGCGGGCACTGTGCCGCCATGCACCCACCGCGGCGGGGTCGGGCCGGTGGGGGGACGATGCGGTGGTGCGGCGCCTCGAGCGCCGCACGCGGGACGGGCCTCGGAACCCGGAGGAGGCCGTCCGTGCGTCGTGGGAGGTAGCCGAGCGATCGGGACCGTACCGGTTGACACCCCCGCACGCCGGTGCCGAGACTCGATTCAACTGGCGTCGTCCGTAGGGGGGCTCCTGATGAGCAAGCCAGTGTTCCGCACCGTCGCGGCCCTCGCCGCGCTGCTGGTCTCGACCCTCGCCGTGGGAATCCCCGCGGCGTCCGGCGCTCCGCCCGGTGAGGCACCCAAGATCTCCTGGTCGCCCTGCTACAAGAAGCTCGCGACGGAGATCAACGCGGACATGGCGATGCTCGGCCAGCCCGAGGTGTCGTACGAGTGCGCGAGCGTGCCGGTGCCCCTGGACTACGACCAGCCCAACGGGCCGACCATCCGGCTGTCGCTGGTGCGGCTTCCCGCCTCGGGACCCGAGGCGGAGCGGATCGGATCCCTGTTCGTGAACCCGGGCGGACCCGGCGGCTCCGGGGTCGACTTCGCGGTCTTCTTCGGCCCGTTCGCGGGGCTCGAGCTGGGCGAGCAGGTGCGCGAGAGCTTCGACATCATCGGCATGGATCCCCGCGGCGTGGGGCGCAGCAGCGCGCTCAAGTGCTTCGGCAACGTCGGGAAGGCCGTGGAGGTGTTCCCGTGGGCCGCCTATCCGATCAGCCCCGAGGAAATCGAGGCGCAGATCGCCGGCGACGCGTTGCTCGCCGAGGCCTGCGCGAGCGGCACCAAGCGGCCGAGCGAGCACATGTCGACCGCGAACGTGGCGCGTGACCTGGACCTGCTGCGGGAGGCGGTCGGCGACGCGGGCCTGAACTACCTGGGGCTGTCGTACGGCTCGTTCCTGGGCACCGTCTACGCGAACCTCTTCCCCGACAACGTCCGGGCGATGGTCATCGACGGCGTGCTCGACCCGGTCGCGTGGACCAACGAGAAGGCGGAGCTCCCGTTCTCGACCGAGCTGCGCTCGGACCTGGGCGCGGGCGCCGCGCTGCAGAAGTTCTTCGAGCTGTGCGACGCGACCCCGGGGGACGGCGGCGACGGCAGCTGCCTGATCTCCGACGGCACGGCGGGCGACGCGGCGGCACGCTTCGAGGCGATCATCGAGCGGCTCGAGGACTCCCCGCTCGAGGTGTTCGACCCGTTCGTCGGTGAGACCTTCGTGCTGGCCCAGCAGGACGTCATCGCGATCACGCTGAGCATCCTCTACAACCCGTTCGACTACTACTTCCTGGGCGAGCTGCTCGCGTTCGTCGAGGCCGGCGCGCCCCCGGCCGACATGGGTGCCTTCCTCCGTGAGCTCGAGACGGAGACGGCGCTCGTCAGCAAGCGTGGCTTCCCGCAGTACGACAACTTCGTGGAGGCGTTCCCCGCGGTGGGCTGCAGCGACACGCGCAACCCGACGGACTACGCGGTGTGGCAGGACACCGGGATCGCCGATCCCGATCCGTACTTCGCTAAGATCTGGGACTGGGCCTCGAGCCCCTGCGCACAGTGGCCGCGCGAGGATGAGGACCGCTACGACGGCGGCTTCGGCGCCGACACTCCCAGCCAGGTGCTGGTCATCGGCAACCTCTACGACCCTGCGACCCGCTACGAGGGCGCGGTCACGGTGTCCGAGCTGCTCGGCAACGCGCATCTGCTGACGGTCGACGACCCCGGGCACACCTCCCTGGGGATCAACTCCTTCTGCGCCGGGGAGGCTACCGGCGACTACCTCATCGATCCTGACGAGTCGCTGCCGGACTTCTGCCCCGGACTCGAGGACGCGGTCGGGTTGAACTGGATCGACCTGGGGTCGCCGCCGCCGGACGGTGACGAGCCGACCGGGCTGCGGGTGGCGGATCAGCTGCGCCACCGTCTGCTCCCGGAGATCTCGTACATGCCGTAGCCGCCGCTGTGCGGCGCGCAGGTAGGGCAGGGCATCGAGGGCGCCCGGGCGTGGCGCCCGCGCGACGATCAGTCCCGGTCGTCGCGACCCGAGCCGCGCCACACCCGCACCGCGACGGCGAGGCCGGCGAGGACGATCAGCCCGGCGATCGCGATGAAGACGAGGTAGCGGGGCTCGGTGACCTCGCGGACGTAGGGCTGGCGGTCCGACCAGGCGAGGGACAGGCGCACGAAGACGAGCGCGAGCAGCACGCCGCCGATCCCGACCGCGACCGCCCACCCACGTCTCCGCACGGCCCCATCATGGTCCACCGGAGCGCCTGGAACCGCCGTGAACCCCCCGCGATAGGTTGACGCTCATGCGCGACCTCCTTGGGCGGATCCCCCTCCCGGAGGGCGAGCGCGCCCGGGATGCGCTCGGTGCCGCCGCGGCCGCGGCCGCGATCATCGCGCTGTTCCTCGCGGATGGCGACGCCGACGCCCTGGCGACGCTGGACTTCGCCGCGACGATGGTGGCATGCGTCGCGCTCGTGTGGCGCCGCCGCGTGCCCCTCGCGGTGCTCGGGGCGGTGCTGGCGCTGTACATCGTGGTGACCGCCGTGGACGGCGCGCTCTCGACGGTCTTCGTGGTGCTCATCGTCGCGCTCTACACCTCGACCTCGCGTGCGGGCACCGTGCCACGGGCGCTGGCGATCGGTGTCGTCGCGACCGCCGTCGCCGCGGGCACGCTCGCGCTCGCCACCGCATCGTCCTCCGACCAGCTCGTGTCGGCGGCGGCCTGGGGTGGCCTGGCGAGCGCCATCGGGCTCGCGATGCTGCTCTACCGGCGAGGCGTCGCGAAGGAGCGCGAGCGTGCGCTGCGCGCCGAGGAGGCGCGCGACGCGACCGCGCAGCGCCGCGTCGCCGAGGAGCGCCTCCGCATCGCGCGCGAGCTGCACGATGCGGTGGGGCACCACGTGGCCGTCATCACCGTGCAGGCGGGGCTCGCCGAGCACCTGCTCGACACCAGGCCCGCGGCCGCGGCCGCGGCCCTCACCCGGGTCCAGGAGGCGGGCGCGCGCGTGCTCGAGGAGCTGCCGGTCATGCTCCGCGTGCTGCGTCAGGACGACGAGGAGCGGGACGATGCGCCGGCACAGGGCGTCGCGGACGTCCCGACGCTGGTGGACCAGACCCGCGACGGCGGGCTCGAGGTCGACCTGCGCTCGGAGGCGGCCCCCGACCTCTCGGCGGCGGCCGACCTGGCCGCCTACCGCATCGTCCAGGAGGCCCTCACCAACGCGCGCCGGTACGGCACGGGCGCGGCCACCGTCTCCCTCGCCGTGCGCGACGGCGCGCTCGCGATCGAGGTGCGCAACGCGGTGGACCCCTCGCGGGAACCGGGTGCGGGCTCGGGATTCGGGCTGGTCGGCATGCGCGAGCGTGCGGCGGCGGCCGAGGGGGACGTGACCGCCGAGAGGATCGGCGACGAGTTCGTGGTGAGGGCCGTGCTGCCGGTCCGCGATGCCTCCCCGACGAGGAAGGATGGGGCCTCATGAGCACGCGCGTGGTGGTCGTCGACGACCAGGACCTGATCCGCGGCGGCTTCGTCGCGATCCTCGACAGCGCCGACGACCTCGAGGTGGTCGGCGAGGCGGCGGACGGCGACGCCGCCGTCGCGACGGTGCGCGAGACCGTCCCGGACGTGGTGCTCATGGACATCCGCATGCCGGGCACCGACGGGCTCGCGGCCACCGAGGCGATCGTCGCGGACCCCGCGCTCGCGGACGTGCGGGTCGTGGTGCTCACCACGTTCGAGGAGGACGAGTACGTCATGCGCGCGATCCGCGCCGGCGCGAGCGGATTCCTCGGCAAGGGCGTCAAGCCCGCCGAGCTGCTGGGTGCGGTGCGCACGGTGGCCGCCGGCGAGTCCCTCCTGTCGCCGAAGGCGACGCGCAGCCTCATCGCGCACGTCACGCGCGACACGGTGACACCCAAGGTCGACGGCGAGCGCTTCCGCTACCTCACCGACCGTGAGCGCGAGGTGGTGCTGCTCGTGGCCCAGGGCCTGAGCAACGACGAGATCGCGCAGCAGCTGTTCGTCAGCCCCCTCACCGCGAAGACCCACGTCAACCGCGCCATGACGAAGGTGGGCGCGCGCGACCGTGCCCAGCTCGTCGTCGCCGCCTACCAGGCGGGCCTGGCGCAGGGCTGACCCCACCCCCGCGGCGCCCCGTACTGCGCCCGTGGTACCGCGAGGTGCCTACGCGGGGACGATGTGCATCGTGCCTCGAAACGGGAGCCTTGAGTCATCGACAACGACGACTCAGGGAGATGAGGACCATGGCCACCGCGGTCACGACGACGACCAAGCCGGACTACCCGTTCTACGCGGACATCCCGACCGCGATCAGCGGGCAGCGATGGCTCGTGGTGGTCGCAGCGTGCGCGGTCGCCTTCGCGCAGCTCATCCTCGTGCCGGACCCGTCGCCGCTCGTGCACTGGATCCAGGTGATCCTCTTCCCGTTGATCCCGCTGGCCGCGCTCGCGTGGGCCGCGCCTCGAGGCTGGACCGCGGTGTTCCGCCGCCTCCGCCTGCGCGACCTGCCCCTCATGCTCGGCTTCGCGATCCTCAACATGGTGGTGACGACCGGCATCGCGTACGCGGTCGGGCAGATCACGGACACGGTCGCCAACCCCGCGGGCGAGGCGATCCAGACCATGGCCGCCGGCGACCGCGTGATGATGCTGCTGTCCACCATCCCGCAGCTCATCGGCGAGGAGGTCGTGACGATCCTGCCGCTGCTCGCGCTCCTGTCGGTGCTGGTCCGCCGCCTCGGCTGGTCGCGCCGCGCCGCGCTCCTCACCGCGTGGGTCGCCACGGCCGTGATGTTCGGCGCGATGCACCTGCCCACCTACGACTGGAACATCGTCCAGTGCCTCGTGATCATCGGCTCGGCCCGCCTGATCCTGTCGCTGGCCTACATGGTCACCAAGAACCTCTGGGTCTCGGCCGGCGCCCACATCGCCAACGACTGGGCGATCTTCCTCGCCCCCATCGTGCTCGGTGGCGTCACGCTCCTCGCCTGACCCGCCCCACCCCTCACCCGCAATCTAGGAAAGGTGCGTGATCTCATGATCGAGGTCGCCTCGCTGTCCAAGTCCTACGGCTCCGTGCGCGCCGTCGACGATGCCTCCTTCACCGTCCGCCCCGGCGTGGTCACCGGCTTCCTCGGCCCCAACGGGGCCGGCAAGTCGACGACGATGCGCATGATCATGGGCCTCGACCGGCCCACGTCGGGCACCGCGCTCATCTGCGGCCGGCCGATCGCGGAGCACCGCGCCCCGCTCGCCGTCGTGGGCGCCCACCTCGACCCGCGCTCGTTCACCCCCGGCCGCAGCGCCCGCTCCCACCTCTCCGCGGTCGCCGCCTCGAACGGCATCTCGCGCCGCCGCGTGGACGAGGTGCTCGAGCTCACCGGCATCGCGAGCGTGGCGCGCAAGCGTCCCAAGGGCTTCTCGCTGGGCATGTCCCAGCGCCTCGGCCTCGCGACCGCGCTGCTGGGCGACCCCGCCACGCTGCTGCTCGACGAGCCCGTCAACGGCCTCGACGTCGACGGCGTGCGGTGGATCCGCGAGCTGGCCCGCTCGCTCGCGGCCGAGGGCCGCGCCGTGCTCCTGTCGAGCCACCTCATGAGCGAGGTCGAGCAGACCGCCGACCACGTGGTCGTGATCGGCCGCGGACGGATCCTCGCCGACAAGCCCCTGTCGGAGTTCGTGTCCGCATCCGACGACGGGGCGGTGGAGATCGCCTCGACGGACGATGCGCGGCTCGCCCAGGTGCTCGCCAACGCCGGCGCCTCGGTCGCCCCTCTCGGCGGGATCGCCGTGTCCGGCCTACCCGCCTCCCGCATCGGCCAGCTGGCGGCCGACGCCGGCGTCGCGCTCACCCGCGTCCACGAGCCGTCGCGCAGCCTCGAGGACGCCTACCTCGCCCTCACGCGCGACGAGGTCCAGTACCAGTCCACCCCGAAGGAGAGTGTGAAGTGACCGCCGTCATCAGCCGCCGCACCCGCGGCGCCACCCTGGGTGCCATCGTGCGCTCGGAGCTCATCAAGATCCGGTCGATGCGGTCGACGTGGGTGGGGCTCGTCGCCCTGCTCGGTGTCGCGACGCTCGTCACCACCCTCAGCTCCACCAAGGTCGCCGGCGTCGCCACCCCGGACGTGTTCGCGGGCTGGATCCTCACCGTCTTCCAGGTCGGGCTGCTCCTCACGACCGCCTTCTTCGCGGTGCAGACTGCGAGCGAGTGGTCGACCGGCATGGCCCGCACCACCTTCGCGGCCGTGCCGGCGCGCGGGCGCTGGGTCGCCGGCCGCGTCATCGCCTGCGCCCTCGGCGGCGCGGTCGCCGCGCTCGCGGTCGTCGCTGCGGTCCTCGGCCTCGGCACGCTCGTCCACTCCGCCGGCGCCGAGGCGCTCGGCCCGGAGACCTACGGGCTCCTCTGGCAGGCGCCGCTCGCGCTGGGCCTCATGTCGGGCTTCTCCGCGGCGCTCGCGGTGCTCGTGAGGAACGCCTGGCTTGCGGTGGGCGCGCTGTTCACCCTGCAGTTCGTGCTCGGCATCGTCTCCGCGACGCTGCTCACCTGGTTCCTCCAGGTGATGCCGTACCTGCCCTTCGATCTCGCCGGGACCGTGCTGCACGCGAGCCAGGCGGGAGCGGACCTGGCCGGCGCGCCGGGGGCGGGACTCGCCATCGTGCTGCTGGTCGCGTGGGCGGTCGGGACCGCCGTGGTCGCGGCGATCGTGTCCCGCCGCCGCGACGGGGCGTGAGCCGCCTCGCGCTGACCTGATCCGCTGCCTCGGTGCCGGTGGGCTGTCTCAGCCCGCCGGCGCCGGCGTGTCTTGTCGGGTGGGTGCCTAGGTTGGCACGCTGCCGCGATGTGCGTCGGTTCAATCCGGGTCGCCGGCGCTCTCGCGGGAATGCGCCACACCTTGGCAAATCCTCCGGGCGCGGACCAGAAGATGGGGTCGGCTACGGGCGGACGTGTCCGTGAAGGGAAAGGCCGATCTTGCTCCCCGAGGCGTGCGGATCGGCGCTTTGGTCTCGCGCCTGGGCGGCGCCGATGGTGCCGGCCTGTGTGAAAACCGCGTGCAGACTCGGCTTGATCTCCTGCAGGGCGTCGTGGACCGCGACTGCCGCTGCGAGACCCTCGGCAGAAGCGACGACCCGCTTCGTGCGCCGGTCGCCGGCGGAGTTTCGCTCTCGCGTCGCGAGGCCGTGGCGTTCGAGCGCATCGATGAGGTAGGTCGCGCTGGCAGCGGAGATTCCCAGTTCGTTGGCGAGAGCCGATGGACGCATCTCCGCGTGGGAGGCGATTGCGATGACTGCGAGGATGCTTCGGCCCTGAACCTTCTGTTCGCGCGCCTCGCCTAGCCGAGCGACGATCGCGCGTGACAGCTCTTGGCCGGTGCGTGCGAAGTTGGCGGCGAGAGCCCAAGCGTCGGGTGTTCCGAGCTCAATGGGCCGCGCAACGGGCCCGTCGGATTCGGTCAGCTGTGCGATCTCTCGAGCATTCGCGGCCGCGCTCGCGAAGAACGCCTCGAGGTCCGTATCGGTACGGCGAGCGGCCTCCCAGCCTGCGTCGCTCAGCTGATAGGTCCGCTGCCGGCGATCATCCGCGGCGCGGCTGGATGTGACGAGACGTCGTGTGCGAAGTTCGCGCATGAAGCGCAGGACAGCCTCGCTCGTCAGGTCTGTCGCTTCCGCGATCTCGGCAACGAGCGACGGACCGGCTAGCCGCAGGGTTTCGAGGGCGAGGACCTGGCCGTCTTCGATGTAGTCGGTACCGAAGTGCGTGTCGTGGACCGCGGTGAGGCCGGCGGCGTACCTGCGGATGCAGTCCACCAGTCGCCACGAAGCTTCCAGTTCGGGGGGACGCGGCGGGGTCATCTCCTTAGGATATGTGGCCCCGTAGGCGGGGTGATGTCACGAGGCTCCCGCGTTGGACCGGCGGCCTCGCAGGCATCGGGGAGCCCCGTGGCGGACGTGCAGAAGGCCCGCCCCGAAACGAGGCGGGCCTTCGTCGCGCGCGGCAGCTACGCGCTTGCCGTTTCCTTCTTCTTCGACTTGCGGGTGCCGTCGAGGTTGTAGAAGAACGAGATGATGACGCCGATGATGCCGAGGGCCATCGCGAGCTGACCGAGCAGGTTGCCTCCCAGCCCGAGCAGGCTCTGCTCGGGGTCGGTGGCGAAGCTGGTGAGCGTGCCGAAGTCCCACATGGCGTGGATGAGCATGGCCGGGATGAGCGAACCGGTGGCGCGGCGGGTGATGTAGAGGACCGAGCCGAAAGCGAATGCGACGAAGATCTGCTGGATCGTGTCCTGCGTGCTCTGGCCGAAGAACACGTTGATCGCATGCAGCAGGCCGAACATGAGGCACGTGACGAACCAGGCGGCGATCTCGTTCATCGACCCTCGGGCCGCGGTGAGCAGGAGGCCTCGGGATACGAGCTCCTCGCAGAATCCCACCATCAGGACGCCTGCACCGATGGCGAGGAAGTGCGTGATGTCCAGCTCGGACCACCCCGCACCGTTGATGAGGTTGAGCAGGCCGCCGAGGGCGAAGAGGATCGGAACGAGGACCAGCCAGCGCGGCACGTTGCGAGCCGGCTCGCGTAGCGCAGGACCCCACCACCCGAGCAGGCTCGTCACGATGATGAGGTACACGGTCCCGACCGCGAGCGGCAGGACGAGCCCGCCCATGACGTTGTCGAAGGTGTCCTGGACGGTGTTGTAGTCGGCGTCCATGAGCCACCACATGCCACCGATCACTGCCATGTAGCCGATGAACACGGCCAGGCCGGTCCAGATGGTGGGCTTCACTTTGAGTTGCGGATCTGCCGTTGTCGCCACTGCATTCCTCCTCTTACCAGGGCCCACGCTGACGTGTGCCTGTTATTGCATCTAACCAAGGCGATACTTCAAGCGCAACAGGTAATTGCTGTTCGGTCGCGACGCCCGCCGCGGCCGGGTGGGCCTCGCCGTGCTGGCGCGCCGCGAGATAGCGGCGCAGGCGCTATCCGATGTTGATCTCCCAGTCCGGGGACGGGGTACCGGAGACGACGCTCCAGCTGCCGATGTCGATCTGCAGCCCCTCACCGGTGAGCGCTGCCGTGTTCGCGGAGTCGGTGAGCAGCTCGTAGGAGCCGTCGGGGGCGGTCGTGTGCTCGTCGAGGCAAGCGGCCATGTCGGCGGCCTGGTCGGCGGAGTCGACCTTCACTGTGAGCGTGTTCGACTCGATCGCTGCGGCGCCGAGGTCTTGGCATGCGTCGAGATCCTCTTGGCTGATCACGGTCACGTTGTCGCACGCTGCGAGCGCGGCGGCGGCAACCGTGACGATGGCGAGGGTCGACAGATGCTTCCTCATGTTGCTCTCCTCCCTGGTGGTGCTGACTCGGTCGATCGGCGGCGACTAGGCGCCTCGTCGCTGCAATGCCCAGATGCCCGCGCCAAGCGGAGCGGCCGCCCAGAGGAGCGTGAGCATGATCGCGACAGCGGGTGTGAAAGGTGCGGGTTGAGCCATGAGGGCGAGGCCTGCATTCGTGGGCAGGATCTCTACGAGCACCGGCAGTCCAAAGATCCCCATGACCATCGGAAGCACGATGAGCAGCCCGACCGATGCGGCGACCGCGCCGCCTGAGTGGCGCATCAGCACGCCGACCGCGAGTGAAAGCACGGTCATGATCGCCACGAAGGCGGGTGCGCCGAAGAGAACGGCAAGCGTTCCCGGGCTGGTGAGATCGATGGCGAGATCGGTGCCGGAGTAGCGGAACATCGAGAGGATGATCGTCAAGGCGAGCGCGCACACCGTCGCGACGATCGCGACAACGCCCACGACGATGGCCTTGGCCATAACCCACCAGGCGCGTCGAGGAGTGGCAACCAGTGACACGCGCACGAGGCCGGTCGACCATTCAGAGGTCGCGGCCACGACGCCGAGGACTGCAGGGAAGACCAAGGTCAGGGACAGCCCAGCCGTGAGGCGAGCCGCAAGGTCATCCTGGGTGGGGGCGTCCCCTCCGGCTGAAGATGTCGCCCCCATGGCCGCCGTGAGGACTACGAAGACCGCGATCAGCCACAGAGTGGACCGCATGGTGCGGAGCTTGAACCACTCGCCTGCGACCACGCTGCCGAACGATGAGCGCGGCTCCGTCGCGCTTCCCGTGTTGGTGCCCAGGGTCATGCTGCACCACCAGCGGGTCGGGCATCCGAACGGTACTCGACGGCCTCTGCCGTCAGCTCCATATACGCGGACTCCAGGTTCGAGCCTGTGGTTGCGAGCTCATGGAGCACGATGCCGTGCGCGGCGGCGTGCTCGCCGACCTGAGCGGCGTCGAGGCCCCGGATATGGAGCAGATCCGACCCCGATATGGCGACCGAGCCGTCGTGCGCGTCGAGGATGGTCGCAAGGTGCGCCGCCTGTGGAGATCGCACTCGCACCGACGCCCCGGACGCGCCCGCAACCAGGGCGTCGATGGTGGTGTCGGCCAGGATCTGGCCGCGGCCGATCACGATGACCCGATCGGCCGTCAACGCCATCTCGCTCATGAGGTGGCTCGACAGGAACACGGTCCGACCCTCGGAGGCGAAGCCCTTCACCAGTTCACGTACCCAGATCACTCCGTCAGGGTCGAGGCCGTTCACCGGTTCGTCGAGGATGAGGGTCTCCGGGTCGCCGAGGAGCGCGGTAGCGATGCCGAGACGCTGGCCCATGCCCAACGAGAACTCGCGCGCCGACTTCCGCGCCACGGACTCCAGCCCTGTCAGAGCGATGACCTCGTCGACACGCGAGTCAGGGATCCGGTGAGTGCGAGCAAGCATCCGGAGGTGATTGCGTGCCGACCGGTACGGTGCGACGGCTTTCGCATCGAGCAGCGCGCCGACCGCACGAAGCGGCGACGCGTGCGCCGCAAGCGGCAGCCCATCGACGGTCGCGGTGCCCGTGTCGGGATTCTCGAGACCGAGGATCAGTCGCATCGTCGTCGACTTGCCTGCACCGTTCGGTCCGAGGAACCCGGTCACGGACCCGCTGTCCACGGTGAAGGAGATGTCGTTGACCGCTCGCTTCGCACCGTAGGTCTTCGACAGGCTCGTGACCTCGATCATCGGAATCGTCCGGATTCAGGCCTATCGAATGAAATCGCGTGCATGTGCGGTTGCTCCCTCGTGCCGCGGCCTGCCTGGGGAAATGCGCCGTTCTGCCTGACGCTATCAGTGAGTGAGTACCTGTCAAGGATTAAGCATCTCGACGCGCCGCGTTGCTCTCAGCCGGTCGCGGCGTGGATCAGGAGACGGGATACGGGTGCCGTCAGCTCCGGGCGTGGCCATCGGGCGAGCCAGAAGGCGGGCTCCTGGCATCTGCTCGGATGGCAAGGCGCCTCGGCGGAAACGAAGCGGCGCTCGGGTTGGCCGACCCCTAGTGGCATGTTGCGCGCTCCACCCCACACCCTGGCAATTGCCAAACTGGAAAGGCAACTTTGCTGAACTAGGGTCCGATTACCAAGGTGGCGCGACAACTGACACGTCTACAGCTCGCCCTTGCGCTCCAGGTACTTCATGGCGACGTACCCGAGCGGGATGCGCAGCCAGTAGGTGAGCAGCCTGTACACGAGCACCGCCGACAGGGCCACCGCATAGGGCAGGCCCGCACCGGTGAGGCCGGTGGTGAGCGCGATCTCGACCGCACCCAGACCACCCGGGGTCGGCACCGCGGCACCCACGGCGTTGCCGACGAAGAACAGCACCGCGACGTCGATGATCGCGAAGTTCTCGCCGAAGGCCAGCAGCGACGACTGGAACGCCCCGACGAATCCCACGGTGAGCAGCAGGTTGCCCGCGAGACCGAGCGCGAGGCGCCACGGCTGTCCGAGCACCTGCGCGAGCCGCGGCCAGGTCTGACGCAGCGTGGGCAGCACGCGCTTGATGGCCCAGGTGCGCACGCGAGGCACCAGCATCGCGGCGGCGATGACGAGCACCACCACCGCGAACGCGATCACCACGGCCGTCGACGGCAGCGCCGCCAGCGCGCCCTTCGAGCCCGAGGCGAGCGTGAGCGCGACGAGGCCGAGCACGGTCACCACGACCGAGCTCACCTGCACGAGCGCGACGGTCGCCACCGCGAGCGGCGTCGGCACCTTGCGCTTGGTGAGCAGCCGCAGGTTGAGGGCCGCCGGCCCCACGCCCGCGGGCACCGCGACCGAGATGTACGCCGCCGCGACCTGGGTGAGGAGCACCCGGTTGAACGGCAGCTTGACCGGGCTGAAGGCGGCCAGCGCGAGGGCCGCGCCGACGAACGTGAGCAGCGCCCACCCGAATCCGATGACCAGCCACCAGGGGTTCGCCTGCTGCACCGCGTCGAGGAACTGCTGCGTGTTGAAGCTGGCGAGGATCACCACCGCGGCGACGAGGCCGAGCGCGATGGTGATGATGGTGCGGCCGCCGAAGCGGACGATGTTCTCGCTCGCGACCTCGGCCTCGGGTGAGCGCGCGAGGATCTCCTCGCGGACCTCCTCGAGCACCTTCGGGTGGTCGCCCTCCTTGAGCTCCTTGAGCGACGTCCGCGTGTGCGGGGGCAGCGCGATGGTCTGCAGGAGCGGCGCGGCCTGCTCGACCGGCTGCGCGCCGAGCGAGCGGAAGGCCGAGTCGACGGCCCGCTTCGCGCCCACGCGCGCGGCGGTCAGCGCGAGCACCTGCGCGACGTCGATGCGCTGCGCGAACGCGCTGGTGGCCGCCTCGCCCATCTCCCACGAGGTGAGCCAGACGGCGGGGTCGGTCTCGACGTCGTCGCCGACGAGGATGGTGTCGGCCTCGAGGCGACGATGCGAGATGCCGGCCCGGTGCGCGGTGGCCACCTCGGCCCACAGCGCGTCGAGCAGCGCATCGGTCATGTCGGAGGCCGGCACGTCGGTGAGCGGGCGAGACACCGGCGGGCGCTGGTAGACGAGCAGCATCGTGTCGCGGATCTGCCCCATGCCGAGCACGCGCCCGGTGCGCACGCCGGCGACGCGCGCGGCGTGCGAGACGAGCGCGGTCGCCTCGGCGCTCTGGCGCAGCGACACGTCGGGACGGGTGTCGATGCCGCGCAGCCGCAGCGAGGTCCACAGCTTCGATACGAAGCCTGCCGCCTGCTGGTCGCCGTCGAGCGCGACCACCAGGAGCTGATGCCCCTCGACGGTGGTCATCGCGTACACGCGGCCATGCCGCGTCCGGGCGAGCGCATCGGTCACGGCGTCGAGCTCGGGGTGATCCGCCTCGTGCGCGATGTCGGCACGGATGAGCGAGCGGGGATGGAAGCCGGCGCGGTTGAGCCCCTCGACGAGGGTGCCGCCGTACGCGCGGTCCGCGGTGGACCCGACCCAGTAGCGCAGCCCGAGGCCCGCCGCGCGGCCCAGCAGCACGGTCAGCAGGGTCGAGGGGATGGTCACCACGCCGAAGATCACGGCGATGGCGAGCCCGAACCAGAGCATGTTCCATGACAGCGACAGGCTCCGGCGTGTCGAGCGCCGTCCTGCGGCGGTGAGCAGCGCCGACAGCGCCGCGACGTAGACGGGCAGCTGCATCGTCTCCGCGCCGCGCGGCGTGAGGCTCGCCTGGATCTCCTCGGTGCCCCACGCGAGCAGCATCGCCGCGGCGAGCAGCAGGACGATCACGCCGAGCACGGCCGCGCCGAGCGCCTCGACGATGCGGCGCGGCTCGCGGCGCACGAGCATGTCGACGATCATCAGCGCCGGGATGACGATCGCGAGGATCGCGGTGAAGAGGTTGATCGGCGCGACGAGCAGCCGTTGCAGGAACGGCGAGATCGACGAGATGTCCTGGGTCAGCGCCTCCGTGGTGCCGAGCGCGAACTCGCCGATGAACAGCACGGCGACGATGCCGACGACGGTGCCGAGGAGCCCGAGGACGTCCGTGAAGCGCCGCACCCGGATCTCGGGCTCGTCGAGGATGCGCACGGCCGGCGCGTCCTCGCGCGTCACGGGAGCGTCGGCCATGGCGCGAGTCTAGAGGGAAGCCCGGCCGCGACAGGGGAGGATCGGCCGCTCAGGCCACGCCCAGCGACTCGAGCCACCCGTGCGGGACCACCTCGGGGCCGATGAACGCGACCGCGTCGAGCGTCCAGTGCGCCAGCACCAGCGGCGCGAGCCGCCCCCGCCTGACATAGACCCAGCCGAACACCAGGCCCATCACCACGTTCCCGAGCGCCATGGGCCAGCCCTGGTACAGGTGGTACGCGCCCCGCAGCAGCGCCGCGAGCACGATCGCGGTCCACGGCGAGCGGCCCATGTCGCGCAGCCGCGTGAGCACGAAGCCCACCACGACGAACTCCTCGAGCACGCCCGCCGCCGCGGCGGACAGCAGCAGGATGGTGGCCGACCACCACATGTCCGGCAGGCCCGACGTGTCGATGGTGACGGTCTGCCCGAGCGCCCGCGAGATCGCGTACAGCGCGAGCCCCGGCAGCCCGATGCACGCCGCCAGGATGACGCCCCACCCGACGTCGCCCCACCACCGGCGCGCGGGTCCCACCAGGCCGAGCCTCACTCGGGACGATGCGCCGTGCTGGCTGAGCAGGTACAGCGCCAGGGCGACGGGCACCAGGGCGAAGCCGATCCCGAGCACCTGCCGGATGAGGTCGATCCAGTCGATGCTGGACCGGCTCGGGTTGAGCGTGGTGGTCTGGCCCGAGATCGGCGTGGTGTCGACGTACCGCTCGATGAGGCGGATCGCCGCATAGACGGCGGTCTGCCCGAGCGACAGGCCGAGCACGATGAGCACCTCGGCGCGCATCCGCGGGCGCGACGGCAGGGTGACCTGAGCGGTGGGCGCGGTGGGCGCGGGGGCTGCGATGTCCATCGTCACGCCACTCTAACGAGCAGGGGTTCCCGGCCTACGCTGGCGTCATGGCGAGCGTGGTGGCGATCCGGCGGTACCCCGTCAAGGCGATGGAGGGCGAGTCCCTCACGTCCGTCGCGGTCGACGCACGCGGGCTCGTGGGCGATCGCGGCCTCGCGGTGGTCGACAGCGACGGCATGTTCGCCGCGGGCAAGCGCGGCAGCCGCTGGGTGCCGCACGAGGAGGTGCTCGCGTACCGGGCCCGCACGGTGGACGATGCGGTGGTGGTGTCGCGCGGCGATCTCGCCTGGCGCGCGGGCGACGCAGGGCTGGACGCGGACCTGTCCGCCGCCGCGGGCGAGCCGCTGCGCGTGGTGGCCGAGGCGCCCGACGCGGCACGGCCCTTCTTCGACTCGTCCCCGATCTCCGTGGTGGGCACCGCGACGCTCGACTGGTGCCGGACCGAGCTGGGGGTCGACGCCGATCCGCGGCGCCTGCGCGTCAACGTCGTGATCGACACCGACGAGCCCTTCGTCGAGGAGACCTGGATCGGTGCGGAGGTGGAGGTCGGCGGTGTGCGGCTGCGGGCGACCAAGCGCAACGGCCGCTGCCGGGTGATCGACCTCGCGCAGGACGGTCTCGGCGCGACGGCGCGCTTCCTCAAGCCGCTCGGGGACCGTCGCGACGCGTGCGTCGCGGTCTACTGCGAGGTGGTCGAGCCCGGCGAGGTCCGCGTCGGCGACCCGGTGGTCCCGCCGCGGGTCTGAGGCGGGATCCGTGCCTGGTGTCGGGCTACGAGAGCGGGCGGGCGCGGCACAGGGCCCGCGGCTCCGCCCAGACCGCCGCGCCGCGGTGCGTCCCCGTCGCCGCCGGGTACGCGGCCTCGAGCCCCAGCTCCTCGCTGCCCGCCGTGCGCAGCGCCACCACCGCGGACGAGCCTGCCGCCACCGTGGCGCCGGTCAGCACCTGCTCTCCGTCGAGCGACAGCGAGAACTCCGTCACGAAACCCGGGTCGGACGCGTCGGAGACGCCGATCACCGCGACGATGCTGTCGCATCGTCCCGACAGCGCGAGGGTGCCCCGGTCGGGGCTCCCGCCGTCGACTCCCCGCGCCCGCAGGACTCGGGTGTGGTGGATGCCGGCGACGTTCGCCTCACCCTTCGTCAGGTTCCCGCCGGTCACGTGCGGCACGAGCGAGATCCATCGCCAGGTGGTCGCCGCGCGGATCCCGCGCGACGGCGCCTTGGCGCGCGTGCCCTCGAAGCGCACGCGGTAGCGCGCGTCGCCCATCCCGCGGACCGTGAAGCGCAGCCGGTAGGTCGCGTCCGCGCGCACCGTCGTGCTCGCACGGGTGCTCACCCACCGGCCGTCCACCTCGCGTTGGAGCACGAGCCGCTCGCCCACGAGGTTCCGCGAGACGGTGCCCCGCACGACCGCGGCCTCCTGGGCCACGAGCAGATCCCCCGACGTGGGCTGGATCGACGTGATCCGCACCGTGGTCGTCGCCCGGTTCGCAGCATCGGCGCCGGGCGCCGCCGCGACCGCGACCGCGCAGGCGAGGGCCAGGATCGCCGCCGCCGCGACGAGGCGGACGATCACGGGCCGCGCGGATGCGGCTTCGGTCATGCGAGACCCCCTCAGGTGCTCCCGTCGAACCTAGCAACCCCGGACGAACCGGACAACGCCCGGCGTCGCGGGAGGGGGTGCCAGGGCGAGAGAGCGCGACGCGGCGGAGGCTCAGAGCAGGAAGTCGTCGACCAGCTTCTCCGCGAGGCCCACGTAGGTGCCCGGGGTGAGCGCGGCCAGCCGCGCCGAGGTCTCGGCTGGCAGCTCGAGGCCGCCCACGAAGGCCTGGATGGCGGCGGAGTCGATCTGCTGGCCCCGCGTGAGCTCCTTGAGGCGCTCGTACGGGTTCTCCATGCCCTCGACGCCCGCGACGGCGGCGGCGCGCATCGCCGACTGGATCGGCTCGGCGAGCACCTCCCACGAGGCGTCGAGGTCCGCGGCCAGCGCGGCCTCGTTCACGGTGAGCGCCTTGAGTCCGCGGCGCACGTTGTCGATCGCGAGCAGCGAGTGGCCGAACGCGGTGCCGATGTTGCGCTGCGAGCTCGAGTCGGTGAGGTCGCGCTGCAGCCGCGATGTCACGAGCGTCGCGCCGAGCGTGTCGAACAGCGCCGCCGAGATCTCGAGGTTGGCCTCGGCGTTCTCGAAGCGGATGGGGTTGATCTTGTGCGGCATCGCGGAGGACCCGATCGCGCCCTTGACGGCGGCCTGCGCGAAGTAGCCGAGCGACACGTACGTCCACACGTCGGTCGCAAGGTTGTGCAGGATCCGCCCGAACCGGGCGACGTCGGCGTACAGCTCGGCCTGCCAGTCGTGGCTCTCGATCTGCGTGGTGAGCGGGTTCCACGTGAGCCCGAGGCCCTCGACGAACGTCCGCGACACCTCGATCCAGTCGGTCGCCGGCACCGCGGCCGTGTGCGCGCCGAACGTGCCGGTCGCGCCGTTGATCTTGCCCAGGTACTCCTGACCCTCGACGCGGCGCAGCTGGCGACCCAGGCGGTGCGCGAGCACGGCGAACTCCTTGCCGAGCGTCGTCGGGGTGGCGGTCTGGCCGTGCGTGCGCGACAGCATCGGCGTGGCCTTGGCCTTGCGCGCGAGATCCGCGACGTCGTCGACCAGCGCGCTCGCGGCGGGCAGCCACACGTCCTGGACTGCGCCCTTGACCATGAGCGCGTACGAGAGGTTGTTGATGTCCTCCGACGTGCACGCGAAGTGGACCAGCTCGCTCAGCGGCTCGAGGCTCGTGCCCTTGATGCGGGCCTTGATCACGTACTCGATCGCCTTGACGTCGTGGACGGTGACCCGCTCGAAGTCGGCGTGCTCGGCGATGCCGTCCGCGTCGAAGCCCGCGGGGATGCCGCGCAGCAGCGCGACCTCGTCCGCGGTGAGCGCGCGGGCGCCCGGCACCGCGCGCGTCTCGCACAGGTGGATGAACCACTCGACCTCGACGTGGAGGCGCATGCGGTTGAGCGCGGGCTCGGACAGGTGGTCCACGAGCGGGGCGACGGCGCCGCGGTAGCGGCCGTCGAGCGGGCCGAGGGCGATCGTGGGCTCGAGGGAGGCGAGGGAGGTCCAGTCGGTCACGCGGGACATTCTCCCACGCACGGCGCGTGCGGGCCGCGGTCCCCGGGCGGCGGGACGATGCGCGCCCTCCCCAGGACGGGGACGCGGGCCCCGGCGGGTGGCGCCCGCGCGCCTACGGTCGCCGCATGGACGACGTCACGGGGCTCGTGGAGCGCGCGCGGTTCGCGGTCGACGTCGCCCACGCGCGGCTCGTCGCGGCGCGGCGCGTGCGCTGGGAGGGGGTCCACGGCCGCGCCTATGCGGAGCGTCTCGACGAGGCGGCCGCGCGGGTGGGCGCGCTCGGCGGGATGCTCGCGACCGCGGCGCCGCCCGCGCCGCCCTGGCCGGACCCGTGACGGAGCCGATCTGGTCCGCCGGCGGGGTCGGCGGGGTGCGCGCGGTGCTCGACGACCTCGAGACGGCGGCGGGCGCGCTCGGGGAGGCGGCGGGGGAGCTCGACGACGCCGCGCGGGCGCTCGCGGTGGCGGCGCAGGTGGCGACGTGGACGCCGGCGCGGGCACCCGCCGCG
Source organism: Demequina litoralis (assembly GCF_030418455.1). Classification (GTDB taxonomy): domain Bacteria; phylum Actinomycetota; class Actinomycetes; order Actinomycetales; family Demequinaceae; genus Demequina; species Demequina litoralis. Next base: position 41,812 of record NZ_JAUHPW010000003.1, read on the forward strand.
GCGGGGCTGGGGGAGGCGGCCGCCGCATCGTCCGCCGAGGCCGCCCGGCTGCGGGACCTCGCCCACACGCTCCGCGCGACGGCGCTCGCGTACCTGGAGGCGGAGGACGGGGCGCGGCGGGCGGTGAGCCTGGCGGGGCGGTTGGGGGAGGCGGCGGCGGACTGGTTCGGCTCGGTGGCGTGGCTCCACCGGACCGCCGCGGTGGCGACGGGCGGCGCCGGCGCCGCGCGCATGCTCGGGGTCCCGGGGCTGCCCCCGACCACCGGGATGGTGGGGCGCGACGAGGCCTCGGGCCTGCTCGCGCTCGCGGGCGAGGATTACGCGCGCATCGTCGCCGGGCTCGCGCTCGCGGTCCGTCGGGCGGAGGCGGGGGAGCCCGCGTACCGCGCCGTCGAGGCCGCGCCCGTGCTGGCCGACGAGGCGCCGGGCGGGCTCGAGGACCTCGTCGGCCGGCTCGCGTGGGTGCATGTGCAGGGAGGCGGGACGCTCGCGATCGAGACGGTCCGGGACCACGCCGGGGTGCGCCACCTCGTCTACGTGCCCGGCACCGAGGACTGGGGGGTGACGTCGGGCAACCCCGCGGACCTCGAGGCGGACCTCGTCTCCGTGCTCGGCGCGACGTCCGACGCGGCCCGCGCCGTGGTCGACGCCGTGGCCGCGCACGGGATCGGCCCCGACGAGCCGATCCTGCTCGCCGGCCACAGCCAGGGCGGGATGGTCGCCATGATCGCGGCGGCCGCGCTCGCGGACCGCTTCCGGGTGGAGCGGGTGGTGACGGCAGGTGCGCCGACCGGCCGGATCCGGCTCCCGCCCACGGTCGCGGCGCTGCACCTCGAGAACACGCGGGACCTGGTGCCGGGACTCGACGGAAGGGCGAACCCGGAGACGGCGCGACGGGTGACCGTGTCGCACGACCGCCGGCGCTCGCATCGTGCCGACGCGCCCGACGGCTCGCGCACCGTCGCGGAGGCGCACGGCTTCGCGGGCTACGCCGCGACGGCGCGGCTGGTCGACGAGGGCGTGTCCGACTCGACGCGGGCCTGGCTCGCGGACGCGCGGCCGCTGCTGACGGAGGCGCCCTCGACCGTCACGGCCTACCGGCCGGTGACGGGATGAGGGTCAGCGCTTGGAGGCGCCGGGGACCACCGCGGTGAGGATCGCGGTGATGAGGCTGATGAGCAGCGCCGCGAGGAGGGTCTCCCAGAACGCGCCGATGGTGAGCTCGGCCCACGGCACCAGCGTGGTGAGCCACGCCGTCAGCCACAGCATGAACCACGCCGTCACCAGGGCGAACAGGCCGAGCGTGAGGATCTTGATGGGCAGCGACAGCACGTCGACGATGGGCTTGATGAGCAGGTTGGCCGCCGCCATCACCGCGCCGACGAGCAGGAAGACGCCGATGCGGGCCCAGGTCCCGCCGTCGCCTCCCTCGACCGCGATATCCAGGGGGAGCAGGGTGACGAGCCACACCGCGACAGCCGTGATCGCGGACACGAGGACGAAGCGCATGGCCGCCATTGTTCCACGGGCCCGAGCGGGGGTGACATCCTGGTTCCCATGCCCGACGCGCACTCCACCGACCTCCCCCAGCCGCGGCCCGCCGTCGCCGCGCTGCCCGCGTACGTACCCGGCGCCCGCGGCGCCGCGGACGCCCCGCCGCCCGTCAAGCTCTCGTCCAACGAGAGCCCGCACGGCCCGCTGCCGTCCGTGGTGGGCGTGCTCGAGGACGCCGCCACCGGCATCCATCGGTACCCCGACATGGGCGCCACCGGGCTCACCGAGCGCATCGCCCGGGAGGTCGGCCGCGACGCCTCCGAGGTGGTCGTCGGCGGCGGCTCGGTCGCGGTGCTCGCGCACATCCTGCAGGCCTACACGGGCCCGGGCGACGAGGTGATGTTCGCGTGGCGCAGCTTCGAGGCGTACCCGATCCTCGCGCGCATCGCGGGCGCCGAGCCCGTCATGGTGCCGCTCACCGCCGAGGCGCGCCACGACCTGCCCGCGATGATCGCCGGCATCACCGACCGCACGCGCGTGGTGATGCTGTGCTCGCCCAACAACCCCACCGGCCCGATCCTCACGCAGTCCGAGGTCGACTCCTTCATGGCGGCCGTCCCGTCGCGCGTGCTCGTCGTGCTCGACGAGGCCTACCTCGAGTACGTGCGGGACCCCGAGGTCGCCGACGGTCCCGCCTCGCTCGACCGGTACCCCAACCTGCTGCTCCTGCGCACCTTCTCGAAGGCCTACGGGCTCGCGGGGCTGCGCGTGGGCTACGCCGTCGGTCCCGCCGCGCTGCTCGCGCCGGTGCGCGCATGCGTCACCCCGTTCTCCGTCTCCGGCCCCGCGCAGGCCGCCGCGATCGCGTCGCTCGACGCCCGCGACGAGCTGCTCGAGCGGGCCGCCGGCATCGTCGCCGAGCGCGACCGCGTGCTCGCGGCGCTGCGCGCCGAGGGCTGGTCCGTCCCCGAGTCGCAGGGCAACTTCGTGTGGCTCGGCGTGGGCGAGGCGACCGCGGACCTGGTCGCGCACCTCGCCGCGGAGCAGCCCGCGATCCTCGTGCGCCCGTTCATGGGCGAGGGGGTGCGCGTCACCATCGGCACCGCCGAGGAGAACGACGCGCTGCTCGCGCGCCTCGCGACCTGGGACGGCCCGCGCTGAACGGGAACGCGAAGAGGGACGCGCCGCTGCGCGCGTCCTTCGTCATGCCCGTCCTCAACGAGGAGCACTACATCGCGGCGGCCGTCGCGAGCGTGCTCGCACAGGACGGCCTCGACGAGCGGGAGATCCTCCTCGTGCTGGGCGCGTCGACCGACCGCACCGACGAGGTGGTCGCCGGCCTCGCCGCGCTCCACGCCGAGATTCGGGTGCTCCACAACCCCCAGAACGCCATCAGCCAGTCGATGAACATCGGCATCGCGGAGGCGCGCTTCCCCGTGGTGATCCGCGTCGACGCGCACTCGGTGCTGCCCGACGGCTACGCCGCCACCGCGGTACGTTCGCTGCGCGCGGCCGGGGCCGTCAACCTGGGCGGACGGATGCACGCCGAGGGCCGCACCCCCTACGAGCAGGCCGTCGCGTGGGGCTACAACTCGCCGGGCGGGCTCGGCGGTGCCGTCTATCACACCGGCGGCGAGGCGGGTCCCGCGGAGTCCGCCTACCTGGGCGTGTTCGACCGCGCCGCCGTGCTGGCGATCGGCGGCTTCGACGAGACGCTGTCGCGGGGCGAGGACTGGGACCTCAACCGTCGCCTCATGGCGCGCGGCGGCCTGGTGTGGTTCGAGCCCGCGCTCGACGTCGTGTACCGGCCCCGGTCCTCGGTGAAGGCGCTCGCCAAGCAGTTCCACGCGTCGGGACGCTGGCGCGGCGAGATCATCCGGCGGCTCGGCGGACGCGTGCCCCTGCGGTACTTCGTGCCGCCCGCCCTGTTGGCGGCGCTCGTCGCGGGCGCCGCGATGGTCGTCGCAGGCGCCGTGGCGGGAGGCGCCGTCGGCATCGTCCTCGCGGCGCTCGGCGCCCTCCCGTACGTGGTCTACCCGGCCTGGGTGGCGATCACCGCGCTGCGCGCGGACGTCCCGACGGCGGTACGGGTGCGCCTGCTCGGCGTGCTCCCGACCATGCACCTGTCTTGGGGCGTCGGTTGCGCGGCGGGTATCCTCATGCCGAGCAGGGGGCACAACGCCTTCGCAGGACGTTGAGGCTTTCACCCCGAGGAGACGTGTGACCGAGATCGACTACGCCGCACTCGCGCGTGAGGCGGGACTGCAGCGCGTAGGTGCCAGGCCGCCGCTGCACGCGTACCTGCGTGAGATGTGGGAGCGCCGCCACTTCGCGACGCGGCTCGCCAAGTACCGCATCGAGGCGCAGCTGTCGCAGAACCGGCTCGGCCTCGGCTGGGTGGTCCTCAGCCCGCTGCTCCAGGCCGCCGTCTACGGGTTCGTGTTCGGGCTCATCATGGACCGCGGCTCGCGCGCCGGCCTGAACTTCATCCCGTTCCTCGTGACCGGGTTCTTCGTGTTCCAGTTCTTCGCGCAGAGCTTCAGCCAGGGCGCGCGCTCCATCACGGGCAACGCCTCGCTGGTGCGCAGCCTCGGCTTCCCGCGCATGCTTCTGCCCGTCTCGGCGGTGATCCGCAACCTGTACGAGCTCGTCCCCATGATGGTGGTGCTCGCGTTCATCCTGGTGGGCTACGGCGAGTACCCGTCGTGGTCGTGGCTGCTGGTCCCGGCCGTGCTGTTCTTCATGATGCTGTTCAACGCCGGCATCGCGCTCATCGCCGCACGCCTCACCGTCCATCTGCGGGACTTCACGCAGATCGTGCCGATCATCACGCGCCTCATCCTCTACATGACCGGGATCTTCTACTCGCTCGAGCTGGTGCTCGCGGACAACCCGCCGTGGATGCTGACGGTCGCGCAGCTCAACCCGGTGCACGACTACATCCAGATGGTGCGCGCGATGGTGCTCGACGGTCAGGAGTTCAACACCCTCATCCTGGTGACCGGGATCGTGGGCGGGATCGGGGTCTTCATCGGGGGCATCGTGTTCTTCTGGAGTGCCGAGGAGCGTTACGGGCGTGACTGACCAGCAGACGCCGACCGTGGTGGTCGACAACCTCCACGTCGACTACAAGATCTTCGCCTCGGGCAAGGCCGCCAAGGACCGCCGCTCGCTGCTCAGCAGGCAGCGCGGCGTGCGCGTGGTGCACGCGCTCAAGGGCGTGTCCTTCACCGCCTACGAGGGCGAGTCGATCGGGGTCATCGGCCACAACGGGTCCGGCAAGTCGACCCTCATGCGTGCCGTCGCCGGTCTCCAGCAGCCCGTCAAGGGTGCCGTGTACGCCTCGTCGCGGCCCTCGCTGCTCGGCGTGAACGCCGCCCTCCTCAGCGACCTCACCGGCGAGAAGAACGTCATCCTCGGCGGCCTCGCGCTCGGCATGACGCCCGAGGAGGTCGAGGAGCGCTACGACAGCATCGTCGAGTTCTCCGGCATCCGCGAGTTCATGGACCTGCCGATGCAGGCCTACTCGTCCGGCATGGCCGCGCGCCTGCGCTTCTCCATCGCCATCTCGCGCAACCACCAGATCCTGCTGGTCGACGAGGCCCTCGCGGTCGGCGACAAGGAGTTCCGCGAGAAGAGCGAGCAGCGGATCCGCGACCTGCGCGAGCAGGCCGGCACGGTGTTCCTCGTGAGCCACTCGATGCGCTCGATCAAGGAGACCTGCACGCGGGTCATCTGGATCGATCACGGCACGCTGAAGATGGATGGCGACCCGGAAGACGTCATCCGCGAGTACAAGAAGTCGACTTGACCCCGTCCGTTCGGCGCGTGGGCTGGGTGGAGTCCCCGCTCCAGCTCATCAACGCCCTCGAGGCGGCGGCGAGCACGGACGAGGACACGCTCATCCTGCTGCGCCGCGGCGTGGCGCAGCTGGCGGACACCGCCGCGTGGCTCGAGCCGCACCTGCCCGCGCACGTGCGGTTCGACGATGCCGCGGCCGCCACGGACCCGCGGTTCGCGGGGGCGACCCACCGGCTCGTCGGCGACGCGTTCTCGGGCCAGGTGCGCGCGGTGCTCGCCTCGCGCGCGGTCGGCGATCTCGTGGTGGTCGACGACGGCTCCGCCGCGCTCCACCTCGCGGCGGTGCTCGCGGGAACCCAGGGCTTCTCCCGCATGGGCCAGCGCGAGCCCCTGCACCAGCGCGCGCTCGGACGCGTCAGCGGCCGTCGCCTCCGCGACGCCGCCCGCGCGGGACGCGTCACGCTGATGACCGCGTACGCCGACCACCCGGCCATGCCCGCCGTCCCCGGCGCCCGCATGGTCCCCAACCGGTACTCCTGGCTGAGGACGCTCGCCGTGGCGGCGCCCGCGACGCTGCCGCCCACCGTGGTGCTGGGCTCGGCGCTCGCGGTCGACGGCTACATCGACGACGACGCCTACGGCCGCTGGGTGCTGGCGCACGGCGCCGGAGCCGCGTACCTCCCTCACCGCCGCGAGACGCCCGCGTGGCTCGACGTCGTCCGCGCCGCCGGCCTCGACGTCGTCGACTCCGGCCTGCCCGCGGAGATCGTCCTGGGCGCCGATGCCGGCGTGCGGACCGTCACCTCGCTGCCGTCGAGCACGGGTGCCACGCTTGCACGGGTGCTGCGCGACCACGCGACGCTCACCGTGACGCCGATCCCCGATGCATGGTGGACCGGGCGCGCCGACGGGCCGCTGCGCTCCACGCTCGCCGCCCTCACCATCACCGACCCCGCACCCACCGAGGAGGCCTGACTTGAGCGCCGTCGCCATCATCCCTGCACGAGGCGGATCGAAGGGGGTCCCCGGCAAGAACGTCGCGCGCGTCGGCGGCGTCCCGCTCATCGGCCGCGCGATCCGGGCAGCGCTCGCCGCGCCCAGCATCACCGCGGCGTACGTGTCGACCGACGACGCCGAGATCGCCCGCGTGGCCCGCGAGCACGGCGCGATCGTCATCGACAGGCCCGCGGAGCTCGCGTCCGACACGGCGACCTCCGAGGATGCGCTGCTGCACGCCATCGGCGAGATCGAGGCCGCCGCGGGACTTCCCGACGCCGTCGCGTTCCTCCAGGCGACCAGCCCGTTCATCGACAGCCCCGCGCTCGAGCGCGCCGCCGCGCGCGTCCTGCGCGGCGACGACGACGTCGTCTTCTCGGCGTTCGAGACCTACGCGTTCCTGTGGCGCCGCGCCGACGCTGGTGCGGAGGGCGTCAACCACGACCACTCGTTCCGGCCCCGGCGGCAGGACCGCGAGCCGCATTTCCAGGAGACCGGCGCCTTCTACGTCATGCGCACACAGGGCTTCCTCGAGCGTCGCTTCCGGTTCTTCGGCCGCGTCGGGATCGAGGAGGTGCCGGAGTCGAGCGCCGTCGAGATCGACACGCCCGCCGAGCTCGCGTTCGCCCGCGCGCTCGCGCCCGCCACCCACGAGGATGCGGCGGCCATCGACGTGGACGCGCTCGTCATGGACTTCGACGGCGTCCACACCGACGACCACGTCACCGTCGACCAGGACGGCGTCGAATCGGTGCGCGTCAGCCGTGCCGACGGCATGGGCATCGGACGCCTCCGCCACGCGGGCGTGCCGATGCTGATCCTGTCGAAGGAGCGGAACCCCGTGGTCGCGGCGCGTGCGCGCAAGCTCGGCGTCGAGGTGCAGCACGGCGTGGATGCCAAGGCTCCGGCGCTCACCGCCTGGTGCGACGCGCATGGTCTCGACCCGGCGCGCGTGGCCTACGTCGGCAACGACGTCAACGACATCGAATGCCTCGACCTGGTCGGGTGGCCGGTCGTGGTGCCCGAGGCGCGTCCCGAGGTCCGCGAGCACGCGCGGCTCACGCTCACCGCGCCCGGCGGCAGCGGCGCGCTTCGCGAGCTCGCCGAGGCCATCCTGCGCGGTCCCCGCTGGAGCGCGCCGGCGTGACCACACCACGGCACCGTCCGACGGCGCTGTTCGTGGCCGACGCGGACTCGTCGCTGAAGTGGGCCGTCACGCGCCTGCTCGAGGCGCGCGACCGCTGGGACTGCGAGATCCTCGTGGTCGAGTCCGCGGTGACGCCGAGCGCGGCGCAGGTCGACGCGGCCGTCGCGGGCCGCGTGGACCCGCCCGCCCGCATCGGCCTGACGGAGCTGGCGCGTCGGGTGGGGCCCGACGCCGCGGACGCGCCCGACGTGCTGGTCCTCGCATGCCGCGGCGACCTCATCGCGCTGCTGCTCGAGGACGAGCTGCGCGGCACGTGCCGCGCGGGCGTGATCGTCGCCGGCATCCCCGGCGTCTGGCTGCCGCCCACCGAGCTCGGCCTCACGCTGCGGCGCGGCGTCGACCTCATGGTGGTGCACTCCCACGTCGAGCGCGACGCGGTCGAGCGCGAGCTGCCGCGCGGCGACCTGCGCGCGACCGGCCTCGCCTCCCTCGCCATCGAGGGTGCCGACGCCCCGAGCGACGGCGCGCGCAGCGTGGTGTTCGCGCCGCAGGCGCTGGTGCCGGCGTCCCGCGCGGACCGGGCACGGCTGCTCGCCGCGCTCGTCGACCTCGCCCGCGCCCGCCCCGACCTCACCGTGGTCATCAAGGTGCGTGGCACGCCCGGCGAGGCCCAGACGCATCGCGACGACCTGCCCTACGAGGCCCTCCTCGCCGAGGTGGCGGACGTCCCGGTCAACCTGACGGTCGCGACGGGCCCGATGGCCGACCATCTTCCCGGTGCGATCGGCTTCGTCACCGTGAGCTCGACCGCGGCGCTCGAGGCCGTGGCCGCCGGCGTGCCGACCCTGTGCCTCGCCGACTTCGGCGTCGGGGAGGAGACGCTCACCACCGCGTTCCTCGGCTCGGGCCTGCTCGGCTCGCTCGACGACCTGCGCGCGGGCGGCTTCAAGCGACCCGATCCGGAGTGGATGGCGCGCGGCTACCTGCACCCGGGCGCGGACGACGACTGGATCGAGCGCGTCGAGGAGCTCGGCACGAGCCGGCACCGCCGCGAGTCCGGCACGCGGTCCCGCGCGTCGCTGGCGGTCCGACTGCGCCGCCGCCGCGTCGCGCTCGGCCCGGCCGACCCGACCCCGTTGCGTCACGCCTCGACGGCGATCGACGCATGGCGGCGCGCGCGGCGCGGCTTGCCACCCGCCGGTGCCGGAAGGGAGGGTTGAACCGTGTTCCTCCGTCGGCAGAAGTTCCGGGCGCGCGTGCTCGTCCACATCGGCATGCACAAGTCGGCCACCACGGTCATCCAGCGAGCCGCACGCGCCGAACGGCCGCGCCTCGCCGAGCAGGGCGTGACCTACCCCGGCAAGGGCGGCAACCACAAGCAGCTCACCGAGACCATCTGGGCGCCGAAGCGGCCGCTCAAGGGTGACAGCCCCGCGGAGCGCCGCTGGGACGCCCTCGTGGACGAGGTCGCGCGCGCGCCTCGGCGCGCCTTCATCAGCGCCGAGCACCTCGCCTCGTCGCGGCCCCGGGACCTCGAGCGCATGGCGGCGTCGCTGGGCGCCGACACCCAGATCGTCATCACGATCCGACCCCTGCTCGAGATGGTGCCGTCGATCTGGCAGCAGTTCGTCAAGGAGCGTCGCAGCGTCGCGTTCGTCGACTGGCTCGAGGACGTGTTCCGCGGCGACCGCACCTCGGAGACCACGCCCCAGTTCTGGCGCCGCCACGACCTCGGCGAGCTGGTCGCGACGTGGCGCGAGGCGTTCCCGAAGCACCCGATCGTCGTCGTCACCCTCGACAAGGACCGGCCCGGCCTCCTCTTCGAGAGCTTCGAGCGGCTCCTCGGGCTGAAGCGCGGCACCTTCGTCTCGCCGTCGGGAGACGGCTACGCGTCGAACCGCGGCCTCTCGATCGAGGAGGCCGAGCTGCTGCGCGCGGTGAACGCGCTCACCGACCAGGCTCCCGACGACTACTACCCGTACATCCGCAACGGCATGGTCGCGAGCATCCAGGCGGGCCGTCGCCCCGAGCGCGAGGAGGGATCGCTGCGCGTCCCCGACGCGTACCGCGACGCGATCCTCGCGGTCGCGCGCGAGGGCGTCGCCCGGGCGCGAGCGCTCGGCGTCATCGAGATCGGCGACCTCGACCGCTACGCCGACGGAGGTCGGCCCGTCGACGCGGGCAGCCCGCCCCCGGCGGCCTCCGCCGCCCCGGCCGGCCCTCACCGGGGCTCGGTGCACGGCGACACCGTCGCGCTCGCTCTCGCCGGCGTCGCGTCGAGGGCGACGGGCAACGGGGTGCTGTACGCCGAGGCCGGCCCGGCGGACGACCCGGACGTCGGCCCGCTCCCCTCGGAGATCGCGCCGGACGCGTCCCCGGCCCCCGTGACGGCGAGCCGGATCGCCGTGTTCGCGGACCACGACCTGTACGGACGCCTGCGCGACGAGGGCGTGGCGGCGGACGAGGCGTGGCGGTGCGCGCGCCTCACGCGCTGGCAGGAGATGTCCGGCGCCGACGGAGCCGCCGCGCCGCTGTGCCAGGTCCGCGGCGATGCGACGGTCGCGATCGGTGCCGCCTGGGGCGTGACGTGGAGCCCCGCGTCCGCGCTCGCGGCGCTCGAGGGGCTCGAGGGCCCGATCGATGTCGACATCGAGCTGCCCGGCCTGACCGCCCTCATCGGGCGCGCGTGGGAGAGGGCGCTGCTGCTCGGGGTGGACCTCGACCTCGACCGGTGGCTCTCCGACGCCGCCGACGGTGCGCTCGACCCCCGGGCCTGCCTGCCGGATCCCGCACGCATGGTCGAGCTCGTCGACGCGCTCCGCGGCCACGCGGCCGTCCGCACCGTGCGCGTGGTCGCCGCGCCTGCGCCGACCACGCGCAGGATCGACACCGTCGAGGCCGGGCTGCTGCGCGCCGCGAGCCGGCACCACCACGGCACGGACGCGAACCTCTTCGGCATCGCCCACGTGCTGCTCGACGGGTCCATGGCCGCGTTGCGCGGCCGGCGACCCTCCGCGGCCGTACCGGTGGCGCCACCCGATGCCGTCGCGCCCTATCTCGCGGCCCGCGCCCGCGCCCTCGACGCGCTCGAGGCACGAGGTGTCGACGTGTCGGAAGTCGCGGCCTGGGCGCACGACGACGACGCGGCGCCGATCGCTCCCGACGACGCGGCGCCGATCGCTCCCGATGCGGCGACCGAGGCGCCAGCCGAGGCGCCGGCACCGGGCGTGGATGACGCGGCGCCGGTGCCGTTCGAGACCGCCACGACCGCCATCGCGGGCGCCTACGCCGTCGCGTCGGGCTTCGACCCCGAGCTCACGCCGGGCATGGCTCCGCTTCCCATGAGACGGTGGGGCTGGCGGTAGGAGACGCCACGAGCCGGTGTCCCGATTTTCGCGGTTAGACTTGCCGGGACAGTTGGCGGAAACCCATCAGGTGCCGACGCGGCACACGAGAATCAGAGGTGTTGAAGTGACGGATGCGGTGCAGATCGGCGACATTGTCGTCGGTGACGGTCACCCGACCTACGTGATCGCGGAGATCGGCCTGAACCACAACGGTTCGGTCGAGATCGCGAAGAAGCTCATCGACGTCGCCGTCGAGGCGGGCGCCCAGGCGGTCAAGTTCCAGAAGCGCACGCCGGACATCGCGACGCCCGAGCACATGAAGTCGACCCCGCGCGAGACGCCCTGGGGCACCATGACGTACCTCGAGTACCGCTACAAGGTCGAGTTCGAGCAGGCCGAGTACGCGGAGATCGACGCGTACTGCAAGGAGAAGGGCGTCGTCTGGTACGCCTCCCCGTGGGACGAGCCGAGCGTCGACTTCCTCGAGTCGATGGACACCGTCGCGTACAAGATCGCCTCGGCCTCGGTCACGGACCTGGGCATGCTGCGCAAGATCGCCGCGACGGGCAAGCCCGTCATCCTGTCGACCGGCATGTCGACCATCGAGCAGATCGACACCGCGGTGGAGACCCTGGGCAAGGAGAACCTCATCATCCTCCACGCCACGTCGACCTACCCGCTGCCCCCGGAGGAGGCCAACCTCCGCATGATCCAGACCCTCAAGGACCGCTACGGCGTGCCCGTGGGCTACTCGGGTCACGAGCCGGGCCTGCAGATCTCGATCGCCGCCGTCGCGCTCGGCGCCGTGGCCGTGGAGCGTCACATCACGCTCGACCGCACCATGTGGGGCTCGGACCACGCCGCGTCGCTGGAGCCCAAGGGCTTCATCAACCTGTGCCGCGACATCCGCATCATCGAGCAGGCCATGGGTGACGGCGTCAAGAAGGTGTTCCCCGGCGAGCTCGCCCCGCTGAGCAAGCTCCGCCGCGTCGACGGCTGACGCACACCCCAGGTCCACGTCACGATGAAGGGCGGTCCTCGCGCGCTCGCCGCGCGCGTGCTTCGCGGCGTCCCGGGCATCCGGGCCGCGATACCCGACCCGTCTGCGCGTACCGGCGCCCACCACCGTGAGGAGAGCTCACGGTGGTGGGACGCCCTCGCGGAGGCCAGCGCCACCGCGGCCGAGCACACCTACTCGCGCTCGCTGCAGTCCCGCCGCCTGCTGCGCTCGGTGAACGCGCTCGCGGGCGCGCTCGCGCTCCGAGCGGGCCGCGAGGGAGTCGCCGCGGGCACCGAGCCGCTGGTGCGGTCCGGCGCCTCCAAGGAGAAGCGGGCCGCCCTCGACCTCGCGCGCGATGCGCGGGTGGCGGGCGAGACCGACCTCGCCATCCTCGTCGCAGGCGAGGTGACGCGCACGGACCCGGGTTCGCGCGTGGCGTGGAGCTACCTTGCCGCCGCGCTTCACGCCGATGGGCTCCTCACCGAGGCCGCCGTCGCGCGCGGCCACGACGACCCGGACGCCGGGGCTCGCGTCGCGACGGCGCTCGCAGCGCTCGACGGTGCCGTCGGCGCCGCCGCGCCCGACCTCGACCTGCCGCCGGCGCCGCCACGGCCCGAGGCCACCGTGGTCCGCGCCGCGCAGGCGATCGAGACGCGGACCCTGCTCGGGCTTCCCGGCGCGTGCGACGCCCTCGATGTCGCGCGGGCGCACCGCGAGCTCGCCGTCGCGGAGCAGGAGCTCCGCTGGAGCGACGCCGATGTGCTCGCCCTCGAGGTCATGGAGATCGCGGAGCTCCGCGACCACCTCGCCGGGCGCGCGATCCACGCGGTGCTCGACGGCGCCGAGCCGCCCGTCCCCGCCCCGGACGGTGCCGCCCGCGCCCTCGTCGTCTTCGACGACCGCCGGTTCGAGCCCTCGGACGGCGTCGACGGCGCCGCGCCCGTGATCAGGGTGACGGGCGCGACCGCACGCTCCGGCTGGGACACCCCCGCCGATGCGCGGTGGGTGGTGTCCGCCAACGACGACGAGTGGCACGCCGCGATCGCCGAGTCCGTCGTCCCGGGCGCCCAGCCCCGCCTCGTCGGCGTCGGTCTGCGGGCGCCCCTCGCCGTCGCCCTGCACGGTCGCACCGACGGGTCGGTCGCGTACGCCGTCATCCGCGCGCTCGACGCGCTTCGGTTGGGCGAGTCGCTCACCGTGACGCTCCCGGCCGACGAGGCGACCGTGCCCGCCGACCTCGCGGAGTGGCTGCACGAGGCCGGAACGACGAAGGACCGGACGGTCCGCCTGGAGAGGAACCGATGACCGCCGCCTTCGTCCTCACCGGCAGCCGTGAGTACCTCCCCGGGCTCGAGGTGGCGCTGGCATCGCTCGTCAGGGCCAACCCGTCCGTCGACGCGGACGTCGTGGTGCTCCACGACGACCTCGAGCCGGCCGACCTCGACCGCCTGGGCCTGTTCCACCCACGGATCCGCGCGACGCGGCTGCCCGAGGCGGACACCATGCGTCTCTCCACCTACGCCGCCCACACGCATCGCGCCGAGCACGTCATGGCGTCGCTCGCGGCGGCGCAGCTCGACGACTACGACCGGGTGGTCGTGCTCGACGCCGACGTCCTGGTGCTGGGCGACCTCGCCGATCTCCTCACCGCCGCCGGACCCTATGCCGCCGTGATGCGCGGCCGGGACCAGGCGCATCCGCGACGCGGGGTGCTGGTGCTCGCCCCGCGCGAGATCTCGGACGAGCAGCGTCGCGCCCTGCAGGACGTCCGCGCCAGCGGAGCCTACGCGCATGTCGACGAGGACGCCGGAGTGCTCGCGGCCGTGCTGGGCGCCCCCGGCGAGCAGCTGCCGGAGATGTACAACCTCGACAAGCGCCGCGTCACCCCCGAGGGCCTGACGCGCGGCGAGGCACGCATCGTCCACTACTCGGGGCGGTTCAAGCCCTGGCACGGCGGCGAGCACGGCTTCGACGACACCGAGGCGCTGTGGTCCGCGGCCGCCCTGCACCCGCTCGCCCACTGGCGGATCCTGCGCGACGACCCGCGCAGCAGCGTCGAGCTGCGCGCCTTCGCCGAGAGCCGGGCACGGGACTACGCGCTCATCGAGGACGCCGACCTCGCGGACCTCGCCGCCGGCCTCAAGGCGGCGCGCACCGACGGCGACTTCGAGCGCGCCTTCCAGATGGCGCGCGCCGCGGCGCTCGCGACCGCGGAGACCGATGCGCAGACCGCGCTCGACCTCGGCGTCGCCGCCGTCGCGACCTCGCGTCCCGAGATCGCGCGGATCGCGCTCACCATCGCCCAGGGCGACCCCACCGTCAGCGCACGTGCCTCGACGGTCCTGTCCCAGCTCGAATGGACCTACCGCGAGTACGATGCCGCCGCCGCGGCGGCGCTCGCGGCGATGCGCGCACGCCCCGCCGACATCCAGGCGCGCCGCCGCCTCGAGCGGGTCGAGCGCACCCGGCTCGAGGACGGCGCGATCCCTGCAGGCCAGGGCCCGGCGATCGGCCACGTCGCGTTCTACGTCGACAGCGACGGCAACTACGGAGACGTGCTGCTGCCCGTCGCGGTGCGAGCGAGCATCGAGGACGGCATCGGCGCCGTCCGCTGGGCGACCATGCACGCGCATCAGGTCTTCGACGTCGAGCGCGCGCGCTGGGCCAACGAGCACCTCGACGCGATCGTCGTGGGCGGCGGCGGGCTGTTCCTGCCGGATACCGCGCCGAACGGCAACTCCGGCTGGCAGTGGAACGTCACCGACGAGGCGCTCGAGGCCCTCACGATCCCGCTCGTGGTCTACACGGTCGGCTACAACATCTTCCCCGGGCAGCAGTTCCACGGCACCCGCTTCGCGGAGTCCGTGCGTGCCCTCGTGTCGAACGCCGCGTTCGTGGGTCTGCGCAACCACGGCTCGGTCGCGGCGGTGCGCGAGGTGGTGGGCGAGACGCTCGCCGCCAAGGTCGAGTACCTGCCCTGCGTGACGACCGTGTACGGCCAGCTCGCCGGCATCGAGCCGCAGGGCCAGGCGTCCGGCCTGCCCGTCGTGCTGCTCAACGTCGCGTACGACCGGCAGGCGCGCCGCTTCGGCGACCGCTACGCGGACTTCGTCGCGAGCCTGGCGGCGTTCGTCCGCGCGCTGGACGGCCGCGCCGAGGTGCGGTGCCTGGCGCACACCCGCGAGGACGAGCGCATCGTCGCCGACCTGCGGCGCCAGGAAGGCGTCGACATCGGCACGGACGCGGTCTACGGAGCGGGCAGCGACGACGCGCTCGCCACGATCGGCCGTGCCGCCGTGGTGGTCGGCATGCGAGGCCACGCGTCGATGATCCCGTTCGGCATCGGCGTGCCCATCGTCAGCCTCATCTCGCACGCGAAGCTGCGCTACTTCCTCGAGGACATCGGCCACCTCGAGTGGGGTGTCGACGTCGACGACCCGGACCTGGCGGCGCGCCTCATCGAGGTCGTCGGCGCCATGCTCGACGATCCCGCACGCTTCCGCGCCGAGGTGGTCGAGGCGCAGGCACGCCTGCGCGAGGTGGTCGACGGCGCGAACGCGCGGATCGGCGCGGCGATCGCATGAGCAGGAGCAAGGCCGGGACGCAGGCTCCCGCACGGGTGGTCATCGGGCGCTTCCACGACGGCTCCGCGACGCCGAACTGGGGAGGTCGCGCCACCAGCATGGCGCTCGCCGGGCTCGTCGCGCGCAGCGCAGGGGTGCCCGACGTGGTGCCGCTCAACGGCACCTTCAACACGGTGCCCTTCGAGCACGGCTCCGTGCCCCCGCTCCCGCGCTCCGACGACCCGTCGATCCGCTTCCGCGCCGTACGCGACACGGCCGCCGCGATCATCGCCTCGCCGCTCGACGGCCCTCAGCGTGAGCTCCTCGACACGCTCGCGGGCGCGGACGAGCTGTGGATGAACGGCGAGGGCGACCCGATCCTCGCGCGCAAGCGCACCACCCTCGCACGCACCCTCCTCATCATGGAGATCGCGCTGCAGCTGGGCATCCGGGTGCGCATGCTCAACTCGATCCTGAGCATCCCGCCCGGCATGGAGCAGGCGCACCCGGTGGTCGTCGCCGCGCTCCGCGACGTGCTGAGCCGCTGCGACTCCGTGGTCTACAGGGACCCCGAGAGCCTCGAGCTCCACGGCTCCCTGTTCCCGGGCATCGCGGCCGACTGGGTGCCCGACGCGCTGTTCGCGTGGGCGGAGGTCCCGGTGCAGCCCCGCGTGCCGTTCGGCCCGGACTCCGAGGGCCTGAGCCCCGCGACCGCGCGGTTCCTCGCGGATCCCGCGCCGTACATCGCCGTGTCGGGCGCGTCGGGGCCGCGCGCCGCGGACGAGGACCGCATCGCCGCGCTCGAGCTGCTGGTGCGCGGGTTGAGGTCGGAGGGGTTCCGCGTGCTGCTCGTCGCGACCGACCGGATCGACGACTGGCTGGCCACCGCGCTCCACCTCGAGGGGACCGCCTACATCGACCCCGGCGTCCCGCTGGCCACGGGCCGCGCCGCGCTCGCAGGCGCCAGCGCCTTCGTGTCCGGGCGCTACCACCCGTCGATCCTGGCGTACGGCGCGGGGGTGCCGTGCGTCCTCATGAGCTCGAACTCGCACAAGACCCGCAGCCTGCAGCGCGTCATGGCGGTCGACGCGCGCGAGCATCCGGCCTTCGGCAAGGGGGACGTCTCCGCGCTCGTCGCCGACGCGGTCGCGGCGGGGCGGTCCTCGGCCCGCGCCCGCCGTGCCCTCCGCCGCCGGGCCCGGGCCAACGCCGAGGCGGTGGCGACGCGATTCGCCGCGCTCGGGCGCGCCGGGGCCTGAGGGCCGTCGCGGACCCTCGACACACCGAGGACGGACGGAACCCGGCGGTGCGCCCACCGCTTAGCCTTGGGCGGTGCGTTCTCACCACTCCCGACCCCTCGTCCTGGCGGTCGCGCCCGCGGCGCTCGTCCTGGCGCTCGCGGCCTGCACCGGCTCCGACGAGCCCGCACCGACCGCGTCGGCCACCGTCCCCGCGCCGTCCGTGACGCCGTCGGCCGAGACCTCGGCGACCACCGCGCCGTCGGCCTCGGCGTCGGCCGTGCCCGAGCCCTCGGTCACGGCGACCGCGAGCCCGCAGGAAGTCGCCGGCGACGTGCTGACCGGTTCCACCCCGAACGACTTCGGCACCGTCGACCCCGAGGAGGTGTTCGCGCAGACCTATGGCGGGCTCGGGGAGGCCGACGGCGTCTCCGTCGAGCACACGGTCGGCACCACCGACGGCGGTGCGCCCCTCCTCGTCGTGGAGATGGCGCCCCTCGAGGGCATGGGCGGGGACACCATCCTCACCTTCTTCGCGCTGTGGGACGATGCGGTGGTCCAGGGCACCGTGACGGGCGAGGGCGGCATCACGGATGCGCAGCGCGACGACCTCGAGTCGGCGGCCGCCGCGGCGGTGCACCCGTGACCGCGCGCACCCTCCAGCGCGGAGCGCTCGCGCTCGGCGCCGCGCTCCTCGCGGCGATCGGCGTGCTCGTCGCGTCGCCCTCGGCCCAGGCGCTCGACGGCGACGACTTCAAGGCCGGCATGATCATCACCGACGCGCTGTTCTTCGACGGCACGGCGCTCGGCTCCGCCGCCATCGACAGCTTCATCGCGGCCAAGAACCCCGGCTGCGCGGCCGGCGCCACCTGCCTCGAGAACTACCGGGAGCGCATCACCGCCAAGGCGAAGACCGACCGTTGCGACGCGATCACTGCGCAGAGCAACGCCACCGCGGGCGAGATCATCGCGGCGGTCGGCAAGGCCTGCGACATCTCGCCCAAGGCGATCCTCACCATCCTGCAGAAGGAGCAGTCGCTCGTCACCTCGACGGCGCCGTCCTCACGCGCCTTCGCCTACGCGATGGGCGCGGGCTGCCCCGACGACGGCGGCTGCAACACCCCCTACCAGGGCCTCTACCAGCAGGTGTACTACGGCGCCTCGCTGCTCAAGGGCTACACGCTGCCCACCTCCTCGCACTACGGCCGATACGCGGCAGGCCAGACGAGCGCCATCCAGTACAACGTGCCGACCAGCTGCGGCACCAAGGACGTCTACGTCGAGAACCAGGCCACGCACGCGCTGTACGTCTACACCCCGTACACGCCCAACCAGGCGGCGCTGAACAACCTCTACGGCACCGGCAACAGCTGCTCCGCGTACGGCAACCGCAACTTCTGGCGGATGTACAACGACTGGTTCGGATCGACCACCGCCGGCCAGTCGCTGGTCAAGACCGCCACCTCGAACACGGTCTACCTGCTCACCACGGACGGCCGCTGGGCGCTCACGGGTCCCGTCAAGGCGAAGGACCTCGCCGCCCTCGGCACCGTGGCCACGGTGAGCAAGGGGTACCTCACCTCGTACACGAACCGCGGCAAGATGCCGCGCTACGTCTACGACACGGGCCTCGACGAGGTCTGGGTGCTCTACGGGCGCGAACGCCACAAGGTCGGCGGCTGCGGCTCCAAGCTGGTCAACGGGCTCGGCGTCGACTGCGCCGACCTCCCGCAGATGGATCACGGCGAGATGCTGCGCCTCACAACGGGCACCCGCCTCACGCCGCTGCTCACCACGGGAGCGGGAGCCCAGTACTACGTCAACCGCGCCGGACGGCACGCGATCTCGAGCGCCGCGGCCCCCGCGGACAGCGGTGAGACGGTCTCCGCCGAGGCCGTCACCGTCCCGGCCTCCATCCTTAAGGACGCGACGCGCCGGAACGTCATGGTGGCCGATGGCGAGGCCCTCACCGACGGCTCCGAGGTGGTCTACCGCGCCGGCGCGAGCCTCGGGCGCGTGAGCGGCCTCCTCTGGAGCCAGGCAGGCCTCGCGGCCTTCCTGCCGAGCCCCGTGACGGTCGCCGCCGCGGACCTCAAGATCCCGGCCGCGGCCACCTCGCTCTCCGGCTTCGTCCGTGCAGCCGCCTCCGACGACACCTTCATGCTCACCACGTCGGGGCTCATCGACGTGGGCGGCTCCGCCCCCGAGGGATCCGTCACGGTGCTCGACGACGCGCTGATCGCGTCGCTGCCGATCGTGTCCACCGGGATGCCGTCCTTCCTCACCGACGTCGGCACGAAGACGACCTACCTCGTCGACGAGACGGGCGCACGCGCGCTCCCCGCGGGTGTGAAGGTGCGCGAGACCGCGAACTCGCTCGGGTTGGACCGCACCGTCGTGGCGGTGCCGTCCGAGGTGATCGAGGACCTCGGGCTCGGACCCGCGCTGCTCCGGCCCGGCCGCGTGGTCAAGGACGCCGACACCGGCCAGCGCTGGCTCATCGACGGCGCGGCCACGCGGTGGCGGGTCTACGCGCGCCAGGCCAAGGAGCTCAAGGTCGGATCGATCGAGACCGTCGACGCCGCGCGGCTCGCGCTGTACACGCCGGCCTCGAGCAAGGCGACCATCGGCGTCAGCTGCCTGCGCGAGCAGTTCATCATCGCCGGAGGCAAGCGCTACCCGGTCTCCGCGACGCACGCGGCCGAGTACGAGCCGGTGGTGCCGCTGAGCAGCGTCGAGTGGTCCACCTGCCGCGCGATCCCGTCGGCCGGCACCCAGGGCGGCCGCGTGCTGCTGTCGCCGAGCGGCGCGCGCTTCCTCGTGACGGACGGCACCGTCCACCGCCTGAAGGCCTCGCAGAAGGCCTCGGGCATGGGGGTGCCGATCCCGGTGTTCTGGACCACCCTGGACGAGTTCCCCCGGAGCTGATCGCGGGGCGAGGACGAAGGGGAGGCTGCCGGTCAGGCGCCTCCCCTTCGTCGCGTCACGCGCGTGCCGCTGCCCGCTTCCGTGCGGCCTGCGAGACGGCGCGCGCCGCACGGATGATCCCCGCCGCTGCCGCCACCGCGTCGTCGGCGCTCACGACCTCGACCGCGTCCGGGTCGCCGTGCCCGCGGTCGCCGGCAGGCGGGGACGCGGGCACCGCGAGCCCCGCCTCGGCGAGCAGCGCGGCCATGCGCGCGTCGTGGAGGCGTGCCTGCTCCGCGACCTCCGGCGGAAGCGCCGGGAGGGAGCCGTGCTCGGGCGCGCGTGCGGTGAGCGACGACACCAGGCCGTTCGCCACGAGCCGCTTGCGGTCGGCCTCCTGCCCGTGCCCCTCGATGGCGGCGTTGAACCCGCGCAGGATGGCCGCCTGCTCCACGGACAGCAACGCGACACCTGGCGTGCCGTGCGCGAGGCCCGCGACGGCGCCCGCCGGGGCGCCCAGGGCCGCCTCGAGCGCGTGGCACGCCGCGGCCAGTGCGGCGTTGTCGTCCGCCGTCACGACGGCGGGAGCGTCGGAGCGGGCCGCGAGGGCCTGCAGCATCGTGGCGCGCTCCTGCCACCAGGCATCGTCCCGAGCGAGGCTCAGGCCGGCCGCGAACTCCGCCCAGGTCTGCGCGCCCCCGTCGATCAGGTGGGACTGGTAGAGGCGCCACGCGGTCGTCGCGGCGGGCTCGACCGCGACCACGGCCGGCCCGTCGCGCAGGTCGCGGCCCGGCTTGAGGCGCGTCAGCGCGTGACCCTCGGCGGCGCTGTGGAGGCGCGTGCGCGCCGCCTTCGCGACCCGGCCGAGACCGGCGCTGCCGCTGAACGCGAGCGGCACCGCCTGGGCGTCGGAGGCGAGCGGCTCGCCGATCCCCTCGACCCGGGGTGCGCGCACCACGGGACGCATCGCATCGTCGCTGGCGAACGGTGCCTCGGTGGCTCGCCGGAAGCCGCCGGCGAGGCCGTCGATCACCATCGAGAGGGGGAACTCCGTGGGCTGGGCGTACGGCTCGTCCGCGCCGGTGCGGGCCTCGGCCGAGAGCACGTCGAGGTCGCCGAGCACCGTCGCCCGCGACGCCTTGACCGAGCGCGCCAGCGCGCGGCCGGCCTCCTGCGCGGCGTCGAGGGCCCACGCGGGGAGGGTCGCGGGGCGGCCCTTGGTGCCCGTGCCGCGCTTCATCCCGTTGCCCATGCCCTGCTGGACCAGCTGGACGCGCTCGAAGCTGGTGAGGTGCTGACGCGTGGCCGCTCCCGTGAGCCGGGTGAACTCGCTCTGCGTGAAGGACAGCGACGTGTTGCTCGAGAACTGCCGGAGGGTGCCCTGGTCGAGCCCGAGGAGCTCCTCCATCTCGGCGAACACGCTGGTGCGGTCCTCCGGGTCGGGGATGAGGACCGTGATGTTCTTCGCCCCGACCAGCTTCTTCCACCGGGTCATGAGCGTGTAGCCGTCGTCGCCTCGCATCGACATGAGGGGACGCAGGTCGAGCTTCGCGGGATCCCGCAGCACCTCCCGCAGCCAGTCCTCGAACGGCTCCTGATGCCCCGCGGAGGCACCCTGCTGCCACGACGACGGCAGCAGCTGCGGGATCGAGCGCAGGGTGATGAGGATGCGGACATCGTCGCCCAGGTGCGAGAGCACCTTCCGGGCCTCGGTGATGTCGATCTCCGCGAGCAGCTCCGAGCTCAGCACCACCTGTGTCACGCCCGGCGCGGAGGCATCACGCTTGAGCCGCTCGAGCAGGTCGAGGGAGTCGCCCGTGGGGTTCCACGCGCCGTGCCGGCGCCCCATGAGCTGCACGGCGAGGTGGTGGTGGTTGATGCGGCCGTCGAGCTCCGGGTAGAGGATGCCCGCCTTGCGCAGCTTCCTGCGCGACTTGGCCAGGCCGTTCTGCACGGCGGTGGTCGCCGACTTGGGGATGCCGATGTGCAGCAGGACGGGTGCGGGGAAGTCCTCGCGACGCGACCGACCCCACGCGGGCAGCAGGGCCCTCACGTGGTGCCCTTGGCACGGGAGGCGCGCACCTTGCGAAGGTACTGGTAGGTCGGCTGTGCCGCGCTCGCGGGCACGCGCTCGAGCGCGCCGCGCGCCATGCGCGAGACCGCCGACTTCAGCTGCGCGCCGGGCAGCCCGAGCCGGTTGATGCGGCCCTGCGTGAAGTAGCGTGCGCGGTCCTCGGGAGAGACCTGCTCGAGGTACGCGACCGCCTCGTCCCTGCGACCGCTCAGCGTCTCGGGCTGCATCACGAACGCGACGGCGACGGTGAGCCTGCGGAGCCTCTCGAGCAGGTCCTCCTCGCCGCGGTGGCGGGAGCGGAAGTCGATGATCGTCAGCGGGATGCGGTTGCTGTTCTCGTAGGTCGTGAGCGAACGGAACATCACCTCGGTCCCGACGCAGCGTGTCGGGAGGTCGAAGATCCGCTCGGCGGTGGCGAGCGCCGTGGAGAACCCCGCGACCACGCCCACGAGGTCGTGGGTGACCATGACCGCCTCGGCGGAGAGCCGCGGGTCGACCAGCTCGATCTCGAGACCCGACCTCTGCGCCGCCTCGACGAGGGCGGCGGTGTTGGTCGAGGGCGCGGACGGGTGGGGCTTGAAGAGGACCCGTGTCGCGCCGAGCTCATGCGCGGCCTCGAACATCTTCACCTGCATCGCCGACTCCTGCGCGGGCGTGATGAGGCGGAGCGCTGCGAGGTACTGGCCGAGCACGAGCGCGGTGGGCGCCGGGTCCGCGACCCGCGGCAGCTGCGCGGCGTCGCACACCTCGCCCATGAGCGCGCGGAAGTGCTGGGGGGCGACCGGGTGATAGTCGATCCCGTGCTCGGACAGCAGGAGGGGATCGAGGCCCTCCACCAGGTCGAGGTAGACCATGCCGGTGATCCGCTGCCCGAACGCGTGCGACTGCGGGTCCCGCGTGGGTCCGTAGCTCATGAGGCCCTCGGACAGGATGGTGATGCGGGAGCTGTGGAAGACGCGCGCCAGCGTGGCCGCCGGCGGGACGTGCACGGACTCGAGCACGAGCTCGACCTCGGCGTCGCCGAGGTCCCAGTACCCGCGCATCAGGCGCTCCTGCATCGGCACGTCGATCGCGAAGACCTTCCAATGGGACGGCCGCTGCGGCGCCAGCAGGGCGCCCAGGTCGACCACCCTGTCGAAGCGCGACAGGATCGCGTCTGCGCCGGGGGTGTCCGCGAGCGAGGTGACCACCTCGGGGATGGGGGCGTTGTTGGAGATGACGAGCACGCGCTCGTCGGCCTCGCCGAGGAGTCCGGCATCGATCGCGGCGGCGGCCGATGCCGCGCCGAACAGGGTCGTGACGGCGGTGAGCTGGATCATGCGGAGGCCTTCTCCTTGAGCACGGGCAGGATGGCCGGGCCGAGCTGCGAGCGGCGGGCCATCCCGATGGCCTCCCATTCCTTCGCGAGCGGCTCGCGGTCGAGCGTCGTGGCGAACTCGCGGATCGATGCGCGCAGCAGTCGACGGTCCGCGTGGCTCATGCCCCTGTCGCGGGCGACGTGGTGAGCCGCGATCGCGAGGAACTGACGGATGACCTTGGCCTCGAAGACCCGGTCCTCGTCGCGTGCCATCACCAGGTCGCGCACGAGCGCGAAGCCGTCGATGAAGGCGAGCTGGCGCCTGTCGAAGACCTGGGTGAGCGACGTGCCCACGTCGCGGCGGTAGACGATCCATGGCGCGTCCACCACGGCGACGGTGGCGTCCGACAGCGCGAGGCGCCAGATCGCGACGCGATCCTCGAAGCTGTGCAGGCCCTCGTCGTACGCGAGCCGGCCGTCGTCGACCAGGCGCCGGTGGAAGATGCCCGCCCACGGGAACGGGTAGTCGACCAGGGAGGCATGGTTGGTCGGCAGGATCGCGTCGCGTGCGGCGATCGGCACGTCGCGGCGGCCCTCGGGCGCACGGTGGATCTCGCGAGGCTGGCCCGTCTCGAAGGCGCGCACGTGGTCCGTGCGCACGAAGTCGACGCCGAGCTCGTCGCACCGCGCCATGAGGTGGTCGAGCCGGCCGGGCGCCATCCAGTCGTCGGCGTCGAGGAAGGCGATGTACTCGCGGTCCGCGGCCTTGAGGCCCTGCACGCGTGCCGTTCCCACGCTCTGCGGGCTCTCGTTGCGCAGGATCACCATCTCACCCAGGCGGTCGCCGAACTCCCGTGCGATGTCCCCGGTGCGGTCCGTCGAGCCGTCGTCGATGATGACGACCTGCATGCGCGCCGGGTCGGAGACCTGACGTTCGAGGGACTGCAGCGCCGTGCCGATGAAGTCGGCGCCGTTGTGGACGGGGATGATGACCGATACGGACCGGTCGAACGGCATGGGCCCTCCTGTGGGGTGGACGTCGAGGCGTGATCCCCTTCGCCCGCGGCCGCGAGCGCCTGGGGCGCCCATAGGCACCCGGTTCATCTGGGCGCAGGGAACGTCCCGCAGGTCATGCGGGCGGGTTGTCCCAACCATAACTCACGGCACGAACGAGCAGCGCATCGGGCGGGCGCACCGGTGGGCACCGCCTACCCTGTGGGGATGACGCTCTCCCCGGCTCGTCCCCGCCACAGCGCCGCGCGCACCCGCGCCCGGGTCCCGATGCGGCTCGACATCCAGGGGCTGCGCGCGCTCGCGGTGGTTCTCGTCGTGGTCTACCACCTGTGGCCGTGGCGGCTGTCGGGCGGGTACGTCGGCGTCGATGTGTTCTTCGTCATCTCGGGCTTCCTCATCACGTCGCACCTGGTGCGCGAGGCCCAGGCGACGGGCGGCGTCCGCCTGGGCGCCTTCTGGGCGCGGCGGGCCCGCCGCCTGCTCCCGGCCTCCCTGGTGGTGCTGGGTGCGACCCTCGCCGCGGTGTGGGCCTGGGTCCCACGCGCCCTGTGGGAGCCGTTCACGCGGGAGGTGATCGCCTCCGCGGCCTATGTCGAGAACTGGGTGCTCGCGTCCAAGGCCGTCGACTATCTGGCCGCGGACGATGCGCCATCGCCCGTGCAGCACTACTGGTCCCTGGCCGCGGAGGAGCAGTTCTACCTGGTGTGGCCCCTGATCGTCGTGGCGGCCCTCGTGGCGGCACGGGCCGGTCGCGGCAGGTTCGCACCCCGACGCGCGATCGCGGCGGCCGTGCTCGCCGTGACCGTCGCATCGTTCGTGGCGTCGGTGGCGTGGACGGCGGCCAGCCCCGCCCAGGCGTACTTCATCACCCCGACGCGCGCGTGGGAGTTCGGCGTCGGCGCGCTCCTCGCGTTCGCCTCTGCCGCACGGGCACCGGGCTGGGTGAGGGCTGCGGCGGCATGGACGGGGCTCGCGGCGATCGTCGCGGCGGCGGTCGCGTTCGACGCGCCGACGCCGTTCCCTGGGAGCTGGGCGCTGGTGCCGGTCCTCGGCACGGCGCTGGTGCTGTGGGCGGACGGCGATGCGGTGCGGGGCACGCCGGGGCGTCTGTGGCGCAACCGCGCGGTGCGTGCCACGGGCGAGCTCTCCTACTCCATCTACCTGTGGCACTGGGTCGCGATCGTCATCGTGCCGTACGCGATCGGTCGCGAGATGGTCGCGATCGACAAGCTCGCGCTGCTCGGCGGTGTGGCAGCCGCCTCGTACCTGACGTGGAGGTGGGTCGAGTCGCCCGTGCGGCGCATGCCGGCGCTCGCCGAGGCACCCGCGCGCCGCACGTTCGCGGCGGTGGTCGTGGGTATGGTGCTCGTGATCGGCCCCGCCGCATGGATGGCGGTCACGGTCGAGAGGGACGTCGCGGCGAGCCTCGCCGAGTCCGAGCGACTCGCGGCGGCCGCGGCGATCGCGGGCGATCCGGCGGCCGTGCGTGACGACGAGGACGTCGCGGGGGACGATGCGGCGGTCGACGAGCTGCCGGCCGACGAGCCCGTGGAGGAGCCGGTCTGCCTGGGCGCCGCGACGGTGGATCCCGAGGGCGCGTGCGCGCCGACGCTTCCCGAGGACCAGGTGGTGCCCCTGCCCGCGGCCGCGAAGGCGGACTCTCCCGAGGACTGCCTGGGGAAGAAGGGCAGCCGCGACTTCGACCTGTGCGAGTTCGGGGTCCCGCGCGAGGAGGCGACCGAGACGGTCGCCCTCATCGGCGACTCCCACGCCTACCACTGGCTTCCCGCGCTCGAGGCGCTTGCCGAGCGGAACGGGTGGCACGGCATCGTCATGGCGCGAGCCTCCTGCCCGTTCGTGGCGGAGGACCGCAACCTCGAGGAGCGCATCATCTCCACCTGCGCCACGTTCAACGAGCGCGTGAGCGCCGAGCTCGCGGAGCGCGAGGACGTGACGGTGGTGGTGATGGCGGCGCTCGCGAAGACCCGCTTCGCGGCGCCGGAGGGGGCGGACGCCTGGGGCTTCGCGGTCGACGCTCACGCGACGGCGATCGAGGGCCTGCCGGACCACGTCACGGACGTCTACGTGATGCGGGACTCGCCCCGGCCTCGCGAGGACAACGTGGAGTGCGTCGAACGCGAGCTGGGATCCCGCTCGGCGGACGGGGCGGGCCGGGCGTGCGGGACGCCTCGCGACGTCTCCGTCGAGGACGATGCGCTGGCAGCCGCGGCGCAGGCGGGCGACCGGGCCGCCGTCGTCGACCTCACGGACCTGTACTGCGACGCCGACACCTGCGTGCCGGTGGTGGGCAACGTGCTCGTCTACGCCGACCAGGGCCACCTCACGCGCACGTGGGTGAACAGCACCGTGCCTCAGCTCGAGCGGCTCATGCCCGCCTTCTCGGCGCGGACGTGACGGCGACGGGCCCGCGGCCCGTCAGATGACGTAGCTGGACTCGGGCTGGATGGCGGCGCGGAGGATCGCCTCGGCGGCGTCCTCGACGGTCTCGGTGCCGTCCTCGGCGACCACGATGTCCGCGTCGAGCGGTGTCTCGTAGGGGTCGGAGATGCCGGTGAACTCCTTGATCTCGCCGGCGCGGGCCTTGGCGTAGAGGCCCTTGCGGTCGCGTGCCTCGCAGACCTCGAGGGGGGTGGCGACGTGGACGAGCATGAAGCGGCCGTGCTCCTCGGCCATGGCGCGCATCTCGGCGCGCATCGTGGCGTAGGGCGCGATGGGGGCGCAGACGGCGA
Organism: Demequina litoralis; assembly: GCF_030418455.1. GTDB lineage: Bacteria > Actinomycetota > Actinomycetes > Actinomycetales > Demequinaceae > Demequina > Demequina litoralis. The sequence continues at coordinate 68,440 of NZ_JAUHPW010000003.1, forward strand.
TGCCGCCGTGCGCGGCGAGCTGAGAGGCGACCCAGCCGATGCGGCGGACGTTGAGCTCGCGGTCGGCGCGGGAGAAGCCCAGGCCCGAGGACAGCATCGCGCGGACCTCGTCGCCGTCGAGCAGGGTGACGCGCTGGTGGCTCTCGGCGCGCAGGCGGCGGGTGAGCTGGCGGGCGATGGTGGACTTGCCGGAGCCGGACAGGCCCGACAGCAGGATGACCATGCCGGCGCCGCGGGCGCGGCCGGTGTGGCGGCGGGTGGCGACGGTGGAGGCGAAGACGACCTCGGTGAGGTGGGTGAGGAGCTCGTCCGTCGCGGCGGCGTCGAGGTGGGCGGCCGCGGGGCGGGGCAGGACGCGGACCTCACGGTCGGCGCGGCGGGCGGCCGTGACGGCGCGGCTGAGCGCCTCGACGTCGCCGTGGTCGACCAGCACGATGTCGTCGTCGCGGTCGGAGACGTCGTTGCCCAGGGCGAGGGTGGCGTGGTCGAGCATCGGCAGCGACGCGCGCGGTCGGATCTCCGCGAACGATGCGGCCGCGGGCTCGCGCAGCATCGTGACGTCGCCCGCGACCCAGGTGCCGGCGCCGGTGGTGTGGGAGCCGGTGACGTCGACGCGGGCGACGGGGGTGGCCTCGGTGTCGAGGAGCTCGATCGCGGCCGGCACGGCGATGTCGCCGACGAGGAGCGTGGCGACGTGGGTGTCGCCGCCGGGCAGCTCGTAGCGCAGCTCCGCTCCGTACGCGCCGGCGCGCATGAGCTCGAGCTCGTTGAGCTGGCGGGGGGTGAGGCGGAGCTCGAGCACGTCAGCTCTCCTTGTCGTGGGCGGGGTCCTTGGGGGGTACGACCGCGGGGGTGTCCTTGGCGGCCTGCGCGGCGGCCTTGGCGCGCTTGTCCTGCCAGATGAAGAAGTGGAAGCCGAGCTGGTGGCGGATGAGGCCCCAGGCGAGGGTGCCGCCGATGAGTGCGGCGCCGAGGGCGGCGAGGGTGAGCTCGTTGGACACGCCGAGCATCTTCAGGCCGGAGATCAGCAGCACCATGGCCAGGGCGCGGCGCACGAGCCCGCCGGACACGCGGCTGGAGAGGTGGGCGCCGATGTAGGTGCCGGGGATGGAGCCGATGATGACGGGGATGGTGACGGTCCAGTCGACGTCGCCGAACATGAGGTGGGCGATGGCGGCGGACACGACGAGGGGCACGGCCTGGACGAGGTCGGTGCCGACGAGCTGGGAGGCCTTGAGCGCGGGGTAGAGGGCCATCAGCGCGATGATGATGAGGGAGCCCGAGCCCACCGAGGTGAGGCCGACCATGACGCCGCCGATGATCCCGACGATGATGGTGGGGACGGGGCGGGGGACGACGTCGGGGCGGTCCTTGGGCAGCGGGGGTGCGGAGCCGTCGCGGGAGCGGGCGCGTTCGCGTAGGCGCAGGTAGGCGCGCAGGAGAAGGCCCGCGGAGGCGATGATGAGGGCGATGCCGAGGGCGCCCTTGGTGAACTTCTCGATGGTCTCGACGTCGCCGATGGCGTGCTGGACGAGGACGCCGAGGAACGCGGCGGGCACGGAGCCGTAGACCAGCAGGCGGACGAGCTGCCAGTTGACGGTCTTGTTGCGGATGTGGACCCAGGAGCCGAAGGGCTTCATCGCGGCCGCCGCGACGATGTCGGATGACACCGCGACGGGGGCGGGGATGCCGAAGAACAGCACGAGGGTGGGCGTCATGAGGGCGCCGCCGCCCATGCCGGTCAGGCCGACCACCACGCCGATGGCGGCGGCGGCCGCGATGAGTCCTACGTCCATCTAGTGCTCGCGGACCACGCCTGCGCCGACGGTGCGGTTGGTCGCCTCGTCGATGAGGATGAACGATCCGGTGGTGCGGTTGTCGGCGTAGTCGTCGACCAGCAGGGGGCTGGTGACGCGCAGCTTGACCCGTCCGATGGAGTTCAGGTTCAGCTCGGTGGCGTCGGTGTTGCGGTGCAGCGTGTTGACGTCGAGCTCGTAGGCGATGTCCTTGACCATGGCGCGGGCCATGCGGGTGGTGTGCAGGATCCCGAGCTTGCGGCCAGGGGTCAGGGCGTCGGCGTCCATCCAGCAGATGGTCGCGTCGAGGTCCTGGGTGGGCTCGGGGTGGTTGCCCACGCGGCAGATCACGTCGCCGCGGGAGACGTCGATCTCGTCCTCGAGGCGCAGCGTGACGGACATGGGCGGCTGGGCGACCTCGAGGGGTCCGCCCGGGCCGTCGATCGCGGCGACCTTGCTGGTCATGCCCGAGGGCAGGGCCAGGACCTCGTCGCCGACGCGGATGGTGCCCGAGGCGACCTGCCCGGCGAAGCCGCGGTAGTCGTGGACCTCGTTGCGCATGGGCCGGATGACGTACTGCACGGGGAAGCGCACGTCCTGCAGGTTGCGGTCCGAGGCGATGTGGACGTGCTCGAGGTGGTGCATCAGCGACGCACCGCCGTACCAGGGCATGTTCACCGAGCGGTCCACGACGTTGTCGCCCAGCAGCGCCGACAGCGGGATCGCGGTCAGGTCGGGCACGTCGAGCTTCGCGGAGAACTCCGTGAACTCGTCGTAGATCTCGTTGAAGCGCTCCTCGGACCAGCCCACCAGGTCCATCTTGTTGACCGCGAGGACCACGTGGGGCACGCGCAGCAGCGACGACAGGGTCGCGTGACGACGCGACTGCTCCGTCATGCCCTTGCGGGCGTCGACCAGGATGATCGCGAGGTCCGCGGTGGAGGCACCGGTGACCATGTTGCGCGTGTACTGCTGGTGGCCGGGCGTGTCCGCGATGATGAACTTGCGCTTCGGGGTCGCGAAGTAGCGGTAGGCGACATCGATGGTGATGCCCTGCTCACGCTCGGCACGCAGACCATCGGTCAGCAGCGCCAGGTCGGTGTACTCCGTGCCCCGGGCCTTGGAGGCCATCTCGACCGCGTCGAGCTGGTCCTCGAAGATCGACTTGCTGTCGTACAGCAGACGGCCGATGAGGGTGGACTTGCCGTCGTCGACCGAACCCGCGGTCGCGAAACGGAGAAGATCCATCAGAAGTACCCTTCCTTCTTGCGGTCCTCCATCGCGGCCTCCGACACCCGGTCGTCGCCGCGCGTGGCACCGCGCTCAGTAAGCCTTGTCGCCGCGGTCTCCGCGATGATCTTGTCGATCGTGTCCGCGTCCGACAGCACCGCCGCCGTCAACGTCGCGTCGCCGACGGTGCGGTACCGCACCGTGCGCCGCTCGATCATCTCGCCCTCACGAGGCGTGCAGAACTCGTTGGCCGCCATCCACATGCCGTCACGGTGGAACACGTCACGCTCGTGCGCCATGTAGATCGACGGCACCTCGATGCCGCGGGAGTTGATGTAGTCCCAGATGTCCAGCTCGGTCCAGTTGCTCAGCGGGAACACACGGATCGACTCGCCCATGTGCACCCGGCCGTTGTACAGGCTCCACAGCTCGGGACGCTGGTTGCGCGGATCCCACTGGCCGAACTCGTCACGGAACGAGAACACCCGCTCCTTCGCACGGGCCTTCTCCTCGTCGCGACGCGCACCACCCATGGCCGCGTCGAAACGGTTCTTCTCGATCGTGTCCAGCAGCACCGGCGTCTGGATACGGTTGCGCGAGCCGTTGGGCTCCTCCCGCACCGTGCCCTTGTCGATGGCCTCCTGCACCGACCCCACCACCAGGTTCAGGCCATGCTCGGCCACGATCCGGTCGCGATAGTCGATGACCTCAGGGAAGTTGTGGCCCGTGTCGATGTGCACCACCGGCATCGGCAGCCGCGCCGGCGCGAACGCCTTCAAAGCGATATGCAGCAGGACGATCGAGTCCTTGCCACCCGAGAACAGCAGAGCCGGACGCTCCATCTGCGCGACGACCTCGCGCACGATGTGAATAGCCTCCGCCTCCAGCGCATCCAGCTGGCTGAACGTGGTTGCCGTCATCTAAAGGTCTCCGTCGGTGTAGTCCGAGATCGCCGCGAGGATCCGCGGCGCGAGGTCCGGACGGCACACGACCAGGTCCGGAAGGTAAGGGTCCGAGCCATTGTAGACGAGCGCACTGCCGTCGATACGAGAGGTGTGCAGGCCCGCGGCACGCGCGAACGCGACCGGCGCTGCGGAGTCCCACTCGTACTGGCCGCCCGCGTGGACGTACGCGTCCACCTGGCCGCGGGCCACGGCGGCGATCTTCACGCCCGCCGATCCCATCGGCATGAGCTCGGCGTCCAGGGCGGCGCGCACCGGCTCGGTCACGGCCGGCGGGCGCGACCGCGACACCGCCAGGCGCAGCGGCGCCGACTCGTCGCGGGCGGGCACCTCGGGGGTGTCCGCCGACGACAGCACGAGGTCCTCGCCCGGGATCGCGACGACGCCCAGCGTCAGCTCGCCCTTCTCCCACAGCGCCACGTGCACCGCCCAGTCCGCGCGGCCCTCGGAGAACTCCCGGGTGCCGTCGAGGGGGTCGATGATCCACACGCGGTCCGCGCTCAGCCGCACGGCGGAGTCCTTGGCCTCCTCGCTCAGCACCGCGTCGTGAGGACGGTGCTCGGCCAGCAGCGCCGCCAGCACCTCCTGGGCCGCGGCATCGCCGGCGTTGCCCAGCTCCTTGCCCTCCAGGCCCGACTCGCGGCGCACCCGCAGCAGCTCCGCCCCCGCGGCCCGCGCGAGCAGCGCGGCGAGCTCCGCGTCGGCGACGTCCTGGTGTGCCATGCATTGCCTCCTGATCGTGCGCGCCCCTGGCGGGACGCGCGTCGGCCCCACGCTACAGGCTGGCGCCTCGGGGGTGCGTGCGAGCCAACGTCGCGGACCCGGCGGGGGTTCCCGGGCGGCCTCGAGGGGCGGCGCGGCGCGCATCGTCCGGCGGCCCGGTTGATAACCTACGGTTCCGTAGCCTACGCTGGCGTAGGTTACGGCGCGGGCGCCACAGCGCCCCGCCCGCTGAACGGAAGGAGCACCCGTGGAAGCACACGGCCCGCACGCTGACGACGACCTCGTCACGATGCTCACCCGCACCGGGGAGCGCGTCCCGCACCCCGACTTCGACCGGTACGCCGAGGACCTCGACGCGGCGACCCTGCGCCGCATGTGGCACGACATGACCGTGGTGCGCGGCTTCGACAACGAGGCCACGAGCCTGCAGCGCCAGGGCGAGCTGGGGCTGTGGGTGCAGTCGCTCGGCCAGGAGGCCGCGCAGATCGGCTCCGGCCACGCGCTCAACGGCAACGACTTCGTCTTCCCCTCGTACCGTGAGCACGGCGTCGCGCTCACGCGGGGCGTCGACCTGCCCGAGATCCTGCGCATCTTCCGCGGGCTGCAGCACGGGGCCTGGGACCCCGAGGCGCACCGCTTCCACCTCTACACCCTCGTCATCGGCGCGCACTCGCTGCACGCGACCGGCTACGCGATGGCGATGGACCGCGACGGGCTCGTCGGGACCGGCGACCCGGCGCGCGACGGCGCGGTGGTCTGCTACTTCGGCGACGGCGCGACCAGCCAGGGCGACGTCAACGAGGCGATGGTCTTCGCGGCCGTGCACGATGCGCCGGTGGTGTTCTTCGTGCAGAACAACCAGTTCGCGATCTCGGAGCCGGTGACGCGCCAGAGCCGCGTCCCGCTCGCGCAGCGCGGCGCCGGCTTCGGCATCCCGGCGGTGCGGGTCGACGGCAACGACGTCGTCGCCTGCTACGCCGTCACCCGCTGGGCGCTCGAGCGCGCCCGCTCGGGCGGCGGGCCCGTGCTCATCGAGGCCTTCACCTACCGCATGGGCGCGCACACCACCTCGGACGACCCGACGCGCTACCGGACGCGCGCCGACGAGTCGTACTGGGCCGAGCGCGACCCGATCGCGCGCCTCGACGCGTACCTCTCCTCCCTCGGCGAGCTGGGGGACGATGCGCGGGAGGCCGTCGCCGCCGAGGTCAAGGAGCTCGGACGCCGCACCCGCGAGACCGTCCGCTCCTGGGAGGTCCCGGCCGTCGCGAGCATGTTCGAGCACGTCTACGCCGAGCCCCACGCCACGGTCGATGCGGAGCGGGCGTGGTTCGAGCGCTACGAGCGCTCGTTCGCGGAGCAGGGGGTGCACGCGTGACCCAGATGACGATGGCGGGCGCGATCAACCGCGGCCTGCGTGCCGCGATGGACCGCGACGAGAAGGTCCTCCTCATGGGCGAGGACATCGGCCAGCTCGGCGGGGTCTTCCGCGTCACCGACGGGCTGTGGAAGGACTTCGGCCCCGACCGGGTCATGGACACCCCGCTCGCGGAGTCCGGCATCGTCGGCACCGCGATCGGCATGGCGATGCGCGGCTACCGGCCGGTCATCGAGATCCAGTTCGACGGCTTCATCTTCCCGGCCTACGACCAGATCACGACCCAGCTCGCGAAGATGCACTACCGCTCGCAGGGGCGCATCCAGCTGCCCGTCGTGATCCGCGTGCCGTTCGCCGGCGGGATCGGCGCGGTCGAGCACCACTCGGAGAGCCCCGAGGCGCTGTTCGCCCACACGGCCGGACTGCGGGCGATCTCGCCCGCGACGCCGCAGGACGCGTACGACATGATCCAGCAGGCGATCGCATCGCCCGACCCGGTCCTCTTCTTCGAGCCCAAGGCCCGCTACTGGGACAAGGGCGAGGTCGACGAGTCCCGCGTCGACGCGCAGCTCTCCGCCGAGGACGGCGCCTCCGCCGGCACCGCCGAGATGTCGCGCGGCCGCGTGGCCCGCTCCGGCACCGACGTCACGCTCGTCGCCTACGGGCCCACCGTGCGGCTCGCGCTGCAGGCCGCCGAGGTCGCGGGCGCCGACGGCACGAGCGTCGAGGTGGTCGACCTGCGCTCGATCTCCCCGCTGGACTCCGCCACGGTGGTCCGCTCGGCCAAGCGCACGGGGCGCGTCGTCATCGTCCACGAGGCGCCCACCGCGTACGGCCCGGGCGCCGAGCTCTCGGCGCGCATCGCGGAGGAGGCCTTCTTCCACCTCCACGCGCCGGTGCTCCGGGTCGGCGGCTTCCACGCGCCCTACCCTGGCAGCAAGCTGGAGCACGACTACCTTCCCAACCTTGACCGCGTGCTCGACGCCGTCGACCGCGTCATGACGCACTGAGAGGCCACGCATGCCCACCAGCGAGACCTTCCACATGCCGGACGCCGGCGAGGGCCTGACCGAGGCGGACATCGTCGCGTGGCGCGTCGCGCCCGGCGACACGGTCGAGGTCAACCAGCCCCTCGTCGAGATCGAGACCGCGAAGTCCCTGGTCGAGCTGCCGTGCCCGTTCGACGGCGTCGTGGTCCGCCTGCTCGCGCAGGAGGGCGACACCGTCGAGGTCGGCGTCGCGATCGCGGAGTTCGACGTCGACCCCGGCGGCGAGGCCCCGGCGGACGATGCGCCGGTCGCGCAGGACGCGGTCGCCGCCGAGGCGGTGGTCGAGGAGGCCGTGGAGGCGCCCGCGGCCGCGCCTGCTCCCGCACCCGCGCCCGCGGCGCCGGCCGCTCCGGCAGCCGCCGCATCGTCCCCCGCCCAGGAGGGATCCGGCGCGGTGCTCGTGGGCTACGGCGTCAAGGCCGGTTCCGCGCAGCGGCGCCCGCGCCGCGAGGGTGCGCTCGACCCGATCGGCGGCGCCGACGAGGCGAGCGAGTATCCCGTGCTCGCGAAGCCGCCGGTCCGCAAGCTCGCGCGCGAGCTCGGCGTGGACCTCACCACCGTGACGCCGTCGGGCCCCGGCGGCCTCGTGACCCGCGAGGACGTCGAGCAGGCGGCGCAGGCGCGCTCGGCCCGCACGCTCGCGACCTACGCGGCCGACGATCAGCCCTGGCTCGAGTCCGGCTACTCGAAGGACGGCGGCCGCTCGACCCGCGTGCCCGTGCGGTCGGTGCGCAAGCGCACCGCCGAGGCGATGGTGAAGTCCGCCTTCACCGCACCGCACGTCACGGTGTTCCACACCGCCGACGTCACCGAGACCATGAACCTCGTCAAGCGGCTCAAGGCCGACCGCGAGTTCGCCGACGTCCGCGTGACGCCGCTGCTCATCGTCGCCAAGGCGCTGCTGCTCGCGGTGCGCCGCCACCCGGAGATCAACGCCGCGTGGGACGACGCCGCGCAGGAGATCGTGTACAAGCACTTCGTCAACCTCGGCATCGCGGCCTCGACGCCGCGCGGCCTGCTCGTGCCGAACATCAAGGACGCCCACCGCCTGCCGCTCAAGGAGCTCGCGCTCGAGATCGGCGAGCTCACCGCGCTCGCGCGCGAGAACCGCACGCCCCCGGCCGCGCTGTCCGGCGGCACCATCTCGATCACCAACGTGGGTCCGCTGGGCATCGACACCGGCACCCCGATCCTCAACCCCGGCGAGTCCGCGATCCTCGCCTTCGGCGCGATCCGCGAGCAGCCGTGGGTGCACGAGGGCGAGATCAAGGTGCGCTGGGTGACGCAGCTCGCGCTGAGCTTCGACCACCGCCTCGTCGACGGGGAGCTGGGCGCGCGCGTGCTCGCGGACGTGGGCCGCGTGATGAGCGACCCGTCCCAGGGGCTCGTCTGGGGCTAGCCCGCACGGGCGCGGTAGAGTCGCCTGGTTGCACGCCCGCTCGGGCGTGAGAGAGAAGGGTGCTCGCATGGCCGTCGTGTTCGAGGGGCTCGTCTATCTCGATCCGCAGAAGACCGGTTCGACGTACGTCGAGGAGGTCCTCATCGAGGTCCTCGGCCAGGAGCCGGTCATGCGCAACCGCCACGGCGTGATCAACCAGCACGACCCCGACCTGCTGCACTGCATCTCCGTGCGTGATCCGTGGGCGCAGTACCTGTCGCTGTACCGCTACGGCGTCGACCGCCACGGCGGGGTGTCCAAGAACCTGCGCCAGTCCGGCAACGGCGCCGTCTACGACGACTTCGGCACGTGGCTCGACGTGGTGCTCGACCCGGCCAACACCGCCCTGGTCGCCGGGCGGTGGGGCTCGAGCGGCATCGCGCCGCTGGTCGGGCTCCAGACCTTCCGCTACCTGCGTCTCGCCGTGTCGCGCCCCTTCGCACGCATGGCCACGATGAAGACCGTCGAGGATGTGCGCGCGCAGCACGCCGAGCACAAGATGTGGGACGTGGCGCTCCGCACCGAGTCGCTCGCGGAGGACGTGGTCGGCATGCTCGACGCTCACCGCGACCGCCTCGGGATCACCATGAGCCGCGACGAGATCGAGGCGGTCGCGAAGGCGCACGCCGGCGCGAACGCCTCGAAGTCGGGCCGGGTCGGGATGGACGCCGAGCACCGCGCGCGCATCGCGGAGCGCGAGTGGCTGCTCCTCGAGGAGTTCGGCTACCAGGTCTGACGATCCGGCCCGGCTGCTAGCCTCGACGAGGTCAAGGACTCGTCAAGCAAGCACCAAGGAGGCTGCGATGGAGCGGTGGCTCGCCGGGGACGATGTGCCCCTTCCCGAGGTTGCCGCATCCGTGCGCGCCTGGACGCCGTTCGCGGTCGACTCGCCGCTCTACGAGGCCTTCGCGCGCCGCCTGGCCGACGACCCCGACGTCCTCGGCGTGCTCGCGCGCATCCGCACGTCGCCCCCGATCAACGTCCTGTTCGCGGCCGTGCAGCACCTCCTCGCCGCGGACGATGCGCTCGCGGCCTGGTACCCCCGCCTCGCGGAGGCGGCACGCACCCCGGACGACGAGGCCTACGCGGCCTTCCGGGCCTTCGTGCTCGCCCGCCGGGACGAGATCCTCGAGCTCGGCGCGACCCGCCGGACACAGACCAACGAGGTCCGCCGGTGCGCGGTCCTCATGCCGGTGATCGCGGCCGCGCTCGTGGAGCGCGGCTGGGACGGCCCGGTGCACGCGATCGACATGGGCGCCTCGGCCGGGCTGGGCCTGCTCATGGACCGCGTCGCGTACCGCTACGGCGGCACCCGCCTCGGCTCGGCGCCGCTGACCCTCGACAGCGAGAACCGTGGCGGCTTCCCGCTGCCCGACGCCCCGCCCGCGTTCGCGACCCGCACGGGGCTCGACCTCGCGCCCGTCGACGCGACGGACCCCGATCAGGCGGCCTGGCTCGAGGCCCTCGTGTGGCCCGAGCAGCAGGACCGCCTCGCGCGCCTGCGTGCCGCGATCGCGCTGCGCCGCGACGTCGACATCGCCATGGTGGCCGGCGATGCCGCGTTGACGCTGCCCCGGGTCGCGGCGGCGCTCCCGGACGGGCCCATCGTGCTGTGGCACTCGATCGCCCTCTACCAGCTGCCCGATCCGGCGCTCGACGCGATCGACGACGCCGTCGCCGCCGTGGCGGCGGTCCGGCCGCTCGTGCGGGTCGCGTTCGAGCCTCAGCCCGGCGGCGGCGCCGACATCCGCGTCGCGCTGCGGCCACGCGAGGCGGCGCCGGTCGCGACCGCGCACACGCACGGCGCCTGGCTCGACCGGCCCTGATCCCGCGACCGCCGGCGCGCGAGGCGGACGTCGCGCACGGCCCTACCCTTGAGGCATGTCTGTCGAGGTCCTGGTGACGCTGTTCGCCGCGGTGCGGGACCTCGCGATCGCCGCGACCACCGGCGCGCTGCTCGTCATCGCGGCCGTGCTGCCGCGCGGCCACGCCGCCGTGGGCCGCGCCGCGCTGGTCGCCCGCATCGGCTCGATCGGCTGGGTGGTCGGCGCGTTCGGCCACTCGCTCGCGACGTACGCGAGCATCCGCGGCTCGCTGCCCGACGCCTCGCGCTTCGTCGAGGAGTGGTGGAGCTACTCCACCTCGGTCGACCTGCTCATCGCGTACCTCCAGGTGCTCGCCGCCGGGCTCGTCGCATCGGTGCTGTGCACGCTCGTGCGCACCCCGGCCGTGGCCGCGTGGTCGCTCGTGCCGGTCGCGTGGGCGCTCGGCTGGCTCGCCGAGACGGGGCACGCCGCCGGCGCCGCCGACCACCACCTCGCCACCTCCGCGATGTTCCTCCACCTCGCGGGTGCGGTGGTGTGGACGGGCGTCATCGGCGTGATGCTGACGCTGCGCGGGGTCCTCGGAGACGCCACGAAGGCGACGATCGGGCGCGCCTCGAGGATCGCGATCTGGGCGGCCGTCGCGGTCGTCGTCTCCGGCGCCGTGAGCGGCGGGATCCGGCTGTCGACCCCGTCCGAGCTGTGGACCAGCCCGTACGGACGCCTGCTGGTGCTGAAGATCGGGCTGATGTCCGTCGCCGTCGCGCTCGCGGCCCTCCACCGGCGCGTGTCGCTGCCGCGCCTCGACGAGGCTCAGGCGCGCGCGCGGTTCTGGCGCCTCATGGCGGTCGACGTCGCCGCACTCGTCGCGGTCATGGGCGTCGCGGCCGTGCTCGCCTCGACCGCGCCGCCGATCCCGATCGTGCCCGTCGAGGAGCCGAGCCCCGCCTACTTCCTCACCGGCTACGAGCTGCCTCCGGCGCCCACCGCGTGGCAGTGGATCGCGCAGTGGCGCCTCGAGATCATCACCGCCTTCGTGCTCGCGGCCGCCGCGCTCACGTACGTGCGCTGGGTGCTGCGCCTGCGCCGCCGCGGCGACGCGTGGCCCTGGTACCGGACCGCATCGTTCCTCACCGGGATCGGGCTGCTCGTGTGGCTCACGCAGGGCGCGCCCACCGTCTACGGCATGGTGACGTTCAGCGGCCACATGCTCGAGCACATGCTGCTCGTCATGGCGGCTCCGGTGCCTCTCACGTTCGGCGCCCCCGTCACCCTCGCGCTGCGCGCGCTGCCGCCGCGGCGCGACGGCTCCGTGGGCCCGCGCGAGTGGATCCGCATCGTGGTCGAGTCCCGCTGGATGCGCTTCTGGGCGCATCCCGTGGTGGCCGCGGTGAGCTTCGCGGGCTTCCTCATCGTCTTCTACTACTCGCCGCTGTTCGAGTTCGCGCTGCGCAACCACGTGGGCCACCTGTGGATGATCCTGCACTTCACGATCGTGGGGTACCTCTTCGTCAACGCGCTCGTCGGCATCGACCCCGGCCCCACGCGCCCGGGCTACCCGATGCGCATCGTGCTGCTGTTCGCCACCATGGCGTTCCACGCGTTCTTCGGCGTGGCGATCATGATGTCGACGGTCCTCATCGCGCCCACCTGGTTCGGCCTCATGGGGCGCACGTGGGGCCCCGATGCGATCACGGACCAGCAGTACGGCGGACAGATCGCGTGGGGCATCGGCGAGTTCCCGGTGGTGCTGCTCGCGATCGGCATCGTCGTCGCGTGGCGCCGTGCCGATGCGAAGGAGAGCCGCCGGCTCGACCGCAAGGCGGAGCGGGACGACGACGCGGAGCTGCGCGCCTACAACGCGATGCTCGCACGCACGGCCGAGGAGGACGCCCGCCAGGATTCCCCATGACAAGGGTGACGCGTGTGACTTGCGGCGCGGTCGCGCCAGTCACACCCGTCACCCTTGTCATTGGCAATCGACGATGTGCGGGGTCAGCCTTCCAGCACCGTCCCGTCCGGGATGGTCTCGGCCTTGCCTGTGTCCGCGAGCACCACGTCGCCGCGGCACACGACCCCGGCGCCGAACGTCCAGTCGCCCTTGACCGTGAGCGACACCGCGTCCTTGAGCGACGGCGCACCATGCGGGAAGCGGGCCTCGAACTTCGACATCGTCTTGTAGTGCTTCGAGTCGAGGTCCACGAGCGGGGCCGCGGCCACCGCGAGGCGCAGCGCGCCGTCCTCGTCGAGCGTGTACGCGTCGGAGCGCAGCAGCAGCAGGTCGTTCGTGGTCTTGACCGGGAGGAAGCGGTCGCGGCCCACGACGATCGACGTCGCTCCCTCGAACACCTCGATCGCGGCGCCCATGGCGGTCTCGATCTGGAACACCTCGGGGGAGGTCGAGTCGGTCGGATCGACGTTCTTGACGTTGCGGATCAGCGGCAGGCCCAGCACCGCGCCGCGCTCCTTGAGCGCCGCGTAGAGCTTCTCGAGGTCGAACCACAGGTTGTTCGTGTGGAAGAACGGGTGGTGGTGCTCGTCCGTGAAGTAGTGCATCTCCTCGGGCGCCGTCTGCGCGGTGTCGCGCAGGATGAGGCGGCCGTCGGCCTTGCGGACGGCGAGGTGGCCGCCCTTGCGGTCCGCGGCGGTGCGCCGGCACAGCTCCGCGGCGTACGGGGCGCCCGAGGCGGCGAACCAGCCCGCGATCGTGGGGCTCGGCACCGCGCCGAGGTTGTCCGAGTTGCCGGTCGAGGCGTAGCGGAAGCCCTGCTCGAGCAGCTTCTCGAGGATCCCCGAGCCGAGCAGCGCGGTGTAGATGTCGCCGTGGCCCGGCGGGCACCACTCGAGCGTGGGGTCCTGGGGCCACTCGGCCGGCATGAGGCCGTCGACGAGGAGCTTGGGCTCGGCGTTCTGGAGGAAGTCCAGCGGCAGCCCGTCGACCTTGAGGTCGATGTACGGCGCGAGCGCCTCGAGGGTGTCGTCCTGCGTGCGGAAGCTGTTCATCAGCACGAGCGGGAGGCGCGCGCCCGTCGCGGCGCGGGCCTGCTTCACCTGGTCGACGATGAGGTCGAGGAAGCTCTTGCCGTCGCGCACCGGCAGCAGCGACTTGGCGCGGTCCATGCCCATCGAGGTGCCGAGACCGCCGTTGAGGCGGATGATCGCGGTCTTCGCGAAGGCCTCGCGTGCGGCGTCGTCGTCGATGTCGACGCCCTCGAGGAACGGCGGATCGAGCAGCGGCTCGATGGTGTCCTCGCGGATGAGCCCGGTCGCGCCGGCCTCCAGCTCCGCGAAGTAGTGGGAGAAGACGTCGATGGCGGTCTGCTCGACCCCGGCGGCGGCCATCTTGGCCTGGGCGGCGATGAGTCCAGGAGCGGTCATGACCCCGAGCCTAGGGGCTGTGAACGCGACCGGGCCAGGGCGAAGGGCCGGTGTTCACCGCCTCGTAGGGCATGACGTTGTTTCCACAGATTTCCTCCACAGGTGTGGGTAAAACCCCGCGGCTCCGCACAAGACATGTGGATGAGCATGTGGGTGCGCGGTGGACGGAAGATCGATGCCGCAGATGCCTTGCATCACCCCGGGGGACGCGAGTAGAAACGCCTCTAGCGAAAAGGTGCGACGCGTGCCGAAGGGTGAGGGTGAGAACGCTCTCCCGAGGACGTCGGACCCGCCGCTGCGCCGGAAACGGCACGGGACGGGGGCGACGGCAGGCGTGTGCGCGCGCCGGATCGGACTCCTCGGACAACGGCGGTCCGCGTTCGCCGTCTCGTACGCGAGGCGGGCGGACCTGTGGGTGACGGCACAGGGCACGACGGGCCCGGGGAGTCGGCCGAGAGGTCGTCGCCGCGAATCGGGCGTCGCCCACCGTGGTCTCTCGAGCTGCAGGGAAGGCCCCCCGGACCCGAATTCCGGGGGGCCTTCGCCATGCCCGGACCTGTGGACGATGCGCCCCGGCCGCGTCGCCCGGCCTCGCCTTCTCGCCGTGCGACACTTTCCCGGACGTCAGCAGCGAGGGAGGGTCCGATGGTCGACACGATCGAGGTCGAGGCGCCGCAGGAGGTCGCCGTCGAGGGCGGCAACGGCGTCGGCATCGCCTCCTTCGTCACCGGCTGCCTCGGGCTGGGACCCATCGCGATCGTGCTCGGGCTCGTGGGGCTGTCCCGCTGGCGCTCGGGCGCCGCGGGCCGGCGCAGCTGGCCGCTCGCCGGTCTCGTCCTCGGCATCGTCGGGACGCTCGGGGCGGCGGCGCTCGCGGCGGCCGTGCTCACGTCGGGCACCGATGCGGCGGAGCAGGACCTCCGCGCCCAGGCCGACGTCGTCATGCTCGGCAACGCCGTGGTCGAGGGCTACGTCGCCGACCCCGACGGTGCGGTGACCGTCAGCGTCGAACCCTCCGGCTACGTCGTCGACGGGATCGAGCTGCCCGCGCAGCTGTCGCTGGACGAGGACCGGGCCGTCAGCCTCGAGGGGACGGATGCCTTCGACTGGTGCCTCACGCTCACCTACGGAGGGGGCCAGGACGATGCGGTCGCGTTCGCCGCGACGGAGGGTCTCGTCCGGTCCTGCCCCGTTCCGTGATGCCCGTTTTGTGCCGCGGTGTGATGGTCGTCACACCCTGAATAGATGCTGGTGCGGCGACGATTGTTGCGCAAGAATGAGCCACGGCTGGGCGGTCCAGCCGGAAACCAGGCAGGACGATGTCATGCCGGGGCCTCATCACCCTTCAGCGAGACCCGGGCATAGGCGGGGCTAGCCCTGTCGCCGGCGGAGTCCTCCGAGCAGAGGGAGAACACCATGAAGAAGTGGAACGCATTCAAGGACAACACCGTCGTCCGCGTCGCGGCGAGCACGGGCACGCTCGTCGCCGTCGCCGTGGTCGTCGGCGCCGGGTTCAAGTGGGTCTGAACCACCCGAAGTCAGGGGGCGGCGCGTCCGCGAGGTTCGCGCCGCCCTCGCTTCTTTCCGCCTACCTCGCGGCGGTCTGCACCCTGGGCCTCGGCGGGATCCTCGCCGTCGTCGCGCTGACGCCGTGGGTCGAGCTCTCCGACCATGTGATGACGCTGCAGGTCGCGTTCCTGGCGATCGCCGCCATCGCAGGCGAGGTCCGGCCGATCAGGCTCGTGATCGGCGGCGACGAGACCCGCAGGCTCTCCACATCGGCGCCCTTCGTGCTGGCGTTGATCGGCGTCGCAGGCGTTGGCGTGGCGGTCGTGGTCCAGCTGATCGCGAGCCTTGCCGACGACGCCCTCCGCCGTCGGGAGCCCAAGAAGTCCCTGTTCAACACCGCGCAGTACGCGCTCAGCGTCATCGTGGCCGGCCTCGTGTACGCGTGGCTGACCGGCGGAGACGTCTTCGCCAGCACCCCGAGCGATCCGGTCACCTACCTGGCCGCGCTGCTCGTCGCCGGTGTGGCCATGATCGCCACCAACTGGGTGCTCGTCGCCGTGGTGGTCTCACTCGCGACGGGGCAGCCGCTCCGGGACGCGGTGCGCGAGGACATCCGCGATCTGCTGATCACCAACATCGTCCTGCTGAGCATCGGCGGCGTCGCGGCCGAGGTCGCCGCGGACGGCATCGGTGCGCTCCTCCTGCTGGTCGCCCCCGTCGTGGCCGCGCACCTCTTCACGATGGCCGCAGCGCGCCACGCGCACGACGCGACGCACGACTCCCTCACCGGTCTCGGCAACCGCGGCCAGCTCCACCACGAGCTCGACAACGCGTTCGCGGCACCGGCGCCGCTGCGTCTCGGCGGGCCCGGGCTGGTGCTCATCGACCTCGACCACTTCAAGGACTTCAACGACACGCTCGGCCACCCGGTGGGCGACGAGATCCTCCGCCAGGTCGCCGTGCGCCTGCGCGAGGTCGCGCCCGAGGGCGCCTCGGTGCACCGGCTGGGCGGCGACGAGTTCGCCGTGGTGGTCCGCGGCGACCTCGCCGCCTCGCGGCAGGTCGCGCGGGACATCCTCGCCTCGCTCGACGAGCCGGTGCGGGTCGAGAGCCTCGAGCTGCTCGTGCGCGCGAGCGCCGGGCTCGCGGTCGCGCCGCTCCACGGCGAGGACGGCGAGACCCTCATGAAGAACGCGGACATCGCGCTCTACCACGCGAAGCTCGAGCGCGACCGGATCAGCACCTTCTCGCCCGAGTTCGACATCAACACGGTCGAGCGCCTCCAGCTCCTCGCCGACCTGCGCACCGCGCTCGACACGGGCCAGCTGCACGTGGTCTACCAGCCGCAGACGGACCTCACGGACGGCCGCGTCGTCGCCGTCGAGGCGCTCGTGCGCTGGCGGCACCCCGAGCGGGGGCTCGTGCGCGCCGACGAGTTCATCCCCCTCGCCGAGAACTCGGGGCTCATCTTCCCGGTCACCGCGTTCGTGCTCGACACCGCCCTCGCGCAGGTCGCGCGCTGGCACGCGGCCGGGCTCGACGTGCGCATGGCCGTCAACCTGTCCGCGCGCCACCTGTCCGACCAGGGCCTGCCGCAGCAGGTCGGGGCGGCGCTCACACGCCACCAGGTGCCCGCCTCGTCCCTCGTGCTCGAGGTGACGGAGACCGCGATCCTGTCCGACCCGGCCCGCGCGGACCTGGTCCTGCACGCGCTGCGACGCCTGGGCGTCTCGATCGCGATCGACGACTACGGCACCGGCAACGCCTCGCTCAGCTACCTCAAGCGCCTCGAGATCGACGAGCTCAAGATCGACCGCTCGTTCGTCAGCAACATCGGCGCCGACCACCACGACCTCATCATCGTCCGGTCGACCATCTCGCTCGCCCTCGCGCTCGACCTGCGCGTGGTCGCGGAGGGCATCGAGGATGCGGAGACGGTGACGGCGCTGCGCGGCCTCGGCCACGTCATCGGCCAGGGGTACCACCTCGGCCGTCCGGTGGAGGCGCCCGAGCTGGAGCGCAGGCTCGGGATCGCCCCGGTCTCCGACACGGACGCCGCGCCTGCGAGAATCGTCTGACGATGCTGGTCCTCGCCGCGGGCGTCCTCGCCCTCCTGTCCCCGCTCATCGCGCTGCGATGGCCCGCGGGCCTGCTCCTGCGCCGTTGGCGCTGGGCGTGGCTCATCTGGGCGGCGCTGCTGCTGCAGATCGTCATCATCGACGTGCATCTGCCCGGCATCCTCGCAGAGGCCGGGCACCTGGCCACCTATGCCGCGGCGCTCGCGTTCGTGTGGCTCAACCGTGAGGTCCGCGGCCTCCTCGTCGTCGGCGCGGGAGCGCTGTCGAACGGCGTCACCATCGCCCTCAACGGCGGTGTCCTGCCGGCGAGCGCGGCCGCCACCGCCGCGGCCGGTATCGACCCCGACCACGCCTTCGCCAACACCGCGGTGCTCGCCGACCCGGTGCTGCCGTGGCTCGGCGACGTCTTCGCGTGGCCCGACCCGCTGCCGTTGGCGAACACCTTCAGCATCGGCGACATCCTCATCGTGGTCGGCGTCGGAGTCGTCGCCTGGTCCGGCTCGCGTCGGCTGGGCGCGGGCACCGCGACGGCGGACGATGCGCCCGTGACGGCCGCGGAGAGGTGACCGGCAGGTCCCGTGGAGGCCTCGCCGCCGCGCTGGCGGTGTACCTCGTCGCGCTGACCCTGCGGCCGGCCCAGACGTCCGTCGGGCCCGTCCTCGGCGACATCGGCGCGGACCTCGGCCTGGGCGAGGGGGCGCTCGGCCTGCTGGGCGCGCTGCCCCTGCTCGGCTTCGCGGCGGTGTCCCCGCTCGTGCATCGGCTGTCCTCGCGCTGGGGTGCCGAGGGCACGCTGCTCGCAGCCCTCGCCGGGCTCGTGCTCGGCGTCGTCGTGCGCTCCTGGACGGGGGCGCCGGGCCTGTGGCTCGGCACCGCGGTCATCGGCGCGACGGTCGCCATCGGCAACGTGCTCGTCCCCGTCATCGTCAAGCGCGACTTCCCCGACCGCATCGCGCTCGCGACCGGCGCCTACTCCGCCGTCATCGCCGGGTCCGCGGCCGTCGGCGCGGCCGTCGCGGTGCCGCTCGCGGCGGCCGGGACGTGGAGGCTGGCGCTCGGGGTCTGGGCCGTGCCGTTCGCCGTGGTGGCGCTCGTGTGGTGGCTGCGCACGCGGGTACGGCACGATGCGGAGGCGACGGTCGCGGAGGTCGATCTCGCGCACTCCAGCGTCTGGCGGTCCGCCACCGCCTGGCTCGTCACCGGCTTCATGGGTCTGCAGGCGACCAGCTTCTACGTGCTGGTGACGTGGCTGCCCACCATCGAGGCGTCGTTCGGCGTCTCCGCCCACACCGCCGGCATCCACCTCTTCGTCTACCAGATGGTGGGCATCGTCGGCGGACTGCTCATCCCGTTCGTCATGCGGCCCGCGAGCCAGGTCGGCGCGGCGGTCACCTCGACGCTGTTCATCACGGTGGGCACCGCCGGTCTCCTGGTGGCGCCCGACGCGGTGGTGGCGTGGATCGTCATCGCCGGGCTCGGTTCCGGCGCCTCCCTCGTCATGGCTCTGTCGCTCATGAGCCTGCGCGGGCGCACGCCGTCCGAGACGACCCAGCTGTCGGGCATGGCGCAGTCGATCGGCTACCTGCTCGCCGCCGTCGGTCCGGTGGCCGCCGGCGTCCTCGCGGAGGCCACCGGCTCGTGGACGCCCACGCTGATCCTTCTCCTCGCGTTCGCCGCGGGGCAGCTCGTGGTGGGCCTCGCGGTCGGGGTGGACCGTCGCGCGCGCCTCTGACGCGGCCCCGCGCCCGGCGCGCCGCACCCGCGCGGCGTAGAATTGAAGGCGGCGAATACCAAGGACGATGCCCCTCCTCCCGTGGACCCGGACGCTCCGGACCGGCACCGGGGAAGGGGACATCATGAACACGCGCATCGCGTCGGTCGCCATCGCCGCGACCGTCGTCGCCCTCGCTTCAGGTTGCAGCGCGGGCGGCGAGACGCAGGATCTCGAGGCGCAGCTCGCCGAGGTCACGGAGCAGCGCGACGCGCTGCAGGCCGAGCTCGACGCGATCGACGCGCGATACGACAAGACGGTCGCGGTGAAGGCGGCCGTCGAGGACATCCTCGCCGACCCGGAGTCGTACGGCACGCCGGACGAGGTCGCCGACCTGCTCGCGTCCTACGGGACGGACGACGCGGTCATGGACGATGACGTGTTCGGTGCCGTCGGCCTGCGGCAGGCCTGGTACAACACCCTGTCCAACCAGGTCGATGCGGAGATCGAGACCGTCCAGCAGTGGGTCGACGACGACGGCTCCGTGTCCGGCAGCCTGTGGATCTGGCGAGGCACCAACTTCGCGGGCGAGCCGTTCGAGCTCGTCGGCATCAACGTCGACACCCACGCCGACGACGGGACCATCGAGAACGAGTGGGTCGCGTACCCGTACCCGGACGAGTTCGTGCGCGTGGCGATCATCGGGGGCGGCACGCCCACGACCGTCACGGGCGAGCCGTTCGACGAGTGAGCCGCGCCTGTCAGCCGTCCTGGCCGGGTGCGCCGCGCGCGGGCGCCGGGGACTCCGGCGCATCGGACGATGCGGCGGCCGCCCTGGTCCTGCGGGAGCGCACGACACGCACGGCCGCCAGTGCCACGGTGGCGAGCAGCGCGAGCGCGATCACCCACGGCAGCAGCACGCCGGCGACCACCAGGGCGCCCGACACGAAGGCGACCAGGCCGTCCCAGCCGGACTCGAGGCCGCCCCAGAAGCTGCGCGGCGCATCGTCCACGATGACGACCGGCTCGGTGGTGAGGGAGAGCTCGATCGTGGACATCGAGACCTGGTCGTCAAGGCCGCGCTGGCGTGCCTCGAGGCTCTCGAGCCGGGCCTGCCGGCCGTCCAGCTCGTCCTCGAGCGTGATGATGTCCTTGATGTCCTCCGCGTCGGCGAGCAGGGACTCGATACGCGCGGTGGAGGCGCGCAGCGTCGAGATCTGCGCGTCGAGGTCACGTACCTCGACGGTGACGTCGGCCGAGTCGGTCGAGAACTCGTCCACGGTGCCGAGCGCGCGGAGCTCGTCGACCGTGGCGTCGAGCGTGCTCGCCGGGATCCGCAGCGTCAGGCGCGCGGAGCCGCCGTCGTAGGTGCTCGGCGCGGTCTCGGAGCGCGCGTCGACGCGCCCGCCCGCGCGCGCGACGATGTCCGCGGCGCGGTCGGCAGCCCCGATGGGGTCCTCGACCGTCATGTACATCGCGCCCGTGACGATGAGGGCACGGTCATCGGCGGCAGGCTCCGCAGAGTCCGCCGCGTCTGCCATGGCGCCGTCGGCCTCCTCGCCCTGCTCGTACGCCTCCTCGACCCCCGCGAAGGACGAGTCGGAGGCGCCGGAGCTGCATCCCGCCAGCAGCCAGACGGCGGCGAGGAGCGCGGCGACGACAGCGCCCCTGCGGAAGAGGGAGGGTGTCGCGTCGACGCGTGTGCTCATGGCGCTCATGCTAGGGAGACGCACGGCGCCGCGGAAGCGTTGGTTGCGAACCCGTGACCATGCTGTGACCAGGCGTGATGTTCGGCGCAAGGTCGAGTATGGCGGGATGGTCGGAGGGTGTGTCGAGCGGACTGGGAGCGTTGCCTCGTCGACTCGGGGGAGGCACTCGCACAGAGGTCGGGCACCGTGCAGGTCCGACAACCAAACGCCTGTCGGGCAAGGTGTCCCCAGGCCAGGTTGCGTCAGTCGGCTGCTCTAGGGTGATCGTCGTCTGCGTATGGGCTGGGAGATGTGGCGTCTCCGTTGGGCTCCGGGGTCTCTTGTGGTGTAGCCGTGAGAGCGGGGAGCCATCGCCAGACGTCAGCGACCAGTTCCTTGGCGTCGTTGTAGCCTCCGACTGCCCCAAGCACAACCAGCAGGCTTGTGACTACCGCAGCGGTCTTCTTCGCCCAAGGCTTCGGCGCGCTGCGCGTCCACAAGTCGCGTCGCAGGACCGCGTCGGAGACAACTGCCTCAGCGGCTTGCCTGATGCTCGGGGTAGACCGGCCTGGGTCCTTGTTGAGGGCTGCGAGCAGCGCCTCCAAGAGCTTGACGAAGTGTGACTTGTCTTCCGCAGAGAGATCGTCGTCTTCCGATATCTCCGTTAGCAGTTCTTGGACCTGCCGCTCGTAGTGCGCGCGAGTGTCTTCGGGGAGCCGTGAGCCGTTCTGTGCTTCGTAGTCTCGGGCCGCCGCTTGGGCGTCCGGTGCAAGCGTGGCAAGTCGTCCCGCAGACATCTCGAGAAGGACGCCCTCAAGGTAGTTCGGCCAGCCTTTTGCGTACTTGGTCCAGGCGTCGATTTCGTGATCGGGTCCCGTGTACCGCTTGAAGATCCTCGACCACATTGGCTCGATAGGGGGATAGATGCCGTGGTAGGCAAGGAACTCGGTCGTCTGTTCGCGGCTCATTCGTTCGCAGGCATCCAGAATCTCCGCGATCAGGCGCATCCGGACGCTCCGGTCGTACGCTGCGAAGCTCCTGGACATGGCCCGAGCCTACGCAGTGAGGTGCCGGCGGTCTAGGTGATTCCCTACAGTATTAAGCCTGATAACACTAGCAATGTCGCCCCATTGGATTGGCTTCCGCGGTAGTGGATGGACTCGCGCACCCCTCGAGTTGCATTGCCTCGTCTATCGCAAGAGCCGGATGGGCCGCTGTCGCCGTGTCCTACAGGAGGCGGCGGCTATTGCCTCTTGCTGAACACTTCCGCGACTACCAGCCCAGGAGACACCAAAGGCCCCTCCCGAAGGAGGGGCCTTTGTGAACGATGACCCGAGACATTTGTGAACGATGTCCCGAAACATCACAAGAGAGCGGGTGACGGGAATCGAACCCGCGCTATCAGCTTGGGAAGCTGAAGTTCTACCATTGAACTACACCCGCGAGCACCGCTCGGCGGCGGTGCGTCACCCCATTCTAGGGGGTAGCCGCGGCCTCCTCGCCCACGCCGCGCGGCGCATCGTCCCCCTGGCCGCGCAGGCCCTCCCGATGGCCGAGCGTCTCGAGCCAGCGCACCAGCTGGAGGTGCACCTGCTCGGCGCCGCGGAGACGTCCGTGCTCGAGCAGCGTCTCGTCGAGGCTCCACTCGGACGGGTGGACGAGCAGCGGACGCGTCTGCCAGCCGCCCAGCCCGCCGTGGCAGCCCACGAGCTCCTCGAAGGCGGCGACCTCGTCGAGGGCCGGCTCGTGGAGCGAGTTGACGTAGATGTCGGGCGCCTCGGGGAAGGCCGCGACGCGTGCGAGGTCGCTCGCTGCGCCCGGCCCGAACGGCGCCAGGGGGTCCTCGCCCTCGATCTCGCCGGTCGCCAGGCGGTGCAGGCCGCGGGGCCCGATCGCCACCGGTCCGGATGCGGCGCGCACCACGAGGAAGCCGATGCCGGGGTGCGTCGCGAGCGCCTCCACCAGCCCCGGGTGCTCCGCCTCGAGCTCCGACAGCGTGAGCGGTCGCGGCGACTCCGTGAACCAGATCCCGCCCAGGTTGCCGCTGCCGACGACGGCGAGCGCGGGACCGTCGCCGGCGTCGGGCGACGATGCGCCGGCGTCCGTCGCCGCGTCGGCCTCGCGGCGTCGCAGCGCGCGCCGGGCCGCGCGGCCCGATACCGAGTCCTGGGCCGCGGCCTCGCTCACGAGCAGGCGCACCCGGCCCCAGGTCTCCTCGTCGTGGGAGGTGTCGAGCGCCCGCCCACCCGTGTGGGCGGCGACCAGCTCCTCGAGCGTCATGCCGTACCGCTGGAGGAACGTCGCGCCCTGGCTCTGGCCGTGGTCCGACACGAGGACGATGCGGTACTCGCGGGGCGTGATGCCGGCGCCCGCGACCTGTTCGAGGGTGCGCAGCACCGCGTCGAGCCCGTAGAGCGAGGCGAGCGACTCGGGCCGCGTGACCCCGGCGTGGTGCGCGATCTCGTCGTAGTCGACGAAGTCCACGTAGATCGACCGTGCGCCCTCCATCATCGCCTCGATCACGAGCGCCACGTTGAGGTCGCGCAGCAGCACGTTGGTGATGCCGCGCAGCGCGACGTACGAGCCGCCCCGGTGCACACGCGGCTCGACGCCGCGCCACTCCTGGCGGCGCGCCTGCCACACCTCCTTCGCCATCTCGCCGAGCGTGCGTGTGAAGGCGCGCGCGAAGCCGGCCGGATGGGTGAAGAAGGCCGCGTAGGAGCGGGAGGGGCCCAGCGAGCGCTCGCCGCCGCGCATGCCGCTCATCGTGAGGAACGAGCGGCCCGCGTCGCCCGAGAACAGGTTCGAGATCGACACGCCGTCGTCGGCGAGCAGGCCGCGCCCGTCGCTCACCCGCTCCTCGATGAGCGCCGCGTCGTCCGGACGGTTGGCGACGACCATGCGTCCCAGCTCGCGATCCCACCAGCGGAAGGCCGGGATGCCCCGCGACGAGCCGTGGAGGATGCCGGCCTGGCTCACGGGAGTCGTGGACGGCACCCGCGCGGTCCACTCCGTCCAGGTGTGGGTGCCGCCCCGGATCCAGCGCGCGATCGTGGGCAGGTTGCCGGCGCGCAGCTCCTGCTCGAGCAGCGGCGCCGACACCCCGTCGAGCTGCACGAACAGGACGCCCGGCACGCCGTCAGGCTCGGGGCGGTCGCCCCGCATCGCCATGCGCGTGGCATGCACCAGCAGGTAGTCGTGGGTGCCGACCGAGAACAGCCACGACACGAGGGTCATGAGCACCGTGAGGATCCACGAGGCCACGAGCGCCCACGCGGGGCTGGCGACATCGACGCCGGGGGCGAGCCACAGCGCAAGCCCCACCGTGGTCGCGTTGGCGAACAGCGCCGCCGTGAGGGCGCCCGCCCAGCCGAACCGGCCGGCGATGCGCAGCCACACCGGCTGCAGCACCCAGGTGACCAGCGCGATCGCCGCCGCGGCGAGCAGCGCGGCGATCCAGCCGTCCGCCGTCACGCCCGGGGTGAGCCCGATCGTGGCCGCGACCACGACGGTCTGCACGGCGAGCTGCGCGGCCCGCGCCGCCCGCGCGCGCACGGTCCGCCGCTCCCCGCCGAGCGCGTCCGCAAGGTCGCGTTCCCGGTCGCCCTGGAACCAGCGGTCCGCCCGCGGGGTCCACGCGAGCGCGAGGGTGATGCCGGCGCCGGCCGCGACCACGACGGCGGTGGCCGGCGAGCCCTCGGGCGTGGTCGCCTGGTGGATGGCCTCGAGGACGCGCAGCCCGGCGAGCGCGGACACCACGATGCGCGCGCCGTTGGAGCCGCGCCACAGCGCGATCGCCGCGGCGATCAGGCCCGCGCCGAGCAGTCCGAGCGCCACGATGGTCGCGGTGGAGGCCTCTGCGCGGGCGGTGTCCCCGGCGAGGGCGAGGATGCTCACGGTGAGGTCGAGCACGCCTCCGAGCGCGGTGAGGGCGGCGAGGGCGACGACGCCGGGCGGGCGGCGTGCGCGCGTCACGGGCGCAGGCATGCGTCCATCATCCCCATCACGGCGGCGCGCGCCGCGAGGCTGGCCCGCGCGCCCCCTCAGCGGTTCTGGAGCGCGTCCAGCCCGACGGCGAGCGCGTGGACGAGCCGCGGGTCGTAGCGGTCGTCCTCGACCGTGACGCGGTACGTGTCCCGCACGCCCCACCGCCGCACGATCGTCAGGACGGGAGCCCCGGCGTCCTCGGTGGCGAAGAGGAAGTCGTACGGCAGCAGGTCGAGGCCGATGCGGCGCAGCACCGCGTACAGCGTGCTCGTCTCCTGTCCCAGCACCCGCGGCAGGCCCTCCTGCTCGAGGTACCAGGTGGTGACGAGCAGCGAGCGGCGGAAGTCCTTGCGGAAGCCTCCGACCACCGCGCCCGTCTCGTCTCGCACGTCGACCACCGAGGCGAGGTCGAGGACGTTGCGGGCCTGGAGCGTGAACCGCACGTGCGTCTTCGACTCGTCCGCGTAGAAGGGGACCTCCTCGCGGAGCCTGCCCCGCTTCTGCTGCGCGAACGCGAGCTGCTCGACCGGGTTCCAGGCCTCGTCGGCGCGCCAGATCTCGTACCGGTTCACCATGAGGGTGATGCGTTGGCGCACGAGGTACCTGACCGTCATGCCCTCACCCTAGGAGCCCTCCGGAGGGGCCACAATGGCGGCATGCATGCCACGTCCGCGCTCCGCGCCGCCGCCGCGACCGCCCTGGTCGCGCCGCTTCTCGCGGCGTGCGCGGGCACTCCCGACTACCCCGTGGTCGCGACCGCGGCCGCCGCGGAGGTGCCCGACGCCTCGCTCGCGATGCGCTCCGTCGAGGTGACGATCGGGTCCACCGGCGACGAGGATGTGGTGCTGACGGGCGGCACGGTCTTCACGCCCTACTTCGACCGTCTCGACGCCGTGGGGCTGCACGTGACGGTGCCCGCCGGCGGCGAGGTCACCATCCGCCTCCCGCTCGGGCTCGCGACGTGCCCCGCCGGCGAGGGCGAGTCCAGCGCCCAGCTGGTGCTCGAGGCGGGCGGGGAGGAGCTGCTCCAGACGGTCCTGCTGAGGGACCGGCAGCTCGCGCGTCTCAACGAGGCGACCTGCGCACTCCGGCTCGACGACGAGGACCTCTGACCCCGACTCCTATTCCCGGCTCGCGGACATTCCATCACCCCTGGTAGATGGCGTTTCTCTGGGGTGGTTACGGGAGGCTTCCGTGCATCGTCCCTGGCAGGAGCGTGTTGTACCGGTCGGTGGGCCCGCGTGGAAGCGCCCCTCGGCCGGACAGCCCGGCGGAGCGGACAGGCTCGCCGGAGAGCAGGGGAGGACATCAGCATGGCACTCGGTTCCGGCATCTTCCTGATCGTCGTCGGCGCGATCGCGGCCTTCGCCGTGGACGACGCGATCGACGGCGTCGACCTCGCGATGATCGGCTACATCTGCATGGCCGCCGGCGTGATCGCGATCGTGGTCTCGCTCGTCGCCAACGCCCAGCGCTCGAAGACCACCCACACCGAGGTGCGCGACGAGCACGTCGACCACCACCGCGTCGAGGGCTGAGCCGCGCCCGGGGCCGCCCCGCGCGGGCGGCCCCGGCGCCCCGCCCCGCCGCGCGCATCGTCCCCGCCGGCCGTAGCCTGACGGGAACGGCCCACCCCGGGGAGAAGCCATGGCCAGCGTCTCGACCTACCTCAACTTCGACGGCACCTGCGAGGAGGCCTTCGCGTTCTACGTCGAGGTGTTCGGCGGGGCGCTCGTCGACCCGCCGATGCGGATGGGCGACGTGCCGCAGCAGCCCGGCATGCCGCCGCTCTCCGACGACGAGAAGAACCGGATCATGCACTGCGCGCTCGACATCGTGGGCGGGCATCGCATCATGGGTTCGGACATCCTGCCCTCGATGGGCCACGTGCTCCGCGAGGGCAACAACGTCTACCTCAACCTGCAGCTCGACGACGAGGACCAGGTGAGGGACCTCTTCGACAGGCTCTCCGTCGGCGGCGCCGTCGAGATGGAACCGACCCCGATGTTCTGGGGCGACCTCTACTGCGCGTTCACGGACCGCTTCGGGATCCAGTGGATGTTCGTCGCGACGATGACCGAGGGCACCGGGCTGGCCTGAGCGCGATCCTCAGGAGGTCTCGCCGTAGGTCTCCTCGAGGGAGTCGAAGAACGCGTCCGACAGCAGCTGGAAGGCCTCGCGATCGAGCATGATCGGCTCGCCCGGGTCGAGGCGCAGCACCGTGGTGCCGGCGTCGAGACCCGAGCCCTCCGGCGGCGCGAAGCGCCCGCCGTTGCCGTTGAGCGACTCGACGACCGCGCGCATCTCGTGCAGCGGACCCGGCCGGCTGCCCTCCGCCGCCCGGCTGCGGTTGGCGAACATGCCCTCGAGCTGGCTCGCGACGGCGACGAAGTACTCGTCCGCGATGTTCTGGATCGGGGCGTCCATCGTCCCGTCGCCGGGCGCCTGCTGGCGCAGCAGGTCGAACGCGGCGACCTCGGCCTCGATGCGCCACCGGCACGCGTCGATGTAGTCGCCGCTGTACTCGGTCACGTCATCCATGGATCCACCTCCTGCGCATCGTATGACGCTCAGTATGGTGTGCCGGGGCCGCCGCCGCACAGGGGTGCGCGCACGGCGCGGCGCGGCGCCCCGGCGCCGCGGACCCAGCGACGATGCACGTCACGGCTGCTCCGACCGGTCCGCGAGCTGCTGGGCGAGGATCTCCTCGGCCGCCTGGGCACGCTGCTCGCGCTCCTCCTCCGCGGGGGTGGGGTAGCGCACGCGCACGAAGGGCCGGGAGAGCTGGTAGCTCACCGTGAGGCGGGCGTCGCGGACCACCCAGGCGGCGGCGCCGACCGCGACCACGAGCGCCCCGATCGCACCCACGCCGATCGACCAGCGCGGCCCGAAGGTCTCCCCGATCCACCCGACGATGGGCGAGCCGATCGGCGTGCCCCCGAGGAAGATCATCATGTAGAGCGCCATCACGCGTCCGCGCATGTGCGGGGTCGTGGTGGTCTGGACGGCGGCGTTCGCCGACGTGATCATGGTGAGCGCGGTGAAGCCCACGGGGATGCACGTGAGCACGTACAGCGGGTACGTGGGCGCGAGCGCCATCAGCGTGAGCGCGATCCCGAACGCGAAGGCCGCCCCCACGACCAGGCGCAGCCGAGGACGCTTGCGGCGCGCCGCGAGCAGCGCGCCCGAGAGCGACCCGATGGCCGTGACCGACCCGAGGATCCCGTACTCGCCGGGACCCTTGTCGAACTCCGTGGCGGCCATCATCGCGCTCGTGAGCTGGAAGTTGAGGCCAAGCGCCGCGACGGTGCCCACCACCGCGAGGATGACGACGATGTCGGGTCTGCGCCGGATGTAGCGGATGCCCTCGCGCACCTGACCGCGGCCGCGCGCGGCCCGTTCCTGATGGTGGAGCTCGGACGCGCGCATCATCGCCAGCGCCGCGATGGTGGCGCCGAACGTCGCGGCGTTGATGAGGAACACCCACCCGGTGCCGACCACCGCGATGAGCAGGCCCGCGACGCCGGGGCCGATGAGGCGCGCGGCGTTGAACGAGGCGCTGTTGAGCGCCACCGCGTTCGGCAGGGAGGTCGCGGGCACGAGGTCCGAGACGAACGTCTGGCGCGCGGGCGCGTCGATCGCGGACACGACGCCGAGGCCGAGAGCGAAGGCGTACACGTGCCACAGCTCGACGTGGCCGAGCACGGTGAGGAGGCCCAGCCCGAGCCCCAGCACTCCCTGGCCGACCTGCGTCCAGATGAGCAGCGTGCGGTGGTCCACGCGATCGGCGAGCACGCCCGCCCACGCCGACAGGAAGAGGAACGGCGCGAACTGCAGCGCGGTGGTGACGCCGACCGCGACACCCGACTCGTCCGTGAGCGCGGTGAGCACCAGCCAGTCCTGCGCGACGCGCTGCATCCACGTGCCCACGTTCGAGACGAGGGCGCCGGCGAACCACAACCGGTAGTTGAAGATGCGCAGGGACGCGAAGGTCTGTGACATGTCACCTTGAGAACCGGCTGAGGCGGGCGGTTCTTCCGCGGCGTCGCCTCGGCACGTGCGCCTCCGCCACCCTACGCCCGTCGGCGCATCGCCCCGGCGCGGACCGGTGACCCGGGTTGACGGGCGACGATGCGTGGCGCACCCTGGTGCGGGCGCGCCGTGAGGGTAGGCGCCGAGGAGGAACGTTGGAGCTCTAGGGACGCCGGACCGCGAGTCTGGCCACGGTCGTGCACCTTCCAGACGCATGGAGCTCCCGATGCAGCACCTCTCCTTCTCCCATCTCACCTTCGCGTGGGCCGACGGTCGCACGCTCTTCGACGACCTCACGTTCGCCGTGCCAGACGGGCTGACCGCGCTCGTCGGCCGCAACGGCATCGGCAAGTCCACGCTCCTCCGGCTCGCCCTCGGCGAGCTCGACCCCGGCGCCGGACGCGTGGCGCGGACCGCCTCCGTCGCGTACGTGCCTCAGGGCGTGACGCTCGCGACCGGGGCGACCGTCGCCGAGGTGCTCGGCGTCGCCGCGCGGGTCGAGGCCCTTCGCGCCATCGAGGCCGGGTCGACGGATCCCGCCGACCACGACGTGCTCGCGGACGACTGGGCGGTCGAGGAGCGCTCCGTCGCCACCCTCGCGGCGCTGCGCCTTCCCGTCGATCTCGATCGCACGGTCGGCGGCCTCAGCGGCGGCGAGGCGGTGCTGCTGGCGGTCGCGGCGGCGCTGCTCGAACGTCCCGACCTGCTGATCCTCGACGAGCCCACCAACGACCTCGACGGCGAGGCGCGTGCGGCGCTCGCGGACCGCCTCGACGCGCGCGGCGGCGCCACCCTGGTGGTGAGCCACGACCGCGCGCTGCTCGGCCGGGTCGACCGCATCGCCGAGCTGCGCGAGCGCGACGACCGACGCGTGGAGATCCGCTGGTTCGGGGGAGCGATCGACGAGCTGGACCGCGCTCGTGAGGCGGAGCGGGCGGCCGCGGCGCAGGCCGTGACCGCCGCGACCGCGGACGCCGCGCGCCAGTCGCGCGCGCTCGCCGCGCATGCCGACGGAGCGGGCCGCAAGCGTCGCGCGGGAGAGAAGGCGCGCTCCACCCGGCGGTACGTCGGTGCCGCCGCAGATCTCAAGCAGGCGCAGGCGGAACGCACGGACGCGCGGGTGGGCCGCATCCACCAGCAGCGCCTGGCGGAGGCGCGTGACCGGCTCGCGTCCGCGCGGGCCGCGATCCCCCGCGACCGCGCCATCCGGGTCGACCTCCCTGGCACGGAGGTGCCGCCCCGCCGGCTCGTGCTGGAGGTGGACCGGCTGGTGACGCGCACCGGGGCGACGCTCGACGCTATCGTGCGGGGTCCCGAGCGCATCCACGTGCGCGGCCGCAACGGTGCCGGCAAGACCACGCTCATGGCGTCGCTGCTCGGCGAGGTCCCGCCGATCGCCGGGGTCGCCGGCGTCGCGGTGCCGGTCGGCGTGCTGCCTCAGCGTCTCACGGGGCTGGACGAGGGCGCCTCGGTCCTCGACAACGTGAGGGTCAGCGCGCCCGGCGTCGATCCTCAGGAGGTCCGGGACCTGCTCGGGCGGTTCCAGATCCGGGGCCCCCAGGCGGACGCGCGCGTCGCCACGCTGTCGGGCGGCGAGCGCTTCCGCGCCTTCCTCGCCTGCGTGCTGCTCGCGCGACCCGAGCCGCAGCTGCTCGTGCTCGACGAGCCCACCAACAGCCTCGACCTCGACTCGCAGGCCCAGCTGGTCGACGCGCTCGCCGGGTACCGCGGCGCGCTCCTGGTCGTGAGCCATGACGACGGATTCGTCGAGGCGGTCGCGCCGACGCGCGAGTGGACCGTCGAGCCCGACGCCCCCGTGAGGGACCGGCCGCTCTGAGGGGCGCGGGCACGGGGCGGGCGCGCGGGGGTCAGGCGCCGGCGTTCTGCAGCACGTCGAGCTGTTCGAGGTCGAGCTCGACGTCGACCGCCTCGACGCACTCGAGGTACTGGTCGAACGTGCGCGCCCCGATGATCGGGATCATCGACGGCCATCGCCGCGACATCATCCACGCGAGCACCACCTGGTTGCCCGTCGCGCCGGTCTGCGCCGCCACGTCGTCGACCGCCTTGAGCCGCGCATCGGAGTCCGCGCCCGCGTACTGGTGCATCGCCCAGAAGCGCCGATCGCGCCTCGCCTTGTCGCTGTAGAGGCCCTTGAGCACCGGGGAGTAGGCGACGAGCTGCAGGTCGGCGTAGGTGCGCAGGTAGTCGAGGTGCTCGGTGGTGACGATGCCGGGGTGGTGCAGGTCCGCCCGCGGCCGCAGGTAGCTGTGCTGCTGCTGGAACGCGACGGGCTGCGGCCACCCGTGCGTCTCGCAGATCGCCCGGATCTGGGCGAGGCGCCACGAGGCCGCATTCGACCAGCCGTATGCGCCGATCAGCCCCGCGTCGACCGCGCTCGCGAGGAAGCCGAGCGTCTCCTCGAGGGGCGTCGACCGGTCGTCGACGTGCACGTAGTACAGGTCGACGCTGTCGAGCCCGAGTCGGTCGAGCGACGCGGCCAGCGCGAGCCGGAGCGTGTCCGCGGCGGCACCCACGTACAGCTTGCGCGCGAGGTCCCAGTTCGCGACGCCGTCGTCGAACACGTCGTCGACCGAGCCGAGCATCCCGGACCCCTTGGTCGCGAGCAGCACGTTCGCGCGGGCGCCCGAGACCTGGAGCCAGCGGCCGAGCAGGGCCTCCGAGTGGCCCCCGAGCGAGCCGGGATCCTCCCACCAGCAGTAGCAGTCGGCGGTGTCGATCATGCCCGGCACGGCCGCGCCGTGGGGTGCTGCGAAGCGCGGCACCACCTCGGTGACGTAGTGGTCGAGGATACGGCGGGCCTCCGGCTCGGGGGTGCGGGTGCCCATGAGCATCGCGCCGACGGCGAGCGGCGCGACGTAGGTGTCGGTGAGCCCGATCCGGCGTGCGGCCGCGGGCGCGGGTCCATCGGTCATGATCCGACGCTACGTCCGTGCGCGTCCCGTCGCGCGGTGGCGGGCGCGACGCGACGTCCTTCCGGGCCGCGACGGAGGAGGCTTGAGGCCGCCGCGCGCCGCGCATCGTCCCGCTAGCCTGGCCGTATGCCCTCTCTGCTCGTCCTCGGCGGTACCGCGTGGCTCGGCCGCGAGACCTCGGCGCAGGCCGTCGCGCGCGGCTGGGAGGTCACCTGCCTCGCACGCGGGGTCTCCGGCGTCGTCGCGCCGGGCGCCGACCTCGTCGTGGCCGACCGCGATGCCTCATCCGCGTACCGTGACGTCGCGGGCCGCGACTGGGACGCGGTCGTCGAGGTGAGCTGGCAGCCGCGCCACGTGCGCGAGGCCGCCGAGGCGCTCGAGGGGCGTGCGCTCCACTGGACGTACATCTCCTCGGTGGCGGCCTACGCGCCGACACGGACGGTCGTGGACGAGCACGCCCCGCTGCGCGAGCCGGTGCTGCCCGACGCGGTGGTGGACGGCTCGCAGTACGACGCGGCGAAGGTCCGCTGCGAGCTGGAGACGCTGCGCACGCAGCCCGACGCTCTGCTCGTGCGTGCGGGCGTGATCGTGGGACCCGGCGACCCGACCGAGCGCTTCGCCTACTGGCCGCGCCGCGCCGCGCTCGCGGGCGACGACCCCATGCTCGTGCCCGCGCCGCCCGCCCACCCGCTGCAGCTCATCGACGTGCGCGACCTGGTCGCGTGGAACCTCGACGCGATCGAGGCGGGCGTGACGGGCGCCGTCAACGCGGTAGGCGAGCAGCGCGAGGGCCTCGAGCTCATCGAGCTGGTGCGCGAGGTCGCGGGGGCCCACGGGCCGCTGGTCCGGCCGAGCGCCGACTGGCTGCTCGCGCGAGGCGTGCGGCCCTGGAAGGGTCCCGACTCGCTGCCGCTGTGGGTGCCCGACGACGGCGGGCCCGCGCGGACCGGCTTCCACAGCGCCGCGCGCTTCCGGGAGACCGGCGGCATCCGGCGGCCGTTCATCGAGACGGTCCGCGACGTGCTCGCGGAGGAGCGCGCGCTCGGAGTGGGCCGACCCGGGCTGGCCGGGCTGTCGCGCCAGCGCGAGCTCGCGCTCATCGCGGAGTACGAGCGGGCCTAGCCCTCAGCGCCGCCGCGCCGCCCCGCCGCGCCGCGCACAACCGTGAGGAATTTTGACGCTTCCGGGACTCCTGCGGGCTCACCTATGAGGAATCCTGACGCGTCGCATCGTCCACCGCGGGGATGGCACCGGTCGCCGACCGCTTGCCGGGGCCGAGGTAGAGGATCGTCGAGCCCTTGGCCGGGATGAAGCGCTGGTCCGGCGACAGCAGCCGCAGGCCGCCCGCGGAGTCGATCGCGCCGAGCGGGATCGCGCCCGAGCCGCCCCCCACCCGGTCGACGAGCTCGCGCAGCCCGTACTGGCGCGTGAGGTGCGTCGCATGCACGTGCCAGCCGTCGGCGACACGCTCGTCGAGCGTGGCCAGATCGGTGAAGCCGTCGAAGGCGTACGAGGCGCGGCGCTCGAACGTGAGCGCGCGACGCTCGCCCGTGCCCTCGGCCGGCGGGATCTGGAAGGAGCGATGGAAGCCGTACTCCGTGCCGAGGCTGCGGGCGACGAGGGCGTTGTAGTAGTCGTTGTCGGTCGCGGCGAGGACGTGGCTGACCCCGGCCTCCTCGAGCACCTCGTCCGCATGCTCGGAGAGCACCTCGCCGAAGTACGTGGGCACGCCCGCCATGCGCATCGGCTGGAGGCTCTGGTAGCGGCCGTCGGCGACCAGCACGCCGACCCCCTGCCGGCGCAGCGCCTCCGCGAGCTCGAGCCCGAAGCGGGAGGCGCCCACGAGCAGGAGGCCGTTGCGCGCGCCCGTGGTGAGCCCGAGCCGTCGCGCGAGCGGCGCCAGCGTGAAGCCGTGCGCGACCACCGTGACGAGGATGACGAGGAACACCGTGGGGACCAGCTGGGCGCCGTCCGGGTAGCCGGCGTCCACCATCGCCGGGCCGAACGAGCCCGCCGTCGCCGCGGCCACGATGCCGCGCGGCGCGATCCAGCCCAGCAGGAGCCGGTCCGGCTTGGGCACGTCCGAGCGCAGCGTCACCAGAGCGATCGTGAGCGGCCGCACCACCACCATGAGCACGAGCACGAAGGCGCCGATGCGCCAGTCCAGCTCGGCGAGGTCGCCCGCGTCGAGCGTCGCGGGGATGACGATGAACAGCGAGCTCACGAGGACGATCGTGAGCCCCTCCTTGAAGTGCAGGAGCTGCTCGCGTTCGGGCAGGCGCATGTTGCCGAGCACCAGCCCCATCGCCGTGACGGCGAGCAGGCCCGTCTCGTCCTGCAGGCGGTTGCCCACGCCCGCGACGAGCAGCACCGCGACGAGCAGCAGCGGCGACTTGAGATGCGACTGGACCCAGCCGCGGCGGAACGCGATCCCCACGAGCGCGCCGACCGCCACGCCCATGCCGCCGCCCACGACGACCGCGAAGACGAGCCCCCGCGCGACGGACCCGACGCCGTCGTCCGAGAGCGCGAACAGCTGGAACGTGAGGAACGCGAGGGTGACGCCGATGGGGTCGTTGACGATCCCCTCCCACTTGAGCAGCGACGCCGAGTCGCGGCGCAGCCCGGCCTGCCGCAGGAGCGGCGCGATGACCGTGGGGCCCGTGACGACGAGGATCGCGCCGAGCACGAGCGACACCGGCCAGTCGAAGCCGCCCACCCAGTGCGCCGCGGCCGCGGTGAACGCCATCGCCACCGGCGGGCCGAGCACCGTCAGCCGCCCGATGCCCCGGCGGACGCGGCGGAACTCGGAGAACCGCAGGCTCATGCCGCCCTCGAACAGGATGACCGCGACGCCGATCCCGATGAGCTCGGACAGGTCGTCCTCGGGGATGTCGACGGTGACCAGGCCCGTGAACGGACCCAGGAGGAGGCCGACGGCGATGAGGATGACGATCGCGGGCACGCGCAGGCGCGCGGCGAGCAGCTGTGAGGTCATCCCGGCCACGAGGACTAGGACCACCGATGCGGCGAGCGTCACGTCACGAGACTAGAACCGTCGGGGCGTGGCGGCCGGGTGAGCGCTTCACCGCACGTGACGTGCCGCGACATGCGCAGTGCGCGGACGACCCGCGACGAGGGCCAGCGTGCCGAGCCCGACCAGCGCCGCGGCGAGCGCGCCCAGGCCGCCGACGCGGGCGCCGGTGAGCGACAGCGTCGCGTCGTCGGATCCCGCCGCCGTGGCCGCTGCGGTGGCGCTCGCGGACGGGGTCGAGGTCGGCTCGGCGGTCTCCGGCGTGCCCGCGGGGACCGCCGCGGACTCGACGGCGGCCTCGGTGGTGTCGGTCTCCGCGGGCTCGGGCTCGGGCCCCGTCGCGACCGGCCCCGCCGCGATCGCCACGGGGGCCGCGGCCAGCGGGTCGAGGGTCAGGCCGGTCATCGCGGGCACGAGCGTCGCCGCATAGGTGACGCTGCCGCGAGCCTCGTCGGCCGCGGTGACCTCGTACAGCGCGGTCACCGTGAGGGCCTCCCCGGGGGCGACGGCAGCGGCCGCCGGCAGCACGGCGCCCAGCGAGAGGTCCGAGCCGTCGTCGGTCACCGTCGCGAGCAGGTCGGGCAGCGACAGCGGGCTGTCGTGCCGCACCACGAGCGTGTAGGCGATGGTCTCGCCCGCGTTCGCGAGGCCGTCCCCGTCCGCGTCGTCGAGCGCGCCGGTGACCGTGAGGCCGAAGGCGGGGGTCGCATCGTCCAGCGGGACGGTCGGCAGCGAGAGCACCGCCGGGTGCCACGCGCCGCCGTACCGCACCTCGCCCGTGACGCCCGCGAGGGACAGCACGCCGGAGACGAGGTCCGCGCGGGTGAGCGGGGACGAGGAGGAGCCGGCGCAGACGCCCTCGTCGCCCTCGGCGAGCGCGGTCGCGGCACCGTCGCAGGCGAGCGGGGCGCCCGCCAGGCGGAAGCCGTCGATGGGGACGTCGCTCGCGTTGGTCGCGGTGATGCCGGACAGCGCGACCAGGTCACCGGTCGCGGGCCACGCGACGGGATCGCCGGTGGCACCGTCGGAGAACGATGCGGTCGCGTCGACCGTCAGCGCGAACGCGGGGGTCACGGTCGCGATCGCGGGGGCGGTCGCGGAGGCCGCGGCGGCGGCACCCGATTCGCCCATGGCGCTCACGTCGATGCCGCGCGCGGGCACCTCGCCGCCCACCACCTCGGCCGCGGTGACGGTGTGGCTGCCGACCGCGAACGGGGCGGAGGTGTCGCCGGCGTCGACGAGCGCCGGGCCCGCCCCCGTCATCCCGTCCGACGTGGCGGCGACGTCGCCGACGGGCTCGGTGCCGTCGTTCGTCACGGCGACGGTGTAGTCGACGCGGTCGCCCGCCGCTGCCAGCCCGTCCCCGGTATCGCCGACGAGCTCGACGAGCGTCGCCGACGCGGTCGCGGAGATGGCCGTCACGGGCGCGGGGTCGGCGAGGTCGACGACGGTCGCGGTGACGGAGCCGCGCTGCTCGGCGTGCGCGGGAGGCTCGTCGGTGACGAGGTCGAAGACGGGCGCGAAGGCCGCGGCGTCGCCGCCCGTGGGGATCACCGCGCGGCCGGTCACCGTGAACGTCGTGGTGTTGCTGCCGGAGACCCGCATGCCGTCCGGGGCGTCGATCGTCGCGATCGTGAGGTCCGCCGACGTGAGTGCCGTGATCTCGGTGGTGCTCGTGCCGCCGGTGGTGGTGAGCGTGAACGTGTAGGTGAGCAGGTCGTCCCAGTCGCGGACGCCGTTGCCGTTGTCGTCGCTGTAGCCGGTGTACGTCGCGGCGACGGTCAGCTTGGAGATGGTCGCGCTGCCCACCGCGAGCGGCACGATCGCGGCGACCGCGAGCACCCCCGTCGTGATGGCCGCCGTGCGCATGCGCGGCAGCATTGCCCTCGTGCTCATCAGGTCGTCCCCCTCAGCCCCTCAGCCCGTCAGACCCTCGTGTAACGCCGTTATCGACACGCAGCGGACAAGACTTGAGCAGGGACGATGCGTCAGTCCCAGAAGCCGCGATGGGGCGCGGCGGCCTCCTCCTCGAGCAGCGGGCCGGTGACCTCGATGGTGCGCGAGCCGGCGCCGAGCACGTCGCGGCACGGCAGGGTGAGCGTCGGGTTCTCGTCGTGCGCGCCGGTCATGGCGAGCAGGCCCGTCTCGGCGAGGCCGTAGACGACCGCGCCGATGCCCGACCAGTAGATCGCGCCGGAGCACATCGCGCACGGCTCGCAGCTCGTCACGAGCGTGCAGGCGGCGAGCTCGTCGGCGTCGAGCTGGTTGCTGGCCAGGCGGACCAGGTTGGTCTCGGCGTGGCCGGTCGCGTCGCGATGGGTGACGACGGTGTTCTCGGCTTCGAGGACGATGCGTCCCTCGCGGTCGACGAGGACGGCGCCGAACGGGTGGTTGCCGTGGTCGCGCGCGGCCTGCGAGACGGCGATGGCGCGGCGGAGGTGGTCGAGGTGATCGCTCATGGGGTCAGCCTACGAACCGGCCGCCGGGCCCGCGGCGCACGCGTGTCCGCGCGCAGGCGCGCACCTCGTGTCCGCGTATTTCAACGCGGGCTTGAACAGGCCTAGCAGCGGGCGGCGGGACCGCCCCTCCGGCGGGGCCGTTGAAGCGATTCCTGAAATTCGCGAGCACGACGTGCACGCGAGCGCGCCGCACGGGGCGATTCCGGGCACTCGGCACCTCGCAGGGGGAGCGCGGAGGGATCGGAAGCGGCGGAGAGGCGCGGGCCGGGGAGGGGTCGGGTCAGACCCGCGCGAAGGCCTCGATGTCCTCCTCGAACTCCCCGACCACCTGCTCGGACACGGTCGCCCGCGTGGCGGACACCGCGTCGAGGTAGTGCGCGGTGGTCGGCCCGGCGCCGTCGCCGCCGTCGACGGCCGACTCGAGCGCCGCCTGGTTGGCCCGGCGCGCCGCGAACTCGATGTCCGCCGGCGTGAAGCCCTCGGAGGCGTCCACCACGGCCGAGACGTCGACGTCCGTCGCCGCCGACGGGATGAACCTGCCCCAGATCGCGGTCCGCGCCTCGGCGTCCGGGAGGCCGATCGGGATGACGTAGTCGAAGCGGCCGTGGCGCAGGAACGCCGAGTCGAGCGAGCGGATGAAGTTGGTGGCGCACACGAGCAGCCGGTCGGGGCGCTCGCGGAACGCGGGGATGAGCTTGAGCAGCTCGTTCGTCACGCCCTGGAGGGGCGACGGCGGGTCGCCCCGGCGGTGCGAGGCGATCTCCTCGACCTCGTCGATGAGCACCACCGCGTGCTCGAGCTCCGCGATCCGGTGGAACGTGTCGCGCAGCGCCCCGGCGAGCCCGGCGGGGTCCGCGGCGAGGCGCGACGGGAACACCTCGACGAACGACCAGTCGAGGCGCGACGCGATCGCCTTGGCGAACGTGGTCTTGCCGGTGCCGGGCGGGCCGAACATCACCACCGCGCGCGGCGGCGCCACGCCGAAGCGGTCCGCCAGCGCCGGCTCGGCGAGGGGCAGCACGAGGCGCTTCTCGATGAGGTCCTTCTCGCGGCGCATGCCCGCGACGCCGTCCCACAGCCCGCGCGGCAGCACCCGGCCGCCGAGCTCCTCGAGCAGCGCCATCTCCTCGCGCTGCACGCGGATCCGACGCTCGAGGTAGCGGACCGCCTTCTTCTCGGCGAAGCCGGCGTCGCGAAAGGCGTCGAGGTGCGTCTGCTCCGCCGGGACGAGGGCGGACAGCGTGCTGGGCCCGGCCTCCGCGACGCGGGTCTCGACCGCCGCGAGCAGGCCCGGCCCGATGCCCTTCCCGTGCCACGCATCGTCCACCCCGTGGAACACGATCCACGCCTGGTTGTGGGCGCGGCGCGCGACGGCCGCCCCGACGATCTCGTCCTGCACGGTCGCGACCACCGCGATGTCCTCCGCCGCGGAGGTGAGCACCTCCGCCAGCGCGTAGACCGGCTCGACGCCGGCGGCGCGGGACTGCTCCCACAGCCTCACCACGGACTCGAGGTCCTCGGCGTGGGCGTCACGGATTCGCCAGGTGGGCATGGCGGCCTCCTCGCACGTCGTCGTACCGGGGACGCTCCGACGCTACCCCAGGGGGGTATGCGCGGGCGAGGGGTCGGGGCCCGCGCTTGCCCGCACCCCAGGAAGCGGCCAGGGTGGACGCATGGCGCCGCCCGCATCGTCCGGACCCAAGGCCCTCGTCGCGATGCTCCACGTGGGCGCCGTCGCGGCGAGCCTGTCCTTCCTCTCCTTCGGGGTGCACGACTGGTTCGGCGGCGACCTGCCCGTCGCGAGCCCGCTGAGGAGGACGCTCGTCGGCGTCCTCGCGGTGGTCTACCTCGTGCGCCTGCTCGTCACGCAGTACGTGATGGTGAAGCGGCCGTTCCCGTGGTCGGAGGCGCTCGCGGTCGGGCCGTGGGTGGTGGTGCTGCAGCTGACGATGGCGTGGTTCGGCGGCATCGAGCAGGCGCCGGTCGACTGGATCGTGTGGTGCGGCGTGCTCCTCTACGTGCTCGGGTCGTGGCTCAACACCTGGTCGGAGGAGCAGCGGCGGCGGTTCAAGCGGGACCCCGCGCACCGCGGCGTGCTCTACACGGGCGGGCTGTTCTCGCTGGTGATCCACCCGAACTACCTCGGGGACGTGGTGCTGTTCGCCGGCTTCGCGATGGTCGCCGGGGGCTGGTGGCCGCTGCTCGCGCCGGTGCTCATGGCGGCGATGTTCGCGTTCATGCACATCCCGCGGCTCGATGCGCATCTCGAGGACCACTACGGCGACGCCTTCCGCGCGTACGCCTGGGCGACCAAGCGGCTGTTCCCGTTCGTGTGGTGACGGCGCGCGCCCGTGGCGCGGCCCGCCGTAGGCTGTCGGGGACAGTCCGCGACCCAAGGAGCGACCATGACGCTGCCCACGATCACCCGCGACGCGAACGGCGCGCCGAGCATCGACTTCACCGGTGCCGAGAAGCCCGAGGGGCTCGTGGTGGAGGTCCACGAGGCCGGTGACGGCCCTGCCGTGTCCGAGGGCCAGCACATCACCGTCCACTACAGCGGCTGGCTGTGGGACGGCGCGAAGTTCGACTCGTCGTGGGACCGCGGCGAGTCCATCTCGTTCCCCATCGCGTACGGCTCGCTCATCGACGGCTGGGTCGACGGGATCGTCGGGCAGCCGGTCGGCTCGAAGCTGCTGCTCGTGGTGCCGCCGGAGTCCGGCTACGGCTTCCGTCCCATGGGCCCGATCCCGGCGGGCTCGACGCTCGTCTTCACGGTGGACGTGCTCGAGGCGCGCTGACGGCGGGCCCTCCGGGTGGCCCTCGCGCGCGGGGGCGCAGGACGCGTGATGCGCGCCCGCGCGCCTCAGCCGACGTCGTGCGTGTCGCGCCGGGTGTGCAGCACGCGGATGACCAGGATGCCCCGCTCGTCGACGCGGTAGAAGAGCCCGTAGGGGAAGTCGCGGATCCGTGCTCGCCTCACGCCCGGCACGCCGTCGACGGGCGGAGCGCCATGCGGGAACATCGCGAGCCTTTCCATCGCGCGATCGAGCTGGCCGAGGAAGCGCCGCTCCAGCTCCTCGTCGATCGCGCGGTAGTGGTCGCGGGTCTCGGTCAGATCGCCGACGGCGAGCTCGGTGAGCCGAATCGTCACTGCTCGGGGTGCAGCTCGGCGCGGACCTGGGCCCAGTCTCGGCTCCGCTCCGGGTCCTGCGCTGCCTCGTCGAGCCCGGCGAGCAGGCGATGCCGCTCCTCGGCGGAGGGGACGTATACGGCTTCACCGAAGTGCGTCCGCAACGCCTCCTGGATCACCTCGGAGCGCGTGCGATGCTCGACGGCTCTGGCGCGCTCGACGATCTCGAAGAGCTCCTCCGGCAGTGTGACGGCGACCTTGCGCACAGCCATGGATCCTCCCGACCCCTGCGGTATGACACAAGCATACCGCTGGCTCGGCTACGGCATGCCGGCGATGTGGAGGGGCATGGCGGGCGCCCCTCGTCGTCGTCAGGGGTTGCGCCGCGGCGCCCCCGGGGTTAACGTACAACCAAATGGTTGTAGAAATTGACCTGTCGGACGCCGAGGTCGACCGGATCTTCCGGGCCCTGGCGGACGCGACGCGCCGCGACATCGTCGAGCGCGTCCTCACCGGGGAGCAGTCCGTCAGCGCTCTCGCGGACCGGTACGACATGTCCTTCGCGGCGGTGCAGAAGCACGTCGCGGTGCTCGAGAGGGCGGGACTCGTGTCCAAGCAGAACCGCGGCCGCGAGCGGCTGGTCCGCGGCAATCCCGACGCCATCCGCAGGGTCCAGGCCCTGCTCGACCGGTACGAGCAGCTGTGGCGCGCTCGCATCGACCGGCTCGACGCGCTGCTCGCGCAGCCCGAGCCCCCGTCCCCACCTGCTCCAGAACAGGAGTGAGCCATGCCCATCACGTCCGTCACCAAGGATCCCGAGGCCCTCACCATGACGGTGACCGCCGACTTCGCGGTCCCCGTCCAGCGCCTCTGGGATGCGTTCGCAGACCCGCGCGAGCTCGAGCGCTTCTGGGGTCCTCCCACGTATCCGGCCACGTTCTACCGCCATGACATGACGGCGGGCGGCCGCTCGCAGTACGAGATGCACGGCCCGGACGGCGACGTCTCCGCCGGCTACTGGGAGTTCCTCGCGGTCGACGCCCCGCACTCCTTCGAGGTGCTCGACGGCTTCGCGCTCGAGGACGGCACGCCCAACCCCGACATGCCGACCATGCGCATGACCTTCGCCTTCTCCGCGACGCCGGAGGGGTCGCGCGTCGAGAGCACCACGTGGTTCAACAGCGCCGACGAGCTCGAGCAGCTGCTCGCCATGGGCATGGAGGAGGGCATGCGCGCGGCCATGGGCCAGATGGACGCGATGCTCGCCGACCTCGAGGCCTTCGCGGCCGGCCGCGGCACGGTTCCGCAGATCCTCTCCGACACCCAGGTGCGCGTGAGCCGGGTCATCCGCGGCACGGTGGACCAGGTGTGGCGCGCCCACCACGAGCCCGAGCTGCTCAAGCGCTGGATGCTCGGGCCCGACGGCTGGAGCATGCCGGTCGCCATCGCCGCCGAGAACCTGGGCGACTCCTACCGCTTCGAGTGGGCGCCCGATCCCGGCGGGCCCGCGGACGGCGCCCCGCCGTTCGGCTTCGAGGGGGAGCTGCTCGAGTCGAACCCGCCGCACCGCGAGGTCACCTCGGAGCGGATGATCGGCATGGAGGGGCCGGGCACCACCAACGAGCTCACCCTGACACCGCGCCAGGACGGCACCACGCTGCTCACGGTGGTCATCACGTATCCCACCAAGGAGCTGCGCGACATCGTGCTCGGCACCGGCATGGCCGACGGCATGGAGACCAGCTACGCGCGGCTCGAGGCCGAGCTCGTGGGGGTGTGACGCCGCGCCACCACCACGGTCGCGTCGAGCTCCTCGTCGCGCTCGACCGTCGCCTCGAGGCCCTCGTCGCCCGCCGCACGCGCGGTGAGCTCGACGAGGGCCTCGCTCGTCTCCACGATCGCGACCCCGCCCGGCCGGAGCAGCCGCGACGATGCGGCGAGCACGCCGCGCTGCAGCGCGGTCCCGTCCGCGCCGCCGTCGAGCGCGAGCGTCGGCTCGTGGTCGCGGGCCTCGCGCGGCATCAGGGGGATCTCGGCCGTCGGCACGTAGGGCGGGCAGGAGGCGACGACGTCCACCGTTCCCGCCAGCGCGCCGAGCGCCGCGTCCAGGTCGGAGAGCAGGGACGATGCGTCGAACCGGGCGAGCGTCGACGCCGAGACGGCGACCGCGGTCGGGTCGACGTCGGCGGCGACGATGCGCAGGTCCGGGCGGGCATGCGCGACCGCCGCGGCGATGGCCCCGGTCCCACAGCAGAGGTCGACCACGAGACCACCGTGCGGCGCGAGGGCGATCGCGAGGCTCGCCACGAGCTCGGTGCGCCGGCGCGGCACGAACATGCCCGGCGCCACGGGGATCCGCAGGCCCGCGAAGCCGGCCCAGCCGAGCACGTGCTCGAGCGGCTCGCCCGCGATCCGACGCGACAGCAGCCGCGCCGTCCGGCCCTCGTCGCCGCCGCCGGCCTCGGCGATCAGCCGCGCCTCGTCCTCGGCGAACACGCAGCCCGCCGCGCGCAGCCGCGCCACCGCATCGTTCCCCGTCACGTTCGCACGCTACCGCTCGGGTGGCGCTCCCGGCCGGAGCGTGGACACTGGAAGGCATGGACCCGGACCAGATCGATCCCGCCGGCGAGGGACGTGTGCTGTCGCCGGACGACGGCGACTACCTGCGCTTCGAGCGTGCGGTCGCCCAGCCGCCCGCCGAGGTGTGGGCGGCCCTCACGGACCCCGACCGCACCGCGGCGTGGGCCTTCCGCACCGAGTTCGAGCCCCGCGCCGGCGGCACGGTGACGACCTTCGACGGCGGCGCCGGCGAGGTGCTCGCGTGGGACGAGCCCCACGCGCTCGAATACGCGTGGGACGGTCCGGGCGGGCGATGGCAGGTGCGCATCGCGATCGCCGAGCACGGAGACGGAGCCTTCGTCACCTTCGACCACGTGGGCCCCGACCCGAACAGCCCCGACATCGCCGCGGGCTGGCACTGGCACCTCGACCGGCTCGAGCTGCACCTCTCGGGCGGCACGCCGCCCGAGGTGGACTCGGACCCGCACTTCGAGGAGCTGCAGCGCCTCTACTCCCACGCCGAGGGCTGAGCCGCTCCCGGGCTCAGTCCAGCCGGGCGTGCGCGAAGGCGCGCACCGACGCCCACACGGCCGCGGCCGCGAACGCGACCGCGATCGCGAGCGACATCGGCCCGATCGCCGCGGCCTCCTCGGGGCCGCCCGCTCCGGCCCACATCGCAGGGGCGACGTACGGGACCCAGGCGCCGAGTCCGACCATCGCGAGGATCTGGCTCGCCGCCGTCACGCCGACGATCGCGCCCGCGGCACCCAGGTAGCCCCGGGTGAGCACGGCGATCCCGCCGAAGCCCAGCGCGAGCGCGGCCATGAGGAGGCCGGCCAGCCACACGCGGACCAGTTGGCCCGCCACCGCTGCGGTGAGCGCCGCCGGATCCACGAGCGCGAGCACCGCGGCGGTGAGCGCCACCGCCACGGTGAGGGACGCGGCGGCCCACGCGGCAACGACCACGAGCTTCGCGCGGGCGATCTCCGCGCGGCCGACGGGCAGCGCGAAGAGCGAGCCGACCGTCCGGTCCGCCCACTCGCGGCCCACGAGCCAGGCGACCGCGAAGCCCACGCCGATGAGCGCGACCACGCTCACGACCTGGCCCGCGAGGCCCGCGACGGTCTCGCCGAAGGGCCCCTCCCGGTACGGTGCGAGCTTCGCCGCGGACGGGCCCGCCGCATCGGCCGACCGGGCGAGCACCACCATGCCCACGGACATCAGCGGGGGGAAGGCGGCCAGCAGCACGGTCGCGAGCCGCGCCGTGAGCGAGCGCGAGAACGTCGCGACCTGGAGGGCGAGCGCGATCCTCATGCGGGAGCCTCCTGACGAGCGAGGGCATCCTCGCGGTGGTCCGCGTCCCACGCGCGCACCATCTCGAAGAAGCGATGCTCGAGGTCCGCATGCCCGGGCTCGAGGGCGCCCACGACGCGACCCGCATGCACCACGGTGATGCGGTGGGCGATGCGCGACACCTCGTCGAGGTGATGGCTGGAGACGAGCACGCCCGCGCCCCTGGCGGCCGCCGCCACGATGACGTCGCGCAGCAGCAGCACCCCGGC
Organism: Demequina litoralis; assembly: GCF_030418455.1. Taxonomy (GTDB): domain Bacteria; phylum Actinomycetota; class Actinomycetes; order Actinomycetales; family Demequinaceae; genus Demequina; species Demequina litoralis. The sequence continues at coordinate 112,902 of NZ_JAUHPW010000003.1, forward strand.
GGGGTCGAGCGCGTTGGTGGGCTCGTCGAGGATGAGGACGTCGGGGTCGTGCGCGGCCGCACAGGCGAGGCCCAGCCGCTGGCGGTTGCCCAGCGACAGCCCACGCGCCCGGCGTGCGGCCCACGGCCCGAGCTCGAGACGCGCGATCCACGACGACGCCGCGCTCACGGCCGCGTGGCGGTCGAGCCCGTGCAGGCGGGCGGCATGGACGATGTTGTCGCGGACGGTGAGCTCGGGGTACCCGAACGGCTGGTCGATGACGAAGCCGAGCCGCGCGAACGTCACGGGGCCGGCGGACGCGGCCGGGGCGCCGAGGATCGTCGCGGCGCCCGAGTCGAGCCGCGTGTGCCCGACGAGCGCCTTCATCGCGGTGGTCTTGCCGGCGCCGTTGAGGCCGACGATCGCGTGGATCTCGCCCGCCTCCACCGCGAGGGTGAGGCCGTCGAGCGCCCGCAGCCCGCCGTAGACGCGCACGGCGTCGCGAAGCTCGAGGGCGGTCATGGCGTCGCCCCGGCGAATGCGGCGACCGGAGCGTCGGCGAGGCTGGGCACCACGGTGGTCATCGCCTCGGCGACGAGCGCGCCGATGGTGCGGCTCGTGCCCTCGAGCGCCCAGGAGAACAGGACGGTGGTGACGGCGGCGAGGCAGGCCGCGGCGGCGACGCGCATCTCCCGCTCGGCTCGGGGGCCCGCGGCGGCCTCGACGATCGCCCGCTCGGTCGCGGCGGAGTTCGCGGCCATGCCCGCCTGGAGCTCGGGCTCCCGCGCCGCGATCGCGATACCGCGGCGCGCGGACGCGGTGGGCTCCTGGTCGAGCAGCGGCACGAGCGACAGCAGCCCCCGCGCGACGCGCTCGATGGCGGGGAGGTCCACGGGCTGAGCGGCCACCGCGGCGGCGATGACGGGGTCGAAGGGGTCGTCGAGGAGCACCCGCTCCTTGGTGGGGAAGTGGCGGAAGAACGTCATGTGGCTGACGCCGGCGGCGGTCGCGATCTCCTCGACCGTGACCGCGCGGTAGCCGCGCTGCTCGAACAGGTCGAGCGCGGCGGACTGGAGGCGGGCGCGGGTGGCCTCGGCGCGGGTGGTCATGCCTCTAGTGTTAGTCACTAACATCTAGTGCGCAACCCGCGGGGGCGATAGCGTGCCCGAATGGGTGACTACCAGGTGCTGGAGATGGGCGGCCTCGAGGACTGGCGGGGCTATCACGGCGGCTTCCAGCCGCACACGCTGCGCGACGGCCGGCGCGTGGTGGACCACGAGATCGCGATGCAGTACATCGGCATGACGGCCAACGCGTTCGTGCCTGGCGAGGAGGCCGGCTACTGGCACACGCACGACGCGATCGAGGAGCTCTACGTCTTCCTCGCCGGTCGCGGCCAGATGGCGCTCGACGACGAGATCGTCGACGTGGGTCCCGGCACCGCGGTGCGCGTGGGCCAGGGCGTGTGGCGGACCTGGAGGTGCGTGCCCGACAGCGCCGAGCCGATGCGGTGGTTCTGCATCCGCGCGGGCGGCGGCGAGCTGCCGCACCTGCCCGACGACGCGACGCGCGACGAGGACCGCCCGTCGCCCTGGTGACGACGGGCGGCCCTGCGGACGATGTCGCGGGGGCGGGGGCGGGGGCGGGGGCGGGGGCGGGGGCGGGTTCGGGGTCAGGCCGGGGCGAGGGCCGGGGCCGGTGCGGCCTCGGCCGCGGGCGCCGTCGCCAGCTCGGCACGTCGCGACGGCAGCAGCGTCGCGATGCCGGTGGTGGCCGCGAGGATCGCGGCACCCCACAGCACCGCGGTCCGTGCCGCGTCGGTGTAGCCGGTGGGCGTGAGCTCGCCGCCCACGCCCGTGAACACCGCGGTGAGCACCGCGATGCCGAGCGCGACGCCGATCTCGCGGACGGTGGCGTTGGTGCCCGACGCCTTGGCGTGGTCCTCGTCGCGCATGTGCGCGAGCACCGCGGTGGCGAGCGGGGCGAAGACCAGGCCCATGCCCACGCCGCACGCGACGAATCCCGGCACGAGCTCGCCGTAGGCGACGGCCGGGTCGAGCGTGAGGCCGATCCACGCGAGGCCCCCGGACTGGAGCGCGACCCCCGTCGTCACGAGCGCGCGGATGCCGACGCGCGGCGCGACGATGCCGGTGAGCGGGGCCACGACGAGCGGCGCCATGGTCCACGGCATCGTCATCGCGCCCGCCTCGAGGGGCGACCTCCCCTGCACCACCTGCAGGAACTGGATGAGGATGAACACCGCGCCGAAGATGCCGATCGAGAACATCAGGCCCACCGCGTTCGCGACGGAGAACGAGCGGTCGCGGAACAGCCCGAGCGGCAGCAGCGGGTCGCGGGTGCGGCCCTCCCACGCGAGGAAGGCGAGCAGCAGGACGGCGCCGCCGACGAGCGCGGCGAGCACCTGGGGCGAGGTCCATCCCGCATCGTTCCCGCGCACGATCCCGAAGACCAGGCCGAACACGGCCGCCATGCCCAGCCCGAGGCCGACGAGGTCGAGGCGCACGCGGTCGCCGCGGGTCTCCGCGAGGAACGCTCGGATCAGCACGAGCGCGAGGACCCCGACCGGCACGTTGAGCCAGAAGATCGCGTGCCAGGTGAGGCCCTCGACCACGGCGCCGCCGACGAGCGGGCCCACCGCGACGCCGAGGCCGGCGACACCGCCCCAGATGCCGATCGCGAGCGGTCGCATCCGCGCGGAGACGTTGGTGGACAGGATCGCGAGCGACAGCGGCATGAGCGCCGCGCCGCCGATGCCCTGGAGCACGCGGGCGGCGATGAGCGCCTCCGCGGTCGGGGCGAGCGCGCACAGGATCGATGCGACGGTGAACAGCGCGACGCCGCCGGAGAACACCCGGCGGCGGCCGAAGCGGTCGCCGAGCGCGACCGCCATGAGGATCATGCTCGCGAAGGCGAGCGAGTAGCCGTTGATGAACCACTGGAGCTGCTCGAGCGAGGCGTCGAGGTCGACGGCGAGGACGGGCAGCGCGTTGGTGACGACGAGGTTGTCGAGGCTCGCCATGAAGGCGGGGATCGACGCCGCGAGCACCACGAGGCCCACGGAAGTCCGGCGTGACGTGGTTGACATGTTCCCTCCCGGGGATGGCGGTGGGGCCGGGGCGGGCGGGGCGCCGCCTCCGAGCCGTGAGTAATCAATTGATTACTACACTTCGACACGCTAGTAATCGCTTGATAACATGTCAACATGAACACCGTGGAAGGCCGTCTGAGCAGCGACGACAGACGCGAGCAGATCCTCGCCGCCGCGACGATCGTGTTCGGCGACCGGGGCTACGCGGGCGGCACCACCGACGCGATCGCCAAGCAGGCCGGGATCTCGCAGGCGTACGTGGTGCGGATGTTCGGCTCGAAGGAGAACCTCTTCCTCGAGGTCTCCCGCCGCGCCACCGGGCGGCTCCGCGTCGCGTTCCGCGACATCATCGCCGGCTTCACCGGCGAGGAGACCAACCTCGAGCGCCAGGTGGCGCTCGGGCGCGCGTACGGCCAGCTCGTCGCCGACCGCGGGATCCTCCTCACGCTGCTGCACCTCTTCGGGCTGGGTCAGGACCCCGTCTTCGGTCCCGAGGCGCGCGGTTGCTTCCTCGACGTCTACCGGATCGTCCGTGACGAGGCCGGGTTCTCCGCCGAGGAGGCCACCGAGTTCTTCGCGCGCGGCATGCTCAACACGATCCTGCTCGCGCTCCGCATGCCCGACCTCAAGGACGATCCGCGGGCCTTCGAGCTGCTGAGCTCCTCGATGGGGGAGCAGTGCGAGACGATCCTCGCGAGCTTCGAGGCGCAGGCCTCAGCCGCCGGCTGACCCCTCCGCCGGAGCGAGCGGCAGGGTGATGCGGACCGTCGTGCCGTCGCCCTCGACCGAGTCGACCTCGAGCGCGCCGCCGTGCACGGCCACGATCGCGGCCGTGATCGCGAGACCCAGGCCCGACCCGCCGGTCGCGCGGGCGCGCGACTGGTCGCCGCGCACGAACCGCTCGGTCGCGCGACCGGCCACGTCGGGGGCCATGCCGGGGCCGTCGTCCACGACCTCGACCCGGGCCGCCGCATCGTCCCGCCGCACGCGCACCGTGACGTTGTCGCCGCCGTGCACGGCCGCGTTGGTGACGACGTTGATGATCGCCTGACGCAGGCGGTCGGGGTCGCCCTCGATGGTGACGGCCTCGGGCGCGTCCAGCGCGAACGTCACGCCCTCGCGGGCGGCCGTCGCGTCGCGCACGACCTCCTCGCACACGTGCGCGAGGTCGAGGCGGATGGGCGTCAGCTGCGGCTCCGCGTCGTAGCGCGCGAGCTCCAGCATGTCCTCCACCAGCCTGCGCATGCGGCCGGCCTCGGCCTCGGTGCGGGTCCACGCGTCGGCCACGTCCTCGTCGCGCGCGAGCGCGCCGCGGCGGTACAGCTCCGCGTAGCCGAGGACCGTCGTGAGGGGCGTGCGCAGCTCGTGCGAGGCGTCCGCGACGAACTCGCGCAGGCGGGCCTCCGAGCGCGCGCGCTCGTCGAGGGCGTCGGTGAGCGTGTCGACCATGGTGTTGAGGGACGAGGCGAGCTCGCCGGACTCGCTGCCCTGGCCCGCTCCCTCGAGACGGACGTCGAGGTCGCCGGTGGCGATCTGCTTGGAGGCGTCGACCATGCGCCGCATCGGGTTGACCCCGAGCGAGATGACGAACCAGCCCACGACGGCGAGGCCGCCGAGGATGGCCACGAGGCCCAGCCCCTCGATGAGGACGAGGCGGCGGGTGGTGGCCTCGACGTCGTCCATCGGCAGCGCCGTGATGTCGGCGCCGAAGCTCGTGGCCCGCGCGAGCACGCGGTACTGCCCGTCGCCGTCCGAGGCCGGCACGGTCAGGTACGCGGAGCCGCTCGTGGGCATCGTCACGTCGTCGAAGGCCGGCGACGTGTTGGCCGCGTCGACGGTGTTGGGCGTGTAGAAGACGTAGCAGTTGCCGGCGAGGTCGACGAAGCCTCTGAAGACGTCCGAGGGGCGGTCGCCGTCGGTCTCCGTCGCGTCCTCGTCGCCGGACCCGCACTCGAGCGCGAGCCGCGGCTCCCCGCGCCCGCCGATGGTCTCGGAGGACGATGCGAGGCGGTCGTCGAGCTGACCGACCAGGAAGGTGTGGGTCACCACGGTGACGATGAGCGCGATGCCGACGGCGATCGCCGCGATCGCGCCGAGGCCGATCAGGACACGGGAGCGAAGCGTCAGCCCGGCGCGGGCCGTCACGACACCCTCAGCGTGTAGCCCACCCCACGGACCGTGTGGATGAGCTTGGGCTCCTGGGTGTCGACCTTGCGGCGCACGTAGCCGATGTAGGTCTCGACGACGCCCGGGTCGTCGTCGCGCGAGTAGCCCCACACGCCCTCGAGCAGCTGGCCGCGCGACAGCACGCGGCCGGTGTTCTGCATGAGGTGGCGCAGCAGGTTGTACTCCGTGGGGGAGAGCTGGATCTCCTCGCCGCCGCGGGTCACGCGGTGGGCCACGTCGTCGAGCTCGAGGTCCGCGACGCGGTACACGTCGGAGGCGCTGGGCGCGCGCTCGACGCGGCGCGACACCGCCTCGACCCGCGCGACCAGCTCGTCGAGGTTGAACGGCTTCTGGAGGTAGTCGTCGCCGCCGATGGTGAGGCCCTCGACCTTGTCCTTCGCGCTGTCGCGCGCGGTGAGGAAGATGATCGGCGTGCGGTCGCCCGACTCTCGCAGGCGGCGCGTCACGGCGAAGCCGTCGAGCCCGGGCATCATCACGTCGAGCACGATGAGGTCGGGGCGCAGCTCGCGTACGGCCTTGAGGCCGGCCTGGCCGTCGCTCGCGTCCATGACCTCGTAGCCCTCGTAGCGGAGGGCGGCACAGAGCATCATGCGGAGGTTGTCCTCGTCGTCGACCACGAGGATGCGTCGTTCAGCCATGGCCCCAGTATCCCCGCACAACCTCACGGTTTGCTGGGAGGACCCTGGGCGTGGGCCTCGAGCCCGGTCCCCAGGAACCCCCGTGCTCCCTCTCAGCGTCCTCCCAGGTGGCGCAGGTTAACTCGAGGTGAACATCGGCCAGGACGCCGGTCCGACGCCCCATAACCGAGAGGTCACCATGCCCTACTACGCCTTCATCGCCGCGGATCTCATCGCCGTCGCGCTCCTCGTCTTCGGCCTGTACTTCCCGCGCCACCGGCGTCGCGACCTCATCGTGGCGTTCCTGTCGATCAACGTCGGCGTCATGGGCGTCACCTACGCGATGACCAACGCCGACATCTCGCTCGGCTTCGGCATGGGCATCTTCGCGGTGCTGTCGATCATCCGCCTGCGCTCCACCGAGATGGACCACGCCGAGATCGCCTACTACTTCACGGCGATCGCGCTCGGCCTCCTCGGCGGCTTCCCCGCGCTGTCGCCCTCGCTGAGCTTCACCCTCATGGCGGTGCTCCTCGGCGTCATCCTGGTCGGCGACAACCCGCGGCTCTTCGCGCGCAGCCGTCAGCAGCAGATGGTCCTCGACCAGGCCTTCACCACGGAGGAGGACGCGCGCAACCACCTCGCGCTCCTGCTGGGCGCCCGCATCGACCGCGTCAACATCCGCAAGGTCGACCTGCTCAACGAGTCCACCGTGGTCGACGTCCGCTACACGCTCGACGCGGCGGTCGACACCCCGTTCGACGACCGCATCGTCGCCCGGGGCGCGAACGCCGAGGTGACGCGATGATCTCGTGGGAGGAGCGCCTCGCGGCGCTGCCGGCGGTGAGCCTGCCCGAGCTCGAGGCCGAGGCCGCCCTGCTCACCCGGGTCGACCGCAAGTACATCGTGTCGCCTGCGGTGTGGGCCGACGTGCTCGGCTCGGTCGACGGGCTGCGGGCCCTCGAGATCGACGGCGAGCGGGCCTTCGGGTACGCGTCCGTCTACTACGACACCCCGGAGCTCGAGTCCTACCGCGATGCCGCCCGGCGCCGCCCGTCCCGCTACAAGGTGCGCACCCGCGAGTACCTCGACACCGGCGGCCGTGCGATCGAGGTGAAGCTGCGGTCCGCGAAGGGCGAGACGGTGAAGCACCGCGAGTGGATCGGCGCCGACGTGGCCCGCGGCCGCGAGCTCGACGGCGAGGCGCGCGACTTCGTCGCGACGTTCCCCGAGGTCGGGACCGCGGTCGAGCGGCTCAGCCCCGTGCTCACCACCCGCTACCGCCGATCGACCCTGGTCGCCGCCGGCGCCCGCGTCACGATCGACCGTGACGTCGTCGGCATCGGCACCGACGGCGAGCGCATCGGCTTCGGCGGCGCCCTCATCGTCGAGACCAAGTCCTCCCTGCGGGCGGGCGACGTCGACCGCGCGCTGTGGGCGCGCGGCGTGCGCCCCGCCCGCGTCTCCAAGTACTGCACCACGCTCGCCGCGCTGCAGCCCGGGCTCCCGGCCAACCGCTGGTCCCGCACGCTGCGCCGACACCTGACCCCCGCTGCCGCGCTCGCGGCCTGACCCTGAGAGGCGTTCCCCATGCGCAAGCCCACCACCGTCTTCGCCGGCATCCTCGCCGGCTCCCTGCTCCTCGCCGGCTGCTCGACCGGCGCGGCGACCTCGACCGAGGACGCCACCTCCGGGACCGGCACGACGCAGACCGAGGACACGACCACCAGCACCACCTCGACCGCGGCGGCCAGCGGCGAGTTCGCGGAGGTCAGCTACGCGGACCTCGACATCAAGGACGAGGACCTCGACGTCGACGAGTCGTCCGCGGTCGACATCGCGCTCGCGGACGGCGCCACCGCCGCGGGCGACGGCTACACGGTCGACGGCGACACCGTCACCATCACCGACGGCGGCGTCTACCGCCTCAGCGGCACCCTGTCCGCCGGCCAGGTGGTGGTCGCGACCGACGACAAGGACGTCACGCTCATCCTCGACGGCGTCGACATCACCGCGGAGACCACCGGCGCGCTCGACATCGAGGACGCCGACGAGGTGATCATCCTGCTGGCGGACGGCTCGACCAACAGCATCTCCGACGCCGCGGACGCGACCGCGAGCACGGACGAGGACTACGACGGCCCCAACGCGGCGCTGTTCTCCCGCTCCGACCTGTGGATCACCGGCGACGGCGCGCTCACCGTGAACGGGGTCGCCAACGACGGGATCACCTCCAAGGACGGCCTCGTCATCGATTCGGGCACCATCGAGGTGACCGCGACCGACGACGGCATCCGCGGCAAGGACTACCTGGTGGTCCTCGACGGCGACATCACCGTCGACGCGGGCGGCGACGGCCTCAAGGCCGACAACGAGAACATGGCGGACGACGACGGCGTGCCCGTGGGCGTGGCGTGGATCTCCGGCGGCACGCTCGACATCACCGCGGGCGTGGACGGCATCGACGCGTACTACCAGGCCATGGTCGAGGGCGGCGACATCACGATCGCGGCGGACGACGACGGCATCACCACCAAGGGCGTGCTCCGCATCGCCGACGGCACCGTGGACATCACGAACTCGTACGAGGGCCTCGAGGGCCGCCTCATCCGCCTCACCGGCGGCACGGGCTCGATCGTCGCCTCGGACGACGGCTTCAACGTGAGCTCCGGCTCCGGCTCCACCGTGGGCGACGGCAGCGCCGACGTCGGCGGCGGCATGGGCGGCGGGCGCAGCGGCGACCGTCCGTCCGGCGGCCCGGGCGCGGCGCCGAGCAGCTCCGACACCGAGGACACCACCTCGACCACCGGCACCACGGCGACCACCGCCGTCTACTCGACCACCGCATCGTCCACCGATGCGTCCATCGACGGCGCCACCGACGCGACCACCGTCGCGGGCGGCGGCATGGGCGGCATGGAGTCCGCCGAGGAGGGCCTCGAGCTCGAGATCTCCGGCGGCACCTGGTACATCGACGCGGACGGCGACGGCCTCGACTCGAACGGCGACGCCGTGATGACCGGCGGCACGGTCGTCGTCGAGGGGCCGACCAACAGCGGCAACGGCGCGGTCGACGTCGCGGGCGACTTCACCATCTCGGGCGGCACGCTCGTCGCCTCGGGCTCGTCCGGCATGTTCGAGGCGCCCACGGCCGACGGCCAGGGCGTGCTCTCCATCGGCTTCCAGTCCCAGCTCGCCGAGGGCACGGTGCTGACGGTGACCGATGCGGACGGCGACTTCGTCGCATCGTTCACCACGTCCAAGGTGGCGCAGGCGATCGTGCTGTCGAGCCCCGACGTCGTCTCCGGCGAGACGTACACGGTGATCGCCGACGCGACGGTCACGGGCGACGACTTCGGCGGCCTGGTCACCGACGGCTCGGTCTCCGGCGGCGACGAGCTCGGCACGCTGACCGCCGACTGACCCGCCACCGACGCGACACGTAGCGCTCCTCCACACGGAGGCCCCGTGGATCGGCACGATTCGATCGTGTTCCCGTTCACACCAGGGGTTTCGTGTGGAGGAGCGCTTCCTGTGCGTGGAGGGGTGCACGCGGGCGGCGACTCCCCGCGACCTCCCGCCGCGCTCCCAGGCTTCTCCCAGCATCCGCCGGTTGTATGGATGTCATGAGCCCCAGCCCCCCCGAGGGCTCTGAGCCGAGAGGCGCCCATGGTCGCCGGCTCGCCGTCCTCCCCGTGTCGACGGCCCTCGACACCTCCCCGAGGGCCCCGACGGGACGGCGACCGGTGAGCTCCGGGACTGATGACCGGTCCGCCGGGCCGGAGCGAGGCCGTGGACGCCTCTCGGCTCCCCCCGGGGCGACGGCTGCCAACGCCGCCCCATCCGATCGCGCGAGGCCCTGGTGACTGCCAACACCGGGGCCTCGCGGTCGTCTACAGCCCGGTGACCAGCAGGCTCGCGAACGCCTGAGCCGCCGGAGCGGCATCCCGCGGCAGCGCGAGGAAGATGTCGCGGTACGTGTCGGGCCGGGTGGGCACGGCGACGATGCCCGGGATGGCCGGGCTCGCGTCGAGGGCCATGCGCGTGAGCAGCGCGACGCCGAGTCCCTCCGCGATGAGGCGCTGTGCCGCGATGTAGTCCTCCGTCACGAACGCGATGTTGGGCACGAAGCCCGCCTCCTCCGCATGCGTGACGAGGTGGGTCCGGCAGCGGATGCAGCCCGAGATCCAGCGCTCGTCGGCGAGCGTGCTCATCTCGATCACCGCGCGCGAGGCCAGCGGGTGCGCCTCGGGCAGGATCGCGAGGTACTCGTCGCGGCCCAGCGGCGTGGTCGGCAGGTCCTCCGGCGGCGGCGTGGCCGAGTCGGAGAAGCCGATCACCAGGTCCGCCGCGCCGGTGCGCAGGAGCTCCAGCGCGGGATCCGTCTCGGTCTCCTCGAGTCCGATCTCGACGCCCGGGTAGGTGCGCGCGAACTGCGCGAGCGGGCGGGGCAGCACCGTCGCGCAGAACGACGTGAACGCCGCGATCCGCAGGTGCCCGACCTGGAGGTCCGCGTGCCGGTGGAGGCAGCGCTCGGCATCCTCGAGGCTCGCGGCGATCGAGTCCGCGTGCTGCAGGAGCGCGACCCCCGTGGGCGTGAGGCGCGTGACCCGGCCGGCGCGCATCGTCAGCGGCACGCCCGCGCGCCGCTCGAGCGCGCGCAGGTGGTGGGCCACGGTGGGCTCGCTCAGCTGCAGCGCGCGGGCGGCGGCGGCCTTCGAGCCGTGACGGGAGACCTCGCGGAGGATGAGCAGTCGCTCGACATCGATCATGAGACCATCATGACATCGAGGTCTAGATGTCGATAATGGCGTCTTGTGTGGGTGTGGCGTCGTGGCGACCATGGACCCATGCTCGCGATCGCCTCCTCCTTCCGCCGGGTGCCGGGCTACCTCGACACCCCGTCCTACGGCCTGCCCGCCCGCGCCACCGCCACCGCGCTGCGGCGCGCCGCCCGCGCGTGGGAGCAGGGCACGCTCGACCCGGTCGCGCTCGACGCCTCCGTCGAGCGCATGCGCGCCGCCTTCGCGGCCCTCGTGGGGGCGCACGCCGACGACATCGCGCTCGCGGCGAGCACCTCGCAGGTGGTCGGCATGGTCGCGGCGTCGCTGCCGGACGGCGCACGCGTCGTCGTCGCGGCGGGCGACTTCGCATCGGTCCCGCTGCCCTTCGTGCACGACCCGCGCCTCACCGTCGACGTGGTCCCGCTCGACCGCATCGTCGCCGAGACCGCGCGCGGCGCGGACCTCGTCGCGGTGAGCGCCGTGCAGTCCGCGGACGGCGCCGTCGTCGACCTCGCCGCGCTCGCGATGGCCGCGCGCGTCGCGGGAGCGCGCACCCTGATCGACGTGAGCCACGCGGCCGGCTGGATGCCCGTGGCCGCGCGCGACTTCGACGTGGTGGTGGCGAGCGCCTACAAGTGGCTCGGCACGCCGCGAGGCATCGCGCTCGCGGCCGTGCGGCCGGAGGCCTCCTGGGTGCGCCCCGTGAGCGCCAGCTGGTACGGGTCCGATGCGCCGTGGGAGTCGCTCTACGGCCACGACGTCGCGCTCAGCGCCCGGGCGCGCCGCCTCGACATCTCACCGCCCTGGCAGCTCGTCGAGGCCGGCGCCGCCGCGCTGGAGCTGCTCGCCTCGCAGGGCGTCGAGGCGATCGGGCGCCACAGCGTGGGCCTCGCGAACGAGTTCCGGGCCCGCGTCGGGCTGCCCGCCGGCGCGTCGCCGATCGTCGCGGTCGACGGCGTCGACCCCGCGGCCCTCGCGCGCGCCGGGGTCAAGGCCGCCGCGCGCGGCGGCCGGGCCCGCCTGGGCTTCTACGTCTACAACGACGAGCGCGACGTGGAGGCCGCCGCGTCGGCGATCCGCGTCGCGCAGGCGGCCTGAGAGGCGGCTCGAGAGGCGGACCGCCCGGCCACACGTGGCGCTCGACGGACCGATGACGTTCCGTCGAGCGTCGCCCTCGTCGTCCTCGTCGCCCTCGTCGCCCTCGTCGCAGTCTCGCCTAGCCGGCGAGCTGCGCGCCGAGCTCCTTCGAGCGCGCCACGGCGGCGTTCGCGCCGGCGGAGATCACGCCCTGGAGACCGGCGTGCTCCATCGCCTCGAGCGCGGCGAGCGTGACCCCGCCGGGGGAGCTCACGCGACGGCGCAGCTCCTGCGGGGTGTCGCCCGACTCGGCGAGCAGCTGGGCCGCGCCGGTGAAGGTCTGCTGTGCGAGCAGCGACGAGACCTCGCGGTCGAGCCCGTGCATGACGCCGGCCTCCGTGATCGCCTCGACCACCGCGAAGAAGTACGCGGGCGCGGAGCCCGCGACCACCGTCACGGCCTCGATGAGGTCCTCGGGCACCCGGACCACCAGGCCCGTCGCGCGCAGGATCCTCTCCGCGAGCAGGAGGTGCTCCTCGGTCGCGTGCGCGCCCGGGGACACCGAGGTCGCGCCGCGGCCGACCACCGACGGGGTGTTCGGCATGACCCGGACCACCGGCGTGCCGGCGGGCAGGCGCTCCTCGTAGAACGATGCGGGCAGCGCGGCGGCGACGGTGAGGACCACCACGCCGGGCTCGAGCGAGGCGACGAGGCCGTCGAGCACCTCGGCCATCTGCTGCGGCTTCACCGCGAGGACGACCACCTCGGCGCCCTTGACGGCCTCGGCCGCGTCGGCGGTGCCGATCACGTGGTGCGCCTCGACGAGCGCCTCGCGCCGCTCGTCGCCGCGGTTCGCGACGGTGATCGATGCACCCGGCCAGCCGGCGACGCGCATCGCGGAGATGAGGGTGCCGCCGATCACCCCGCCGCCGATGACGGCGACGGAGGGCAGGCCGGACTCGGACGTGGAGACGTGGGTGCTCATGCGCCCAACCTATCGCGGGGCGCGGCGGCTCTCGCGGGCAGCGGCCGGACGGTCAGGCCGCCTCGATGTCGCCGTCGATGTAGCGCTGCAGGGTGGGCGCGTACAGCGCCACGAGCTCGTCGGCGGAGGCGTGCGCCACCGCGGGCATCCCGATGACGTACCGCGCCATGGCCAAGCCCACGAGCTGCGAGCCGCAGGCCTCCGCCCGCAGCGGCGCATCGTCCTCCCGCACCAGGCGGCTGAGGATGTCGCGGAGCATGACGTCCGCGAGGGCCTGGCCGAGGTCGCCCGCGGCGGCGATCGATGCGAGCACCGCGCGCAGGCGCTTGCCCATCTCCGGGTCGTCCCAGACGCCCAGGAAGAGCCGCAGCAGCGCCTCGCCGAGGCGGTCGCGCGGGGTCCCGGCGAGGGCGGTGACGCGTGGGTCGTCGGCGGTGACCGGGCGGACCGCGTGGACGAAGAGGTCCCGTTTGGATGGGAAGTAGTGCCGGATGAGCGCCGGGTCGACGTCCGCGCGGCGCGCGATCTCCCGCATGGACGCCGCGCCGTAGCCCTCGTCGCCGAAGACCTCGGCCGCCGCCGCGAGGATGTCGCCGCGCGTGTCCGCGTCGCCGCCGCGAGGCCCGCGGCTGCGGGACCTGCCGGCCGCGCTCATAGGCCCAGCGTCTCCACGAAGGGCTCGACCTCGCCCGTGGGGCCGGTCGCCTCGAGGTACACGCTGCCGTGGGTCCATCGCACGGTGGTCTGACCGTCGGCCTCGATCACCGCGCGGCTGCCGACGATCTCGCCCGCCACGGTCGCGTCGGCGAGCTCGGCGTCCTTGCCGGCGGCACGGCTGAGTGCCTTCGCGGCGTCCTCGTCCGTGTACAGCTGGCGCGCCGTGAGCGTGATCTGCGACGCCCCGTCCCCGTACGTGAGCACCTGGACCTCGGCGACGCGGTCGGGCAGGGCGGTGTCCTTCGCGGGGTTCGGCGAGTGGACCTCGACGAGCGACCACAGCCCCACGGTGGGAGGCATGGCGGCCAGGAACGGCGAGGCGTCCTCGACCTCGATCGGGTCGAGGGCCCGCTCGACGGGCGGGACGAGCACCTTCTGTCCCGGGATCTCGACGGTGTCGGCCCGCAGCAGGTACCAGGCGGCACCCGCGAGGATCCCGCCGAGGACGAGCAGGCCGACGAGGATGAGCGGCCACGCGCGGTCGCGCGGCGCCCGGGCAGGTCGGGTGGGAGCCGCGTCCGGCGTCTCGCCGTCGCCGTCCCGCGCCGCCTGCGCGGTGCCGGGCTCGGCCGCGCCGATCCCGACCGCCGGGAACGAGGCTGCCATCACGCGCGGCCGGTACAGCGGGGGGTCGTGCGGCGCGGTGGACGATGCGGCGGTCCCCTCCTGCGCGACGGCCAGCCAGGCGGGGGTGCCGTCCGTGGGGGTGGGGGCGGTGGTGCGGGCGGCCACCGGCGTGGGTCCGGGCTGCGAGGCGGCGCGGGCGGCGGTGCCGCCCGCCACCGGGGCGAAGGTGGGGACGAACGCGGGCTCGCCGTGCGACAGGTCGGTCTCGGGTCCGGTTGCGACGGCGCCCGCCGCCACCCGGGGCACCCCGCCGAGCGGGGTGGGGGCGCCGGCGGCGTGCATCGCCGCGTTCGCGGCCGCGGCCGCGGCCAGCAGCTCGACATCGCTGCGGCTGCGCCGGGCGGAGGCGACGGCCTCGGCATCCGCGGCCGCGTCGAGCGGTGAGCGGGGCTCGGGCAGCACCTCGTCCGCCGCGGGTCCGGGGACCGGCGCGGCGACGTCGTCGTGATCGATGTCGAGGTCCACGGGCACGGGGGCGGGCGTGCCCGCGGAGGCCCGCGGCCGGACCGGCTTCGACGGCGCGACCCCGAGGGCCGTGCCCGTCTCGCGGGCGTGCGCGGGCGTGCCCCTGCCCGGCTGCTGACGCGTCATGGCCCACAGCCTAGGGGTGGGTCCCGACAGCATCGTGCCTCCGCGCGCGTGTTCCCGCGCATCGTCCCGCTGTCGGAGGCCGCCGGTAGCGTGTGCGCATGGCCACCACCACCCGCAAGGCGTCCCCCGGCTACCGCTGCACCGAGTGCGGCTGGACCGCCGTGAAGTGGGTGGGCCGGTGCGGGGAGTGCCAGGCGTGGGGCACCGTGATCGAGGCGGGCGCGTCGCCCGCCGGGCCCGCGACGAAGGCGACCGCGGTGACGGCGCCGGCGACGCCCATCCCCGAGGTGTCCGCGGCCGCCGCCGCACGCTCGGCGACCGGCGTCGCGGAGTTCGACCGGGTGCTCGGCGGGGGCCTCGTGCCCGGCGCGGTCATCCTGCTCGCGGGTGAGCCCGGCGTAGGCAAGTCGACCCTGCTCCTCGACGTGGCCGCGCGGACCGCGCGGGCGGGCGGGCGCGTCCTCTACGTCACGGGCGAGGAGAGCGCCGGGCAGGTGCGCCTGCGTGCCGAGCGGATCGGCGCGCTCGAGCAGGAGGTGCTGCTCGCGGCGGAGACGGACCTCGGCGCCGTCCTCGCGCATCTCGCGGACGCGGAGCCGGCGCTCGTGATGATCGACTCGATCCAGACCATCGCCTCCGCCGAGGTCGAGGGCACGCCCGGCGGCGTCGGCCAGGTGCGCGAGGTGTCGTCGGCGCTGATCCAGGCGGCCAAGACGCGCGGGGTCCCGATGGTCCTGGTCGGGCACGTGACGAAGGAGGGCTCGGTCGCCGGGCCGCGCATCGTCGAGCACCTCGTGGACGTCGTGTGCCATTTCGAGGGCGACCAGCACAGCCCCCTGCGGCTGCTGCGCGCGCTCAAGAACCGCTTCGGCTCGGTGGACGAGGTCGGCTGCTTCCAGCTCGTCGACGCGGGCATCGAGTCCGTGTCGGACCCCTCGGGGCTGTTCCTCTCGCGCGAGACCGAGGCGGTTCCAGGGACGTGTCCCACCATCACGCTCGACGGCAAGCGGCCGCTGCCCGCCGAGATCCAGGCGCTCGTCGCGCCGAGCGCGCTGTCGAACCCCCGCCGCGCGACCTCCGGCGTCGACGGCCCGCGCGTGGCGATGCTGCTCGCGGTGCTGCACCGGCGGGTCGGGATGGCCGTCGCCGCGGACGACGTCTACGTCTCCACCGTCGGCGGCGCGCGCGTGACCGAGCCCGCCGCGGACGTCGCGCTCGCGCTCGCACTCGCCTCGGCGCGGGCGGACCGGCCGCTTCGCCAGGGCTGGGCGGCGGTCGGCGAGGTCGCGCTGTCCGGCGCGGTGAGGCCGGTCTCCGCGGTGGCGCAGCGGGTCGCCGAGGCCGTCCGCCTGGGCTTCACCGACGTGATCGTGCCCGCCTCGGCGGGTCCGGGGAAGGTGCCCGCGGGCGTGCGCGTGCACCCCGTCGGCTCCGTCGGGCAGGCGGTCGCGCTGGCGCTGCCGCCACGCGACTGACCCGGCACGGCGCCCGGGCGGCTCCGCTACTGGAGGTGGAACTGCACGCGGTCGGCCTTGACGCCGGCCACCGTCACCTCGGCCCAGTACCAGCCCTCGCCCATGGCGTCGCCGGTGGTCGCGCAGCCCTCCGCGCTGCGGATCCGCGGCCACGCCGCCTGAACCTCCTTGGAGTCGCCCGAAGCGAGCAGCCACTCCTTGCCGATGAGGGGCTCCTCGGCGGGGCAGTCGTTGGAGCTCCAGATGCGTTCGTCGCCCGAGGTGATGACGAGCTTCGTGTTCTTGCCGGTGGTGTCGAGCAGGCACGGCACGTCGCCGGTCTGCTCGATGGTGACGGCGAACTTGGGCTGCTTGCCCGCCGGCACGTTGGCGGGGTTGGGCGCGACGGACACGGAGATCGCGTCCTTCGCGCAGGCCTCGACGTCGGCCGAGGTCGGCTCGGTCGACGGTGACACCGACGAGGTCGGCGAGGTGCTGGTCTCGGGGCTCGAGGCAGCGGCGGGCTCCGAGGGCTCGGCGCCGTCCGACGACAGGGCGCTCACGATGAGCCACCCCACCGCGACGATCACGGCGAGCGCGACCAGCAGGACGATGCGGCGGCGCCAGTACACCTCCGACGGGTGGTCCCCCACGGGTTCGCGAAGACCTTTCATCGTTCCTCCCAACGGTCGCGATCCACGGTAGGCGTCCGATCGGCTGGGATGATGAAGCCATGCCGACCGCACCGCAGAACGCTGCCGCGCGTCCCGCCGCGGGCGCCGGGACCGGAGCGGCGACCGATGCCGGCCTCGACGCCGCATCGGCCGCGATGGTCGACGCCGTGCGCGCGTGGTTCCGCGACGAGGGCCGCGACCTGCCGTGGCGCGGACGCTCCACCCCGTGGGGCGTGCTGGTGAGCGAGGTGATGCTGCAGCAGACGCCGGTGGTGCGGGTCGAGCCCGTGTGGCACGCATGGATGGAGCGCTGGCCCACCCCCGCGGACCTCGCCGCCGCGACCCAGGCCGACGCGGTCCGCGCCTGGGGCCGGCTGGGCTACCCACGCCGCGCGAAGCGGCTGTGGGAGTGCGCGGTCGCGATCGTCGACCGGCACGGCGGCGAGGTGCCCGCCGACCAGGAGGCGTTGCGCGCGCTGCCGGGGGTGGGCGACTACACGGCCGCCGCCGTGGTGTCCTTCGCCTTCCACGGCCGCGCGCTCGTGCTCGACACCAACGTGCGGAGGGTGATCGGGCGCGCGTGGCGTGGAGAGCCGCTGCCCGCCGCGCATCAGACGGTCGGCGAGCGCGCGCACGCCGCATCCCTCATGCCGGAGGACGATGCGGGGGCCGCCGAATGGGCCGTCGCGTCGATGGAGCTGGGCGCGCTGGTGTGCACCGCGCGGGTCGCGCGCTGCGACGCGTGCCCGCTCGCGTCGTCGTGCGCGTGGTTCCGGGCCGGATGCCCGGGGCTGGACGACGCGCCGCGCCGCACCCAGCCGTGGCACGGCACCGACCGTCAGGTGCGCGGACGCATCATGGCGCTGCTGCGCGCCGCATCGGCCCCGCTCAACGTGACCGGGCACGCCGCGCTCGCCGACGTCGAGCCCGGCCAGCTCGACCGCTGCCTCGACGGGCTGCTCGCGGACGGGCTGGTGACCCGCGACGAGGCGACGGGCCGCTGCGCCCTCTAGCCGCGCATCGTCCCCGCGCCGCTCACACGTAGTAGGTGCCGTGCACCGCGTGCGGCTCGATCGCCGCGACCTCCTCGTCGGTGAGGTCGGGGAAGGAGAGCGCCTCGACGTTCGCGCGGAGCTGGCTGACCGAGCTTGCGCCCACGAGCGCCGAGGTCACGCGACCGCCGCGCAGCACCCACTGGAGCGCGAGCTGCGCGAGGGTCTGGCCGCGCTCCTTCGCGATCGCGTCGAGGGCGCGCGTGCGCTCGAGGTAGGTCTCGGTGACCTGGTTCTCGTGGAGGAACTGCGAGTGGGTGATGCGGGACCCGTCGGGGATGCCGTGGAGGTACCGGTCGGTGAGCATGCCCTGCGCGAGCGGGGAGAAGACGATCGAGCCGGCGCCCACCGCGTCGAGCGCGTCGAGGAGCCCGTCCTCGGGGGTGCGCTCGTACATCGAGTACCTGAACTGGTGGATGAGCAGCGGGGTTCCCAGCTCGCGGAGGATGCGCGCGGCCTCCTCCGTCTCCGCCGGGCCGTAGTTGGAGATGCCCGCGTAGAGCGCCTTGCCGGAGCGGACGGCCTGGTCGAGCGCCATCATCGACTCCTCGATGGGCGTGTCCGGGTCGGGGCGGTGGTGGTAGAAGACGTCGACGTAGTCGAGCCCCATGCGCCGGAGCGACTGGTCGAGGCTGCCGAGGATGTACTTGCGCGAGCCCCAGTCCCCGTACGGGCCGGGCCACATGTGGTAGCCGGCCTTGGTGCTGATGATCAGCTCGTCGCGGTACGGCTTGAGGTCGCGGGCGAGGAAGCCTCCGAAGTTGGCCTCGGCGCTGCCCGGCGGCGGGCCGTAGTTGTTCGCGAGGTCGTAGTGGGTGATCCCCATGTCGAAGGCCGCCAGCAGGATGGCGCGCTGGTTGTCGAGGGGATGGTGGCCGCCGAAGTTCTGCCACAGGCCCAGGCTGATCCGGGGCAGCAGGAGGCCCGAGCGCCCCGAGCGGGCGTAGGGCATGGAGGCGTAGCGGGCGTCGTCGGCCACATACGGGTCGTGGGTCATGAGGTCAGCCTAGGGCCGGGGGTGTGCGCGTGCCCGAGCTTCGTGGCTCGCCGTCCCAGTGGTACCAATCGGGACGAGGCGAGGCCGAGTCGTAGTGATTGGTACCACCAGCGTCAGGCCCGCGTTCTCCACAGGGGATGGCGCGCGACGATGCCTGGGGTGACCCTCGGAACATGGCGCGACAGGCGAGCCGCGATGGCAGGCTGGAGGCGGTGCTCGCGCTGCTCCGGGGTCCCCGCCGTGGCGCCATGAGCCGGGCAGACGCGGTGAAAGCGTTGGGCGAACGTGGCCTCCGCCAAGCAGTGCGCGGCGGTGACCTCGTCGAGCTGCTGCCCCGGGTCTACGTCGCGGGGGCTCGCCAGCACGAGCACGTGGTGCGGTGCACGGCGGTCGTGGTCTGGGGACGTGGCCGCCTCCGGATAGCAGGAGCATCGGCCCTGCACCTGCTGAACTCGCGGTTCGCGGCGCCTGCCGACGTCCACGCGGTGGGCGTCGTGCGGCACCACGCCCATGCACCTGAGTGGGTCCAGATCCGCCGCGTGGGTCTGCCGCGCGTGTACGTGAATCGGTTCGGGGTGCGGTGCGTCCCCGGAGAAGAGGCACTGATCGACGCGTGGACTCGCGCACTGCCCACGAAGCGCGAGGACCTGCTCTACGTTGCGCTGTGGGAGGAGGTCGTGGGGGTCGACCGGTTGCGCGAGGTGCTCGACCGGACACCCCGGGTCCCTGGCGTAGCGGAGATGGACGCGATCCTTGGCGAGTTCGCCGCCGGTGCCCGCTCGCCCGCCGAGGTGCTGGCACGTCGGCGGGTCTTCGTCGGCGCCGAGTTCGCCGCGCTCGAGCGCGGCGCGGAGTTCCTGGTGGCCGGCACCTGGCGCCATCCCGACCTCGTCCATCGCAAGGCGCGCCTGGTGATCGAGTGCGACGGTGACGCGTATCACGGAGTGCCTGGCGCGGTCGCGGCCGACCGTCAGCGAGATGCGGACTTCCTCGAGATCGGCTATGCGACGATCCGCTTCGGGTTCCACGACCTGCTCGAACGTCCTGAACGGTGCCGGCAGAAGCTGCGGGGGACGATCCGGAGCCGGCTGGGATCCGAGTAGGCATGGGCCCCGGCCCGGCGCGTCGGGACCGCTGCGCCCAGTGTCGGCACCGCTGCGCCCAGTGTCGGCACCGCTGCGCCCAGTGTCGGCACCGCTGCGCCCAGTGGTACCAATCGGGACGAGGAGAGGCCGAGTCGTATTGATTGGTACCAATCGGCACGGGCGGGGCCGGCCTACCCTCGGACCGCGCGGGTGCCCGCACAGGCCGAAGGCCCGGCCCCGCCGCCGAGGAGCGGGGAGCCGGGCCTTCCGGTGACGGTCGAGCCGCCTAGTCCTTCTTGGAGTTCGAGGTGACCTCGGGGTCCTCGGCGATCGGCTCGCCGACCACCTCGTCCCGGTCGATGCCCTCGAACGTGAACTCGCCGAGGATGCCCTCGCCCTGCGCGTCCACGCGGATGATCTGGCCCGAGGTGACCTCGCCGAAGAGGATCTTCTCCGACAGCGGGTCCTCGATCTCGCGCTGGAGGGCGCGGCGCAGCGGTCGTGCGCCGAGGACGGGGTCGTAGCCCTTCTCCGCGAGCAGCTGCTTGGCCGCCGTGGTGAGCTCGATGCCCATGTCCTTGTCCTTCATGCGCTCGTCGAGGCGGGCGACCATGAGGTCCACGATCTGGATGATCTCGGCCTGCGTGAGCTGCGGGAACACCACCACGTTGTCGACGCGGTTGAGGAACTCCGGCTTGAAGTGCTCCTTCAGCTTGCCGTTGACCAGCTTGACCATGTCCTCGTAGGTGTGGCCGCCCTCCTTGATCGCGGAGAAGCCCGTGGCCTGACGGCGCGAGATCGCGTCCGCACCCAGGTTGGTGGTCATGATGATGATGGTGTTCTTGAAGTTGACCTCGCGACCCTGCGCATCCGTCAGCTTGCCGTCCTCCAGGATCTGGAGCAGCGAGTTGAAGATGTCGGGGTGGGCCTTCTCGACCTCGTCGAACAGCACCACGGAGAACGGCTTGCGACGCACCTTCTCGGTGAGCTGGCCGCCCTCCTCGAAGCCGACGTAGCCGGGAGGCGCACCGAAGAGGCGCGCCACCGTGTGCTTCTCGCCGTACTCGGACATGTCGAGCGAGATCAGCGCCTCCTCGTCCCCGAAGAGGAACTCGGCGAGCGCCTTGGCGAGCTCGGTCTTACCCACACCGGTCGGGCCGGCGAAGATGAACGAGCCGCCGGGACGCTTCGGGTCCTTGAGGCCGGCACGGGTGCGGCGGATCGACTGCGACAGGACCTTGATGGCCTGCTCCTGGCCGATGATGCGCTTGTGGAGCTCGGCCTCCATGTGGAGGAGGCGCGAGGACTCGTCGGACGACACGCGCGTGACGGGCACGCCGGTCGACATCGACAGCACCTCGGCGATCAGGTCCTCGTCCACCACGGCGGCGACGTCGAGGTCGCCCGACTTCCAGGCCTCCTCCTTGCGCGCGCGCTCCTCGGAGAGGCGGCGCTCGACGTCGCGGAGGTTGGCGGCCTTCTCGAAGTCCTGCTCGTCGATCGCGGACTCCTTGTCGCGGCGCACGCCCGCGATCTTGTCGTCCAGCTCCTTGAGCTCCGGCGGCGACGTCATGCGGCGGATGCGCAGGCGCGCGCCCGCCTCGTCGATGAGGTCGATCGCCTTGTCCGGCAGGAAGCGGTCGGAGATGTAGCGGTCCGCCATGGTCGCTGCGGCCACGATCGCGTCGTCCGTGATGGTGACGCGGTGGAACGCCTCGTAGCGGTCGCGCAGGCCCTTGAGGATCTCGATGGCGTGCGACAGCTCCGGCTCCGGCACCTGGATGGGCTGGAAGCGACGCTCGAGGGCGGGGTCCTTCTCGACGTGCTTGCGGTACTCGTCGAGCGTGGTCGCGCCGATGGTCTGCAGCTCGCCGCGCGCGAGCATCGGCTTGAGGATCGAGGCCGCGTCGATCGCGCCCTCGGCCGCACCGGCGCCCACGAGCGTGTGGATCTCGTCGATGAACAGGATGATGTCGCCGCGCGTGCGGATCTCCTTGAGCACCTTCTTGAGGCGCTCCTCGAAGTCACCGCGGTAGCGGGAGCCCGCGACCAGCGAGCCGAGGTCGAGCGTGTAGAGGTGCTTGTCCTTGAGCGTCTCGGGCACGTCGCCGCGCACGATCGCCTGGGCAAGGCCCTCGACCACGGCTGTCTTGCCGACGCCGGGCTCGCCGATGAGGACGGGGTTGTTCTTGGTGCGGCGCGACAGGACCTGCATCACGCGCTCCATGATGAGCTCGCGGCCCACGACGGGGTCGAGCTTGCCCTCGCGGGCGGCCTGCGTGAAGTTGCGGCCGAACTGGTCGAGCACGGTCGAGCCCGCGGGCTGACCCTCCTGGGGGCCGCCGCCGGACGTCACCGGCTCCTTGCCCTCGTAGCCCGACAGCAGCTGGATGACCTGCTGGCGCACGCCGCCGAGGTCCGCGCCCAGCTTGCCCAGCACCTGCGCCGCCACGCCCTCGCCCTCGCGGATGAGGCCCAGCAGGATGTGCTCGGTGCCGATGTAGTTGTGGCCCAGCTGCAGCGCCTCGCGCAGCGACAGCTCGAGGACCTTCTTCGCGCGCGGGGTGAAGGGGATGTGCCCGGACGGGGCGTGCGAGCCCTCGCCGATGATCTCCTGCACCTGCTCGCGGACGCCGTTGAGGGAGATGTCCATCGCCTCGAGGGCCTTCGCGGCCACGCCTTCGCCCTCGCGCACCAGCCCGAGCAGGATGTGCTCCGTGCCGATGTAGTTGTGGTTGAGCATGCGCGCCTCTTCCTGGGCGAGCACCACCACGCGACGGGCTCGATCGGTGAACCGTTCGAACATGTCAGCCTCCCTTGATTCGTCCGGCCGGGGCCGGGGTCGCGGCGGTCGCCCACCGCGGGTGCTTCCAGGCTAACCGCGGGCCCCCCGGCCTCATGCCCGTGTTCGCCAGGGGCGTGAAGGGATATCGCGGGGGGACGATGCGCGGGGGGAGCAGCGCCGGACGTGCCGGACGGCGGGCCGGGCCCGGGAGACGAGCGGCGAGGGCCCCGGCCGTGCACGGAAGGGACGAGAAGGGTCAGGCCTCGAGGAGGATCGTGATCGGCCCGTCGTTGACCAGCTCGACGTCCATGTGGGCGCCGAAGACGCCGGTCCCGACGGTCACGCCCCTGTCGCGCAGGTGCGCCACGACGGACTCCACCAGCGGCTCCGCGACCGGCCCGGGTGCCGCCCCGTTCCACGACGGGCGGCGTCCCTTGCGCGTGTCGGCGTACAAGGTGAACTGCGAGACCACGATGACGGGGGCGTCGACGTCGGACACGCTCTTCTCGTCGGACAGGATCCGCAGCTCGGCGATCTTGCGCGCGATGGTCTGCACCTGCTCGGGACCGTCGCCGTGGGTCACACCCACGAGCGCGACGATGCCCTGCCGGTCGAACGAGGCCGTCACGGTGCCGTCGACGGTCACCGACGCGCGCGAGGCGCGCTGGAGGACTGCCTTCACCCGCGGCTCACCAGCCGCCGGACGAGCGGCCCTGCGAACCGCCCGAGGAGCCGTAGCCGCCGCCGAGCTTGGGGCGCACGTCCACGAAGTAGATGATCACCGCGACGATCGCGGCGATGCCGAGGATGCCGCCGATCCCGCCCCCGGTGCCGAGCGGCCAGGGCAGCGAGATGAACGCGATGATGGTGGCGACGCCGAGGATGACGAGCCAGATGGTCTTGGACCACTTGCCCGCGGCGGTGAACGCCGTCTCCGGGCGGCGGAAGGCGTCGACCAGGCCCCAGATGGCGCCCGCGAACGCGGCCACGGAGATGAGCAGGACGAGGGCGTTCTGAAGCCAGCCGAACAGGGACACGGGAGCCTCCTCCGAAGGATCGATCGGGCACCTACGCTAGCGCAGGGCCGCGGGCGGGCCTCAGCCCGTCCTCAGGCGGGCAGGTCCCCGCCGTCGGCGGCGCAGCCCTTGCCCATGAGGAGGCCCTTCATCGTGGGGCCCGGCTTGGGCGGGCGGTCGGCGGAGAAGCCGTCGGCGTTGACCACGAGCTCCTGCGCCGCGGCGACGGGTCCGCCGTCGGTGGGCACGGTGAGCGTCGCTGAGGGATCGGTCGAGCGCTTGAGCACCGCGAGGGCGATGGGACCGAGCTCGTGGTGGCGCGCGACCGAGGTGACGCGCCCGGCGATCGCGCCGTCCGCGCGATGCACGTCGACGCCGGGCTCGGGCAGCTCGTGGCCGGAGCCGTCGAGGTGGAGCATGGTGAGCCGGCGCGGCGGGCGGCCCACGTTGTGGACCTTCGCGACGGTCTCTTGGCCGCGGTAGCACCCCTTGTGCAGGTGCACCGCGGTGCGCAGCCAATCGAGCTCGTGCGGCAGCGAGTGGTCGTCGATCTCGCGGCCCGCGCGGGGACGATGCGCGGCGATCCGGACCGCCTCCGTCGCCCACGTGCCCACGAGGGTCCAGCCGGCGTCGACGCGCGCCTGGATCTCCGCGGCGAGGGACGCGCGCGGGACGAGCACGAGACGCCACGGGCGCACCGCATCGGACAGCGCGGACGGGTCGGCGGCGTACGACGTGCCCCCAGCGGTGACGCCGGGCCACGGATCGACCCACGTGACCGGCTCGCCCTCGGCGGCGGGGCGCGACACGGCCTCGCCGATCGCGGCCCATTCGGCCGTCGCATCGTGCACCTCCACGCGGAGCATGAAGCGCATGCGATCGAGGAACGCGGCCAGGGCGGGCGCGGTCTCGGAGATGAGCCACGCGGTGGTGCCGTCGTCGACCAGGCCGGCGACGTGCTCGACGCGGCCCTGGGGCGACAGGATCATGAGCTCGGCGGACTCGCCGGGCGCGAGGCCCGCGACCTGCTGCGTGCACAGCGAGTCGAGCCACGTGAGGCGGTCGGGCCCGGTGACGGTGACGATGCCGAGGTGGGACTGGTCGGCGACCGCACGGCCGGCCTCGAGGGCGCGCTGCTCCGCGGTGGGGTCGCCGTAGTGCCAGGCGACGCCCGCGTCGGGGCCGACGCCCACGACGGCGCCGTGACGGTCGAGAAGAGGGGAGGTCATGTTCCGTGAACGCGCGGGCGCGGCGTCAGGATTCCGCGTCGGGCGCGATGGTCTCGGCGTCGCCGGGAACCTCGGGGCCGTCGACGCGCGACAGGCGGCCGCTCGCGTAGGACTGGAGATCCTGGCCGAAGGCCTTGAGGTCCCACGCCCACATGAGCTCGCCGCCGACGTTGCCGTACATGCGGGTGGCGGCGCGCACGTCGGGGCCGGACTCGGTCGCGGCGGCGAAGCGGCTTGCGAGGTCGATGCGGCCGTTGCCCACCGCGCCGAAGAACGCGGTGAGGAGGCCGGAGGCGTCCGCGAGGACCACCTCGAGCGGGTGCTGGTTCTCGCCCAGCTGGACGCCCTCGGGGGCGCTCGGTGCGACGCGCCAGAAGCCCGACTCGGTGGACCACACCTGGCCCTCCTCGCCGTCGGGGCCCATGAGCGTGATCGTCGCCGTATAGGAGAGGTACGGGCCGCCGTCGTGGTCGAAGACCACGCGCTGGCGGAAGTCCGCCGTCTCGATGCCGGGGTACTCGAGGACCCCGTGGCCCTCCCAGGCGCCCACCACCCACGCGAGCGGGTAGAGCTCGGGCGCGAGGTCCGACGGGATGACGAAGGTCACCGCTTGGGGCCCTTCACCAGACGGAAGGCGACGATGCCGGCGATCCAGGTGGTCGCGGCGAACGCGAGGACGGCGAGCACGGTGAAGGTGACCTCGAGAGCAGTCATGGCCCGAGTGTATGCCGGGACCGAGGTCCCGGGCCACGTCCCGCGCGGACGATGCGCTGTCTCAGTAGACGAGCGCGGTCGCGTCGGCGGCTGTCGCCTCCGCGACGAAGGCGGCGGCGCCGGCGATGCGGGCGCCCGGCAGCAGGTCCGGCTCGGCGATCTCGCGACGGGCCGCGCACTGCGCGCACACCGTCACGGTGCCGGCGGCGAGCACCGCGTCACGCAGCGTCGACAGCGGGGGCGAGTGCGGGATCACCACGTCGTCCGTGCCGGGCAGCGCGTGCAGCGTGGCGTCGCCCGTCAGCCACAGGCTCACCTCGAGGCCCGAGGCGACGCCGGTTGCGGCGACGGTGAAGGCCTGCATGAGCGTCTCGACGCGCTCGACGCCGCACGTGACCTTGACGACCAGGGTGGGCATGTCAGGCGGCGGTGCGGGTGGTGGCGCGCTTGAACAGCAGGTAGATCTCGCAACCCAGGCACAGGTTGAAGACGCTGTTGAGGAACGAGGCGAACGTCACGAAGCCGGTGAAGATGAAGAAGCCGGCGTCGAGGCCGAGGAGGCCCGACGCGACGGCGAGGATGGAGAACGTGGTGCCCATCTGCTGCGCGAAGCGCGGCGGGCGGAACGACTCCGTCTCGGCCGGCGGGTCCAGGCGCGGGCGCACCATCGTGCGGAACACCCAGCCCTGGAGCGTGGCCTGCGGGCCGATGATCGCGCCCGGGATGAACAGCACCAGCAGCACGGCCATGATGGCGATGCCCACGGGGTTGGCGCCCGCGAGCAGCGCGGACACCGAGAACGCGAGCTGCCAGAATGCGCTGAACCGGGGTCCGCGCGGGTCGATCTGGATGTCCTTCATGGGGGCTCCCTCCCTCGAGGTGGAGTCTACGGTCACGGAGGGTCGTGCCCGCTAGATGGTGTAGTCGGTGCCGGTGCGCGGCACTGCCGCGAGCGCGTCGCGTGCCTGCTGCTCGGACGGGGCGCCGGAGATGCGGGACACCACCACCCCGTCGCCGTCGAGCAGCAGGATCGTGGGCGTGCGCATGATCTCGAGCTCGCGCGCGAGGTCGAGCCGCTCCGCGGCGTCGATCTCGATGTGGACGACGCGGGCGTCCTCCTCGGCGATGCGGCGCAGCAGCTGGGCGGTGGGCGGGCACTTGGCGCACATGGGGGTCGAGAACTGCACGAAGGTCGCGTGGTAGCCGCGCTTGGCGCCGAGGGTGGCGGAGGACAGCGCGCCCGCCCGCTCGACCTCGCGGACCATGCCCTGACGGCGGCGCCACCACAGGGCGGCACCGGTCGCCACCGCGAGGATCGCGACGACGATGATGATGCGGAGCAGCACGGGGACCTCCGGTTGACCTCAGCCGACGAGCAGTCGTCCGCCAATGTAGACGAGCGCGCCCGCTCCGAGAACAGGGGCCACGGCCGAGGAGATTCCCGGGATCCAGCCCTTGAGCCGCGGCTCGCGCCGGCGGAGCTCCTGCAGCAGGGTCACGACGGCCGCGCACAGCAGGCCCACGCCGCCGCCCGCCCACCAGGGCAGCTCCGGGAACAGCGCGCCCGTGCCGATGCCCGACCAGAGGCCGAGCGTGAGCGCGAGCAGCGAGTTGACCCCGGGCTTCGGGGTCATCACGGAGGCGATCGCGGACACGGCGAGAGCGACGCCGCCCGTCACCACGAGGTCCTCCGCGCCATGGGTGCGCGAGGCCGCGACCCACGCCGCTCCGGAGGCGACGACGATCGCGCCCGCACACGTCGCCGCCACCGAGGTCACGGCCCGTCCGCGCGAGCTGGGCCAGAAGACCTCGGCGACCAGCGCGGCGATCACCATGAGGGCCACGGCGACCACCATGTGGCGCAGGTGCGGGGCGGTGCGGCCGACCAGCACGGCGATCAGGGCGAGCGCGCCGCCACCGATGAGGATGACCGACGCGGTGCGGCGCCGCGAGGCGCGCAGGAGCACGGGCCAGCCCATCGCCAGGACCACCATGAGGCCCATCACCACGACCGCGAGATAGCGGGTGCCGAGGAAGCCGCCGACGGCGACGAGCGCCGCCGCGGCCGCGCTGATCGTCGCCCTCGTCGTGGGAAGCATGGGCGTTAGTGTCTCAGACCTGGCACCGCTAGAGTGAAGCGCAATCGGAGGTGGCGATGGCAGACCTGCTCGTGCTCACGCCGTCGGGAGACGGCGCGGCCGACGTCCTGCCTGCGCTCGCGCTCCTGTCGCATCGGACGCGCGTGGTGGCCCCGGAGCCGTCCGCGATGCTCGACGCGATGGACGCGGATGTCCTGGTCGTCGATGCGAGGACGGACCTCGTCGAGGCGCGCAACAACTGCAACCTGGTCCAGGTGACCGGCGTCGCCGTGCCGCTGCTGCTGGTCCTGCGCGAGGGCGGCATGTCGATCGTCAACGCCGACTGGGGCGCCGCCGACGTCGTGCTCGCCGACGCGTCCCCCGCGGAGGTCGAGGCGCGCATCCGGCTGCTCATCGGCCGCGCGAACGCCGCCGACCCGCTCGACCGCGTCGCCGAGTTCTCCTCGGGCGACCTCACGGTCGACGTGGGCGGCTACACCGCCCGCCTCAAGGGCGTGCCGCTCGACCTCACCTACAAGGAGTTCGAGCTCCTCAAGTACCTCATGCAGCACCCGGGCCGCGTGTACACGCGCGACCAGCTGCTCCAGGAGGTGTGGGGCTTCGACTACTACGGCGGCACCCGCACCGTCGACGTGCACGTGCGTCGCCTGCGCGCGAAGCTCGGCGCCGAGCATGAGCAGCTCATCGGCACGGTGCGCAACGTCGGATACCGGTTCGACCCGCCCCAGCCGCAGCGCTCGGGCGTTCAGGAGACGGTCTAGCCGCACCGATAGGATTGGGCGCGTTCCCGCCGTACCCCGATCAGGAGCGTCATGACGTCCAAGCCCGCCTCCCGCCTCTTCTCCCGGCTGACGCCGTCGACCGAGCGCACGCTCGTCGATGTGCTGCGCACGGAGCGGGCCGGCGGCATCCTGCTCCTCATCGGCACGGTCGCGGCGCTGATCTTCGCGAACACGGGGCTGCAGGGCTTCTACGAGAACCTCAGCGAGTTCACGATCGGCCCGCACGCGCTCCACCTCGACCTGTCGATCGCCGACTGGGCGAAGGACGGCCTGCTCGCGATCTTCTTCTTCGTGGTGGGCCTCGAGCTCAAGCGCGAGATCGTCGCCGGCGAGCTCCGCAAGCCCTCGACCGCGATCGTCCCGATCGTGGCCGCGGTCGGCGGCATGGCCGTGCCCGCGCTCCTCTATGTGCTGTCCAACCTGGGCCCCGACGGCTCGCTGCAGGGCTGGGCGGTGCCGACCGCGACCGACATCGCCTTCGCCATCGCGGTGCTCGCGGTCGTCGGCAAGTGGCTGCCGAACGCGCTCCGCGCGTTCCTCCTCACGCTCGCGGTGGTGGACGACCTGCTCGCGATCATCATCATCGCGGTGTTCTTCTCCTCGGACCTCAGCTTCCTGTGGCTCGGCGCGGCCATCGCGTGCATCGTCGCCTTCGGCCTGCTCATCCGGAAGGGCTGGGCCAGCCCGTTCCTGCTGTTCCCGATCGCGTTCGCCGCGTGGGCGTTCATGCACGCCTCGGGCATCCACGCCACGATCGCCGGCGTCGCGCTCGGCATGATGGTCCCGGCCGTGGCCCGCGCGGGCGAGCGCACCTCGCTCGCCGAGCACTGGGAGCACGTGTGGCGTCCAGTCTCGGCGGCCGTCGCGGTGCCGATCTTCGCGTTCTTCGCGGCCGGCGTCACCATCAACGCGGACGCGGTCTCCGACCTCGTCTCCAGCCCTGTCGCGCACGGCGTGATCCTGGGCCTCGTCGTGGGCAAGCCGCTCGGCATCGTGCTCGCGACGTGGCTGGTGGCGACGTTCACGCGCGCGCAGCTCGACCGGGGCCTGTCGTGGCTCGACGTCACCGGCATGGGCCTGCTCGCCGGCATCGGCTTCACGGTGTCGCTGCTCATCGGCGACCTGGCCTTCGGCGGCGAGAACGCCGAGGTGGTCAAGCTGTCGGTGCTCACGGCCTCGGTGCTCGCCGCGGCGCTCGGGGCGGGCCTGCTCGGCGCGCGCGACCGCTTCTACCGCAGGCTCTACGAGCGTCGCTCGACCCCCGTGCCGCTGCCGGCGAACCGCATGGCGAAGCCGCACGAGCTCGGGAAGTCGGTGGGCGTCGACCCCGCCGAGGTCGGCATCGAGGAGGCGCCGGAGGAGAAGGGCCACTAGGCCCGCGCATCGTCCCGGCTACTCCGCTCGCACCCTCGCGCCGGGTGCGCTGGGGCACAGCGCCGCGATCTCGCAGCTGCCGCAGTCGGGCTTGCGCGCCATGCAGCGACGGCGGCCGTGGAAGATCACGCGGTGCGACCACAGCGTCCACTCGCGCCGCTCGATGAGCGCCATGAGGTCGCGCTCGACCACCACGGGATCCTCGTTCACCGTGAGGCCCAGGCGGCGCGCGAGGCGGCCCATGTGCGTGTCGACCGTGATGCCGGGGACGTCGAACGCGTTGCCGAGCACCACGTTCGCGGTCTTGCGCCCCACCCCCCGCAGTGTGACGAGGTCGCGCTGACGGCCGGGCACGTCGCCGTCGTAGCGCTCGACCAGGTCGCGGCTGAGCCCCAGCAGCGACTCCGCCTTCGCGCGGAAGAAGCCCGTGGGACGGATGAGCGCCTCGAGCTCGTCGCGGTCCGCCGCCGCCATCGCCTGCGCGTCGGGGAAGCGCGCGAACAGCGCGGGCGTGACCTGGTTGACGCGCACGTCCGTGCACTGGGCGCTCAGCACGGTGGCCACGAGGAGCTCGAACGGGTTCCGGTAGTCGAGCTCGCAGTGCGCATCGGGGTAGACCTCGGCCAGCGCCCGGTTGACCGCGCGGGCGCGCCGCACGAGGGCCACGGGAGGTGTCTCCTGCGTGGACGATGCGACGGTCAGGGGGGTGCGGCCGGCCATGGGCCACACCCTAGCGAGGGCTCAAGCGCCCCGCCCCCGCCGCCGATAGACGGAGGGACAGGCGCACGGGGTGCGCGCGGTGCGAGGGAGGTGCGAGTGACGACAACGATCGCTGCGGACGCCATCGCCGACCTGCGGCAGCGTCGCCGGGACATGCGCCGCGAGCTGGCCCGCGTCCGCTGGTGGCGCCGCCTGGTGCAGGCACGCCACGACCTGGCCGTCGCGCTGCTCGCGCAGCCGGACGAGCACACGTCCGCCGGGCTCGACCTCTCGTGGGAGGCCCTGGCCGCGGGGGCGCCGACGTCGACCGAGCTGGCCGCCGCCGTGTGGCCCAACGCGGAGGCCTTCTCCGCCGGGACGCTCGAGGAACTCGACAATCTGGACGCGCGACTCGGTGAGTACGAGTCCCGAGTGGCCGCCACCCTTGATAATGTGACGGCCCAGATGGTGCGTGCGCTTGCGCAGGCGCACCGTGCGGAGTCGGCGACGAAGGAGGGTTGACATGCCCGAGGCGGCCCGCGAGGAGCAGCTGCTCCGGTCGTCGCCGCTGTTCGGCGGCATGGACGCCGTCACCGCGCGCTCGCTCATCTCGCAGATGCGCCGTCGCGAGCTGTCGCGGGGCGAGAACATCTTCGTCGAGGGCGACGACGGTCACGCGCTCTACGTCGTGGTCAAGGGCAAGGTCAAGCTCGCCCGGACCGCGCGGGACGGCCGCGAGAACCTGCTCGCCCTCGTCGGCGTGGGGGACATGCTCGGCGAGCTGTCCGTCTTCGACCCGGGCCCACGCCTGTCGCGCGCCCACACGGTCGAGGACACCATCGTCTACGAGCTCCCCAAGCAGGTGCTCGACGTGTGGCTCGACGACCACCTCGAGATGTCCCGCCACATGCTGCGCGCGCTCGCACAGCGCATCCGCCGGCAGTCCAACACGATGGCGGACCTCGTCTTCTCGGACGTGCCCGGCCGCGTCGCCAAGGCGATCCTCGACCTGGGCCACCGCTTCGGGCGCATGGAGCGCGGTCACGTGACCGTGCGCCACGGCCTCACGCAGGAGGAGCTCGCTCAGCTCGTCGGCGCGTCCCGCGAGACGGTCAACAAGGCGCTCGCGGACTTCGCGTCGCGCGGCTGGATCGACGTCCACATCGGCGCCGTCGAGGTCTACGAGCCCGAGCGCCTGCGCGCCCGCTCCCGCTGACGCACCCCCACCCCCGACACGCGGGCGACCCGGGACCTCTTCCGTGCTCGCTGTCGGAGGGGGAGCGACGATGCGCGCCCGCCCGGGCCGCGCATCGTCCGGTCGCTAGAGGGAGCGCAGGGCGACGGTGATCTCCACCTCGACCGGCGCGCCGAGCGGCAGCGCCGCGACGCCCACGGCGGAGCGCGCGTGGCGGCCGGCCTCGCCGAAGACCTCGACCATGAGGCTCGAGGCGCCGTTGAGCACCGCCGGCTGGGCGGTGAAGCCGGGCGCCGAGGCGACGAAGCCGGTGACCTTGACGATGGACTCGATGCTGTCGAGGCCGCCCGCGGCCTGCGCGGCCGCGGCGAGCGCGTTGAGCGCGCACTGGCGCGCGCACTCGACGGCGCGCTCGGGCGTGACGTCGCCGGCCCGCTGTCCGACGACTCCGACGGCGAGCAGGTCGCCGTCCGCGAGGGGGAGCTGGCCCGAGGTGTGGACGAGGTCGCCGTGGCGGCGCGCCGGCACGTACGTGCCGACGGGCGTCGCGACCTCGGGCAGCTGCAGGCCGAGCGCTGCGAGGCGCTGGCTCGCCGACACCTCTACTTCTCCCCGGTGGGGCGCTTGAGGTAGGCGACGAGGCCGCCGGTCGGGCCGGTCACGACCTGGACGAGCTCCCAGCCGTCCTCGCCCCACTGGTCGAGGATCTGCTTGGTGACGTGGTCGATGAGCGGAACGGTCGCGTATTCCCAGGTGGTCATGACGCCGAGCCTAGCCCGCGGGGCGCCGTGGGGGAGGGCCTGGGCCGGGCTCTCAGGAGGCTCCCTTACCATTGCTGCATGCCTCGGTCCTCCTCGCGCCCCCGCACGAAGGTGACGTTCGTCCAGCTGCTCACCGCGCTGTCCCTGTTCGTCGCCCTGTCGATCATGGGCGGCTTCCTGGTCGCCGGACTCGCTCTACCTGCGGTGACGGTCGCGGGCTCGGCCGCCAGCGGCTCCGCCGAGCTGTTCGAGGAGCTCCCCGAGGAGCTGTCCGCGGTCACGCTGCCGCAGCAGTCCAACATCTACGACCGCACCGGCAAGCACCTGCTGGCGACGTTCTACGAGCAGAACCGCGTCGTGGTGCCGCTCGAGGACATCTCGCCGTGGCTGCAGAACGCGGTGGTATCGATCGAGGACAAGCGCTTCTGGCTCCACCACGGCGTCGACGGCGAGGGTCTCCTGCGCGCGGCCTACGTCAACCTCACGTCGCCGGACTCGCCCGGCGCCTCGACCCTCACGCAGCAGCTGGTGAAGAACACCCTGCTGCAGAAGGCCGTCCTGTCCGACGACGAGGACGCCATGGACGCGGCGACCGAGGTGTCGCTGTCGCGCAAGATCCGCGAGTGGCGCCTCGCGCTGGCGCTCGAGGAGAACCTCGACCGCGAGTACGGCGTCGAGTGCGACGAGACGAACCCCAAGGTCGACTGCGGCAAGGAGCAGGTGCTCGAGCAGTACCTCAACATCGCCCAGTTCGGCGCGAACACGTACGGCGCGGAGGCCGCGTCGCAGCTGTACTTCTCGAAGTCGGCGAAGAAGCTCAACGCGATCGAGGCGGCGACCATCGCCGGCATCACGCAGAACCCCTCGAAGTGGGACCCGATCCGCTACCCGGAGAACGCCAAGGCCCGCCGCGACACCGTGCTGTTCCAGATGTACCAGCAGGAGTTCATCACCGCGGAGGAGTACGACGAGTACAGCTCGACCCCGGTCGAGGACACCCTCAAGGTGTCGAACCCCAAGTTCTCGTGCGTGGCCGCCCAGGATGCGCCGTTCTTCTGCGACTACGTGACGAAGATCATCCGCCGCGACGACGTCTTCAACCAGGAGGGCGCGGAGCTCACCGGCGCCGAGCTGCTGAGCCGAGGCGGCCTCGACGTCATCACGACGCTGGACCTCACGAAGCAGAAGGCCGCGAACCAGGCGCTCGCGGACGCGCTGCCCGCCGACGACCCGAGCGGCTGGGCCATGGCCCTGGTCTCGCTCGACCCGGACACGGGCCAGATCGTCGCGATGGCGCAGTCGAAGACGTTCGACCCGTCGGCCGAGGAGGAGGGGTCGACCGCGATCAACTACTCGGTCGACCGCGAGTGGGGAGGCTCCCGAGGCTTCTCCCCGGGCTCGACGTTCAAGCCGATCATCCTCACCGAGTGGCTCGAGAGCGGCCACTCCCTCATGCAGAACGTCAGCGGCGCGCAGAAGGCCTACACGGGCGATTCGTGGAACGCCTCGTGCCTGGGCAACCCGATGTTCTACTACGGCACCTGGTCGCCCGGCAACGTCGAGAACGCCTTCACCTACACGCAGACCGTGCTCAAGGCGACGGCCAACTCGGTCAACACCGCGTACGTCAACATGGCGAACCAGCTGGACCTGTGCGACATCCGTGACACCGCCGAGAAGCTCGGCTTCCAGCGTGCCGACGGCAACGAGATCGAGGTGGTCCCGTCGATCGCGCTGGGTACCCAGAACGCGTCGCCGCTGACCATGGCGCAGGTCGCGCAGGTCTACGCGAACGAGGGCGTGCGCTGCGACCCGATCGCGCTGCTGTCGGTGACCGACGCCAACGGCAAGGAGCTCGACGTGCCCCCGCAGAACTGCGAGCGCGTGATCGACAAGGAGATCGCCGACGGCGTCGTGTACGCGATGCAGGAGGTCATGAAGAGCGGCTCCGGCAAGTACGTGAACCTCGCCGACGGCCGCGCCGCGGCGGGCAAGACCGGTACCGCGAACAACAACACCCACACGTGGTTCATGGGCTACACGCCCAACCTCGTGGCGACGGTGTGGCTGGGCAACCCGAACGAGGACGAGCCGGGCCAGGGCATCACGCTCAACGGCACGTACTACTCGTACCTCTACGGCTCGTCGCTGGCGGCGCCCACGTGGAAGGCGTACATGGACGTCGCGACCGCGGACCTGCCGGCCGAGGGCTTCGACGACGCCGGCACCGACGTCCTCTACGGCAAGCCGGTCCCCGTGCCGTCGATCATCGGCATGACGCCGGACGAGGCGAGCGGCGTGGTGTCGGCGGCGGGCTTCCGCCTCGCCGACTCGGGCAACGAGGTCTACTCGACCGAGTACGCGCCCGGCACCATCGTGTCCCAGTCGCCGAGCGCCTACTACAAGCAGGTCCCCGGCTCCACGGTGAGCTACTCGGTCGCGACGGATCAGGCGCCCGAGCCCGAGGAATCGGACGACGACAACAACAACCGCAACAACGACAACAACAACAACGACAGCAACAACAACCGCGGACGGGGCAACTGATCGTGGCGCGACGCGCGGCGGTCGCCCTGGCCGCGGTGGCGGGCGCCGGCCTGGCCTGGTCCCTCGCCGAGGCGCGCGCGTACACGCTGCGCCGCGTCGAGGTGCCGATCCTGCCGCCCGGCAGCCGACCCGTGCGGCTCCTGCACCTGTCCGACCTGCACCTCACGCCGGCGCAGCGCGGCAAGGTCGCGTGGCTGCGCCGCCTGGCGCAGGAGCGCGTCGACGCGGTCATCACCACCGGGGACAACCTCGCGCACCCCGGTGCGGTCCCGACCGTCCTCGAAGCCCTCGAGCCGCTGCTGGCCAAGCCCGGGGCGTTCGTGTTCGGCTCGAACGACTACCACGGCCCCCTGCCCAAGAACCCGCTCGCGTACTTCGCGGGTCCGTCACGGCTCCAGGAGCGCCAGGCGCAGCTCCCCACGGAGGAGCTGCGCGCAGGACTCGCCGCGGGCGGCTGGGTGGACCTCAACAACGCGCGCGGGTCGCTCGCGGCGGCGGGCTCGGTGCTCGACCTCGTGGGCGTCGACGACCCGCACATCGGGCTCGACGTCATGCCCTCGCCTGCCGAGCGTGTCGAGGGCGCCGCGGCCCGCATCGGCGTCGCGCACGCGCCCTACACGCGCGTGCTGGACGGGATGGCGGCGGACGGCGCGGAGCTCATCCTCGCGGGGCACACGCACGGAGGCCAGGTCTGCGTGCCGTTCTACGGCGCGCTCGTCACCAACTGCGACCTCGACACGAGCCGCGCGAGCGGGCTCCACGGCTGGCCGGGCGTCCGCCCGGACTCCGGGGGCGCGGGCGCCTACGTGCACGTCTCCGCGGGCCTGGGCACGTCGCCGTACACGCCGATCCGCTTCGCGTGCCGGCCCGAGGCGACGATCCTCACGCTCGTGCCGCGGGGCTGACGCGCGACCTCGCGGGAGCGGGAGGGGGCCGATTTCGTGTTTCGGCCCCGAGTCCGATATTCTTAGCGGGCTCAAAAACCGGGGTGTGGCGCAGCTTGGTAGCGCGCCTCGTTCGGGACGAGGAGGCCGCAGGTTCAAATCCTGTCACCCCGACGGTTGAGAGAAGGGCCGGATCCGCATGGATCCGGCCCTTCTTGCGTCCGCGGGGACGATGCGGCGGCAGGCTCGCCCCGGCGGAGTCGTCGGCGGCCGGGCGCGCTCCCGACGAGAGCGCTCTCGCGTCGGCTGCCCGCGTCGGGCTATTTGCCACTTGACCAGGAATAACGCCTTTACAGAAGTGTGACCTCCGCTTCGTTGTGCGTTCGCTGAATCGGCGTACGGTGAGCGTGATGCCACCTGCACGTCGTGGTAGGCATCCGGGGGCAACGACGCCCCACCTGGGGAAGGGGTATCGACGTGAAGCGATCCACACTCATCTCGGCGGGGGCGCTCTTCGCGGCCTCCGCCCTCGTGCTCGCCGGCTGCTCGAGCGGCGACGACTCGGGCGACGGCTCCAGCATGGAGCCCTCCGACGACGGTGCGATGGCCGAGGGCGGCCGCGCCTGCGTCATCCTGCCGGACGCCGCATCGTCCCCCCGCTGGGAGAACGGCGACCGTCCCGCGCTCGACGAGGCCATCACGGCGGCCGGGTTCGAGGCGGACATCCAGAACGCCCAGGGCGACACCGCCAAGTACTCGACCATCGCGGACCAGATGCTCACCCAGGGGTGCGGCGTCATGATCCTCGTCGACTACAACGGCGCGGCCGTCACGATCACCGAGAACGCCCAGGCGCAGGGGATCCCCGTGATCGCCTACGACCGGCCGATCGCGGGCGCCGACTACTACGTGTCGTTCGACAACTTCCAGGTCGGCGAGCTCGAGGGCCAGTCCGTGGTCGACGGGCTCGAGGCCAGCGGGGTGGACCCGGCCGAGGCGGTCGTGGTCTACATCGGCGGCGACCCGGCCGACGGCAACGCGGCGATGTTCCACGACGGCGCGGTGTCCGTGATGGAGGCCGCCGGTATCGAGCCCGCGGCGGAGCCGCCGGGCAAGTGGGACGGCGAGTACTCGGCGACCCAGTTCGAGCAGGCGCTCACCGACCTCGGCGGCGAGGTCGACGCCGTGTGGGCGGCCAACGACACGAACGCCGCCGGCGTCATCACCGTCCTCGACAAGAACGGTCTGACGGTGCCGGTGTCCGGTCAGGACGCCTCCGTGGCGGGCCTGCAGAACGTGCTGCTCGGCAAGCAGGCGGCCACCGTCTACAAGCCGTACCAGCTCGAGGCCGCGACGGCCGCGGACCTGGCGGTGTCGCTGCTCAACGGCGAGTCGCCGGAGGCGCCGTCGGCGCTCGACGACGGCACGCCGTTCTTCGCCGAGACTCCGATCCTCGTGGGGCCGGAGGAGGTCCAGCAGGTCATCGACGACGGCAACGCGTCGTACGACGAGATCTGCACGGGCGAGGTCGCTGCGAAGTGCGAGGAGTACGGGATCGAGGCTGCCGCCTAGCCACCCGACGGACGGGAGGGTCCCGCATCGTCCCGATGCGGGACCCTCCCCCCACCCACCTATCGCGACACGTGGATCCGGGAGGTCCAGATGAGCCAGCCCATCGTCGAGCTGCGCGGCGTCACCAAGAGCTTCGGCCCCGTCGAGGTCCTCAAGGGCGTCGACCTCACCGCGGAGGCGGGTCGCGTGACCGCCCTGGTGGGGGACAACGGCGCCGGCAAGTCGACCCTCATCAAGGGCCTCGCCGGCGTGCAGCCGTACGACGGCGGGGAGGTCCTCTTCGCGGGCGAGGCCGTGTCGCTGCACCACCCTCGCGAGGCCGCGCGGCTGGGCATCGAGGTCGTGTACCAGGACCTCGCGCTGTGCGACAACCTCGACATCGTCCAGAACATGTTCCTCGGCCGCGAGGAGATGGCGACCGGCACGTTCGACGAGGGTCGCATGGAGGCCGAGGCCGCGCGCGCCCTGCAGACGCTGTCGGTGAAGACCGTGAAGTCGCTCCGTCAGAAGGTCGCGTCGCTGTCGGGCGGACAGCGCCAGACGGTGGCGATCGCGCGCTCCGTGGTCAAGCAGGCCAAGGTGGTGATCCTCGACGAGCCGACGGCCGCGCTCGGCGTCGCTCAGACCGCCCAGGTGCTCGACCTGGTGCGGCGGCTCGCGGACAGCGGCGTCGCAGTCATCATCATCTCCCACAACCTCCAGGACGTGTTCGCGGTCGCGGACGACATCAACGTCCTCTACCTCGGCACCATGACCGCCCGGATCCAGGCGAAGGACACGAGCCCCGACGACGTCGTCGGCTACATCACCGGCACCAAGACCATGACGGAGGTCCAGGCGTGAGCACCGAGATCGAGAGCGAGGGGCCGGCGATCGAGGTCGACAAGGAGGCGCCGAGCCTCCTGGGCAAGGGCGCGCACGGCGGCGTGCGCGACGCGATGGCGGCCTACCTGCGCCGCGTGCGCGGCGGCGACATGGGCCCGCTGCCCGCGGTCGGCGGCCTCGTCGTGCTCGTCGTCATCTTCGCCTCCGCCAACCCGCTGTTCCTCACCGAGCGCAACATCGCCAACCTCTTCACGCAGGCCGCGCCGCTCGTGACGCTCGGCATGGCGCTCGTGTTCGTGCTGCTTCTCGGGGAGATCGACCTGTCCGCCGGAGTGACGTTCGGCGTCGCGATGGGCGTGTTCGTCAAGCTCACGCAGCCGGGGGGCATGCCATGGCCGCTCGCGGTGCTCGTCGCGCTCGGCATCGGCTTCGTCGTGGGCGCCTCGATCGGCTTCTTCGTGGCGCGCATCGGCGTCCCGTCGTTCGTGGTGTCCCTGGGCCTGTTCCTGGGCCTCCAGGGCGTCATGCTCGTCATCATCGGCGCGGGCGGCACGTACCGGCTCATCCCGGCGCCCATCAAGGCGATCCAGAACCGCAACCTGCCGCCGTGGGCGGGCTGGCTCATGCTCGGCCTGATCCTCGCCGTCCTGCTCGGCGTCGCGCTGGTGGACCGGCAGCGCCGCGCGGCGTCGGGCGCGCCCAACCCGCCGGTGAGCATCATGGCGGCCAAGCTCGGCGTCATCGCGGTGCTCGGCGCCGGCCTCGTCTTCTACCTCAACCAGAACCGCGGCACCGCCGCCCGCACGCTCGAGGGCATCCCCATCGTCGTGCCGGTCGTGCTCGTCATCCTCATGATCGGCACGTACGTCCTCGACCGCACGCGCTTCGGGCGCTACATCTACGCGATCGGCGGCAACGCGGAGGCCGCGCGCCGCGCGGGCGTCAACGTTCCCCTCATCAAGTGGTCCGCGTTCGTGGTGTGCTCGATGCTCGCCGTCGTGGCCGGCTTCTTCTTCATCTCCCGCGTGGGCTCGGCCGACGCGTCGACCGGGCGGGAGATCGTGCTGTCCGGCGTCGCGGCGGCGGTGGTCGGCGGCGTCAGCCTCTTCGGCGGCCGAGGCCGGCTGGTGCACGCGGTGATCGGCGCGACGGTGATCGCGGTCATCACCAACGGGCTGGGCCTGCTCGGCTTCTCCGCGGGGGCCAACCTCGCGGTGTCGGGCGGCGTGCTCGTGCTGGCGGCCACGGTGGACGCCCTCGCCAGGAAGAGGTCCGGGGCCATCGGGGTCTAGCCGGGCGGCCGCCCGGCGTGCGGGTCTCCGGAGGCTCGTCGCGCCCGGTCCCGGCGCATCGTCCCCGTGCCCGGGCGGGCTTCGCGCGCTAGCGTGAACCAGGGATGTTGCCGATGCGGGAGGGTCGCTGATGGACACCTTGCTGGCCGCGCTGCCGATCGTGGTGGTGCTCGTGCTCATGATCGGCCTCAAGTGGTCGGCGGTGTGGGCGGGCGTGTCCGCGGCGATCGTCGCGATCGTCATCGCGCTCACCACGTTCTCGTTCGGCACCGGCGACGCCTTCGGGCGCTTCGAGGGCGTCAGCGGCGTGGTGGTCAGCGCCGCCTGGACCGCGATGACGGTGATGCTCATCATCGGCCCCGCGCTCGGCATCCACCATCTTCAACAGCGCACCGGGGCGACGTCCGCCATCGAGGCCGGGCTGGCGCGCATCACGCCGGATCCGCGCGTGGCGGCCCTGCTCATCGCGTGGTTCTTCACGCTGCTCATCGAGGGCGCGGCCGGCTTCGGCACGCCCGTCGCGCTGTCGGCACCCTTCCTCGTCGCCGCGGGCTTCAAGCCGGTGACCGCGGTCGTCGCGGCCATGGCGGGCAACGTCGCCGCGGTGCCCTTCGGCGCGGTCGGCACGCCCACGCTGGCGCAGGACGCGATCGTCGACTACGCGGCGGTGGACCTGTCCTGGGCGGTGTCGCCGTACATGGTGGTGACGGGCGTCGTGCTGGCCTTCACGGTCGCGCGGCTGGTCGGGACGCTCATCCCCACGGCCGGGCCGCCGTGGAAGTGGATGGCGGTGGCGTACGTCGCGTTCTTCGCGCCGTACCTGCTCATCGCGCGGTTCGTCGGGCCCGAGCTGCCGTCCCTGGTCGGATCGATCGTGGGCGCGGGCCTGTTCATCGTGCTCGTGCGAGCCGTGGTGATGCGCCGGGCGCGCGCCCACGCCCTGCTGTCACCGGCCGAGGAGGAGGCGGAGCGGGAGGTCGAGCACGCCGCCGACGAGGCCGAGGCCAGCGAGGCCCACCACATGGGCATGGCGGCGGCGACGGCGCCCTACGCCATCCTCGTGGTGCTGGTGCTCCTCACCCGCCTGGTGCCGCCCGTCAAGGAGGCGTCCCAGTCGTGGAACGTCACGTGGAGCCTGTTCGACGGCAGCTTCGGCGACGGCATCCAGCCGCTCTACCATCCGGGGCCGCTGCTGCTCGTGGCGTTCCTGGGCGGCGCGCTGTGGCAGCGCGCCTCGCGGGCCGAGGT
This sequence comes from Demequina litoralis, assembly GCF_030418455.1. Taxonomy (GTDB): domain Bacteria; phylum Actinomycetota; class Actinomycetes; order Actinomycetales; family Demequinaceae; genus Demequina; species Demequina litoralis. Next base: position 153,859 of record NZ_JAUHPW010000003.1, read on the forward strand.
GGGCGGGGCGTTCACCGTGGCGACCAGGCAGGTGGTCCCGGTGTTCTTCGCGCTGGTGGCGATGGTCACGGTGGCGTACACGATGTCCGACTCGGGCATGACGACCCAGCTCGCCGTCGCGGCCGCGGGCACGGGCGCGGTGTGGCCGGTGCTGTCGCCCTTCGTGGGGGCGCTGGGCACGTTCATGACCGGCTCCGCGACGTCCTCGAACATCCTCTTCACGGACTTCCAGGACCTCACCGCGACCGAGGCGTCGCTGTCGCCGCTGCCGCTCATCGGCGCCCAGAACGCGGGCGCCGCGATCGGCAACATGATCTGCCCCCACAACATCATCGCGGCCGCCGCGACGGTGGGACTCGCCGGTCGCGAGGGCGAGCTGCTCAAGGGCACGCTGCCCGTCGCGATGATCACGCTCGTGATGACCGGCGGGATGGCGCTGCTGCTCGCGTAGGCGCCCGACGCATCGTCCCCGGCCGTCCCGGTGGTACCAAACGGGACGACCAGGGCCGAAGTCGTAGCGATTGGTACCACCAGGCACGTGTGGCAGGGCGCCGCGGGGAAGGCGCGAGGGCCGGCCTCCACGCGGGAGACCGGCCCTCGGGACGGACGATGCGGCGGTCGCCTATGCGGCGGCCTTGAGCTTCGCGGCGACCAGCTCCGCGATCTGCACGGCGTTGAGCGCCGCGCCCTTGCGCAGGTTGTCGCCCGACACGAACAGCACGAGCCCGCGCGTGCCCTCGAGCGACCGGTCCTGGCGGATGCGGCCCACGAGCGACACGTCGCCGCCGGCGGCCGCGAGCGGGGTCGGCACCTCGGCCACCTGGACGCCCGGCGCGGAGCCGAGGATCTCGTACGCGTCCTCGGGCGTGATGCCCCGCTCGAACTCCGCGTTGATCGACAGCGAGTGGCCAGTGAACACGGGCACGCGCACGCACGTGCCGGACACCATCAGCTCAGGCAGGCCCAGGATCTTGCGGGACTCGTTGCGGAGCTTCTGCTCCTCGTCGGTCTCGTTCGAGCCGTCGTCGACCACGGAGCCCGCCATGGGCACCACGTTGAACGCGATCGGCGCGACGTACTTGACCGGCGCGGGGAACTCGACCGCGGAGCCGTCGTGGGCGAGCAGGTCGGCCTCGTCGACCACCGCGCGCGCCTGCGAGTGCAGCTCCTCGACGCCTGCGAGGCCCGAGCCCGACACCGCCTGGTACGAGCACACGACCATGCGCTCGAGGCCCGCGGCCTCGTGCAGCGGCTTGAGCACCGGCATCGCGGCCATCGTGGTGCAGTTGGGGTTCGCGACGATGCCCTTGGGGATGTCGTCCAGCGCCTCGGGGTTGACCTCGGAGACGACCAGCGGCACCTCGGGGTCCTTGCGCCAGGCCGACGAGTTGTCGATGACGATCGCGCCCGCCGCGGCGAACCTGGGCGCGTACTCCTTCGACGCGCCGCCGCCGGCCGAGAACAGCGCGATGTCGATGCCCGCGTAGTCGCCGGACGCGACGTCCTCGACCACGATCTCCTGGCCGAGGTGGCCGAGCACCTTGCCCGCCGAGCGCGCGGACGCGAAGAAGCGCACCGTCGCCTCGGGGAAGCGCTCCGCGACCAGCTCGCGCATGACGGCGCCCACCTGACCGGTGGCGCCCACGACAGCAATCTGCAGGCTCATCGTCCCGTCCCTCCGTACACCACGGCCTCGCCCTCGGTGGAGTCGAGGTCGAACGCCGTGTGAACCGCCTTGACCGCCTTCTCGAGGTCCACGTCGCGCGTGACCACGGAGATGCGGATGTCCGAGGTGGTGATCATCTCGATGTTGACGCCCGCGTCGCGCAGCGCCGCGAAGAACTTCGCGGACACGCCCGAGCTGGAGCGCATGCCGGCACCGATGAGCGAGACCTTGCCGATCGACTCGTCGGTGGTGAGCTCGGCGTAGCCGATGGCCTCGTGGTCCGCCTCGATCGCCGCGAGGGCCGAGGGCACCGAGGCGCCGGGGAGCGTGAAGGAGATGTCCGTGACGCCCGTGTTCGTCGCCGACACGTTCTGGACGATCATGTCGATGTTGACGTCGGCGCGCGCGACGGCCTCGAAGAGGCGCGCGGCGGATCCGGGCACGTCCGGGACGCCCGTGACGGTGATCTTCGCCTCGGACCGGTCGTGCGCGACTCCCGCGATGATCGGGTCTTCCATCTCGTCTCCTTCTTCAGTCTCCCCCACGACCCACGTCCCCTCCAGGCCGGAGAAGGACGAGCGCACGTGGATGGGCACGTTGAACCGGCGCGCGTACTCGACGCAGCGGGGCATGAGCACCTTCGCGCCGGAGGCGGCCATGTCGAGCATCTCCTCGTAGGTGATGCGCGCGAGCTTGCGGGCGGCGGGGACGATGCGCGGGTCGGCGGAGAACACGCCGTCGACGTCCGTGTAGATCTCGCACACGTCCGCGCCGAGCGCCGCCGCGAGGGCGACCGCGGTGGTGTCCGAGCCGCCGCGGCCGAGCGTGGTGACGTCCTGCGTCTCCTGGTTGAGGCCCTGGAAGCCGGCGACGATCGCGACCTTGCCCTGCTGGAGGGCGCGCTGGAGGCGGCCGGGCGCGACGTCGATGATGCGCGCGCGGCCGTGGTGCTCGGTGGTGATGACGCCCGCCTGCGGGCCGGTGAAGGCCTGCGCGGGCACGCCCTCGGAGTCGATCGCCATCGCGAGCAGCGCCATCGAGATGCGCTCGCCCGCGGTGAGCAGGATGTCCATCTCGCGAGGGTCGGGGGAGCCGGTGACCTCGTTGGCGAGGTCGATGAGCTCGTCCGTCGTGTCACCCATCGCGGACACCGTGACGACGACGTCGTTGCCCTCCCGCACCGTGTCCGCCACGCGACGCGCGACGCGCTTGAGCGCCGCGGCGTCGGAGACCGACGATCCGCCGTACTTCTGCACCACAAGGGACATGCAAGACTCCAGGAGGAAGGGGGGTCCGTGACCGCAGGGCGGACACGGTGTCTCATTCTAGGGGCACGCGCGCGTCCCGCGCGGGCCACCGGTCCGGGGCACGATGCGCGCGCTGCCGCGGCGTCGCATCGTGCGGACCTACTGTGGTCGTGTGAGCACCGTCGCCCCCGTGGTCTGGACCTCCGCCGGCGCCGTAAGCGGCGCGTGGCGCGCGCATCGTTCCGCCGACGGCTCCACGAGCCGTGCCGCGATCTTCCTGGGCATCCCGTACGCCGAGCCGCCGGTCGGCGAGCGGCGCTTCCTCGCCCCGGTGCCCCGCGGGCCGTGGGAAGGGGTGAGGCCCGCGACGCTGCACGGGGCCACCCCGCAACGGCGGTCGCCGTGGCCCGACGCCTTCGTCCCCGAGCCGTCCATCCCCGGCGACGACCTGCTCACCCTGGATGTCGGCACGCCCGACCCGTCGCCGGACGCCGGGATGCCGGTCCTCGTGTACCTCCACGGCGGCGGCTTCGTCGCGGGCTCGCATGCGAGCCCCTGGTACGGCGGGCAGGCCTTCCACCGTGACGGCGTCGTCACCGTGACGCCGTCCTACCGTCTCGGCTTCGACGGCTTCGGATGGATCGACGGCGCGCCCCTCAACCGGGGCGTCCTCGACTGGCTCCTCGCGCTCGCGTGGGTCCACGAGAACATCCGCGCGTTCGGCGGCGACCCGGCCAAGGTCACCATCGCGGGCCAGTCCGCGGGCGGCGCGGCGGTCATGCGGCTGCTCACCATGCCCGCCGCGCAGGGCCTGTTCCGTGCCGTGCTGGCGCTGTCGCCCGCGGACACGCCGGTCCGCGCGGAGCGTGCCCGCGCGGTCACGGTCGCCGGCGCCGCGAGGTTGGGGATCGCTCCCGACCTCGACGGCCTGCGCTCCCTCACGGAGGCGCAGGTGCTCGACGCGCAGTCGTTCGAAGAGCCGACGCCCGAGGGGCAGGACCCGCTCGCGGGGACCTTCGGCGACGACCTGGTGCTGTCGCCGGTGATCGACGGGGACCTCGTCCCGGCCCGCATCGACGAGGCGATCGCCGCGGGCGTGGGCGCAGGCGTCGCGCTCCTGGTGGGGGCGACGGCGCACGAGTTCGACCTCGCGCTCGCCGATGCGCCGGCCGCGCTCGTCGCCGGCGACCCGCACGAGATCCTCGCGCGGCAGGGGGTGCCCGCGGGCCTGCACGACGAGCTGCTCGCCCGAGTGCCCGGAGCCGACGGCCGCAGGGCCGCGGGGCAGGCGGTCACCCAGGCGGTCTTCCGCCGCCACGTGGGCCGGTGGGCGGGCCTGCGGGCCCGCGGCGGCGCGTCCCCGCGCACCTGGGCGTACGACTTCCGATGGGCGAGCCCCGTCGACGGGATCGCGGGCCACTGCCTCGACCTCCCCTTCGGCTTCGACATCCTCCGCGACCCGACCGCCGTGCGTCGTGCGGGTACCGACGCGCCCCAGGAGATTGCGGACGCGGTGCACGGCGACTGGCTCGCCCTCATCCGCGACGGACGCGTGGACGCGACGGTGCACGCGGAGGGACGCGCGACCATCGTCTACGGCGAGCCGGTGCGGGACGTGCGGCCGGGGTACGCGTTCGAGGAGCGGCTCGCGGTCGCGACCTCCGCCGCGGGGGTGGACGATGCGGCGGAGGACCCCGTGGTGGAAGGCGAGGGCGGCGGGGCGGCCGAGGACGCCCCGGCGACGTCCGCCTGAGCGCCGTCAGGCGGAGCGCGTCTGCGCGATCCAGCGCTTGAGGTGCGCGCCTTCGCGCTCGAGCGGCGCGGGGTCGTCGAGCGCATGGGTGAGCGCGGCCGCTCCCTGGATCCCGGTGAAGAGGTGGGTGGCGCGTGCCCGTGCGGCGGCGGGGGCGAAGCCCAGCGCCTCGAACTGCGCGGTCACCCAGCCGATCAGCATCGTCGGCACGGACGCCGCCGCGGCCTCCATGGCGGCGTCCTCGCGTCGCAGGTCGAGGCTCAGCGTGGCGACGGGGCATCCGTGCGCCCGGTACATCGCGACGTCGCCGAGGTGGTGGTCGACGTAGGAGACGAGGCGCGCGCGCGGGTCAGGGTCCTCGTCCCAGCGGTCGAGCAGGTCGCGGTACCGCGCGTGCTGGGCGTCGACCACCGCGCGGGCGATGTCGTCCCTGGTCCGGAAGTAGTAGTAGACGCTGCCCGGCGCGACGCCCGCCTCGTCCGCGATGGCGCCGATGGTGGCGCCCGCGAGGCCCCGGGCGTGGGCGAGGGTCGCGGCGGCCGCGGTGAGCCGTTCGCGCTTGTCGCTCGGTGGACGCGGCATGGACGCTCCCCTAGTTGATAGTCAGCAACCTAACTATGAATAGCCCAGGGGTCAAGAGCGGAGGCGGACGGCGCGGCGAGGGTGGTGCGGGCGGAGCGGCGCCGTCTCGCGCGGCGGGAAGGAGGCCGCTTGGCGAACGGCAGAGCTTCCAGGGGAGATATCAGGGGTGTCCCTGAGGGTCCGCGGACCTTCCATGTGGGAGTGTGAGCACACGGCGCGCGGCGAGGGGCCCGTGGCGGAGGGAATCTGGGGGATGTCCCATGACGGCGACAGACACGGCGGTGGACACCGCCGCGGTCAGCGCGCGCGGCGTGGCCCGGGCGTTCGGATCGGTGCAGGCGGTGGCCGATGCGACGCTCGAGGTGCGGCCGGGCACGGTGACCGCGCTCATCGGGCCGAACGGCTGCGGCAAGACCACGCTCATGCTCATGCTCGCGGGCCTGCTGCGGCCCGACGCCGGCGAGATCCGCGTCGCGGGAGCCGACCCGCGGCACGACTCGGCCGCGGTGCGCGCCGCGATCGGGTGGATGCCCGACCAGCTGGGGTCCTGGGACAACCTCACCTGCCTGCAGACGCTCACGCTCATGGGCCGCGGCTACCGGCTGCACAAGCACGAGGCGCGCGAACGCGGCGCCGGGCTGCTCGACATGGTCCACCTGTCCGAGTTCGCGGACCGGCCCACGCGCGTGCTGTCGCGCGGGCAGAAGCAGCGGCTGTCGCTGGCGCGGGCGCTGATGAACGACCCGCAGGTGCTGCTGCTCGACGAGCCTGCCAACGGCCTCGACCCGCGCTCGCGCGTCGAGCTGCGCACGCTCGTGAGGGAGCTCGCCGCCGACGGCAAGGCCGTGCTGGTCTCCAGCCACGTGCTCGCCGAGCTCGACGAGATGGTCGACGACGCGATCTTCATGTCGAAGGGACGCACCCTGGGCGACGAGGCCGCCGAGAAGGTCGCCGACGCCAAGCGCCGCTACCGGGTCGCGACTCTGGACGATGCGGCGCTCAAGGAGGTGCTCGTCGAGGGAGGGGTGCCGTTCGACGACGAGCCGTCGGGCGTGGTCGTCCGGGTCGGCAGCGAGGAGGAGGCCTTCCAGGCCCTCGCGTGGCTGATGTCCCGCGGGGTGCGGGTGCACCGCTTCGGTCCCGCGGGCAGCGCCCTCGAGCAGACCTACATGGCGATGGAGGAGGAGCGGCGATGACGCTGATCGACGACAAGCCGGCGCCCGCCGAGGCGCCGGAGCCCGCGGGCGCATCGTCCGCCCGCCCGTCCATCAAGGGCAACCCGTGGCTGCCCACGCCGCGAGGCGTGTGGCTCGTGACCGGCATCGAGCTCCGCCGTCGACGGCCCACCGTCAAGGGGTGGGTCTTCTACGGCCTGCTGGTCGCGGCGATCCTCGGACTCGGGATCCTCGTCGCCGCGGTCTCGCCCGAGGAGAAGACCTCGACGCCGCTGGAGATGGTCCTGGTCCTCGTCCTCGGGGCGGGCATGCTCATCGCACCGTCCCTCGCGGCGACCTCGATCAACGGCGACTCGTCCGAGGGTGTCCTCGCGCCGCTCCAGATGACCCGCCTCACCGCCGGCGACCTGGCGCTCGGCAAGCTGCTGTCCTCGTGGTTCATCGCGTTCGCGGTCCTGCTCACGACGACGCCGCTGCTCGTGTACGCGTTCTCCCGCTCGGGCTGGCACTGGGACGAGCTGCTCACCGTGCTCGGCGCGATCCTCCTCGTGGTCCTCACGTCGACGGCCATCGGGCTCGCGTGGTCGGCCATCGCGGCCCGCGCGGTGGCGTCCGTGTCGCTCGCCCACCTCACCACGGGCTTCCTGCTCCTGGGGACCCTGCTGACCTTCGTCTTCGTGCAGCCGCTCGTTTCCGAGGACGTGGCGAACACCTATGCGTATCCGGACTACGAGCAGATGACGCCCGAGCAGCAGCAGGCGCTCGACCACGCGTACGAGACGGGCGACTTCTCGGAGCTCGACGTCGCGTCGCTCGCCTGCATCGAGGAGACCAGCACCTACGGGGTCCCGCATACCGAGCGCATCGCGTGGATCGTGCTCGCCAACCCGGTGGTGATGATCGGCGAGGTGTCGCCCATCGTGAGCCCCCTCACGTACGAGGAGGACGGCCGCGCAGCGCCCGGCATGTTCGCGGCGATGCACAGCAGCGTGAGCGGATGGCGCATCGGCCCCGACGAGGAGCAGCTCACGGGCGACTCCTACGACGAGTGCGCGAACCTCGAGGCGCTCGCGGCGGGCCAGGACCCGTACGCCGACGAGCAGTACTCCGACGAGGAGTGGCAGGCGCAGTGGGAGGCCGAGCAGGAGCGGAGCGCGACCTACGACCGGGCGCCCTGGATCGGCCTCGGCGTCGAGGCCGCGCTGCTGCTCGGCTCGGTGTGGATCGTGGTGGCCCGCCTGCGCGTGCCGTACAAGAAGCTGCGCGCGGGCTCCCGGGTGGCCTGACCCTCAGCCCTCGCGGGTGCCTATCCACGCGCGTGGGGCGCCCCTCCACACCACGGAACCAGGCCATCCTCCTTGACCAGGGACGATGCGGAGGCCGGGTTCGATGCGGGTCGAATCGGCCCCGGTTGGTGTGGAGAGGTGCCCGGGCGGCAGGGTCAGCTGACCTTGCGGCGGCCCTCGAAGGCGCGGCCGAGCGTGACCTCGTCGGCGTACTCGAGGTCGCCGCCGACGGGCAGCCCCGAGGCCAGCCGCGAGACCGTCACGCCCATCGGAACGAGCATGCGGGTGAGGTAGGTCGCGGTGGCCTCGCCCTCGATGTTGGGGTCGGTCGCGATGATGACCTCCTCGACCTTGCCGTCGCCGAGTCGGGTGAGGAGCTCGCGGATGCGGAGGTCGTCGGGGCCGACGCCGTTCATCGGATCGATCGCGCCGCCGAGCACGTGGTAGCGGCCGCGGAACTCGCGCGTGCGTTCGATGACGACGACGTCCTTGGGCTCCTCGACGACGCACAGGAGGTCCTCGGCGCGGCGCGGGTCCGTGCAGATGCGGCACTGCTCCGATTCGGCGACGTTGCCGCAGACGGTGCAGAAGCGCACCTTCTCCTTGACCGTGGTGATCGCCTCGGCGAGGCGGCGCACGTCCGACGGGTCCGCCTGGAGGATGTGGAACGCGATGCGCTGGGCGCTCTTGGGTCCGATGCCCGGGAGGTGCCCGAGCTCGTCGATGAGGTCCTGAACCGCGCCGTCGTACATGGGGACAAGCGTAGGCCCGGGCGGGGACGTCGACGGTCAGCCGCGGCTCGCGGGTGCGCGCAACCGGCGTACGGATCCGCGGTCGATCCGCCGCACCGGGCGCGACACGGTCTGAGCCGGCGCTCGTACGCCGGTCGCGGCGGAGCCGGTGGGGTCGGGCCCTCGCCGTGGCGGCGGGTCAGTCCTCGATGACCGTTCCGCCGAGCTCTTTCGCGAGGATCTCGGCGGCGCTGAGGCCGGAGTCCGCGGCGCGCGCGTCGTCGTCGGAGATCTCCTCCTCATGGAACGGCGGCTCGTCCTCGGGCGGGGGGACGTCCCACGGCGGCGGGGCGTCCGACGAAGGCGCAGGCGCGGTTGCGGCCGCGGCCACGGGCGCAGTTGCCGTCGGGGCCGTCGCACGCTGCGGAGCGGGGGCCGATGCGGGGCGTGCCGCGGGCGCCGGCGCACGAGGGGCGCTCGCGGCAGGGGCCACCGGCCCAGCGGTGGCCGTGATGCGCAGCTGCATGCCGAGCGTCTCGCGGAGCGCGAGCTGGAGGTTCTCCGCGTGCTTGCCGCCGTCGAGCATCGACACGAGGTTCGGGTTGGACACCGCGAGGTTGAGGACGCCGTCCGTCACGGCGGAGACCTGTGCGTTCTGGCTGACGAGCGTCCACGTGACGCGCCAGCGCTCAAGGGTGCCGAGCACCTCGGGCCAACGGCGGCGCACCAGCTCGGTGTCCGCGGTGCCGCCCGCCGGCGCGTCGGCATCGGCGGTGGGAGCTGCGGCGGGCGCGGGCGTTGATGCGGGAGCTGGAGCAGGCGTGCGAGAGGGCGCGGCGGCGGCAGGCTCCGCCGCTGCGGTCGCGGCGGGCCGCGCCGGTGTGGCGGGCGCCGTCGACGCGGCAGCGGGAACGGGAGCGGACGGTGCGGGTTCAGGCCTAGGCGCAGGCGCTGGCGCAGGAGCAGGAGCAGGAGCCGGCGCCGGGGTCGCGACGGGCGCGGCGGCGGGGGCCGCGGCCACGGCAGCCGGGGCAGCAGCGGCGACCGGCGCGGCAGCACCCGGGTCCGAGGCGAGGAGCCGCGCGCACAGCAGCTCGAGGTGCAGGCGCGGCGAGGTGGCGCCGACCATGTGCGTGAGCGCGTCGTTCACGAGGTCCGCCGCGGCGGACGCGCGCGCGAGGCCGAGGCGCCGGGCCTGGCCGGTCATCCGCTCGAGCTGGTCCTCGGGCATCGCGCCGAGCGCGCGCACCCCCGCATCGCCCGCGGCGCACAGCACCAGCAGGTCGCGGAGGCGCTCGAGCAGGTCCTCGACGAAGCGGCGCGGCTCGTGGCCGGTCGACATCACCCGCTGGACCACGTCGAACAGCGAGCCGCCGTCGGCGGCGGCGACGGCGTCGACCGCGTCGTCGAGCAGCGTCGCGTCGGTGAAGCCGAGCAGCGCGATGGCGCGGTCGTAGCTCACGCCGGTGTCGTCGGAGCCGGCCATGAGCTGGTCGAGCACGGACAGCGTGTCGCGGACCGATCCGCCGCCCGCGCGGATCACGAGCGGGAGGACGCCGCCGGCGACGGTCACGTCCTCCGCCTCGCACAGCGTCTCCAGGTAGCCCTGGAGCACCGGGGGCGGCACGAGACGGAACGGGTAGTGGTGCGTGCGGGAGCGGATGGTGCCGATGACCTTCTCCGGCTCCGTGGTGGCGAAGATGAACCGCACGTGCGGCGGCGGCTCCTCGACCAGCTTGAGCAGCGCGTTGAAGCCCTGAGGCGTGACCATGTGGGCCTCGTCCAGGATGAAGATCTTGTAGCGGTCGCGAGCCGGGGCGAAGGCGGCGCGCTCGCGCAGCTCCCGCGCATCGTCCACACCGTTGTGCGAGGCCGCGTCGATCTCGACGACGTCGACCGACCCGGCGCCGCCCCGCGCGAGCTCGACGCACGAGGGGCACGAGCCGCACGGCGTGTCCGTGGGGCCCTGCTCGCAGTTGAGGCAGCGCGCGAGGATGCGCGCCGAGGTGGTCTTGCCGCAGCCGCGCGGGCCGGAGAAGAGGTACGCGTGGTTGACGCGGTCGGCGCGCAGCGCCTGCATGAGGGGCGTGGTGACGTGCTCCTGCCCGACGACGTCCGCGAAGGTGTCGGGACGGTAGCGGCGGTACAGGGCGGTGGTCACGGGTACGACTCTAGTGGGGCCCTCGGACAGCGGGGACGGCGTCGTCCACAGGCGCGTGCGGGCATGAAAGGACCCCCCACGCACCCGACAGAGCCCGCTTACCCTTGCTTCATTCCTGACCTGGGGGAGTTGGGCGAGGTATCGCCACGTGAGGGGTCGCGCACCAGTCTAGCCGGACTCGCGGGGCCTGCCGTCCGCCCCCGACGCCGCCCGGACGAGGTCCCGGCGAGGTCACCACGAGGTCCCGACGGTGCCCCGGGGAGGCGTTTCGACGCATCGTCTCGACACGTGTACCATTGCCGGGCCTGGAGGATTCGCCTAGTGGCCTATGGCGCACGCTTGGAAAGCGTGTTGGGTGCAAGCCCTCAGGGGTTCGAATCCCCTATCCTCCGCCAGTAGCAGTACTCAGTGACGGGATGGTGCCTGTGGCCGACCGAGCGAACGGACGTCCCGACGCCCGCCGCGCTCAGGTGCGCCGTCACCGCCGGGAGCGCCAGATCATCGTCTTCGGCGTGCTCCTCATCGCCATCACCTTCGCGGGCGTCTTCGCCGCGGGCGTGTACAAGGGCGACGTCGAGGGCCCGTTCTCGCAGGCGTTCGTCACGCCGCAGGGCGCGTTCGACAGCGACATCACGCTGGTGTGCCCCCCGTCGAACTCCACCCCGATGCGTCACAGCAACGTGGGCGTCCGCATCCTCAACGGCACGGACACCAACGGCCTCGCGGGCAGCGTCGCCGACGACCTCGACGGTCGCAACTACGTCGTGGTGAGCACCGAGAACTGGGGCCGCACCTACACCGACTACGTGCGTCTCTACTTCGGCGCCGACGGCGTGCGCCAGGCGTACACCGTCGCGCTGAACTTCGACGGCGAGGTCGACATGGTCCTCGACAACCGCGAGGGCACGCTCGTCGACATCGTGCTCGGCGAGGGCTTCGCCGAGACCGGCGACCTGCGCTCGACCCTCGCCCCCGAGCTCGACCCCGACGCCGTCCTGTCGGCCAACGCGCAGTGCCTGCCCGCCTCGCTCGTCACGCCCGAGCCCGCGCCGCGCATCCTGCCGGAGAACCCGGTCGACAAGAAGAAGAAGAAGAACAACAACAGCTAGCGGCACGGCTCGCCGGGTGGGGACGATGCGTCGGTCCCCGGGCGGGGACGATGCGGCAGCCGCCGTCCCGCCGGAAGGCGGCGCCTCGACGCGCCACGCGGCCCGGAAGCACGAACGCGCCGCAGGACCGAGGCCCCGCGGCGCGTCCGCCGTCGCGCGGCGCCCTCCCCCCGGAGGCGCCGCGACGTCTGTGCGCTACCCGCGCATCGTGCCGTGGAACGCGGTCCACGACTCGGGTGCGAGGCGCAGCGTGATCGCGCCGTCCTCGTGCGCGACCGGCAGCGCGTCGACCATGCCGTAGGACTCGGCCGCCTCCTGGCCCTCGCGCGGGCCGACGTGGTCGGCGAGCACGGCGCTGCCGCCGTCGATCCGGGCCTCGGCGCCCGGCGTGCGCAGCGTGACCACCTGCTCCTCCGCCGTGCGGTTGGTGACGAACAGCGCCAGCGCACCCGTCTCAGGGTCGACGGTCGCGGCCGCGGTGACGGTCGGCACGTCGCCATGCTTCTTGGTGGGCATGGTCGCGGAGTCGACCTTGACCTGCAGCGCGTCGCCCTGGGCGAGACGGGCGGCCGTCGCGAACGGGTGGAACGTGGTCTGCCTCCACGCGGGGCCGTCGGGCTCGGTCATGATCGGCGCGATGACGTTGACCAGCTGCGCGAGGCAGCCGACCGCGACGCGGTCCGCGTGCGACAGCAGGCTGATGATCATGTCGCCCACGACCACGGCGTCGAGCGCCGAGTAGACGTCCTCGATGATGCGCGGCGCGTCCTTCTGGACGGGCAGGTTGGTCTCGCCGACGAAGCGCGAGAAGAGGTACCAGACGTTCCACTCGTCGAAGCTGATGGAGATCCGCTTGTCGGAGCGCTTCTGCGCGCCGATCGCGTCCGCCGATGCCGCGACGCGCTCGATGAACGTCGACATCGCCGTGCCGGACGCGAGGAACGAGTCGCGGTCGCCGTCCATCTCCTCGTAGTAGGCGTGCATCGAGATGTGGTCGACCACGTCGTAGCAGTACGAGAGCACGGTGCGCTCCCACTCGCCGAACGTGTCCATCATCATCGAGCTCGAGCCGCACGCGACCAGCTCGATGGACGGGTCGACCTGACGCATCGCGCGACCGGTGGCGGCGGCGAGCTTGCCGTACTCGTGGGCGTCCTTGTGGCCGATCTGCCACGGGCCGTCCATCTCGTTGCCCAGGCACCACAGCTTCACCCCGTACGGCTCGACCCGCCCGTTCGCGATGCGCATGTCCGCCCACTTGGTGCCGGCCTCGCCGTTGCAGTACTCGAGCAGGCCGATCGCCGCGTCGATGCCGCGGGTGCCGAGGTTGACGGCCATCATCGGCTCGATGCCCTCGCGCTCGCAGTACTGCAGGAACTCGTCGGTGCCCACAAGGTTGGGCTCGACGGTGCGCCACGCGAGGTCGAGGAACGGCTTGCGCTGCTCCACGGGCCCGACCGCGTCCTCCCACGTGTAGTTGGAGACGAAGTTGCCGCCGGGGTACCGGAGCATCGTCACGCCCAGCTCCTTGGTGAGGTCGGCGACGTCGCGGCGGAAGCCGTGCTCGTCGGCCGTCTCGTGGCCGGGCTCGTAGACGCCGGTGTAGACGCAGCGGCCCAGGTGCTCGACGAACGAGCCGAAGACGCGGCGGTCGACGGCGCCCACCCGGAAGTCGGGGTGCAGGGTGATGGTGGTCATGGGTGCTCTCTCTCCGTTGAGTTCAGGTGGACGATGCGCGGGCCGCGGGGGCTCAGCCGGCGAGCTCGTCGGCGGTCCAGGCGACGGGCCAGCCGTCCTCGGTCCAGCCGAGCTCCCGGATCGCGAGCTGGAAGTCGCCGCCCAGGTCCTCGTCGTAGTAGTGGAAGGCCAGGTAGCCGTTCGAGTAGGACTGGCCGCCGGGCCCGATCATGGTGCCGCGGGTCGACAGCAGCTCGTCGCCGCCGTCGAACATCATCGAGTTGCCCCAGCTGTCGACGTACGGGCCGGTGACCTCGGTCGAGCGGCCCACCGCGATCGAGTAGGTCGAGTCGGTGCCCTGGCAGCACTTGTCGCGCGAGACGAACAGGTAGTAGTAGCCGTCCCGGTACATGAGGTACGGCGCCTCGATCGCGTTCGTCGCGTTGTTGCGGGTCGCGATGGTGACCGGCTCCGCGCCGTCGACCGGCATGCCGCTCGGCCACTCGAGCTCGACCAGCTGGATGCCGCCCCAGAACGACCCGAACGTCATCCAGGCGGTGCCGTCCTCGGCCGTGATGACACCCGCGTCGATGGCGTTGTAGTTGGTCTCGCCCGGGGCCGAGCGCCACACCATGCCCTGGTCGGTCCAGCCGTAGTCCGGGCTGTCGACGTCGAGCGTGGGCGAGGTCATCAGCCCGATGACCGAGCCGTTGGTGCCGAAGGTCGACGCCGCGTAGTAGAGGTACCAGGTGCCGTCGTGCTCGACGAGCTCGGGCGCCCAGAAGTTCTGCACCCCCGAGACCTCGTCGTAGACCCATGCGACGTCGTCGGGCTTGTCCCAGGCGGTGCCGACGTACTCCCAGGTCTCGCCGCCGTCGGTCGAGCGGCGGATCTGCGGGGAGCCGAAGCCCTTCTGGACGTCGCCGGTCGAGTAGACGTACCAGTCCTCGCCGTCCTCGCCCGCGACCAGCGCGGGGTCGTGGGTGCGGATGTCGCCGGAGAGCTCGAGCGCGGTCGCGGCGACCACGTCCTCGCTCCACGGGCTCCAGGCGACCAGGCCGGCGGCGAGGCCGAGCGCGGCGACGGCGGCGACGCCGCCGATGAGGAGCGGGCGTCGCGAGCGGCGGGCGGGGGGCGCGTCGACGGTGGTGTCGGTCACGAGGGGTCCTTCCGAGGGGTTCAGCGGGGGTCGAGCGCGACCCAGGCGACGCCGTGCGCGGGCACGGTCGCGGCGAGCTCGGTCGCGTCGACGGTGGCGGGGGACGATGCGGGCCACAGGTCCGTCGCGGTCACGTCGCCGTGACCGTTCCCGAGGATCGACGACAGCGCGACGCGCGCCTCGAAGGGCGCCTCGCCGGTCCAGAAGACGGCGGCGTACACGCGGTCCGAGGCGGCGGCGCGGGCCGACCACACGATGAGCTCGCCGCCCTCGAGCGGCTCGCGCAGCAGCTCGCGGCCGTCGGTCGAGCCCTGCAGGACCTCGGCGACGGCGGGGGTCGCGAGCAGGTCGAGGGTCTCGGGCGTGCTGGTGGGCAGATCGCCGCCGACCATGAGCGGGGAGCGGCCCATGCACCACAGGGTCATGAGGGTGCGCTGCTCGTCGAGGCTGAGGCGGCAGTCGCGGGGCTCGCCGCGCTCCGCGCGGATGCCGATGCGGCCGAACGGGAGCATGTCCGCGTCGGCCCAGCCGCCGGGCTGCTGGAACGGCGCCCACCGCGCGAGGCGCGCGAACTGGGCGTGGACGTCCTCCCAGCGGTCCCACAGGTCGTCGGAGATGCGCCACATCTGGGCGTGCTCCCGCAGGTGCCCGACGTGGGCGGTGGAGAGGTGCGTGCCCGGGGACAGCGAGAGCGCGATGTCGCGGCCGGAACGCTGGATCGCGGTCGCGTAGGCCGCGATCTCGCGCTCGTAGTAGGGGGCCTGCATGTCGTCGGCCTTGATGAAGTCGACGCCCCACGCGGCGAACTGCGCGACCTGCGCGTCGTAGTAGGCCTGTGCGCCCGGGTGGTCGTGGTCCAGGCCGTAGTTGTCGGGGTTCCACTGGCATACGTGGTCGAGGTCGGCGACGTCCTTCGCCGTGTAGCCGGTGCCGAGGATGGGGAGGTCGAGCTCGACCGCGCGGCGAGGGATGCCGCGCATGATGTGCAGGCCGAACTTGAGGCCGAGCGCGTGCACCTGAGCTGCGAGCGGGCCGAAGCCGGCGCCGTCCGCCGCCGAGGGGAAGCGGTTGGGGGCCGGCATCTGGCGACCGTAGGCGTCGAGCTCGAGCGGCGCGCCGTCGTTGTACCCGTGCGAGCGGGCGGTCGGGTCGTACCAGGCGATGTCGACGACGACGGTGTCCCAGCCGTGCGGCAGCAGCCGCTCGGCCATCACGCGGGCGTTGGCGAGGACCTCGTCCTCGGTGACCGTGGTGCCGTAGCTGTCCCAGCTGTTCCAGCCCATGGGCGGGGTGGTGGCGAGCATCG
The DNA here is from genome assembly GCF_030418455.1 of Demequina litoralis. Taxonomy (GTDB): domain Bacteria; phylum Actinomycetota; class Actinomycetes; order Actinomycetales; family Demequinaceae; genus Demequina; species Demequina litoralis. The sequence continues at coordinate 169,711 of NZ_JAUHPW010000003.1, forward strand.
TGACGTCTCCCGTCTACATCGTTGTAAGGCGATCGTGCCCAAAATGGCCGTCGCGCGTCAACCCGAGGGTACCTGCGGGTGGTCCGTGCCGAGGCGCGCGATGGTCCCGGGAGCGCGCCTCGTAGGCGGGCCGGTGCACGGGTGTTCGATCGTCATCCCTGGCAGAGAGATGTATTTCGCAGGTGTTTCGGAATCGTGACCTCTCCGACTTGACCGATGGCCTCGCGCCGTGTCATTGTTCCATCGTTGTAAAGGAACCGGCACCGGGCCGGATCCGCTGAGCCTGGGGTCAACGACGACCAGGATGCGACAGACACCCGCGACGGGGATAGTTGTATCCGGGCCGACCTCACTCTTCAACGATGAAAGGGAGGCAGGCAGCACATGCGAAAGATCAAGGCGGCGGCCATCACCGCCACCATGGTGGGCGCTCTCACGCTCGCCGCGTGCAGCTCGAACGGGTCGAGCGGCGACGCGAGCGCGGAGCCGGACACCGCGGGCGGCACCGCAGCGAACCAGCTCACGTTCATGTTCCGTGGAGGCGACTACGACAAGCTGGCCTACGAGGCCGCTATCGACGCCTTCGAGGAGGAGACCGGCGCCGAGGTGAAGATGATCATCACCGACGCCGACCAGTACGCGACCAAGCTGCAGGCGGCCATCGCCGGCAACAAGGTCCCGGACGTCTTCTACATCGAGCCCGGCAAGATGATGGGCTACGTCTACGCGGGCGTGCTCGCGGACCTCACCGACTACGTGGGTCAGGACGTCATCGACAACATCTGGTCGTTCGGTACCGACGCGTACCGCTTCAACACCGAGACGGGCGAGCGCGGCAACTCGGCCGACGCCCTCTACGGCCTGCCCAAGGACGTGGGCCCGTTCGGCTTCGGCTACAACACGGTCCTGTTCGAGAAGCTCGGCCTCGAGGCTCCCTCGGCCGACGAGCCGATGACCTTCGACGAGTTCGTGGCGCTCTGCAAGGAGCTCACGGTCGACATGGACGGCGACGGCGAGCTCGACCACTGGGGCACCGGCCTCAACGTCGTGTGGAACTCGCAGGCGTTCGTCTGGGGCGCCGGCGCGGACTGGATCTCCGAGGACCAGAAGACCGTCACGGTCGACACCCCGGAGTTCGCCGACGCGCTGCAGTGGTTCGCCGACCTCGGCCTGGTCGAGGGCGTGACCCCGTCGGTCGAGCAGGCGCAGACGCTCGACACCTACCAGCGCTGGATGGCCGGCGAGCTCGGCTTCTTCCCGGTCGCCCCGTGGGACATCGCGACGTACAACGAGAAGGCGGAGACGGACCCCGAGAACTTCGGCTACGACGTCATCCCCTACCCCGTGGCCAACGAGGGTGACGACTGGTCGACCTGGCTCGGCTCGCTCGGCATCGCGGTCTCGGAGAACTCGGCCAACAAGGAGCTCGCGGCCCAGCTCGCGACCTACCTGTCGACCGACCTCGAGGCGCAGAAGATCCTCGCCGAGAACAAGGTCCAGATCCCGAACCTGATCGACTACGCGACCGGCGAGTGGATCGAGACCGACGCGCCGGCCGCCGGCTGGCCCGCCAACACCAAGGCGTTCCTCGAGATCGCCGAGGAGAAGGGCCGCCCGCTGCCCGGCGTGTGGACCTACACCCCGGAGTGGTACGACAACTTCTGGATCGGCATCGAGAACGTCGTCGACAACGGCTCGCAGACCGCGGCGGACTTCGTCGCCGGCAAGCAGACCGAGATGCAGTCGCTCCTCGACCAGTCCTGGATCGCCGCCGACCAGGCGAAGGTCACCGGCTAGTCAACAGCAGTACCGAGTGAGAGGGGGCCGGTGCTCCGGCGCCGGCCCCCGATCCTCACAGGAAGGTAAGGACGGATCATGGCGACAACGGCTCCCCCCGCCGAGGCGACCACGTGGTCGAAGGAGGACGCGAAGGCCGCAGCGAAGCGCAGCCGACGCATGCACCGTAAGGAGCACGGCTGGGCCGCGGCCTTCATGGCGGCGCCCGTGCTCGGGTGGGTGGCATTCCTGCTGTTCCCCATGGGCTTCTCGATCTACGCCTCGCTCACCAACTGGAACGGCATCGGCAGGATGACGTTCATCGGGCTCGACAACTACGCGCTCCTGATCAAGGACCCGTACTTCTGGAAGGCCCTCTGGAACACGATCTTCTACATGATCGGTATCCCGATCGGTCTCGCGATCTCGCTCGCGCTCGCGCTCGCGCTGAGCCGCAAGATCCAGGGACGCACGTTCTTCCGCACGGTCTACTACATCCCGGTGATCAGCTCGCTCGCGGCGATCGCGATCCTGTGGCAGTGGGCCTACAACGGCGACTTCGGCCTGGTGAACCAGGTCCTCGACATCTTCGGCATCCAGGGCCCGAACTGGCTCGCCGACCCGAACTGGTCCAAGCCCGCGCTGATCATCATGGCGGTGTGGAAGGGCCTCGGCTACTCGATGCTGCTCTACCTGGCGGCGGTGCAGGCGGTGCCTCGCTCGCTGTACGAGGCGGCCTCGCTCGACGGCGCGAGCGGCTGGAAGAAGTTCACCAAGATCACGTGGCCCATGGTGCAGCCCGTGACGTTCTTCCTGGTGGTGACCAACATCATCGCCGGCTCCATGATCTTCACCGAGATCAACATCATGACCCCGACGGGTGGCCCGTCGTGGAGCACGGCCTCGCTGGTCTGGTACATCTGGAACAAGGCTTTCCGCAACCTCCAGATGGGCTACGCGACCGCGATGGCGCTGGTGCTCGGAATCCTGGTCCTCATCGTGACCGCGATCCAGTTCCGCATCAACCGTGCCAACGAATTCTCGATCGACTGAGGCGAAGGAGTAGCTGCGATGAGCCTCAACCAGAACACCGCCCGCGCCGCCTCGAGCGCGCTCGCCGGCGCCGGCGAGCCGGACCACGGCAAGCAGGCCCCCAAGGTCGGCGTCTTCCAGCGCCGCAAGGGCGCCACCCAGGAGAACCCGGCGGTCAACGTCATCCTGACGATCGTCCTGTCGCTCGGAGCGGTCATCATGGCCGCCCCGCTCGTGTGGATGGTCTCGACCTCGCTCAAGACCAAGGACGGCGTCTACTCGCTCCCGCCGGAGTGGATCCCCGACCCGTTCGTCTGGGACAACTACGTCCGCGTCTTCCAGGACACGTACGTGCTCTCCGGTATCAAGAACTCGCTGATCGTGGCCCTCTCGGTCACCATCGTCGGCACCGTGTTCTCGTCCCTCGCGGCCTTCGCCCTCGCGAAGCTGCGTCTGCCGGGCAAGAACGTCATCTTCATCGCCCTGCTGTCCGGGATGATGGTGCCGTTCCCGACGCTGATGATCCCGCAGTTCATCATGTTCTCGCGCATCGGCTGGGTGGACACGCTCCTCCCGCTGATCGTGCCGGTGATCCTCGGCAACGTCATCATGATCTTCTTCCTGCGGCAGTACCTGCACAACGTGCCGGACTCCCTCGTGGAGGCGGCGAAGATCGACGGCGCCTCGTACCTCAAGATCTTCTGGACGATGATCCTGCCGCTCATGCGGCCCGCGATCGCGGCCCAGTTCATCCTGTGGTTCATGGCGGTCTGGAACGACTACCTCGCGCCGATCATCTACCTGAACTCGCCCGAGAAGCAGACCCTCCAGGTCGTCATCGCGAACATGAACGTGCAGTACGCCACGCAGCGCGACTACCCGCTCATCATGACCGCGTCGGTGATCTCCGTGATCCCGATCCTCATCGTGTTCCTCATCTTCCAGCGTCAGATCATCGAGTCGATCGCGCTGACCGGATCGAAGACCTGACATGAGCACCTCTCAGCACGCGGCCCCGGCGAACGCCGGGGCCGCTGCCCCTTCCCGGCCCGATCCGTCCACGTGGGGCGCGCGCAACGCGCACGACCCGACCGCGGTGCGCGACGACGACGGCGTCTACTGGCTCTTCTCCACGGACGCGGACGCCGACGGCCGCCTGCGGGCAGCGGGCGCCCAGGTCCGCCGCTCCACCGACCTGGTGACGTGGGAGTACGTCGGCTGCGCGCTCGAGGGTGTGCCGGCTCCGGCGCGCGAGCACGCGGGTGCCGAGGGCCTGTGGGCCCCCGACGTCGTGCGCGTCGAGACCCCCGCCGGCGTCGAGTGGCGGATGTACTACTCCGCCTCGAGCTTCGGCTCGCGCACGTCGGCCATCGGCCTCGCCGTCGCCCCGCACCCGCGCGGGCCGTGGGCCGACCGCGGGATCGTGGTCGCGACCGAGCACGACCGCGACGGCCACAACGCGATCGACGCGCAGCTCGTGATCGACGGCGCGCGCCACCACATGGTCTACGGCTCGTTCTTCGGCGGCCTTCACATCCTCGAGATCGACCCGGCGACCGGCTTCGCCCTGGACGCCCCGGCGCCCGGCGCCCCCGCATCGTCCCCGGGAACCCTCATCGCGAGGCGTCCGAAGTCCGTCGACACCGCGATCGAGGGGCCGTACATCGTCCCCCGCCCCGGCGGCGGCTGGGCGCTGATCGTCTCGTACGACTCCCTCGTGAACACGTACCACGTGCGCGTCGCGGTGGCCGAGGACCTCTACGGCCCGTACGTCGACCACGAGGGCCGCGAGATGACGGACCTCGATGCCGACCCGCTCGTCACCGGCCTCACCGTGCTCGCGAGCCACCGGCTCGAGGGCGCCGAGCGCGGCATCCTCGCGCCCGGCCACGCCGCGGTGCTCACCGAGCCGGGCCGCCAGCTGCTCGTGCACCACACGCGCTTCGCGGAGACGCCTCGCCAGCACGAGGTCCAGGTGCGCCGCCTCGTGTGGACGCACGGCGGGTGGCCGCTCGTGTCCGTCCAGACGTGGGCAGGCACGCGTGAGCGCGACGACGAGTCGACCTGGCCGGCGGACGTCTCCGGGCTCGCGGGCGAGTGGGAGATCGTGGACTGGTCCCTGCCCACGGAGGCGGTCCAGGACTCGCGCCGGATCACCGTCGGGCACGATGCGCTGTCCGGCCTCGTCGCGCACGGCCGCGGCCGCTTCACGCGCGACGGCGACGCGCCCGTCGACGCCGTGGTGTTCCCCGCGTGGGACGCGGTGCGCGGACGCGAGACCCTCGCCTTCGCCGCGATCGGGCCGAAGGGCACGGTGCTCGCGGGGACCAAGGTGGGATGATGGCTGTCGTGGCGGAACGGCGGCGTGACGAGCAGGGGAAGCCCAAGCGGCTCCCCCCGATGGAGGGCACGCCGGCGGACGTCGACGAGGTGCCCGGCTGGACCGGACGGATCATGGTGTGGCTGCGCGTGGTCGCGCAGTTCGTCGGCATCCAGCTGCTCATGGCCGCCGGCACCGTCGTCGGCCTCGGCGTCGCGGGCCTCGGGCCTGCGACCGCCTCGGGCGCGCGCCTGCTGCGCCGCATCGTCGACGGCGACGCCTCCGACGCGCTGTGGAAGGACTTCTGGGGCGGCTACCGCACCGACTTCCGACGCGCCGCGACCGTGACCGCGCCGTTCATCGTCGTCATCGGGCTCGCCTGGTACGAGATGCTCGTGCTGCTCGCGTACGGCGAGGGCGCCATGGCGGCCGTGCTCACCGGGGCGATCCTCGCGCTCGGCGGCTACGCGGTCGCGTGCCTGGCCTACGCGCCGCACGTGCTGCGCCGTTACAGCGACCCGCCGCTCCAGGCGCTGCGCTTCGTGGCGCTCGCGCCGCTGCTGTCCCCGCTCACCGCGCTCGGCGCCATCGTCACCACGGTGGCCCTCACGATCGTCTTCCTCAACTGGGTGCCGCTGTTCATCCTCATGGGCATCTCGGTGCCGCTGCTGCTGTCGGGGCTCATCGTCGACCGCTGGCTCGACAAGATCGACGCGCGCGGCTCCGCCGCCTGAGCTCTCGTCCGCTGAGAGTCCACCCCGGCCGAGATGGTAGACCTTGGTCGGTTTTCGCACGTTCTCGCGCGCCGTGGGTAGACCAGTGTCGTTGTGCCGGCTCAACCGCAGTGTGAGGCTCAGCCGCGTAGCGACAACCACGTACCCATGAGGCGCACGGATCTTTCAGAACCGACCACCACCTACCATTTCGTCGGGAGGGGTCGGGTGGGCTGAGCGTTCAGGCCGCCGTGGACTCGCGCGGCACCACGCTGAAGTCGGTGATGACACGGCGGTACGGCTTGTCCTCGCCGGCGATGCGCGCGAGCAGCAGGTCCACCGCCATCGTGGCGATCTGCTCGCGCCCGGGCGAGATCGACGACAGGGTCGGGGAGGCGTAGGCGGCATCCTCGATGTCGTCGAAGCCGATCACGGCGATCTCGTCGGGCACCGAGACCCCGCGGGCGTGGAGCGTGTGCAGCGAGCCCAGCGCGAGCGCGTCGTTGAGGCCGAAGATCGCGTCGACCTTGACCCCGGAGTCGAGCACGCGGTTGGTGCAGTCGGCGCCGGTGGCGCGGTGCCACAGGCCGCCCTCGACCACGAGGTCCGGGTCGAACGGGATGCCGTTGGCGGCGAGCGCCGCCTGGTACCCGAGCACGCGCAGCGCCGCGGAGCCCATGGTCTCGCCCGCGTGCGCGCCGATCACCGCGATGCGACGACGGCCCTGGTCGATGAGGTGCTGGGTCGCGGCGCGAGCGGCGTCGACGTTGTTCATGGTGACGTGGTCCCAGTCGCCGCCGAAGATGCGCTCGCCGAGCACGACGAGCGGGTAGTCGACCTTGAGCGCATCGGCGTCGTCGGGGCCCAGCTCGAGCGGCGAGAAGATGAGGCCGTCGGTGAGCTGGCGGCGGTCCGACGTGAGGACGTCGAGCTCGTGCTGGCGGTCCGCGCTCGTCTGCTCGATGAGCACGACGACGCCGCGGGCCTCCGCCGCGCGGATGACCGAGTCGGCGAGCTCCGCGAAGTACGGCAGCGACAGCTCCGGCAGCGCGAGCCCGATGATGCCCGTGCGCCCCTGGCGCAGGCTGCGCGCCGAGAGGTTCATCCGGTAGCCGAGCTCGTCGATCGCCTCCTGCACCTTGGCGCGCGTCGCGGGACGGATGTGCGGGTAGTTGTTCACGACGTTCGAGACGGTCTTGATCGACACCCCCGCACGTGCCGCGACGTCATGCATCGTCACCGTGCCGCGCACGCCCGAGCCGTTCACGTGGTCAAGCCCTCCTCGTCGACGGGGATCCACACGCGCATCGCGCCGCCTGCACGGTTCGCCCAGCGGGCGTACGGGATGGCGCGCAGGGCGATCCTGCCAGGAAGCATGCCAGAAGGCGCGGACGGGCGCGAGGACCGGCGCAGCGCGGTCGCCCGCGGGAGCCCCTCGGAGCTGCGCACGACGCCCTCCGCGAGCACCGTCGCGCCCGCGCGCAACGACCTCACACCAGGGCCGACGCGCGGAGCGACCGTGAGGTCGATCCGCACGTCCTCAAGGGGCACGCCCGCCGGGAGGTCGGGCTGTTCGAGGCAGAACACCACGGGTCCGCGGCGGAGCGCGACGCAACCGCGCACCGCGTCGACGCGGGGGTGGGGCGCGAGCACGTCCACCGGCATCGGCAGGGTGAGGACGATGCGGTGGCCGCCGGGTGCGAGGGCCGCGCGGACGTAGCCGTCCGGGTCTGGCGCGGCGTCCGCGGCGACGCCGTCCACCTCGAGGGCGGCGTCCTCGCACCAGCCCGGCACGCGCAGCGCGAGCTCCTCGAGCGGACCGGTCACGTCGATCTCGACGCGTCCGTCCCACGGGTAGTCCGTGCGCACGTCGAGCGTGGTCGCCCCGAGGCGCACCGTGCCCGCGGCGTAGAGGTACAGGCGGGCGCGCTGCTCGGTGCCGGTCGCCACGTACGCGCCTAGCGAGGACACGAGCCGCGCCAGGTTGGGCGGGCAGCACGCGCAGCCGTACCAGTCGAGGCGCTCCGACGGCGTGTCCTCGCTCGCGCCGTCGTGGCCGCTGCGCAGCTGGAGCGGGTTCGAGTAGAAGAAGCGCCGCCCGTCCGTCGACACGCCGGCCGCGATGCCGTTGAGCAGGACCCGCTCCATCGCGTCGGCGTGGCGTGCGTCCCCGGACGCGAGCAGCATGCGCCAGTCCCACTGGAAGGCGGCGATCGCGGCGCACGTCTCCGCGTAGGCGCGGTCCGGCGGGAGCTCGTACGGGTCGCCGAACGACTCGTCCCGGTGGCGCGACCCCATCCCGCCCGTGACGTACGCCTTGGTGCCGTGGGCGGAGGCCCACAGCCGCTCGAGCGCCGCCTCGAGCGTGCCGTCCCCGGTCTCGGCCGCGACATCCGCCATCCCGGCCGCGAGGTAGAGCTGGCGGACCGCATGGCCCGTCGCCTCGTGGGACTCGCGGACCGGCAGGTGGTCCTGGAAGTACGACGGCTCGAACGGTCCGGCGCCCAGCGCGCCGGCGCCGCGGCGATCCAGCATCGCGGCGGCGGTGTCGAGGTAGGCGCGCTCGCCCGTGTGGCGGTAGAGCTCGACGAGCGCCGTCTCCACCTCCGGGTGGCCGCAGAGACCGTCCGCGCGCGTGGAGGACGGGCCGAACTCCGCGACCGCGAGGTCCGCGAAGCGGCGGGCGACGGCCATGAGGTCGTCGCGGCCGGTCGCGCGTTCGCGGGCCACGGCCGCCTGTACGAGGTGGCCGAGCACGTACAGCTCGTGCCCCCACCGCATGTCCGCCCACGGCGCGCGGGCGGCGTCGCCCTGCACGTGCGAGTCGAGGTAGCCGTCCTCGCGCTGGACGCGCGCGAGCAGGACGGCGGCCGCGCGGGCGAACGGCTCCCACGGCTGGTCGGCGGGGACCCGGGCGGCCTCCCACGCGATCGCCTCCAGCGTCTTGTGGAGGTCGGAGTCGGCGAAGAGCGGGCCCCGGAAGGGTGCGTCCGACTCGCCGACGAGCCGGCGGAGGTTGTCCAGCACGCCCGTCGACCCGAGACGCTCGACCACGTGGGGGAGCGTGCGCTCGCGGTTGACCGTCTGCCATGCGCCCAGCTCGCGCGCGGGGTCCAGCGCCACGGCCCCGACCGGCAGCGGGGTGAGGTCGTGACCGGCGACGGCGGACGGCGTCGCGGGCGCACACACGTCGTGGGTGCGGACCATGCGCATGGCTCCTCCTCGAGCAAGAGCGATGGGGACGCGTCTTTGCAACGATGTAAACACTACCGCGCGCAAGGCCGTGGTGGCGAGTCCGTGGCCACGCTAGGTGCTCCGTCGGCGCCGATGCACGAGCCCGGTCGCCGCGCCCAGCGTCGCCCCCACCACGGTGTCGAGCACCCGCTCCATCACCACCACCATCGTCGGATCCTCGCCACGGGCGGCACCCGCCATCACCAGCACCATCGGGGTGATGCACACGAGCGCGAGCGCGTAGTGGCGCACCACCAGCATCTGCGCGCCGAACTGGAGCCCGCCGAGCAGCAGCGCGAGCGCGAGCGGCGGCAGCGTCAACGCGCCCGCCACGGCGACGTAGACGGCGGCGCCGGCGGCCGTCCCGACGATGCGGTGGAGGCCTCGCTGAGCGGCGTGGCGGCGTCCCGGGCGGGCGCCGATGACGGCGAGGCCCGCTCCGACGGTCCAGTACGCGCGCTCGGGGTCGACCGCGAGGAGGCTCACGGCGGTGCCCACGACGGCGACGATGAGCACGCGGACGAAGAGCTCCGTCGTGACCGCGTCCCAGCGCGGCCCGGGCAGCAGCTCCCGCAGGCGCGGCACCGGAGCGCGGTTGCGCGCGAGCAGCAGGGAGCTCGCGGCGACGAGGCACGAGAAGGCCGTGCCTGCGGCGTACGCGCCGATGACCTCGCCGGGCGGGGTGTGGCGCACGCCGTCCTCGAGCACGCTCACGTGCGACGCGAGCCCGTACGAGATGAGCGGGAACAGGGGGCCCGGCGGGCCCACCGAGAAGCCGTAGACGATCGCCGCCGCGACCGCCGTCACGACGACGAGGCCGATCGCGGTCGCGAGCGGCGACGGGCCGGTCGCGACGCCGGCCACGGCGCAGGCGGTGAGGACCAGCGCGATCAGCGGCAGGATCCGGGCGCGCTCCGCGGGCGACCGATGCGCGGCGTACAGGGTCGTGAACGCGCCGCTCGAGGCGAGCAGGCCCGTGCTCGGATGGCCGACGAGCACGCCCACCGCGGCCGGTGTCGCCATCGCGACGGCCGCCTGGAGCGCAACCGGCCATCGCCTGCCCTCGTAGGGGTGCATCGTCCCGAGGCTCGCGACGGCACGGCCGGCTCCGCCCGCCCACGCACGACCCGCCCCGGCAGCCCTGCCGCGGGCCCGGGTCTCGCGCGCATCGTCCGCCATGCCTCGGCCTCCCTCGCCAGGGTGCCACGGACCCGGGCCGGTGCGTCGGGGGAACGCGACGCCAGGCCGCGCATCGTCCCTGCTCCTTTGCGAGGATGGGGGCAGGGGCGGCGATGGCGACCACGGCGATGGACCGGTGGCTGCCCGGGATCCGGGTGGCACGCGGGTACCGGCGCGCCTGGCTGTGGCCCGACATCCGCGCCGGGATCGTGGTGACGGCCCTGCTGATCCCGGCAGGCATGGGCTATGCGCGCGTCGCGGGCCTGCCGCCCGAGACGGGGCTCTACGCGACGATCGTGCCGCTGGTGGTCTACGCCCTCGTGGGGCCGTCGCGGATCCTCGTGCTCGGGCCGGACTCCGCGCTCGCGCCCATCATCGCGGCGTCGATCCTGCCCCTCGCCGCGGGCGACGGCGCCCGCGCGGTCGCGCTCGCGGGCCTGCTGTCCATCCTCGTGGGCGCCTTCATGCTGCTCGGAGGGATCCTGCGGCTCGGCTTCGTCACGGACCTGCTGTCGAAGCCGGTGCGTGTGGGCTACCTCAACGCGATCGCGCTCGTGGTGATCGCGTCGCAGCTGCCCAAGCTGCTGGGCGTGCCCGTCGACGCCGACGCGTGGTGGGACGAGCTCGCGGCCACCGCGCGCGGACTCGCCGGCGGGGACGCGACCGGGGTCGCCGCCTCGATGGGCCTCGCCTCGCTCGCCGTGATCCTCGTGCTGCGCCGCCTCCGCTCGCCCGTGCCGGGCGTCCTCGTCGCCGTGGTGATCGCGACCCTCGCGACGTGGGCGCTCGGCCTCGCGGACGAGCTGACGGTGGTCGGGGCGCTGCCGTCCGGGCTGCCCGCCCCGGCGCTCGGAGGCCTGACCGGGGGCGACGCCGTGAGGCTGCTCGCGCCCGCGGCAGGCATCGCGCTCGTCGCGTTCACCGACAGCGCCGTGCTCTCCCGCGCGCTCGCGGCCAGGCGCGGCGAGACCGTGAGCGGCAGCGCCGAGCTGTCGGGGATCGGCATCGCGAACATCGCGGGCGGCGCGCTCGGCGGCTTCGCGGTGTCCGCATCGTCCTCCCGCACGCCGGTCGCCGAGCAGGCGGGCTCCCGCACGCAGCTCACCGGGGTGGTCGGGGCGGCCCTCATCGTCGTCTTCATCCTGCTCGTGCCGGGCCTCACGGCGTACCTGCCCGACGCGACCCTCGCCGCGGTGGTCATCGCGGCGGTGGTCGGCCTCATCGACGCGCCCGCGCTCGCGCGGCTGTGGCGGATGAACAGGCTCGACGCGGCGCTGTCGCTCGCCGCCTCGGCCGGCGTGCTGATCTTCGGCGTGCTCGAGGGGATCGTGGTGGCGATCGTGCTGTCGCTGCTCGCCTTCGTGGACCGGTCGTGGCGGCCCTACCGGGCCGAGCTGGGCCGCGTGCGCGGGCTGCGCGGCTACCACGACCTCTCCCGCTACCCCGAGCGCGGCGAGCGGCTGCCCGGCATCGTCCTCGTACGCTTCGACGCGCCGCTGTTCTTCGCCAACGGCGAGGTGTTCAACGACTGGGTGCGCTCGCGGGTCGCCGCCGCGGGCCCGGACGTCACGACCGTGGTGCTCGCAGCCGAGCCCATCACCGGCGTCGACACCACCGCGATCGACCAGCTGGTCGAGCTGGACGACTACCTCCAGGCCCACGGCGTGCGGCTCGTCTTCGCGGAGATGAAGGACCCGGTGGTCGACCAGCTGCGCCGCTACGGCATGGCCGACCGCTTCACGCCGGACCGCTTCTGGCCCACCGTGGGCGCCGCGGTGGACGATCTCACCGGCACCCTCCGCGGCGACCTCGAGGGCACGCGGTGGGACGATGCGGCGGGAGCCGCGCGCGACGAGGACGACCCGGCCGGTTGAGGGTCAGGCGGCCGCCGCACGCGCGCCGGCGGCGTGGGCGACGGCCCAGTCGAGCGCCTGGTCGGCGACCTTCTCCCAGCCGGGGGCTCCGCAGGTCCAGTGGTCGCGTCCGGGCATCTCGATGTAGTCGGTGACGGCCGGAGACCGGCGCCAGCGCCTCGCGTTCGACCGGTTCACCGCGGGCGGCATGATGTGGTCCTCGCCGCCGGCGATGAAGAGCAGCGGCGCGCGGTCCACGCCGTAGTCGACCCAGGTCTCCTGGTGGCCGGGTCGCCAGTTGGCGAGCAGTCCGTACGCCCATACCCAGTTCCCCGGGGCGGCGATCGCGTACCTCTGCCATACGGCGTCGGACTCCTCGCGGCTGAGCGTGTTCGTGAAGGCGTAGTGCCACTCCTTCTTCGAGAACCCGACGGCGCGGTGGAAGTTCGCGGGGTTGCGCAGCGCGGGGAACAGCGAGCGTGCCTGGGACGCGGGGGTGACGCGCACGCCCTCGGGCGGCGCGGAGTCGATCGCGACCCCGGCGGCGCCCAGGCCGCGCGCGAGCAGCAGCTGGGTGAGCATCCCGCCGAAGGAGTGGCCCATGAGGATCGGCGGGTGCGGCAGGGCCTCGATCACGGAAGCGAGGTGCGCGACGGTCTCCGGGACCGAAGCGGTCGCGATGGGGGTGTCATCGGCGCGGAGGGTCTCGACCTCGCCCTCGAAGCCGGGGTAGGTGGGCGTCAGCACGGTGTAGCCCTGCGCCTCGTAGCGCTTGCGCCAGCCCTCCCAGGAGCGCGGGGTGACCCAGAGGCCGTGGATGAGGACGATGGTGTCGGGAGCGGTGGTCATGGTCGTGTCCTTCCGGGGTGGGGTGGGGTCAGGAGCCGATGAAGGCGAGCAGGTCCGCGTGCAGGCGCTCGCGGTCGGTGTCGGGGAGCCCGTGGCTGCGGCCCTCGTAGACCAGGAGGGTGGCGTCGGGCACCAGTTGCGCCGTGAGGCGCCCGCTGATGTCGAAGGGCACGATCTGGTCGTCGTCGCCGTGGATCACCAGCACCGGCACGTCGATGCCGGCGAGGTCGGCGCGGAAGTCGGTGGCGGAGAACGCGGCGATGCATTCGTAGGCGTTGCGCGTGCCGGATGAGAGCCCCTGCCGCCAGAACGCGTCCCGGGTGCCCTGGGGGATGTCCCCGTTGCGGTTGTGCCCGAAGAAGGGTCCGTCGGCGAGCTCGCGGTAGAGCTGCGAACGGCCGCCGGCCTCGCCGGCTCGGATGGCGTCGAAGACCTCGAGCGGGAGCCCGCCCGGGTTGTCCTCGGTGCGGAGCATGAGCGGCGGCACGGCCGAGACGAGGATCGCGCGCGCCACCCGCGCCGTGCCGTGCCGCGCGAGGTAGCGCACCACCTCGCCCCCGCCGGTCGAGTGGCCGACGAGCGTGAGGTCGGTGAGGTCGAGGTGCTCGATCAGGCAGGCGAGGTCGTCGGCGTACGTATCCATCTCGTTTCCGTCCCAGGTCTGGCTCGAGCGCCCGTGGCCGCGCCGGTCGTGAGCGATGGCGCGATGCCCGCGCATCGCGAGGAACAGCGCCGTCGCCTCCCACGCGTCCGCGTTGAGCGGCCATCCGTGGCTGAGGAGGACCGGCGAGCCGGCGCCGCCCCAGTCCTTGTAGAAGATCTGCGTGCCGTCGTCGGTGGTCACGTTGGGCATCTCGGCCTCCTCGGTGCATGCCTGATGCCAGCGTGCGTCGCGGCAGGCGCCATGCGCACCACGCGCCGCACGTAGTGCTTCGAGCAGGGCGGCGGAGACGGCTACGTGCCGGGCAGCCGGTCCGCGAGCTGGCGGCGGGAGGTCACGCCGAGCTTCCGGAAGACCTTGCGGAGGTGGTAGTCGACCGTGTTCGGGCTGATGAACAGCGCCGCGCCGATCTCGGCGTTGGTCGCACCCCGGGCAGCCATCCGCGCGACCTCCGCCTCCTGCGGCGAGAGCTCGGGCCCGTGCGCGTCGCCTGGGTGCGCCGGCGCGTCCGCTGCGCCGGCGGCGACGAGTTCGCGGCGTGCGCGTTCCGCGAAGGGCGTCGCACCTTGCGCATCGAGGACCTCGAGCGCGAGCCGCAGCTGGGCGCGAGCGTCGGCCCGTCGCCGCATGCGGCGCAGCCACTCTCCGTAGAGCAGGCGGCCGCGTGCGTGATCGCCCGCGTGTCCAGGGATGTCGAGCAGCTCGATCGACTCGAGATAGCGGTGCTCGGCCTCGCCGCCGTCGGCGAGGAGCGCGGCGGCGCGAGCGGCCATCCCGCGAGCCCACCGGCTGCCGGTCGCCCGTGCCAGGTCGTCGATGCGGGCGGCGGCCGCCCTCGCGTCGTCGTGTCGGCCGCATCGGACCGATGCCTCGACCAGCTCGGGCAGATGATGGAGGCTGGCCTGCAGGTAGGGATGCGAGGCGAGCCACGCCAGCCGCGCGTGCGCGGACGCGTACTCGCCCGCGCCGATCTCCACGATCGCCTGGGTCCCGAGCGCCATCCGTGCGACTCCGCCGTACCCGGAGGCCCGCATCGTCGCCACGAGGTGGTCGCCCGCGCCGGGGGGCAGCCCCTCCCAGATCAGCAGCGCCGCGTTGACGGCCTGCGCGTCCTCATGGCCGAGCGCCCTGCGCAGCTCGGTGCAGCGGTCGAGGTAGGCGCGCGCGGCGCGCGGGTTATTGCGCCCGACCTCGAGCGAGCTCAGCACCCAGAGGATCGAGTCGAGCTCGCGCAGGGCTCCGCGGGCGCTCGCCTCGTCGGCCAGTCGCGTCCACACCTTCGAGGCGTCCTCGAATTCGCACAGGCCGACCGTGACGAGCGCGGCGAAGGTGGCGAGACCGAGCAGCTCCGCGTCCGCCTCCTCGTCGAACATCTCGCGTGCCGCACGCAGGTGCGGCACGGCGGACGCGTAGTCGTCGAGGGCGAACGCACCGGCCGCGCGCAGGGCCAGGGCCTGGCGCCCCGGTGCGACGTCGGCTGCCGCCCGCAGTCGAGCGCCCAGGCGTTCGAGGGGCCAGCCCTCGGCTCGATCCTCGGTGCTCAGGGCGAAGGCCAAGGCGTGGAGCAGCGTCACCTGCTCCCGGATAGGGTCCGCTTCGCGGAAGTCGTCGGCGGCATGGACGAGCGTGTCGACCACGGTGGGAAGGCGAGAGGCGTCGGAGAGGTAGACCGTGCAGAGGGCGTCGACGGTGCGCATCGCGCCTCGTCGCGCCGCGTCGAGCGCGGACTCGTCGACCGTGGACAGCAGCTGTCGGGCGAGCACGCCCGCACCCGCGCCGATCGCCGCCTCCGCCGCCGCGACGAGCCGCCGGGCGCGGTCGTCGGCGCGGTTCGACAGGTCGGCGGCCCGCGCGAGCAGGCGCGCGCGGGATGCGCGCCCTCCGCGTGCGCCGGTGGAGTCGGCGGCCGCCTCGAGCAGGGCTGCGACATCGTCGTCCGGGCCGCTGCATGCGGCCGCGGCGTGCCAGGCCGCGACCTCGGCGAGGCCGCGTCTCGTCGCCTCGCCCTGAAGGGCGGCATGGGCGCCTCGACGGTCGAGGTCGGTGGCGCGCGCGTACACGGCGGAGCGCACGAGCGGATGCCTGAACCGCACCCCGTCGCGGACCTCGACGAGCCCGGCCTCCTCGGCCGGTGCGGACGCCCCCGCGGGAATGCCGAGCCCCGCCGCGGCCGCGTGGATCACCGCGGCGTCCCCGGTCGACTCCGCGGCCGCGAGCACCAGCCATCGGCGGGTCTCCGGCGGCAGGGCCGCCGCGGCCGCCGTGTAGTGCGCCTCGAGCCGCGGGCCGACCGGGATCGGCGCCTCCTCGCGGGCGGCGGCGGTGAGCTCGTCGGCGGTCCACCGTGCGCCGAGGTCGGTCAGCGCCAAGGGGTTGCCGCCTGTGCGCGCCACCACCTCGGCGACGATGCTCGGCTCGAGCCCGCCGCCGACGGACCGCGTCAGCAGCTCCGCGGCGGCGTCGGGATCCAGCCCCGCGAGGTCGAGGCGTGGGACGCCGGCGAGCGCGCGCACCGTGGCGTCGTCGTCGCGCGACGCGAACACGATCGCGACGGCCTCCGCGGACAGCCGGCGGGCGACGAAGCCGAGTGCTTCGAGCGACTCGCGGTCGAGGTGGTGGGCGTCGTCGGCGAGGCACAGCAGCGGCGCCTCGTCGCCGGCGCGGGCCAGCAGCGACAACGTCCCGAGGCCCACGAGCGCGCGCTCGGGTGGCGGACCGCTGGTGGCGCCGACGGCGGTGAGCAGCGCGTCGCGCTGGGGCCCGGGCAGGCCGTCCACGAGGTGCGCGAAGGGGGCGATCAGCCGCTGGAGAGCCGCATACGCGAGCGACGACTCGATGGCGAAACCGGGGACGGCGACCACACGCAGCGCGGCGGCGCCGGCGACCGCTCCACCCAACAGCGTCGTCTTCCCCATCCCGGGGTCGCCGTGCACGAGCAGCGCTCCCCCGTGCCCGTTGCGGGCGCTCGCGATCAGCGTGTGGAGGGCCCCGAGCTCGTCCGCACGCCCTACTACCCCCGGGTGAGTGTCGATATCGCTCAAGGTAACCCGCGGTTTTCTCCCCGGATAGAGCGAATCGTCGGAGCGCTGGTCACGCGGGCGGTGCGACGGGTGCCATCACGAGAGCCGTGGGCGTGCTCGTTCCGCGCTACGCGACGGGCGCGCGCAGGATCGAGGTCATCCGCTTGCCGCGCGCGACCTCGTCGACCAGCTTGTCCATCCAGCGGATCTGCTGCATGAGCGGGTCCTCGATCTCCTCGACGCGGACGCCGCAGATGACGCCCGTGATGAGGTCCGTGTGCGGGTTCATCGCGGGGGCCTGCGCGAAGAACTCCTCGAGCGTGCGCTCGTCGGCGACCGCCTCCCGGATGCTGTCCTTGTCGTAGCCGGTGAGCCACGTGAGGACGGTGTCGAGGTCCTCCGTGCTGCGCTCCTTGCGCTCCACCTTCTGGACGTAGAGCGGGTAGATGGTCGCGAAGGTCATGCGGCGGATGCGGTCGGATGCCATGCGCCCAGCCTACGAGCCCATCCTCCCCGAGTGCTTCCCGCCCCGCGCCCGCGATACCGCTCATCGTGCGGAGCGGTCCCGACGGGCCTCTTCCGGTACCGGTGAGCGTGCGGAGCCGCCGCTAGCGGACCGTGTCCGCGTCGAGCGCGCCCACCTGCCGCAGGAACAGGATGATCCAGGTGAAGACGAGCACCCCGGCCACGAGCTCGACCGCGGTGAGCGACCAGTAGCCGACCGCGAAGAACACGGCGGTCACGACGATCACCGCGACGAAGCCCCATCCGACGGGCAGGAAGGCGCGCGAGATCCCCGGCACCCACATCTTGAGCCGGAACGTGAGCGTCGCGAAGGCGACCGCCATCCCGCTCGCGACGAACGTGTGGATCCAGAAGTGCGTGTCGACGTGGAAGACCCCGACGAGCCCGAGGAAGACGCCGACGACGATGAGCGACAGCCGCACGCGGCCCACGCCCTGCTCCGAGGCCGTCGGGATGTCGCGCGTCGCGGCGCGCGCGAGGATCGTCACCAGGAATCCGGCGACGATGAGAGTGAGGTTGAAGGCGAGCGCCGAGACGTCGTGCGAGATGCCGAGCGTGCTGAGGTGGATCTTCCACCAGTCCGGGTCGCTCGTCGTGAGCATGCTCGCGAGCACGCCCAGGACCAGGAACACCGCGAGCACGATCGCGAGGAGCTGCGCGTCCATGTGCGCCGCCGAGAGGAACGCCACGTACGCGGACACGGCCGCGGTCGCGCCGGAGAGCGCGACGATCGGCAGCCAGAAGACGGTGGCCCCGATGAACGCGTCGGAGAGGATCACCGCGGTGAGGGTCCAGCTGAGGAGCGCGATGATCCCGTGCGCGAACGCGAGCGCCGCGATGTCGATCACGTCGAGGGTGCCCGCGATCCTGTGGCGTCCCTGCGCGTGCACGACGTAGCGGCCCGCCGCGAACGCGAGCATCGCCGCGACGGCCGACGCGATGGCGGCGTACTGCCCCAAGGACCCCGGCCCGGCGATCGGAGCCTCGTCGAAGCCGAACACCGGCAGGGCGATCGTGGCGACCACGCCGAAGGCGAGCGCGCCGAGACCGGTGGCGGTGAGCTCGAGCGTGGTCTGCGCGCGCTCGCGCAAGGGCAGCCGTGGCGTCCTGTCCGTCATGCGCGCTCCCGTCCGCATCGTCGATGCTTCGGAGCGTACCGGCGCGGATGCGCCGGCGGGTGGCGCCCGGCGCGGGAGCGTGGGGAGCGTCGCGGCCTCCGCCGGGACCTGCGCGCCGTTGCCGGTCGGTAGGGCCCGACGTAGAGTCGAAGCCGTCCCGGGGGCGCATCGTCCCCTCCCGCTGGCGGGCCCGTCGCGGCCCGCGAGACGCCCGCGAGGCAACCGGCGAAAGGCCCGACGAGGGGTGAGCGTCGTGGTCACGAGACGGAGAGGGCCATGATCATCGCTCTCGAGGTGAGCGGCGGCTTCGTCGCTGCGCCCGGGCTGGCCGAGTCCCATCGGCTCGACACCGGCACGCTCGAACCGGCGCTCGCGCGCGAGGTCGAGGCGATCGTCGGAGGCGTGGACGCCTTCGCGCTGCCGCCTCAGGTGGGCGAGAGCAGGCCCGGTGGGGCGGATCGCTTCACGTACGCGCTGACGTTCCGCGACGACGATCGTGTGCACGCCGTCGAGCTGACGGACCCCATCGCGGATCCGAGCCTGGCGCGCCTCGTCGAGATCGTGAGGGCGGGTCCGCGCGGCGCATGACCGCCGTGCGCCCCGCCGCCCTGTGACGAAGGAGGTTCCGATGACCGGCGAACCGCGGGTCCGGCATGTGTGCACGATCGTCCCCGACTTCATGCTCGAGGCGATCTCCCACGGCGGCAGCGAGGAGGAGCGCGACGCGGCCGTGGCGACCCTCGCCGTCGACCACGGGATGCGCGAGCATCGTCTCGCCATGCCCCCGCCGACGCTCGTCGCCGAGCCGGTCCCGGCGGTGCCGCACAAGAACCGTCGGACGTACACCGCCGACAACGGCTACGGCCTGCCGGGACGGCTCGTGCGCGGGGAGGGCGACCCGGTCGTCGGCGACGAGGCCGTCGACGAGGCCCACGACGGCCTCGGCGCGACCTTCGACCTCTTCTGGGACGTCTTCGCGAGGAACTCGATCGACGACGGCGGGATGGACCTCGTCGCCACGGTCCACTACGGCGTCCGGTACAACAACGCGTTCTGGGACGGCGAGCAGATGGTCTTCGGTGACGGCGACGGGGTGATCTTCAACCGTTTCACCATCGCCGTCGACGTCGAGGGCCACGAGCTCGCGCACGGCGTCACCGCCGCGACAGCCAACCTCGAGTACCGGGACCAGCCGGGCGCGCTCAACGAGTCCCTGTCGGACTGCTTCGGGTCGATGGTCAAGCAGCGCTCGCGGGGCCAGACCGCGGCGGAGGCCGACTGGCTCATCGGCGAGGGGCTGCTCGCCCCCGGCATCCACGGCGTCGCCCTGCGCTCGATGAAGGACCCGGGAACGGCCTTCGACGACGCGAGGCTGGGCAAGGACCCCCAACCGGCCCACATGGACGACTACGTCGACACCACCCAGGACAACGGCGGCGTGCACATCAACTCGGGCATCCCCAACAGGGCCTTCTACCTCGCGTGCATCGCGCTCGGCGGCAGCTCCTGGGAGCGGGCGGGGCGCGTCTGGTACGCGACCCTCACGGACCCCGCGCTGACCTCGACCGCGAGCTTCCTCGACTTCGCGACGCTGACGGTCCACCATGCGCGAGAGCTCTACGACGTCGAGGTCCGGGACGCGGTGGCGCAGGCGTGGGCCGACGTGGGCATCGTGGTCGAGCCGCCGCCCGACGAGGAGGCGGACGGGGAGTGGCAGCCGGCGCCAGGCATGGACCCGTACTTCGGCGCGGGCGACACGTCGGACCCCGCGGACTGAGGACGCCCCCGCGCATCGTCCCCGGGAACGAGAGAAGCCCTCCCCGAGCAACTCGGGGAGGGCTTCCTCAACGGCGGTGACGGTGGGATTTGAACCCATATCGCCGCCTGCAGAGAAAGCCCCCGACCTTGCGAACGGGCTGCAAAATGGTGGATTTGCTGCGGTGTGCGTAGGTCTACCGAGGCGCTCTCATGCTGATTCTGTTGCTGTTTCGTTGCTGCGCGCGTGGGCCATGCTGATGGCTTCCGCGACTGAGTCGAGGTCGTCCTCGAAGAGATCAGCGTATCGGTCGAGGGTCATGGCGGCGGACCGATCGCCCAGCATGCGCTGCGCTGCGCGAAGGTTCGCTCCGGTACGGATGGCTACTGACGCCGTGGTCCTGTCGAAGGAGCACCTCGGGAGCACCCGCGGTTCGCCCGGGCGGTCGCGCGATTCGCCTAGAATCGACCCGCGAGCTCGAGGTAGCGGGCGGCGAGAGATCGCGCAGTCCGACGTGAGGCGACCACGGATGTGTCGTCCGTCTGCCACGGGAGGCTCGTCGAGGGATCTGGCACCAGAGAGCGGAGTGGCGGCGTGGCCGTAACACGGGCCGATGTGGCCCGCCGGGCGGGAGTCTCGGCAAGCACTGTGTCCTACGTGCTCAGCGGTGAGCGCCCGATCTCTGAGGCGACGCGCGACCGGGTGCGGGCCGCGATCGCCGAGCTCGGCTACACGCCCAACGCCCTGGCGCGCGGCCTCGCGGGAGCATGGCGCGGCATGATCGGCCTGCACTGGCCCCTGGGTGATCGACCCATCAGCACCACGGAGTCGGAGTACATCGCCGCGGTGTCCGATGCCGCCCGTCGTCGTGGCTTCCACCTCCTGCTCTGGTCCAATCCCATCGGTGAGACCGATGAGTGGAGATTCGTGCTGTCGCAGGGCCTCGTCGATGGCGTCGTGCTCATGGAGGTGGTCACCGACGACCCGCGACTCCCGGTGCTCGACAGGCTCGGGACGCCGTACGTCATGGTGGGGCGCGACGATGCACGTCCCGAGGCGAACCATGTCGATGCCGACTTCGACGACCTCGCGGAACGCGCTGTCGCCTACGTGGGGGAGCACGGCCATCGCGACCTGGTCCTCCTCAGCCAGACCGAGCAGATCGACCGCAGCGGATACGGGCCGGTGTCACGGATGCGGCAGGCGCTCGAGCGTGCGTCCGGGCGTGCGGGAGCCCGGCTCCACACGGTCCATGCGCCGCTGTCCATCCGAGGTGGGCGGCAGGCCTTCCTCGACATGAGACGTGTCTCTCCTGATGCCACCTGCGTGCTCGAGGTCAACGAGCCGGCGACGATCGGCCTGCTCGAGTCCGTCGCGGCGGCCGGTCTGGACGTACCGCGGGACCTGTCGGTTCTCGCTCTCAACCAGGGTCGCGTCGCGATGGAGATGGCCGTGCCCGAGCTGTCGGACGTCTCGGCGCCACCCCAGGAGATCAGCGCGCGCGCCGTAGGCGCCCTCATCGACAGGATCGAGGGTGCATCGAGCGATCCCATCGCCGAGCTGGTGGGGTCGGCGACCACCGAGCGGGAGAGCGTCTCCCGAGCCCCCTCCGGCCACCGCTGACCACCTGCCGGGCGACTCCGACGACTCGCCGTCCATAGTGTGATTCACGTCGATCTATCGACGCGCGTCGACATCGGTGTTATTGTGCATCGACGCGCGTCGACGATGACGTGGCGGCGGCGAACGATCGCACGGAAACAAGGAGGTTTCGCGTATGAGCACGACACGACGAATCATCAGCGGAGCGGCGGCGACGATGGCGGGGGCGCTCGCCCTCGGCCTCGCAGGCTGCAGCTC
Source organism: Demequina litoralis (assembly GCF_030418455.1). Taxonomy (GTDB): domain Bacteria; phylum Actinomycetota; class Actinomycetes; order Actinomycetales; family Demequinaceae; genus Demequina; species Demequina litoralis. Next base: position 191,607 of record NZ_JAUHPW010000003.1, read on the forward strand.
CGACGCAGGCGAGGCGGGCGGCGGCGAGTCGCCGGACACGCTGACGATCTGGTGGATCCAGTCGCCGGACTCGGCCATCGGACAGGGATGGCAGATGGCCTTGGACGAGTTCAAGGCCGCCAATCCTGACGTGGAGGTGACCTTCGAGACGAAGTCCTGGGATCAGCTGCGCCAGACGGGCCAGATGATCCTGAACTCGTCCGAGGCGCCCGACATCCTCGAGTACCCGAAGGGCAACGCGTCCGCCGGAACGGTGGTCAAGGCGGGCCTGCTCACGAACCTCGACGACGTTGCCATCGAACGAGGGTGGACCGAGATCCTGCCGGAGAGCCTGCAGACGGTGGGCCGGTACGATGAGCAGGGGCTCATGGGGACCGGTGACCTGTACGGCGTGCCTGGCTACGGCGAGTACGTCTCGGTCTTCTACAACGTGGACGCGCTCGCGGAGCGCGCGTTCGAGCCGCCCGCGACCGTGGCCGAGTTCGAGGCGATCATGGCCGACTTCACAGCCGACGGCGTGACCCCGATCGCCCTGGGCGCCTCCGACTACCCGCTGGTCCACCTGGTGTACGCCCTCGCGCTCAGCCAGGCCGACCAGCAGTGGGTGCGCGACTTCCAGTTCTTCGACGGTCCCGTCGACTTCCATGACGCTGCCTGGACCTTCGCGGCCGAGAAGATCGCCGAGTGGACCGAGGCCGGATACATCGGCGCCGAGGCCACGGGCATCGACTCGGTCGGCGCTGCGACGGGATTCAAGAGCGGCACCACTCCGTTCTTCGTCAGCGGCTCGTGGTTCCACGGCGAGTTCGCCACCGACATCACGGACTTCGAGTGGGGCACCTTCAGGTTCCCCGGAAGCGGTCTGAGCCTCGGGTCGGGCGGACACATCTGGGTCGTGCCCGCGCAGTCGGAGAGCAAGGAACTCGCCTACGACTTCATCGACTACGCGCTGTCGGCCGACGTTCAGACGACCATCGCGAACCTCGGCGGCATCCCTGTGGCCGCGGACCGCGCCAGCGTCACCGATCCGGTGGGTCAGATGGCGGTGGACGACTTCGACGCGATCCTCGCCGACGACGCGCTCGGTCTGTACCCCGACTGGCCTGTGGCGGGCTACTACGAGGTCTTCCTCGCCGCCTCGCAGCAGCTCGTTCTGGGCAGCGTGACGCCCGACGAGTTCCTGGACACCATCGGCGAGGCGTACGAGACCGGCAAGGCCGACGCCGGCCTGTGATGGGACCTGGGGCGGGCGCCGACGGGGCGCCCGCCCCTCCCGAAGGGACGATCATGACACCGACGACGCGCACCCTCGCCACACGGCGAACCGACGGACGGCTCAAGCGCGGAGAAGCCGCTCGCTACTACCGCTACCTCATTCCAGGACTGCTCGGGCTGATCCTCGTGGTGATCGTTCCAGCCCTCGCCAACCTCGGGCTGAGCTTCACCCAGTGGTCCGGTGTGGGGACCCCCGAGTTCGTCGGCTTGGACAACTACTCCGCGCTGATGGGAGACGCGACGTTCTGGCGGGCCTTCGGCAACAGCGCCGCCACCATCGTCGCGATGGCAATCATCCCGACATTCGCCGGGCTCTTCCTCGCCGCGCTGCTCTTCGACTTTCTCGCGCCGCGCTTCGGCGGCGCGACATCGAGCCTCTTCAGGACCGTCATCTACCTTCCGCAGATCATCCCGATCGCTGTCGCAGGCGTGCTCTGGGACTTCCTTCTTCAGCCCCAGACGGGTGCCGTCAACGAGGCCCTCCGTGCGGTCGGGCTGGACGGTGCGGCGAGCAACTGGCTGGGCGATCCGAGCCTGGCGCTTCCCACAGTGATGGTGATCCTGTTGTGGCTGCAGCTCGGCTACACGGTCGTGATCTTCGTGGCGGGCATGTCGCGCATCGATCCAGCCCTGCATGAGGCGGCCAGCCTGGACGGCGCGTCCTGGCTGCAGCGATTCCGCGTCATCACGGTGTCGTCGCTCGCCCCGGAGATCATCGTCATCCTGTTGACGACCACGGTGGCAGCGCTGAAGGTCTTCGCGCCCATCTACGTGCTCACCGCGGGCGGGCCCGCCAACGCCACGATGGTTCCGTCCTACTTCGCCTTCTACAACTTTTTCAGCACCCTGAAGGTCGGCTACGGGGCCGCGATCTCGACCGTGCTCGCCGTGCTGCTGACCGTGCTCGCGGTCGTGCTGCTTGCCATCCAGCACCGCCACCAGGAGGGAACACGATCGTGATGACGACAGCCACAACAACCGCCGCGGCGAAGAAGCCGCATCGCCGGCACGTCCGTCGACAGCGGTCGGCGATCAACCGTCGAACGCCGATGTCCTGGGTGATCCTCGGGGGCTTCGCAGTGCTGTCCCTGGCGATGCTCTCACCGATCATGCTGGCCGTGATCAACTCGGTGAAGACGTCCGAGGAGTACGCCAGAAATGGCCCGCTCGCGCTTCCCGAGGGTTTCGACCTCTCGGGGCTCGCAGACTTCTGGGTCAGCGTCGACTTCACGAACAAGCTGCTCAACAGCGTGCTCATCAGCGTCGGTGTCGCGGCCCTCGGCATCGTGCTCAGCCTCCTCACGGCGTACGGGCTCGGGGTCGGGCGGGTGCGGGGACGGTTCTGGATCCTCGCGATGTTCATGGTCGCGTTCACCCTCCCGCAGGAGGCGCTCGTCTACCCTCTGTACTTCATGTCCAAGAACGTGGGTCTGTACGACTCACAGCTCGCCGTCGTGATCATCATCGGCGTGCTGCAGGCGGCGTTCGGCACCTACCTTCTGTCGTCGGTGCTCTCCAGCGTTCCGGAGGAGGTGCTCGAGGCCGCGCGGGTCGACGGCGCTGGCCGCTTCCGCATCCTGACGCAGATCGTGACGCCGCTCGTGCGGCCGACGCTCATGGTGCTGGGCGCCTTCTTCTTCGTGTGGACATGGAACGAGTTCTTCATCCCGCTCGTGCTTCTTCCATCCGGAAGCAACCAGACCGTGTCGGTCGCGTTGGGCTCGCTGTTCGGCCAGTACACGAGCGACCCGGTGACCACGGCGGCAGCAGCGGTGGTGGGCATCCTGCCAGCGCTCGTCTTCTTCATCCTCTTCCAGCGCACCTTGATGCGCGGCGTCAACATGGGGGCGGTCAAGTGACAACCGAGCACGTGCAGGCGATCGCCTCCGATCTTCCGACAGACCCTGACTGGTGGCGGGACGCGGTCGTCTACCAGGTCTATCCACGGAGCTTCGCGGACTCCGATGCCGACGGTCTGGGCGACATCCGTGGGGTCATCTCGCGCGTCGCGTACCTGCGCGAGCTCGGCATCGACGCCGTGTGGCTCAGTCCCTTCTATCCGTCGCCGCTGGCGGACGGCGGCTACGACGTCGCGGACTACCGTGACGTCGACTCAAGGCTCGGCACTCTCGCGGACCTCGATGACCTGATCGAAGCGCTGCACGACGCCGGCATCAGGCTCATCATCGACATCGTCCCGAACCATTCCTCGTCCGAGCATCCATGGTTCCGCGCTGCTCTGGCGTCACCTCGCGGGTCGGAGGAGCGCGAACGTTACGTGTTCATGGAGGGAGCGGGGGCTGACGGGTCTGAGCCGCCATCCGACTGGCAGTCCCACTTCGGCGGGTCGGCCTGGGAGCGGACCCCCGATGGTCAGTTCTACCTCCACCTCTTCGCCGAGGAGCAGCCGGACTTCAACTGGTCGCATCCGGATGTGAGGAAGGAGTTCCTCGCGATCCTCGGCTTCTGGTCCGACCGTGGTGTCGATGGCTTCCGCATCGACGTGGCGCACACGTTGGTCAAGGACCTTGCGCATCCGCTGCGCAGTCAGCCCACCATCGATTCGCTGCTTCCGGAGGATGGATCCGACCCGCTCTACGATCGCGACGAGCTCCATCAGATCTATCGCGAGTGGCGGGAGCTCTTCGACCGATACGACCCGCCCCGCATGGCGGTGGCGGAGGCGTGGGTCCCCGCGTCACGCCGGGTGCGCTACGCGTCTCCCGAGAGCCTCGGGCAGGCGTTCAACTTCGACCTCCTGCGTGCGCCGTGGGATGCGGCCGCCTTCGCGGAGATCATCGACCGGAACCTTCGATTCGCGGACGAGGCGCAGAGCTCCTCGACGTGGGTGCTGTCCAATCACGACGTGGTACGGCACGCGACCCGCTATGGCCTCCCCGACGATGCGGACCTCGACGCCTGGCTTCTCGAGGGCCGGCCGCTCGGCCCCGCGCAGGCGCTCCAGGGCGAGAGGCGGGCGCGTGCTGCCGCGATGCTGATGCTCGCTCTCCCCGGCTCGGCGTATCTCTACCAAGGGGAGGAGCTCGGTCTGCACGAGGTGAGCGAGATCGGCATCCAGGATCTCCAAGATCCGATCTGGCGCCGTAGCGAAGGGCGGCAGAAGGGGCGCGACGGGTGCCGCGTGCCGCTTCCGTGGACAGTGGCCGGGGAGTCCTTCGGCTTCGGTGCGAATGGGAGCCACCTGCCTCAGCCGCGCTGGTTCGCGTCGCATGCGGCGGATGTCGAGGCGAGCGATCCGAGCTCGATGCTCCGCCTCTACCGGTCCGCCATCGCGTTGCGGCGACGGCTGAGAACGGGAGGTGGCTTGTCCACGCGCCCGAGCGTGAGCCGGGACGGCGCCCTCGTCGTGATCGAGCGCGACGGCGGCCTGACGAGCGTGACGAACTTCTCGAGCGATCCCTTGCGATCGGGTGCACGCGGACGCGTGCTGCTGACGAGCTCGGATGCCAGTTCGGACTCGACCATCCCTGGAGAGACCACGGTGTGGTTCGGAGAGCTCCACGAATCATCGATCGCTGAGGAGGCGGGAACATGACGGCCCTGACGGAGGCGACACACGTCCCTCACCCGGAATACGATCGCGAGGCCGTCCGCGTCGGCATCGTGCACTTCGGCCTCGGGAACTTCCATCGTGCCCACCAGGCGATGTACCTGGACAGGCTGATGGCTGCCGGCACGGGGCAGGACTGGGGCATCTGCGGCGTCGGGACCCGCCCGGCGGACAGGCGGATGCACCAGGTCCTCGAGGATCAGTCGTATCTGTACACCTTGATCCTCAAGTCCGGTGTCGGCGAGCCTGCCCCGACGATCATCGGCTCGATCGTCGATCACCTGATGGCCAACGACGATCGCGACGCGGTGCTGGCGCGGCTCTCCGACCCTGGCGTGCGCATCGTCTCGCTCACCATCACGGAGGGTGGGTATCGCCGCAACGGTGCACCTTCCGAGGACTCTGTCGACGTCTTCGACCTCATTGCGGAGGGTCTGGCGGCACGCCGCACGGCAGGCGTGCAGCCGTTCACCGTGATGTCATGCGACAACCTCCCGCACAACGGCGACGCCGCGCGACGTGCGGTCGTCGATGCGGCTGGTCGCCTCGGACAGGAGTTCGCGGACTGGGTAGATCGTGCAGTCGCGTTCCCCAGCTCGATGGTGGATCGGATCACCCCGGTGACGACGGAAGAGGACCGCGAGCTCGTACGGACGCGGTTCGGGCTGGACGACGACTGGCCGGTTCCCGCGGAGCCGTTCGCGCAGTGGGTACTCGAGGACCGCTTCACCCTCGGGCGCCCTCCGCTCGAGGAGGCTGGTGTCCAGATGGTGGCGGACGTGGCGCCGTTCGAGCTGATGAAGCTCCGCCTGCTCAACGCGAGCCACCAGGCGATGGCCTACTCCGGGATCCTCCTCGGCCACTCCAGCGTGGCGGCGGCGGCAGGAGATCCCCTCGTGGAGGCGTTCCTCCGGCGATACATGGCCGAGGCGCGCCCGACGTTGCCGCCGGTGCCCGGCACGGATGTGCGCGGATACTCGGAGTCGCTTCTCGAGAGGTTCCGGAACCCCGCGATCGCCGACACGCTCGGGCGTCTGGCGACCGACTCGGCCAACCGCCTGGCCGCGTTCCTCGTTCCGGTCATCCTCGACAACCTGCGCGCAGGCCGGTCGGTGAACGCCTCGACGGCTGTGCTCGCGTGCTGGGCCCATGCGTGCGCGAACGCCGTCGGCGACGCGCAGCCGCAGGTGTCGTCGACCCTCCGTGCTGCGGCCTCGGCGGCCTCCGAGGACCCGGCGCGATTCGCCGACGAGGTGGAGATCTTCGAGCCGGTGATCGGCTACGTGGAGTTCCGCACCGCGCTCGCCAGGGGCATCGCCTCGATTCGCGACCGAGGGGTGAAGGCGTTTCTCGAGGAGGTCGCAGCGGAGCCAGGCTCCCGCTGACGCCCGGTGGGGCAGCGACCGCAGCCTCGGACCCACGGCCCTGGGATACGACGAAGGCCCTCCCGCAGGGAGGGCCTTCGTCGTCGAGGATCCGAAACCTCGTATGGCGGTGACGGTGGGATTTGAACCCACGGTACGGGGTTACCGTACACAGCATTTCGAGTGCTGCACCTTCGGCCGCTCGGACACGTCACCGCGGAAGAGATTACCGGAGTGTGAACGAAAAAACCTAATCGGGCCGATGCGGAGGGGCATGCCTCCCGGCCGGATCCGGGGGTGCGGGGGGATGTAGCAGGGCGGTTGCGACCGCAAGGCCTGCACCTAGTGCCGTATCGAGGATGCGCTCGCCCGTGACGGCCAGGTCGCCCAGCTGTCCGGCGCTCGCGGTCACGATCACGAGCGCCATCGGCGTGACCGCCGTGACCGCGATCGCGTAGTGGCGCGTGATGGCGAGCTCCGTGACGTACTGGAGCGCCCCGAGCGTGAAGGCGAGCGCGAGGGGCGGCATGCCGGAGTACGCGATCGCGAGGTACACCCCGACGCCGAGCACGGTCCCGACAGCGCGATGCAGCCCGCGCGTGAGCGCGAGGCCGCGCCCTGGCACCACCCCGATCACGACCACGCCCGCGGCCACGGTCCAGTACGCGCGCTCGGGGTCGACGTACAGCATCGACAGCGCGGTCCCCAGCACCGCGACGATGACGGTGCGCCACACCAGCTCGCGCGCGCCTCGGTCCCACTCCGGCGGCGCGAGCAGCACGCGCAGCGGCCGCGGCGTCACCTGCCAGTGCACGCGCCTGACCAGGGGTGCGATGCTCGCGACGACGGCCCACGCGCAGCCCGCCGCGACGGCGCCGACCAGCACGAGCGGCGGCACCCCGCCGTTCACCGCGTGACCGGACATGCCGTAGACCAGGATCGGGAACAGCGGGCCCGGCGGTCCCAGGCGGTAGCCGTGCACCGCGATGCCGATGAGGATCGTGACCACCACCAGCCCCAGCGCGGACCACCACGCGTACGGCGCGAGCAGCGCGCCGAGGATGCTGGTGAGCACGAGGACGAGCCCCGCGATCGGGCGCAGCCGCAGGCGCTCGAGCCGGGGCAGCGCAGCGAAGTACGGCACCGTGAACGCGCCGGTCGCGGCGATCAGGCCCAGGTCGATGCGGTCGAAGGCGATGCCCACGAGGATCGGCACGGTGAGCACGATCGACGCCTGGAGGGCGATGGGCCACCGCGGCTCCTTCGCGGGCACGAGAGTGCCGAGGCTCACGACCGCGCGGCGCATCCCGTGGCGCCACACGTCGCGACGACGGGGATCCTCGGCCATCTAGCGTCGGGCCTCGAAGAACTCGGTGAGCAGCTCGGCGCACTCCGCGGCGCGCACCCCGGAGACGACCTCGACCTTGGCGCCGATGCGCGCGTCCCGCACCACGTCCCACTGCGAGCCGGTCGCGCCGGCCTTCTCGTCCCACGCGCCGAGCACGAGCCGCGGGATGCGGGACTGCAGGATCGCGCCGGCGCACATGAGGCACGGCTCCAGCGTCACGACCATGGTGCAGCCGTCGAGGCGCCAGGTGCCCAGGGACGATGCGGCGGCCCGGATCGCCTCGACCTCGGCGTGGGCGGAGGGGTCGTGGACGGCCTCGCGCCGGTTGTGCCCGGTGCCGATGATGTCGCCGTCGGGCGAGAGCACCACCGCGCCGACCGGGACGTCGCCCGCCTCGCGCGCCGCGCGCGCCTGGACGAGCGCCTCGCCCATCGCGTCGTCCCACCGGCCTCTCACGAGGTCAGGCTACCGGCGCATCGTCCCGGGCCATCGGCCGCTTCGCGCGATACCCTCGGACCATGCATCTGCACGTCGCCGATCACCCGCTCATCCGTCACAAGGTCACCGTCCTGCGGGACAAGAAGACCCCGTCGCCGACGTTCCGCCTCCTGGTGGACGAGCTGGTGACGCTGCTCGCGTACGAGGCGACCCGCGACGTGCGCGTGGTCGAGTGCGAGGTCGAGACCCCGCTGACCACCACGACCGGCACCAAGATCGCGGACCCCGCGCCCATCATCGTGCCGATCCTGCGCGCGGGCCTGGGCATGCTCGACGGCATGACGCGCCTGCTGCCGAGCGCCGAGGTGGGCTTCCTGGGCCTCAAGCGCGACGAGGAGACCCTCGAGGCGATCACCTACGCGAACCGCCTCCCCGAGGACCTCACGGGCCGCCAGGTGTTCCTCATCGACCCGATGCTCGCGACCGGCGGCTCGCTCGTCATGGCGATCGAGTACGTGCTCGAGCGCGGCGCCACCGACGTCACCTGCGTGTGCCTGCTGGCGGCGCCCGAGGGCATCGCCCACGTCCAGGAGAAGGTGGGCGACCGCGCCGACGTCTCCGTGGTCGTCGCGCAGGTCGACGAGAAGCTCAACGAGGTCGGCTACATCGTGCCGGGCCTCGGCGACGCGGGCGACCGCCTGTACGGCATCGTCGACCTGTAGACCGTTCGTCCTCCGAAGCGCCGCATCGTCCCCGTGGACGATGCGGCGCTGCTGCGTGCGCGGGCGGCGCGCGGGCCCGTTGTCAGACCCCGGTGAGACCCTCGGAGAGTGGCCCCGCATCGGCGGTCCCAGAGTGTTCAACAGGCCCCGGCCTGCCGTCCACACGACACGCCGACGAGTCCACAGGCTGTACACAAGGTTCTCCACAGAACCACTAGATGTGGTGGCGATTCGTGAAATCGCCCCCCATATCTTGTTGCACACGGGTGGCGTTCGGGTTAGGTTCGGGAGTGCGCCTCGAGCTGACGACGCCGGTGGATCTCCCGGAATCCGCCGCCACCCGAGCGCCCGTTTTCACCGTCCGAGCGGGTCCCGCACGGGACCCTCGGGAGCATCTCTAGGGGGAGCAGCGTGACGATCACCGAGAACAACGCGTCAGCACGGACGGGGGCCACCGGCGCGGTCCCGGTCGTGACCACCGGCATCCACGTCACCAAGCGTGACGGCACGCGCGAGCCGTACAACGCCGACCGCATCAACAAGGCGATCGAGCGCGCGGCGGAGGGGCTGCCCGACCAGATCTCGATGACCACCCAGATCGCGACCGAGCTCGCGATCACCCTGTTCGACGGCATCACCACCGAGCAGCTCGACGAGGCCGCGATCGGCGTGGCCGTGCAGAACGTCAAGGACGACCCGCAGTTCGACATCGTCGCCTCGCGGCTCCTGCGCAAGGTCATCTACAAGCGGGTCCTGGGCGGCTACGACACCGAGCTCGAGCTCGCGCTGCTCCACCAGGCGCGCTTCCCCGGGTACATCCGCGACGCGGTCGAGGACGGGCTTCTCGACACGCGCCTCACCGAGCTCTTCGACCTCGACGCCCTCGCCGCGGCGCTCGACCACACCCGCGACGACCTGTTGCGGTACATCGGCACGGTGACGATGCGGAACCGCTACATGATCACGGACCGTCACGGCAAGGCGCTCGAGGTGCCGCAGTACTTCTGGATGCGCGTCGCGATGGGCCTCGCGCTCAACGAGGCGGATCCGACCGCGCGGGCGCTCGAGTTCTACGACAAGATCTCGCGGCTCGACTACCTCCCGGCCGGATCGACGCTCGTGAACGCGGGCACGTCCTACCCGCAGCTGTCCAACTGCTTCGTCATGCAGATGGAGGACGACATCGAGCACATCGCGAAGTCGGTGCGCGACGTCATGTGGCTGACCAAGGGCACCGGAGGCATCGGCCTGTCCGTCACCAAGCTGCGGTCCGAGGGCTCCCCGATCCGTTCGAACAACACCACGTCGACCGGCCCGATCCCGTTCATGCACACCATCGACTCGACGCTGCGCGCGGTGAGCCGCGGCGGCAAGAAGTTCGGCGCGCTGTGCTTCTACATGGAGAACTGGCACCTCGACTTCCACCAGTTCCTCGACCTGCGCCAGAACTCGGGCGACCCGTACCGGCGCACCCGCACCGCGAACACCGCGGTGTGGATCTCGGACGAGTTCATGAAGCGCGTCGAGGCGGACGCCGACTGGTACCTCTTCGACCCTGCCGAGACCCCCGACCTCGTCGAGCTCGTGGGCTCCGCGTTCTCGCAGCGGTACGCCGAGTACGTCGCCCTCGCGGAGGCGGGCCGCATGCGCAGCTTCAAGAAGATGAAGGCGCGCGAGCAGTACAAGTCGATCCTCATCATGCTGCAGACCACGTCGCACCCGTGGCTCACGTGGAAGGACACCATCAACAACCGCGCGCTCAACACCAACACGGGCACCATCCACCTGTCGAACCTCTGCACGGAGATCTGCCTGCCGCAGGACCGCGACAACATCGCGGTGTGCAACCTCGCGTCGGTGAACCTGCCGCAGCACCTGGTCGACGGCACGATCGACTGGGACCGCATGAAGGACTCGGTGCGCCTGGCGGTGCGCCAGCTCGACAACCTCGTCGACATCACGCTGTCCTCGGTGCCGGAGTCGGAGTTCGCGAACCGCGAGAACCGCGCGATCGGCCTCGGCGTCATGGGCTTCACGGACATCACCGAGCGTCTCGGCCTCGCGTACGAGTCGGAGGAGTCGTACGCCCTCATCGACGAGATCGTCGAGTTCGTGTCGTTCCACGCGATCGACGCGTCGGCGGACCTCGCGCGCGAGCGCGGCGCCTACAACAACTTCGCGGGCTCCGGCTGGTCGCAGGGCAAGGTGCCGTTCGACACCATCGCAGAGACCGAGGCCGACCGCGGCGTCCCGATCGAGGTCGACCGCACCACGCGTCAGGACTGGGCGGCGCTGCGGGAGAAGGTCCGCGGCGGCATCCGGAACGCGACGCTCATGGCGGTCGCGCCGACGGCGTCGATCGGCCTCGTCGCCGGTGTCACGCCGGGCTTCGACCCGCAGTTCTCGCAGATCTTCTCCCGCGCCACGAGCTCGGGCAAGTTCCTCGAGGTCAACCGCAACCTCGTCAAGGACCTGCAGGAGCTCGGTCTGTGGGAATCGGTGCGCGACCGGCTGCTCGAGGTCCAGGGCGACCTGTCGCAGATCGACGAGGTGCCGCAGCACCTCCAGGACGTCTACAAGACCTCGTTCCAGCTGTCGCCCTACGCCTTCATCGAGGTGGCGGCGCGTGCCCAGAAGTGGATCGACCAGGCGATCAGCCGGAACATCTACCTCGAGGACCGCGACGTCGAGAACATGATGGATCTGTACGCGGCCGCGTGGAAGCGCGGTGTCAAGACCACCTACTACCTCCACATGAAGCCGCGCCACACGGCCGAGCAGTCGACCGTGCGCGTCAACAAGACCGAGAAGCTCAACGCGACCGGGAACGCGGCGGGACGCCCCGCCGCCGGCGGATCGGCCGGTCCCGCGCGCAAGGGCTTCGGCGCCGCGAAGCGAGGCTTCGGTGCCGCGAAGGCGGCCGCCCCCGCCGCACCGGCGGCCGATTCCGCGGTGGCCGATGCGGCGATCGTGCGGACCGCGGCGGTGCAGGCGGCGCCGACGGTCGAGGTCCCGGTCCAGCCGGAGTCCGCCGTCGCGCCTCAGCCCGTGGCCGAGGCGCGGCCCGCCGCGCGCGGCTTCGGCGCGGTCAAGGCCGCCCCGCCCGTCGAGCCGACGGCGCCTGCAGAGCCGACGCCCACCGCGCCGACGACGGGTGCCACGGCCGCGCCCGCCGAGGTGCTCGCCCAGGTGGCCGCCACCGCGTTCGCCGCGGCGCCGCCGCAGCAGCCCGAGGTCCCGCCCGCCTCGCTCCCGGAGACCGCCTCGGAGACGGCGGAGGCCGCCGCCCCCGAGGGTGTCGCGCCGGCGGCGGCGCCCCCGGCGGGCGCCTCGGTGCTCACCGTGGTGGAGTCCGTCGACGGCGACACCGAGATGGTGGGCGGCGTGGCCTGCCCGGTCGACCCCATGGAGCGGCTCCAGTGCGAGTCGTGCCAGTAGGCGAAGCGTCAGAACAGGAGAGGTGACAACGATGGGCATTCTCGGCAGCGGCGTGCAGGACGGGCTCCTGCTCAAGCCGATCACCTACCCGTGGGCGTACGACCTGTACAACCAGGCCGTCGCCAACACCTGGTTCCCCAACGAGATCCAGCTCGGCGAGGACCTCGCGGACTTCAAGAAGATGACCGACGAGGAGAAGCACGCCATCACGTACCTGATGTCGTACTTCAACCCCAACGAGCTGCTCGTCAACAAGGCGCTCGCCTTCGGCGTCTACCCGTACATCAACGCGCCCGAGGGCCACCTCTACCTCGCGAAGCAGATGTGGGAGGAGGCGAACCACTGCATGTCGTTCGAGTACGTCCTCGAGACGTTCCCGATCGACCGCGAGGCGGCATACGAGTCGCACGTCTCCGTGCCGTCCATGGCGGCCAAGGAGGAGTTCGAGGTCAGGTTCATCCGCCGCATGACGGAGGAGACCCTCGACATCACGACGACCGAGGGCAAGAAGGACTTCATCCGCAACCTCGTCGCGTACAACATCATCCTCGAAGGCATCTGGTTCTACTCGGGCTTCATGGTCGCGCTGTCCTTCCGCCAGCGGAACCTCCTGCGCAACTTCGGCTCGCTCATGGACTGGATCATCCGCGACGAGTCGCTCCACCTCCAGTTCGGCATCAACCTCATCCTCACGGTGCTGGAGGAGAACGAGGACCTGCAGGACCCGGAGTTCGCGGAGGAGATCCGCCAGATGATCCTCGGTGCCGTCGAGATGGAGGAGCAGTACAACCGCGACCTCCTCCCCAAGGGGATCCTGGGCCTCAACGCCGACTACGTGAACCAGTACGTCAAGTACCTTGCGGACCGTCGACTCGAGGAGCTCGGGTTCGACGCCCACTACAACGTGTCGAACCCCGCCAAGTGGATGGCCACCGCGAACGACACCCTCCAGCTGGTCAACTTCTTCGAGGCCACCAACACCTCGTACGAGGTCAACGCGCAGGCCACCAAGACGCCGTGACAAGCCGCTAGACACGTGTCATGCAGCAGTTAGACTGAGTCCACACACATAGACGAGACGCCCGGCGCTGAGCGATCGCTCAGCACCGGGCGTCTCGTCGTGTGCGTCGCACTATCCTCTCCCTCCTCCTCGCGCCGCCCCAAGCGCGCCCACACGCAGAACGAAGGTCACCCGTGAGCGCCACCATCACCACCGCGCCCGTCGCAGCGCCGAGCCCCGGGCTCGCGATGCCCCGTCGGCAGAAGCTCCTGTACGTCGTCGTGCTCGGTGCGCTCATCGCGCTCGGGCCGTTCACGGTCGACATGTACCTGCCGGCGTTCCCCACGGTCGCGGCGGACCTGGCGGCCTCCGACGCCGCGATCCAGCTGACCCTCACCGCGACCACCATCGGCTTCGCGCTCGGTCAGCTCGTCGTCGGCCCGCTCAGCGACTCGCTGGGCCGCAAGCGTCCCCTGATCGCCGCCACCATCGTCCACATCCTCGCGTCCGTCGCGGTCGTGTTCGCGCCCACCGTCGAGTGGGTCATGGTGGGCCGCGTGCTCCAGGGCATCGGCGCCGCGGGCGGCGCCGTGGTCGCCATGGCGATGGTGCGCGACCTGTTCGCGGGCCAGGCGCTCATCCGGATGCTCGCGCGCATGGCGCTCGTGACGGGCCTCGCGCCCGTCATCGCGCCGGTCATCGGCTCGCAGCTGCTCAACTTCGTCGACTGGCGCGGCCTGTTCGTCGCGCTCGCGCTCTACGGCACCGCGGTGGTGCTCGTCGTCGGCGGCGTCATCAAGGAGACGATGCCCGCGGAGCGTCGCGGCGGCGCCTCGCTCAGCGCCACGCGTGCCCGCTACGCGCACCTCCTCGGCGACGCCTCCTTCGTCGGCATCGCCCTCGTCGGTGCGCTGACCTTCTCGGCCCTGTTCGCGTACCTCTCGGCCTCGTCGTTCGTCCTGCAGGACATCTTCGGGCTGTCCGCGCAGGAGTACGGCGTCGTGTTCGGCGTGAACTCGATCGGCCTCGTCATCGCGAACCAGACGTCCGCGCGGCTCATGCGCGTGCTTGCTCCGCGCGCGGTCGCCACCGCCGGGCTCGCGATCATGCTCACCGGGGCGGTGCTGCTCATCGGCGGCGACGTGCTCGACCTCGGCCTCATCGGCGTGCTCGTGCCGCTGTTCTTCGTGGTCGCCTCGGTCGGGATCATCATGCCGACCGTGCAGATCACCGCGCTCGCCAACCACGGCGCGGAGGCCGGCACGGCGGCGTCGCTCATCGGCGCGCTCAACTTCGGCATCGCCGGCATCGTCTCGCCGATCGTCGGCGCGATGGGCGTCTCGGTGATGTCGATGGCGGTCGTCATGGTCGCCTGCCTCGTCGTCGCCAACGCGGTCTTCTGGAAGGTCGTGCGGCCGCGCGTGCAGGCGACCGCCATCGTCTGAGCCACGGCCCCGCCGCGCGCATCCAGCGGCTCCCGCTCGCTAGCGTGAGGACATGCCCACGCGCGCGCTGATCCTGCTGTACGACGGCTTCGACCTCATCGACGCCGGCGGCCCCTACGAGGTGCTGCTGACGGCCGCGAGGCTGCTCCAGCGCGACGGGCTCGCCCCCGAGTTCGAGGTGGTGCTGGCGACACCCGGCGGCGGCGACGTGACGGCCTTCGGCGGCATGACGCTCACCCGGCTCGTCGACTCCGACACGGTGGACGCATGCGACGTGCTGATCGTCCCCGGCACCATCGACGTCGCATGCGCGGTGGGCGACGGCGTCCTCATCGAGACCGTGGAACGGCTGTCGCGCGGGGCGGCCATGACGGCCTCGGTCTGCACCGGCGCCTTCCTGCTCGCCCGCGCGGGTCTGCTGGACGATGCGCCGGCCACCACCCACTGGGAGGACCTCTCGGACCTCGCCTCCTGCGGCGAGGTCGGCTCGGTCGTCGCCGACGTCCGCTGGGTCGACAACGGCGGCGTCCTCACCAGCGGCGGGCTCACGTCAGGCATCCACCTCGCGCTGCACCTGGTCGCGCGGGTCTCGGGCACCGACCTCGCAGTGCGCACCGCGCGCCAGCTCGACATGGACTGGAGCCCGGACCCGGCCCGGTGACCCGCCCGCGCGTCTGCGCGGACAGGCGCCTCAGCTCTCCGGCGTGACGGTGACGACGAGCGAGCTCAGCAGGAACGCGTCGCTGTAGCCGCTGTAGACCTCGAGGCGGTGCACCCCGGCGCCCACCGTGCGCGCCTTGAACGGCTTCGCGTCGACGCCGAGCGAGTTGGCGAACGGCGACCCGAAGGCCGTCGAGTCCGCCGCATTGCCCGGGTTCGCGCCGATCGCGCCCGTGCCGGACCAGCCCCAGGGGTTGAGCGTGTCGCCGTCGATCGCGAGGCGGTTGTCGTGCTTGCCGCGGTCGCCCTCGAAGGCCACCATGCTCACGTCGACCGCCGCCCGCTGCAGGGTGAGGAACGGTACCTCGACCTGCGAGCCGAACATCCACTGCGTGCCGTCGAGGACCACGACCGCGGCCTCGGGCAGGTCCGGGTGCTCGTAGATCACGGTGATCGCGAAGCCCGCGTAGTAGTTCGGGAACACGGCGGCGAAGTCCTCGGGCAGAGCGACGTCGGCGAGCGCGTACGTCCCGTTGCCGCCCGCGGCTACCTGGTCCGTGATGTCGGCGGTCGCTTGGTAGTAGAGGTCGCCGCCGTCCCAGCTCGTCGCGATCTTGTCCGCCACGACGTCCTCGTAGCCGCCCGTAGGCGTGCTCAGCCGCGCGGCGTCGAGGTCACCCGACCAGGTGTCGAAGATGCCGCGGTTGGCCGACCAGGTCAGCGTCGCCGAGAGGACCGTGGCCCCCTCGGGCAGCTGGTCGGTGCCCAGCACGGTGGTCGACGAGCTGGTCTCACCGTCGGCCAGGTTGAGCGGGCGCATCTTCTGCGAGTCGTTGTTGTAGCGCGAGTTCGCATCCGAGCCGCGGAAGTCCATGACCGTCTGGCACTCGCGCACCGCGAGGTCGCAGCCGAGGAGCGGCGCGCCCACCACGGAGGCGGCGACCTGGCCGGTCGCGTCGGCACGGCCCTCGAGCGCTGCCTTGATGTCGGACAGGCCCGTGCGGACGCGGTAGGTCACCGAGTCGTCGCCGGACGATGCGGTGAACTCGGTCCACGCGTCGTCGCCCAGGTCGGTGGTCGCCTCGATCATGCCGAGGTCGAGGTCGATCGAGGTGTCGCCGCCCGCGTCGAGCGAGTCGAGGAGGCAGTCCGCCTCGGTGCGGTCGGCGGACAGCTCGCAGGTCCAGTCCCCGACGGTGACCGCGGAATCCGCGGCGAAGGCGAGGTACCCGGCGATCGCATCGGGTCCCAGCGGCGCGGTGCCGCCGCCGCCTGCCGTCGGCGCGGCGAACGTGAGGCCGTCCGGGAGCACGATGCTCGCGGTGACATCCGCGGCCGCGTCCTCGCCACCGTTGCTGAGGTCCATCGAGATCGACGGCGACGTGCGCGAGATCGTGAGGAAGCTGAGGGGCGTCGAGCCGATCGACAGCGCGGTACGCGGGGTGGGGGTGCCGCCATCGCCGCCATCGCCGCCATCGCCGCCGTCGCCGCCGTCGCCGCCATCGCCGCCGTCGCCACCGGTACCGCCGTCGCCGCCATCGCCGCCATCGCCACCGTCGCCACCGTCGCCGCCGTCGCCGCCGTCGCCGCCACCGGTGCCGCCATCACCACCACCGGTGCCACCGTCAGTGGAGCCGCCGTCGGTCGAACCGCCACCGGTCGAACCACCATCGGTCGAACCGCCGCCGGTGGAACCACCATCCGTCGAACCACCATCCGTCGACCCGCCGGCGGAGCCTCCCGCGGTTCCGTCATCCGTGGTCGCGTCGCCGGCCTCGTCGTCCAGCAGGGCGCCCTGGGCTTCGATCACGGTGTCCGAGCCCGTGTCGTCGCCGGCCTCGTCGCCGGGCGCGATCGTGGCGTCATCCGCCGGCACGTCGGTCGCGTCGTCGGCCGGGTCCTCGGTCGTGTCATCCGCCGGGCTCGGCGACGCGGATGATCCCGCGCCCGCCGCATCGTCCTCATCCACGGGGGACTCGACGCCGGCGGGCTGTGCGCCCGTCTTGTCCGGGCCCGCCTCGCCGATGATGCCGAGCACGCTTGCGCCGGTCATGACGAGCGAGACCACGCCGAGCGTCGCGGCCGCGGGCAGCGCGACCGCGGCGAGGCCGTTCGCGACCACCGCGATGCCGCCCGAAAGCCCGCCGCCCCCGCCGGCCGCGGCGCCGCCGCCGGCGGCACCGCCTGCCGCGGACGACGAGGCGGCCGCGGCGCCCTCGCCGAACACGCCGCCCACCGGAAGGCCGCCCTCGAGCGCCTTGACTCCGAGCAGGCCCAGGAACAGCGGGGCGATGACGGCGCGCAGGCCGCGGTTGACGTCCTCGAGCTCGGCCACCAGGGCGGCGCACTTCGCGCACGACCGCACGTGCTCGTCGACGCGGGTGTGCTCGCGCTTGCTCAGGCCGCCGCGGACGTACGAGCCGAGCTGGGCGTTGGCCTCGAGGCAGTTGACGGTGTCGGCGGCGCCGAGGTGCTGCTGCAGGTAGGCCTGGCGGAGCGCCTCGCGGGCGCGGTACGCGAGCGCCGCGACGCCGTTCGCCGAGAGGCCCAGCAGCGGGGCGATGTCCTTGGGGCTCTTCTTCTCGACCTCGGTGTACCAGAGCACGGCGCGCCAGCGCTCGGGGAGCGAGCGGAACGCATCCGCGACCATCGACTGCTCGAAGGTGTCGAGCGCCGGCTCGTCGGATCCCGCCTGGTAGCCGATCGCCGACTCGTACGTCGACATGTCGTCGCGGGGTCGCGCCCGGTTCGCCTTCTCGATGACGTCCAGGCCCGTGCGCCGCACGATGGTGAAGAGGTACGCGCGGAAGGCGAGGTCGGGGCCGTCGCCCTGCTGCAGCGCGCGCAGGATGCGGGAGAAGGCCTCGGAGACCACGTCCTCGGCGTCCGCGGCGCTGTTGGTGTACTGCGCGGCGACCTTGCGGGCGGCGTCGGAGTGACGCTCGTAGAGCACGCCGAAGGCCGCCGGGTCGCCTGCGCGTACACCGGCGATCAGCTCTGGGTCGCTGGACGTCTCCGTCCACAGCGACAGGGCTT
The DNA here is from genome assembly GCF_030418455.1 of Demequina litoralis. GTDB lineage: Bacteria > Actinomycetota > Actinomycetes > Actinomycetales > Demequinaceae > Demequina > Demequina litoralis. Next base: position 209,904 of record NZ_JAUHPW010000003.1, read on the forward strand.
CCTGCGACATTCCGTGCTCGCTCCTGTAGCCGGATCGGTACCCGCATTCTTGCTGGTGCAGTAGGGGTGGGCAAGGAGGGTGAGGGGTTTGTCACACTTCGCGTCGCGACACCTCGGAAAAAAAACTTGGAAAGTCGCGTCATCACGGCGTCATCGCCCCCTCTCATGGGGCATGACCAGCGAGGTGAACGTCCCGGGTGCAGCTCCCGCCATGCCGCTGCTGCGCCGCTGGGAGGCCGCGAGCATCGGGACGGTGTGGCGCCGTCCCGGCGACTGGTTCACCCCTGCCGCCGAGGCCCTCGCCGAGGCGCTCGAGGCCCGCCTCGACACCGCACCCGCCGCGTACCGCCTGGGGGAGGCGCGCGCGCTCGTCGGCGTCGGCATCACCGAGGCGATCGACGACATGGCCGTGCTGTTCCGCGCCGCGGGCTACGAGTCCGCACCGATCCGCTCGATCCGCGCACTGTGCGAGGGCTGGACCGCCGGCGACGCCGCGACGCGCGTCGAGCCGGCGATGAACGACCCCGAGTCGGGGCTGGGAAGCAACGATTACCTGGTCGCACGTCTCGGCGAGCTGTACGGCGCCGCCGAGCGCGACGGCACCCCGGTGAGCGAGGCTCACGCCCTGGTGCTCGTCGACGTGGCCGCCGCCGACACCGATCCGTGGCAGCGGATGGCGCGCAACGCCGCCATCGGCCAATCGCTGCGCGACGCCTACGGCAAGGGACGCCCGATGGCGCGCCTCGCCGATGGGCTCTATGCGGTGCTCGTCGACCGTGGACCCGACATGGGTCGCGGTGTCGCCGAGCTCCGCGACCACATCTCCCGGCGCGCTGTTCAGATGCGCGTCGGCAACCTCATGCGGCAGCCGCCGCGCGTGTGGATCGAGTCCCTTCCGGACCTCCACGAATACGCGGTCGAGCTGGTGGAGTCTCTCCACCGCTGAGGGGGGACGAGGGGCCGGTACCGAGCTGAGGGCGGTGCCGGCCCCTCGTAGCGTCCCCACCCGGACGAGGTGATTCGCGTACCGCGCAATGTACGCACTTCACTTATCATTAACCCATGCTTGACGACCCCGCCGCAGACCTCCGCACCCGCCTCCTCGAGAGCGCTCTCACGCTCATCTCCGAGCAGGGCGCGAGCGGGCTGACGGTGCGCGCGGTCGCCAAGGCCGCGGGCTGCTCCACCATGGGCGTGTACACGCACTTCAACGGCAAGTCCGGCCTCATCGACGCCGTCGTGGAGCAGGGCTTCGACACCCTCAACGACGTCCTCGCAGAGGCGTGGGAGGGTGCCGGGCCCGGACGCGACGGTCTCATCGCGACGGCCGAGGCCTACCGAGACTGGGCCTTCGACGCCCCGGCCCAGTTCCAGACGATGTTCGCCCCGGCGATCGCCGGCTACGAGCCCTCCGAGCGCACGCGCGAGCGCACGTGGGACACGTTCTTCGCGCATCGTGCGCGCGTGGCGTCGGCGCTCGACAGCGCCGACGCGGACCCCGCCGCATGGCACGACGCCACGATCCGCCTGTGGTCGTGGGTGCACGGCCACGTCGCCGTCGAGCTCATGAGCCATGCGTACGCGAACGACGCCCACCCCGCGATGGCGCACTCCGACCTGTCGGTCGCGGTCGACGCGGAGATCGAGCGCGCGGCGGTCGCGGTCACGCGCTAGCAGTACCGGGCCGGCGACGGCGCGGACCTGGCGGTCGCCTGGCGTCGTCAGTCGTGCGGTGCGGTCCACACGACGACGGCGCGGCCCTCGTCGCGGCGCACGCGCCTGCCCCGCTCGACGATCACCACGTTGCCCGTGGGGCCCGTCGTGAAGATGCGCGAGCCGGTGTCCGCACGCGGGCGCAGACGCTCGACCTCGCGCTCGAGACGCTGCACCTCACGCGACAGGTGGAGGATCCGCTTGATGCCGGCGAGGTTGATGCCCTCCTCCTGGCTCATGCGCTGGATCTCGCGCAGCGTCGCGACGTCCCGCAGCGAGTAGCGGCGCCCGCCGCCGGGGCGGCGACGCGGCACCACCAGTCCCAGCCGGTCGTACTGGCGCAGGGTCTGGGCGTGCATGCCCGCCAGCTCCGCGGCGGCGGAGATGAGGAACACGGGCTCGTCGACGTCCGGCTGCTCCATGGTCCACCTCCTTCGCGCCCACGCTAGCGGGCCTGCATCGTCCCTGGTGTGAGGGCTACCGCGCGGCGTCCTTGTAGAGGCTCGCGCGCGGGTCGTCGCCGCCGAGGGTCTCGGCCAGCGCCTCGACGGCCTTCTTGGCGTCGCGCGAGAGCTTGTGCGGCACGGCGACCGCGACGGTCACCAGCAGATCGCCGGTGCCCTTCTTGGACGTGAGGCCGCGTCCCTTGACCCGGAGCGTCGTGCCGGACTGCGTGCCCGGGGGGACCTTGACCTTCACGGTGTCGCCAGCGAGGGTCGGCACCGCGACCTGAGCCCCGAGCGCGGCCTCGTCGAAGCGGACGGGCAGGGTCGCCCTCAGGTTGAGCCCGTCGGTCGTGAAGACGGGGTGCTTCTGGACGTGGACCGTGAGCAGCAGGTCGCCCGCGGGGCCGCCGTTGGAGCCGGGCCGGCCCTTGCCGGGCACGCGGATGCGCTGGCCGTCCTTGACGCCGACGGGCAGCCGCGTCGAGATGCGGCCGCCGTCGGTGCCGAGGGTGACGGTCGAGCCCTCCGCCGCCTGGCGGAACGACACCTCCACCGCAGCGGCGAGGTCGCCGCCCTTCTGCGGTCCGCGCTGGTATCCGCCGCCGAAGAGGCCGCCGAGGATGTCCTCGAAGCCGCCGCCCCCGCCGGTCTGGAAGCGTGCGTTGCCGCCTCCCGGCATCCCGCCGCCGAACATGCCGCCGAACATGTCCTCGAAGTTGCCCGCACCGCCGGGGCCGCCCGCCTGGAAGCGGGCGCCCCCGCCCATCGCGCGGATCTGGTCGTACTGCTGGCGGTCGTTCTCGTTCGAGAGGACCGCGTACGCCTCGCCCACGTCCTTGAAGCGCTGCTCGGCCTTCTTGTCGCCCGGGTTGCGGTCCGGGTGCAGGTCGCGCGCGAGCTTGCGGTACGCCTTCTTGACCTCGTCGGCGCTCGCGTCCTTGGAGACGCCGAGCGTCGCGTAGAAGTCCTTGTTGAACCAGTCCTGGCTCGCCACGGCGCCTCCCTCCCTACTCGGGCTGCGCGACGATGACGCGCGCCGGACGGAGCACGCGCTCGCCGACCTTGTGGCCGGGCTGCGCGACGTGCTGGACGGTCGGCTCCGACACCTCGCCGCTGGGCTGCGACATGAGGGCCTCGTGGAGCTGCGGGTCGAAGACGTCGCCGGGGGCGGCGTACGACGACCAGCCGAGGCCCGCGAGCGCGCCCTCGAGCTTCGCGGCGATCGCCGCGAACGGGCCGTCGGCGAGGTCGCCGTGCTCGCGCGCGGCGGCGATGTCGTCGAGCGTGGGGATGAGCGCCTCGATCGCCTTCGCGGTCGCGTTGGTGCCGATGAGCTCGCGGTCGCGGTCGACGCGCTTGCGGTAGTTGACGTACTCGGCCTGCAGCCGCTGGAGGTCGGCGAGGTGCTCGGCCGCCTTCGTGTAGGCCGCGTTGAGCGCGTCGTCCGCGCCCTCCTCGTCGGCGGTCAGGTCGTCGATGCCGTCGTGGTCCTCGTCGAGGAAGCTCGCCGCGGCGTCGTTCACGATGCGCTCGGCCTGGGCCTCCGCATCGTCCTGCGGCTCGGGGGTGCCGTTCTGGTTCTCGGTCATGGGGCTGCCTTCCGGGAAGCGCCGAGGGCGGGCGGCGGCCCGGTGTCGGATGATCACCGCGCCGCGCGCCCGCCGTCGTGCCTCGTTACTTGTTGTCCTCGTCGTCGACGATCTCGGCGTCGACCACGTCGTCGTCCTGGGGGGCGCCGCCCGCGGTCTGCGCCGCGGAGTCCTCGTCGACGTTGACGCCCTCGGCCTGCTGGGCCGCGTAGACGGCCTCGCCGATCTTCTGCGCCTTCTCGACGAGCGTCTCGTGCTTGGCCTTGATGTCGTCGACGTCGTCGCCCTCGAGGGCGGTCTTGACGTCCGCGATCGCGGTCTTGACGTCCTCGGCGACCTCGGCCGGGACCTTGTCCTCGTTCTCGGACAGGATCTTCTCGGTCGAGTACGCGAAGGTCTCCGCGTTGTTGCGGGTCTCCGCCTCCTCGCGACGCTTCTTGTCCTCCTCCGCGTGCTCCTCGGCGTCCTTGACCATGCGCTCGATGTCCTCCTTCGAGAGGGCCGAGCCGCCGGACACGGTGATGGACTGCTCCTTGCCGGTGCCGCGGTCCTTCGCGTGGACGTGGACGATGCCGTTGGCGTCGATGTCGAAGGTGACCTCGATCTGCGGGACGCCGCGCGGGGCCGGCGCGATGCCGGAGAGCTCGAACGTGCCGAGCATCTTGTTGTCGCGCGCGAACTGGCGCTCGCCCTGGTAGACCTGGATCAGCACGGAGGGCTGGTTGTCCTCGGCGGTCGAGAAGACCTCCGACGACTTGGTCGGGATGGCGGTGTTGCGCTCGATCAGGGTGGTCATCACGCCGCCCTTGGTCTCGATGCCCAGGCTCAGCGGCGTGACGTCGATGAGCAGGACGTCCTTGCGCTCGCCCTTGATGACGCCGGCCTGCAGCGCGGCGCCGACGGCGACGACCTCGTCCGGGTTGACGCCCTTGTTGGGCTCCTGGCCGCCGGTGAGCTCGCGCACCACGTCGGCGACGGCGGGCATGCGGGTCGAGCCGCCGACGAGGACCACGTGGTCGATGTCGGAGAGCTTGATGCCGGCGTCCTTGATCACCTGCTGGAACGGCGCCTTGGTGCGGTCGAGCAGATCGGAGGTCATCTGCTGGAACTGTGCGCGGGTGAGCTTGGTGTCGAGGTGGACGGGGCCGTTCTCGCCGATCGAGAGGTACTGCAGCGAGATCTGGGTCTGCTGCGCCGAGCTGAGCTCCTTCTTGGCCTGCTCGGCGGCCTCGCGGAGGCGCTGGAGGGCCGAGCGGTCCTTGGACAGGTCCACGCCCTCGGTGTTCTTGACCTCCTTGACGAGGTGGTCGACGATGCGCTGGTCCCAGTCGTCGCCGCCGAGGCGGTTGTCGCCCGCGGTGGCCTTCACCTGGATGGTCGAGAAGTCGTCCTCGTCCTTGCCCACCTCGAGGAGGGACACGTCGAACGTGCCGCCGCCGAGGTCGAAGACCAGGATGAGCTCGTCCTCCTTGCCCTTGTCGAGGCCGTACGCGAGGGCCGCGGCGGTGGGCTCGTTGACGATGCGCAGGACGTTGAGGCCCGCGATCTCACCGGCCTCCTTGGTGGCCTGGCGCTCGTGGTCGTTGAAGTACGCGGGGACGGTGACGACCGCATCGGTCACCTTCTCGCCCAGGTACTCCTCGGCGTCGCGCTTGAGCTTGCCCAGGATGCGGGCCGAGATCTCCTGCGGCGTGTACTTCTTGTCGTCGATCTCCTTCGACCAGTCGGTGCCCATGTGGCGCTTGACCGATGCGATGGTGCGGTCGACGTTGGTGACCGCCTGACGCTTGGCGATCTCGCCGACGAGGACCTCGCCGGTCTTGGAGAACGCGACCACCGACGGGGTGGTGCGGGCGCCCTCGGCGTTCGCGATGACGGTGGGCTCGCCGCCCTCGAGGACGGACACCACCGAGTTGGTGGTGCCGAGGTCGATGCCAACTGCACGTGCCATGTGTGTTCTTCCTCCAGTCGCGGCCGATGCCGCGTGATCCAACCCGCTCAGGACTTGAGCGACCATCACTCAACTTATGTCCGAGGTCTGGCACTGTCAAGCCGACGGGTCAAAAGTTGAGCGGACTCTGCTCAACTTCTCAGGAATGCCGATTCCCAATGACAAAGGTGTCAGGTGTGACGCGTGGGACGGGGGGCGGGAGGCGGGCCCGCAGGCGGGCCCGGTCGTCGCGAGGCGACGCCCAGTCCCACCTGTCACTCTTGTCATTGGCAATCGACGGGAGGCGCGCATCGTGCCTACGCTCGCCGCATGGACCACGCCGCCCGCCTCGCCGCCGCCCGCGCGCACTTCGCCGCCCGCCTCGCCTTCGAGACCGACGTCTCCGACGTGCACGCCGCGCTCGAGTCCGGCGAGCCGGGCTTCGTGCTCCTCGACACCCGCAACCGCGAGGCGTGGGACCAGGGCCACGTGCGTGGCGCGATCCACCTGCCCAAGCCCGACATGCCCGCGCGGATCCCCGCCGAGTTCGGGGCCGGCACGCGCTTCGTCGTCTACTGCTGGGGGCCGGGCTGCAACGGCGCCACCCGCGCGGGCCTCATCATCAGCGAGCTCGGCTACGAGGTGCAGGAGATGATCGGCGGCTTCGAGTACTGGGCGCGCGAGGGCATGCCTGTCGACGCCGTCGGTGCGGACGGCGCGGAGGTCGACGCGACGTACCCCGTGGACCCGCTCACGGCGCCCCGGCCGGTCGCGGGCGCGCGCGTCGCCTGCGACTGCTGAGCCGATGCGCGGGGACCGGGTCGCATGGACCCGAAACACGCCATCACACAGGCGTCACGCCGACGAAATGTTCACCTGAATACCATCCGATCACACCCGAGGGAAGGACGGCGATGGCGGATCTGACGGTGGGCTACGCCGCGATGCTCGAGCAGTTCGCGCCCATGGAGGCGGTCGAGCTGAGCGCGTACGCGGAGTCGAAGGGCTTCAGCGGGGTGATGGCCGCGGACCATTTCCAGCCGTGGGTGCCGCAGCAGGGGCAGTCGGCCTTCGTGTGGAACGTGCTCACCGCGATCGGCGAGCGCACCACGGGCGACATGGGGCCGGGGGTCACGGCCCCCACGTTCCGCTGGCACCCCGCGATGGTCGCGCAGGCCTCGGCGACGCTCGCCGCGATGTACCCGGGCCGCCACTGGCTCGGGCTCGGCAGCGGCGAGGCCCTCAACGAGCACATCGTCGGCCAGTACTGGCCGGAGGTTCCCGAGCGCATCGACCGCATGTTCGAGGCCATCGAGATCATCCGCAAGCTCTTCGACGCCGGCGACGCCAAGGACGTCAAGCACAGCGGCCGGTTCTACAAGCTCGAGTCAACGCGCCTGTGGACCATGCCGGAGGTGCCCCCCGAGATCCTCGTCGCGACCGCCGGGCCCATCACCGCGCGGCGCGCCGGCGCCGCGGCCGACGGCCTCATCACCGTGGGGGCGCCGCCCGAGAAGATCGCCGGGCTGTTCGAGCGCTTCGACCGCGGCGCCCGCGAGGCCGGCAAGGACCCGTCGACCATGCCGAAGGTGCTCCAGCTCCACATGTCGTGGGCGCCCACGTACGAGGAGGCGCTCGACAACGCGATGACGGAGTGGCCCAACGGCGGGATGAAGTTCCCCAAGGGGGACATCCGCTCGCCGCACGAGCTCGCGCAGATGGCGAAGCTGGTCCGGCCCGAGGACTTCGAGGGCCGCATGGTCATCAGCGAGGACCCCGACGTGCACCGCGCGCACATCCAGCGCTTCGTCGACCTGGGCTTCGACCGCATCTACCTCCACAACGTGGGGCGCAACCAGCGCGCGTGGATCGACACGTTCGCGGCCGACGTCCTCCCGGCGCTCGCGAGGTAGCCGATGCCCGGGCTGTCGGTGTGGAGCGTCGAGGGCGTCGGCGAGGTCGTCCCCGGGGACGACCTCGCGGACCTCATCGCCCGCGCCCTCGACCGGGCGGGGGAGACGCTCGCCGACGGCGACGTCCTCGTGGTGGCCAGCAAGATCGTGTCCAAGGCCGAGGGACGGCTCGTCCCGGCCGAGGACCGCGAGGATGCGATCACCGCGGAGGCCGTCCGCGTGGTCGCGAGCAGGCCGCGTCGGGACGGCGGCGCGACCCGCATCGTCGAGACGCGGCACGGCTTCGTCATGGCGGCGGCCGGCGTCGACGCGTCCAACGTGCCCGCGGGCCACGTGCTGCTCCTGCCCGTCGACCCCGACGGGTCCGCGCGCACGCTCGCGGCCGGGCTCAGGGGGTCCAGCGGGGCCCGCATCGGCGTGATCGTGACCGACACGTTCGGGCGTCCGTGGCGCCAGGGTCAGACGGACCTCGCGATCGGCGCCGCCCACGTGCGCGTGGTCGCCGACCATCGCGGCGGGCACGATGCGCACGGGCGGCCGATGACCGCGTCCGTGACCGCGCTCGTCGACGAGATCGCCGCCGCGGCCGACCTGGTCAAGGGCAAGGCGGGCGGGCTCCCGGTCGCGGTGGTCCGAGGGCTCGACGTCGTCACGGACGAGGCGGGCCCGGGCGTCGCGAGCCTCGTGCGCGGTGCCGAGTCGGACATGTTCCGGCTGGGGTCCGACGAGGCCTTCGCCGCGGGGCATGCGGCCGGGCTGCGCATGGCGCAGGAGCTGGGCGAGCGCCCTGTCGGCGAGCACGCCCCGGAGACGCGGCCGTGACGCGCTGGACCGTGATCGTCCCGGTCAAGGGCGGGACGCGCGCGAAGTCGCGGCTGCCCGAGACGCTCGGCGGGGCGTCCCGGGGGATGCTCGCCGCCGCGCTCACCGCGGACACCCTCGCCGCCGTCGCGGGGACGGCGTCGGTCGCGCGGATCCTCGTCGTGTCGAGCGTGGCGGACCTCGACCCCGCGTGGCTCGGGGATGTCGGGCCACGGGCGCTCGTCGTGCGGCAGGCCTCCGGCGCGGGCCTCAACGCGGCGGTCCGGCATGCGGCGGGCATGGTCTCCGGCCGCGTCGCGGTCGTCTTGGGTGACCTGCCGTCGCTGCGCCCCGGCGACCTCGCCGCGGTCCTGGGCGTGGCGGAGCGTCACCCGCGCGGCATGGTCGCCGACGCCGAGGGCCACGGCACCACGATGCTCACGACGCTCGGCGACCCGCTCGCCGTCAGCTTCGGCCCGCGCTCGGCCGCGCGCCACCGGCGGGCCGGTCACGTGGAGATCCCCGCGCCGCTGCGGGCGCGCGCAGACGTCGACACGGTCGAGGACCTCGCGAGGGCCAGGACGCTCGGCGTCGGCCCGCGCACCGCCGCGGCCTTGGGTCTCCCGGTCCCGCACCCCGCGGCGGGCTCCGCCATCGCCGCCGCCGTCAGCCGCGCTGGCTGAGCCCGGCCGCGAGCTCGAACGCCAGCCCGAGCGCCGCGCCCGCGATCGCCGCCGTCGCGTCGAGGTCGGTCATCCACAGCGGGCGGGCGAGCGCCTCGATCCCGGCCTCGCGGAGCCCGGCGACGGCCGCGGCGTCCGCATCGTCCACCAGCCAGCCGTCGAGGCGCCCGTGCCGCGCGCGCAGGTCGACCGCGACGGCCTCCGCCGTCGCCGCGACGCCGATCGCCGCGAGGCAGGCGTCGGCCATCCCGCGCACGGGAGCGCCGCCGATGAGCGGCGAGACGCCGACCACCGGCGCCGCGGTCGCGCTCAGCGCCTCGGCGATGCCGGGCACGCCCAGGATGGTCCCGACGGACACCACCGGGTTCGACGGGGGCACGATCACCGCATCGGCGCCCGTGATCGCCTCGACGACGCCGGGCGCGGCCGACGCCTCGTCCACGCCGACCTGGACGAAGCGTCTCGGCACCTCGGCGGCCCGCGTACGCACCCACCACTCCTCGAAGTGCAGGAGGCTGCCGTCCGCGAGCTCGACGTGGGTCTCGACCGGCTCGTCCGCCATGGGCCGCAGCGTCACGGGCAGGTCCCAGCGCGCGCTCAGTCGCGCCGTGGCCTCGCTCAGGGTCGCGCCCGCCGCGAGCAGCGACGTGCGCGCGAGGTGCGTCGCGATGTCACGGTCGCCGAGCGTGAACCACTCCCAGCCGACGCCGTAGGGCGCGAGCTCGTCCGCGACGCGGCGGGTCTCGTCACGGCGCCCCCAGCCCTGCTCCTCGTGGACCACGCCCGCGAGCGTGTACATGAGCGTGTCGAGGTCCGGGCAGATCCGCAGCCCGTGCAACGTCATGTCGTCGCCGGTGTTGGCCACGACGGTGACGTCCGCCTCGAGCCCCGTCCGGTCGAGGTGCGCGAGCAGGCCGCGCGTGAAGCGGGCGCCGCCGACGCCGCCGGACAGCACGACGAGCCGGAGCGGGCGGGACGGGCGGGTCATGGGGCCTCCTCGGGGCCGGGGGCGGCGGGGGACGATGCGTCGGCCGGGTCGAGCGCGCCGTCGAGCGCGATCACCGGGCGCCCGTCCGCGGGGTGGTCGAGCACCGTCGCACGCACGCCGTACACGGCGGCGATGGTCGCGGGCGTGAGCACGTCCGCGGGTGCGCCCTGCGCGACGACGCGCCCGTGCGACAGCAGCACGACGCGGGTGCAGTGGCGGGCGGCGTGGTCGAGGTCGTGGAGCGCGGCCACCACGGTGATGCCGAGGCCCGCCACGAACGACAGCGTGTCGAGCTGGGCGCGGATGTCGAGGTGGTTGGTGGGCTCGTCGAGGAGGAGCAGCTCGGGGCTCTGCGCGAGCGCGCGCGCCACGGACACCCGCTGGCGCTCTCCGCCGGACAGGGCGGTCCACGGGCGGTCGGCGAGGTGCGCGGCTCCCGCCTGCGCGAGCGCCTCGTGAGCGAGGGCACGATGCGCGGCGTCGCCCCCGCGCGCGAGCGGTCGGCGGAAGGGCAGCAGGCCGAGCTCGACGATGTCGATCGCGCGCAACGGGATGTCGCGGTCGGGGTGCTGCTCCATCAGCGCGACCCGCCGCGCGACCTCGCGGCGGGGGACGAGGTGCGCGGGGCGGCCGTCGAGCAGCACCGATCCGTGCGCGGGCGCGAGCATGCCCGCGATCGCGGCGAGGAGGGTGGACTTGCCGGCGCCGTTGGGGCCGAGCAGGCCGACGACCTCGCCGCGGGCGGCCGAGAGCGACACGTCGCTGAGCACCTCCCGATGCCCGCGCGTCACCGACAGCGACTCCACCGTCACGTCCATGCGGTCCCCCTCGCGCGCCTCAGCACCACGACGAAGACCGGCACGCCCACGAGGGCGGTGACGATCCCGACCGGGATCTCGCGCGGGTCGAGCATCGTGCGCGCGAGCGTGTCCGCCCATACGAGGAACACGGCGCCGCCGAGCGCCGCGGTGGGCAGCACGTGGCGGTGGAGGCCGCCGACGAGGCCGCGGACGAGATGGGGGAGGATGAGGCCGACGAAGCCGATCGCGCCGCTCGTCGACACCATCGCACCGGTGAGCAGCGACACCGCGACGAACAGCACCAGACGGGTGCGGCGCGTCGGGATCCCGAGCGCCTCCGCGGCCGTGTCGCCGAGCGCGAAGGCGTCGAGCCGGGTCGCGTGCGCCCGCAGCAGCGGGTACACGAGCGCGAGCGCGGCGCAGGTGATCGCGACGCTCGCCCACGTGGACCCGGCCAGCGAGCCGAGCAGCCACGACAGCACCTGCCGGTACGCGTCGCCCTTCGCCGTCATGACGATCACGAGCGACGTGCACGCCGCGAGCAGCTGCGACACCGCGATGCCCGCGAGCACCACGGTGGTGGGGGCGAGGCTGCCGGCGAGGCGCGCGATCCCGAGCGCGGCGGCGAGCGCGAGCAGGGCGCCCGCGAAGGCGGCGATCGGGAGCGCGAGGGACAGCGCGACCGTCGAGCCGATTCCCAGCAGCAGCACCCCGACCGCGCCGAGCGAGGCCCCGGACGACAGGCCGAGCAGGTACGGGTCCGCGAGCGGGTTGCGCGTGAGGCCCTGCATGACGACTCCCGCCGATGCGAGGCCGGCGCCGACGAGCGCGGCGGTGAGCGCGCGCGGCGCGCGGATGTCCCACACGATCGCGTCGGCGGTGCCGTCGCCGCCGCGTCCGGTGAGGTGGCCGGCGACGATGCCCCACACCTCGGCCGGCGCGAGGCCGGCGACGCCCAGGCTGACGGCGAGACCGATCGACGCGACGAGCGCCGCCGCGAGGGCGGCGGTCAGCATGCGGGCGCGACGGTCGAGGCCTGCGGCCATCAGTCCTCCGGGGCGGCGGTGCGCAGCTGCCGCACGAGCGAGCCGACGGTCTCCGCGTTGCGGACGCCGGCCTCCGCGCCCGCGAACGGGACGACGAGGTACGCGCCCGCCCGGACGGCGCTCAGCGCGGCCGTCGCGGGATTGTCCTCGAGCATCTCGATCTTGCTCGCGGCGGTGTTCCACGAGGCGTCGACGAGCACGATGACGTCGGGGTCGGCATCGATCACCGCCTCCCACGTGGCGGAGGTCCAGGTGTCGTGGACGTCGGCGAACACGTTCGTGAGACCGGCGGCCTCCATCATCATCTGCGGCGCGCCGATGCCAGCGCCCACGTACGGGGCATCGGTGCCGGACGAGTACCAGAGGGCGGTGAGGCCGCGGCCGTCCGGCTCGACCGCGTCGAGGCTGTCCCGCAGGCGCGCGACCAGGTCCGTCGCGGCGTCCTGCGCGCCGAACACCTCGCCCGCCTCCGCGATCTGGTCGAACAGCAGGTCGAACGTCATCGGATCCGGCTGGTAGCCGGGCGCCTTGCATGCGGACGGCGCGACGTAGGTGAGGACGCCGCGCGCGGCGAGGTCGTCGCGCTCGCCCACGCCGTCGGCCGCGAAGCCGGACTCCCAGCCCGCGAAGACCGCGTCGGGCTCGAGGGCGAGGGTCGCCTCCTGGCCGGGCAGGAACTCGGAGAGCACCGGCACCTCGACGGCGTCGTCCGTGTAGGGCGGTTCGAGCGGGCCGTCCAGGAAGGCCGCGCCGACGATGCGGTCCGCGAGGCCGAGCTCGATGAGCAGCTCCGTGGTGGTGGACTTCACGGCGACGATGCGCGCGGGCGCGGTGCCGAGCGGCACCTCGGTCCCGCAGTTGTCCACGCTCGCCGCGGCGGTGGCGGCGGCCGATGCGGCGGCGCCGGGGTCGGCGGAGGCCGCGGCGCCCGTGGAACCGGGGGCGGCGTCGGCGGCGCACGCGGAGGTGGCGAGCGCGCCCGCGACGAGCGCGGCGGCGAGGCGGGTGCGTGTCATGCCGGGCCTCCGGGGGTCGGGCGGCCCGTCGGGGCCGACGCGGATCGGGCGTCCCGGAGCACTGGCCGGGAGGCCTGGGGTCAGGCTAGGCACGCGCGGTTTCGCCTATGTTTCCGTGGTCGCGGCGGCCGCGATCGCGCCCGCCACCGCGGGGATCGACTCCCGCAGCGCACCGAGCGATACGCGGATGTGGTCGCCGGTATGCGGACCCTCCGCGTCGCCGTTGAGCTCGCTGCGCACCAGGAAGGCGGAGCCGCGGCTCACGCGGATGCCGTGCGCGGCGAGCGTGACGCGGGCGGCGTGCTCGTCGCGCACGGGCACCCAGGCGTTGAGGCCGTCGGCGGTGGCCGCGTCGATGCCCGCCCCGCGCAGGCACGCGGCGAGCTCGCGCTGACGGATGAAGTACGCGTGCCGCGCCCTGTCGATCGCATGGACCGACGCCCGGCTGGTGAGCAGGTCGTGGAGCACGGCCTGGAGCAGGCGCGACGTCCATCCCGGCCCGAGCACGCGGTAGCCCACGATGCGCTCGACCGCGGCGGCGGGTCCGCCGAGGGCCGCGATGCGGAGGTCCGGGCCGTGCGACTTCGAGAAGCCCGCGACGTGGATGGTGCGGTGGGGGATCCACGCGCCGAGGCTCACCGACATCGCGGCGGCGACCTGCCCCGTGTGGTCGTCCTCGATCACCACGGCGTCGCGGCCGTAGCGGTGGCGCTCGAGCACGTCGGCGAGCCGCGCGGCGCGCGCGGGGGTCATCGACACGCCGGTGGGGTTGTGCGCCCGGGGCTGGATCACCACGGCCGCCGGCCGGGACGCGAGCGCGGCCTCCAGGCTCTCCGGCACCATCCCCTCGGCGTCGATGCGCGCGGGCACGGCCATGAGGTGCAGGTGGTCGAGCAGGTCCAGCAGCACGGGGAACGTCGGCGTCTCGACCACGACACGGTCGCCGAAGCGCGCGACCGACCGCAGCGTCCGCTCGATGCCGTCCATCACGCCGTCGACGACCGTGAGCGCGCCCACCTTCGACGGCCACAGCTCCCGCAGGGGCGCCTCGAGCTCGGGCAGGAGCGGCGGCTGGAGGTACGAGGAGACGGCCGCGCGGCGCGGCGCCACGCGCTCGAGCGCCGCGGTGATGTCGGGCAGGAGCATCGGGTCGGGCATGCCCAGTGCCAGGTCGAGGCGGGGCATCGGCGCATCGTCCCCCCGGTCCGCCAGGTGGCCCGAGCGTGGCGTGAGCCACGGCGTGCGCGGCTCGAGCACGTACGAGCCTGCGCGCCCGCGGACCTCGATGAGACCCGCCTGCACGAGGCCGTGCCACGCCTGGCTCACGGTGCCCGGGCTCACGCCGAGCCGCGTCGCGACCGCGCGGACCGTGGGCAGCCGGGTGCGCGGGGCGATCTCGCCCGTGCGGATGAGCATCGACAGCGCCGACGCGATGCCCTGCGGGTTCGGCTCCTCGATATGGGCCGCGAGCGTGTCGATCAGCACGGGGCACCCTCCTGTCCGGCACGGGCGGCGGCTGCGCGAGCCGTAACGAGGCCTTTACCGCAGGTAACCCAAGGGAAATGTTCAATCAGCACAGTAACAGTCACCGGCGCGGACACCAGGAACCGAGGAGCAGGCATGAGCGTGATCAGGGCGGCCATCACCCAGACGACGTGGACGGGCGACAAGGAGTCGATGCTCGACAAGCACGAGCAGTTCGCGCGCACCGCGGCCGCTCAGGGTGCGCAGGTCATCTGCTTCCAGGAGCTCTTCTACGGCCCCTACTTCGGCATCACCCAGGACAAGAAGTACTACCGCTTCGCCGAGCCGGCCGACGGCCCGGTGGTGCAGCGCTTCGCGGCGCTCGCGAAGGAGCTGTCGATGGTGATGGTGCTCCCCATCTACGAGGAGGAGCAGACCGGGGTGTACTACAACACCGCGGTGGTGGTCGACGCCGACGGCACCATCCTCGGCAAGTACCGCAAGAACCACATCCCGCACGTCGAGAAGTTCTGGGAGAAGTTCTACTTCCGGCCGGGCAACATGGGCTACCCGGTGTTCGACACCGCGGTCGGCAAGGTCGGCGTCATCATCTGCTACGACCGCCACTTCCCCGAGGCGTGGCGCGAGCTCGGCCTCAACGGCGCGCACCTCGCCTTCAACCCCAACGCCACCAAGCCGGGGCTGTCGAACCGGCTGTGGGAGATCGAGCAGCCCGCCGCCGCCGTCGCGAACGGCTACTTCGTGCTCGCCCCCAACCGCGTGGGCCTCGAGGACAACGAGTACGGCGACGAGGCGGTGAACTTCTACGGCACCAGCCAGATCGTCGACCCGCGCGGCAACTACGTCGGCGAGCTCGGCTCGGGCGAGGTCGAGGAGATCCTCATCCGCGATCTCGACCTCGGCCTCGTGCAGGAGATGCGCGACGACTGGCAGTTCTACCGCGACCGCCGGCCCGACACGTACGACGAGATCACGGCGCCGTAAGGGAGGCACGGACATGGCAACCACGCTGATCACGGGAGGCACCGTCGTCTCCGCCACCGGCCGCGTGCTCGCGGACGTCCTCGTCGACGGCGAGACCATCGTCGCGGTGCTCGCGCCAGGCTCGACGGCGCTCGGCCACGACCTGCCGCGCACCGTCGACCGCGTCATCGACGCGACCGGGAAGTACGTCATCCCCGGCGGCATCGACGCCCACACCCACATGCAGCTGCCGTTCGGCGGCACGTCGGCCTCCGACACGTTCGAGACGGGCACCGCCGCGGCCGCGTGGGGCGGCACCACGTCGATCGTCGACTTCGCCGTCCAGACCTACGGGGGCAAGGTGCAGGACGGCCTCGCCGCCTGGCACGAGCTCGCCGCGGGCAACTGCCACATCGACTACGGCTTCCACCAGATCGTCGGAGGCGTCGACGACGACTCGCTTGCGGCGCTCCCGTGGCTCGTCGACGAGGGCATCACCAGCTACAAGATGTTCATGGCCTACCCGGGCGTCTTCTACGCGGACGACGCGCAGATCCTCAAGGCCATGCAGGTCGCGGCCGACAACGGGCTGCTGACGATGATGCACGCGGAGAACGGCCCCGTCATCGACGTGATCGCCGAGCAGCTGGTCAAGCAGGGCAAGACCTCGCCGTACTACCACGGCATCGCCCGCGTCTGGCAGGCCGAGGAGGAGGCGACGCACCGCGCGATCATGCTCTCCGACATCACCGGCGCCCCGTTGTACGTGGTGCACGTGAGCGCCAAGCAGGCCGTCGCACAGCTCGCCGCCGCCCGCGACAACGGCAAGAACGTCTTCGGCGAGACCTGCCCGCAGTACCTGTACATGTCGCTCGAGGAGCAGCTGGGCGCGACCAGCGAGGAGTGGGGCGACTTCGAGGGCGCGAAGTACGTGTGCTCGACCCCGGTGCGCTCGCGCGCCGAGGGCCACCAGGACCACATGTGGCAGGCGCTGCGCACCAACGACCTGCAGATGGTCTCCACGGACCACTGCCCGTTCTGCATGAAGGACCAGAAGGAGCTGGGTCTCGGCGACTTCCGCAAGATCCCCAACGGCATCGGCTCCGTCGAGCATCGCATGGACCTCATGTACCAGGGCGTGGTGACCGGGCAGATCACGCTCGAGCGCTGGGTCGAGCTCACGTCGACCACGCCGGCGCGCATGTTCGGCATGTACGGCAGGAAGGGCGTGATCCAGCCGGGCGCGGACGCGGACATCGTGATCTACGACCCGAACGGCCACACGTCGATCGGCATCGACAAGAAGCACCACATGAACATGGACCACGCCGCGTGGGAGGGCTACGAGATCGACGGCAAGGTCGACACGGTCATCTCGCGAGGTCGCGTGCTCGTCGAGGGCGACGCCTTCCACGGCGCCAAGGGGCACGGGAAGTTCCTCAAGCGCGGCCTGTCGCAGTACCTGATCTGAGGAGGCTCGACATGGACTTCGGGGTCGTTCTGCAGACCAACCCGCCCGCGCAGCGCACCGTCGCGCTGGCGAAGCTCGCCGAGGAGCACGGCTTCTCGCACGCGTGGACCTTCGACTCGCACCTGCTGTGGCAGGAGCCCTACGTCATCTACAGCGCGATCCTCGCGCAGACCCACCGCATCAAGGTGGGCCCCTACGTCACGAACCCGGCGACCCGCGACTGGACCGTCACCGCGTCGACCTTCGCGACCCTCAACGAGATGTACGGCAACCGCACCGTCTGCGGCATTGGCCGCGGCGACTCCGCCGTGCGCGTGCTCAACGGCAAGCCCGTGTCCGTCCGCGAGATGCGCGAGTCCGTCCACGTGATCCGCGAGCTCGCGAACTGCCGCCCCGTGGAGCACAACGGCGCGACCCTGCAGTTCCCGTGGGCGCGCACCAGCGAGCTCGAGGTGTGGGTGGCCGGCTACGGTCCGCTCGCGCTCAAGGCCGCGGGCGAGGTCGGCGACGGCTTCATCCTCCAATGCGCGGACGTCGACATCGCCCGCTGGATGATCGACACGGTCAAGACCGCCGCCTCGAACGCCGGCCGGGACCCCGACAGCCTCGAGTTCTGCGTCTCCGGCCCCATGTACATCGGCGAGGACTGGGAGCACATGCGCGACCAGTGCCGCTGGTTCGGCGGCATGGTGGGCAACCACGTCGCGGACATCGTCGAGAAGTACGGCAAGGAGGGGTCGATCCCTGCCGCGCTCGCCGAGTACATCGAGGGCCGCCAGGGCTACGACTACAACGAGCACGGGCGCGCGGGGAACACCCACGCCGACTTCGTGCCGGACGAGATCGTCGACCGCTTCTGCGTGCTCGGCACCGCGGAGGAGCACGTCGCGAAGCTCGAGGCGCTGCGCGACGCGGGCATGACGCAGTTCGCGGGCTACCTCCAGCACGACAACAAGGAGGAGACCCTCCGCGTGTACGGCGAGCACGTGATCCCCGCGATCGCGGACGCCATCACCGCGAAGGCGTGACGCGGGTGACGATGCGGATGGGCAGGGCGGCGGCGATCCTCTGGGGCGTCGCCGGCGTGCTCGCCGTCGTCATGCTGTGGGAGGGGTACAAGGCGCTCGCCCCCGCCGACGGCATCGTCGTCGGCGACGTCACCGTGCTGCCGCGCACCACGGACATCGCGATGCCGCACGTGTGGGACATGGTGACGCGGCTGTTCGAGCCCGTGACCCGGGCCGCCGGCGCGGACATCCTGTGGTGGGCGGTGCTCCAGGCCGCGGCCTTCTCGCTCGGCATCGCCGCGGTGGGATGGGTCATCGGCGTGGTGTCGGGCATGGGTCTCGCGCTGCTCATGCAGCGGTGGATCACCGCCGAGAGCGCCGTGCTGCCCTGGGTGGTGCTGAGCCAGACGGTGCCGCTCATCGCGATCGCGCCGCTGGTGCGCCGCTGGGGGTCGAGCATCCACATCGGCTCGTTCGAGTGGCAGAACTGGATGTCCGTCGCGGTCATCGCCTCGTACCTGGCGTTCTTCCCCGTCGCCGTGAGCGCGCTGCGCGGGCTGAAGTCGCCGCCCGCCGCGGACATCGACCTGTTCCGCTCGTACGCCGCCGGCTGGTGGACCACGCTGCTGCGCCTCCGCCTGCCGTCCTCCGTGCCGTACCTGCTGCCCGCGCTGCGCCTCGCCGCCGCGAACGCCGTGGTGGGCACCGTCGTCGCCGAGGTCTCCATCGGCCTCGGCGGAGGCATCGGCCGCATGATCATCGAGTTCGCCGCCACCGCGAGCGGCGACCCCGCCAAGACCTGGGCCCCGATCTTCGGCGCCGTGCTCATCGGGCTCGTGTCCGCGGGGTTCGTCGCGCTCATCGGCGTCGGGCTGCGGCGCTACAGGAGAGGAGAGGTCCCCGCATGACCGGCACCCCCGTCGCCGTCCGCATCGACGGCGTCGACAAGGTCTTCCGCACCCGCAAGGGCGGCGAGGTCCACGCGTTGTCCGACGTCAGCCTCGACGTCGCGGCGGGCGAGTTCGTGTCCCTCATCGGCCCCTCCGGCTGCGGCAAGAGCACGCTCATGCGGCTCGTCGCCGACCTCGATCCCCTGACGTCCGGAGAGATCACCGTCTTCGGCAAGAGCGTCGAGCAGGCGCGCAAGGACCAGGACTACGGGATCGCCTTCCAGCAGGCGGGCCTCCTGCCGTGGCGCTCCGTCCGGGCCAACATCGAGCTGCCGCTCGAGATCCATGGGGTCGACGCGCGGGATCGCAGGGACCGCTCGGACGAGCTGCTCGCGCTCATCGGCCTCGAGGACTTCGCCGACCATCACCCCGACCAGCTGTCGGGCGGCATGAAGCAACGCGTCGCGATCGCGCGCGCCATGGCCGAGCGCCCGCGGCTGCTGCTCATGGACGAGCCGTTCGGGGCGCTCGACGAGATGACGCGCGAGCACATGCAGAACGAGCTCGTGGCGCTGTGCCAGGAGACCGGCGCCGCGGTGATCTTCGTCACCCACTCGATCCCTGAGGCGGTGTTCCTGTCGGACCGCGTCGTCGTGATGTCGCCGCGCCCGGGACGGATCACCGACATCGTGCCGCTCGACTTCAAGGCCCGCGACGAGGACCTGCGCGAGGACACGGCCTTCTACGAGGGTGTCACCGCGGTGCGCACGCTGCTCCACGGCAGCGAGCAGGGCGGGCCCCGGGGGGTCGAGAACCGATGAGGATGGCCTCGACCGCGCGCACGCTGCTCGCCCCGCTCACGCTCGGGGTGATCGCGATCGCGCTGTGGCAGGCCCTCGTCGTCGCGCTCGCGATCGAGCCGTTCCTCGTGCCGAGCCCGTCCGGCATCGCCGGCGCGTTCGCGGACTCGTTCGACCGCATCGTCGACGCCGCAGGCAAGACCGGGCTCAACGCCCTCATCGGCCTCGTGCTCGGCGCCGTCACCGGCATCCTCGTCGCGATCATCGCGAACGCGCTGCGGTTCCTGTCGCAGATGCTCGCGCCCGTGGTCGCCGCGCTCGCGGTCATCCCGATCGTCGCGCTCGCGCCGGTGTTCTACGCGATGTTCGGCGCCGCCGCCAACACCGGCCGCCAGCTCGTCGCGGCGATCGCCGTCTTCGTCCCCATGTACCTCAACACGATGCACGGCCTCCGCCAGGTCGAGCCCGTGCATCGTGACCTCATGCGGTCCTACGCGGCCACGGCCGAGCAGACCAACCGCATGGTCCTCATCCCCGGGGCCGTCCCGTACGTCCTCACCGGCCTCAAGATCGGCTCCTCCCTCGCGGTCATCTCAGCGCTCATCGCCGAGTACTTCGGTGGCCCCGCGAACGGACTCGGCATCGCGATCACCTCCGCGGCGGCGGGCAGCAACTACACGGCGGCGTGGGCGTACGTCCTCGGTGCCGTGCTGCTCGGCGCACTGTTCTACGGCGTCACGGCGGGCATCGAGGCCCTGTCGCAGCGCCGGCGCGGAGGGTCATAGGCGTCCGCCGGCGGGGCGGTCGATCAACGGAAGAACGGGAAACCGAGGGGAAGGAACAGGGATGGCTCTCATCTCACGACACGGCCGCGGAGCGGCCGCACTCACGGGCACGGCGATCGCCGCGCTCGCGCTCGCGGGCTGTACCGCTAGCGCCGAGGACACGACCGACGACGCGACGGGCTCGTCGGAGGCTCCCGCGGAGCTCACGCCGGTCTCGGTGCAGCTCCAGTGGCTCACCCAGGCGCAGTTCGCCTGCTACTACGCCGCGGCCGACCAGGGCTACTACGAGGAGGAGGGGCTCGAGGTCGAGATCATCCCCGGCGCGGTCGACATCGTGCCGATCGACGTGCTCACCTCGGGCGGCGCCGACTTCGCCGTCTCCTGGGTGCCCAAGGTGCTCGGCGCGATCGAGCAGGGCGCGGCGGTCACGAACATCGCGCAGATCTTCGAGCGTTCCGGCACCACGCAGGTCGCCTTCAAGGACTCCGGCATCACGTCCGCGGCGGACTTCGCCGGCAAGAGCATCGGCTCCTGGGGCTACGGCAACGAGTGGGAGCTCATCGCCGGCATGCAGGCCAACGGCGTCACGCTCGACGATCTCGCGGGCGGCTCGACCGTGCAGCAGGCCTTCGACATGAACGCCTTCATCGCGGGCGACATCGACGCGGCGCAGGCGATGACCTACAACGAGTACGCGCAGGTCCTCGAGACCGTGAACCCGGACACCGGCGAGCTCTACACCGCTGACGACCTGATCGTCATCGACTGGAACGACGAGGGCACCGCGATGCTCCAGGACGCCATCTGGGCCGACGCGGAGCGGCTCGCGTCCGACGAGGACTACGCGGCCACCGCGACGTCCTTCGTCAAGGGCACGATCAAGGGCTGCGTCTACGCGAAGGACGAGCCGCAGGCGGCGGCGGACATCGTGACCGCGGCGGGCTCGACGCTCGGCACGTCGCACCAGCTGTGGATGACCAACGAGGTCAACAAGCTGATCTTCCCGTCGACCTCCGGCGTGGGCCACATCAACGAGGACCAGTGGGACTCGACGGTCGCCATGGCGCTCGACACGGTCAACCCCGAGGGTGCGACCATCATCACCACAGAGCCGCCGGAGACCGCGTACTCCAACGAGTACGTCGACGCGGCGCTCGAGGAGCTGAAGGCCGAGGGCGTCGACGTCATGGGCGAGGGCTTCGAGCCCATCGAGGTGACGCTCAACGAGGGCGGCGAGTAGGAGCCAGCGCTCACAGGCGGGCGGGCCGGTCCCTCGGGGCCGGCCCGTCTGCGTGCCCGCTCGCGCCGCCCGCCGCTCGCGTCCGCCGCTCGCGTCCGCCGGCTCCGGCCCCCGCAGGGGTAGGCGCTGGTCGGAGCCCGCGCTTCCGAGCGCGTCAGTGGTGGAGGGTTGCCGCCGCGCCCGTGGACCCCGCGACGCGCACGATCTGCACCGCGTTGCCGGTGTCGCGGGCCTCGAAGCCCAGGTGGTCGTACAGCCGCAGCGCGGTCGCGTTGGACGCCCCGGTGTGGAGGAACGGCCGCCTGCCTGCCTCGCGGATCCCGTGCGCGACGACCTCCATGAGCACGGTCGCGAGCCCTCGTCCGCGATGCGTGTCGCGCGTGCATACCGCGCTGACCTCGGTCCACGACCCCGTGGTGAGCCGCTCGCCGGCCATCGCGACCAGCCGGCCGTCCTCCTTGATCCCGTAGTAGGCGCCCATGAGGTGGGTCTCGGCGAAGAAGGGCCCGGGCTGCGCCTCCGCGATGAGCGCGAGCATCGCGGGCGCATCGTCCGCCGTCAGCCGGACCACGCCCTCGTGGCGCCGTCCGAAGCTCTCCGGCACGGTCATCTGGACCACCTCGAAGTGCGCGGTCTCCTCCCAGCCGGACGGGACCTCGCGGGGCAAGCCGAACAGCACCACCTCGTCCCCGCCCGCGATCGCCGCGAGGTCGTCCCAGTCCCGCGCATCGTCACCCGGCGGGATCGCCGCGAACGAGGCCACCGTGGGCCGGTACCGCGCGGCCTCGCCCCGCCGGATCGACAGGGGACGATGCGCGCCGGACAGCGCGTGCCACACGGGATGGTCGAGCTCGGTGAGGGGCATGAGACCGATTCTCCCGCGCGCTGGGAGGTGCTGGGTGACCGGAATCGCCGGCCGCCCAGCCCCACCGCCGAAGCGCCACCGCCCGGCGCCCTGCCGCTGCGGCACCGCCCCGTGCGGCGCGCTCGCGTACAAGTCGTGCTCGCGTATTTCAGGAATCGCTAGAACAGCCCCGCCCGAGGGCGGTTCCGCTGCCCGCTGCACGTCCTGTTCAAGCCTGCGTTGAAATACGCGGACACGAAGTGCGCGCCCACGCGCCGACACGCACGCGCCCCGACACGCCCGCGCCCCGACGCCCCGACGCCCCAACCCTCAACGACCTCATCGACGCCGCGTGAAGCATCGACCGCTTGGCTGCGAGCGCCGAATCGAGCACTCCGGACCTCGCAGCGCGCACGGCGGAGACGTCAGGCCAGCCGGCCGTCCTCCATGCGCACCACCCGGTCGGCCATGACCGACGCCTCCGCCGGGTCGTGCGTGACGAGCAGGCCGGTGGCGCCGGAGGCCTGCAGGATGTCGCGCACCTCGACCGCGAGGCGCGCGCGGAGATCCGTGTCGAGGGAGGACAGCGGCTCGTCGAGCGCGAGCAGGCGGGGCCGCGGTGCCAGCGACCTGGCGAGGGCCACGCGCTGACGCTGCCCGCCGCTCAGCTCGGTGACCCCGCGCTGTCCCAGGCCCTCGAGCCCCACCAGCGCCAGCAGCTCCTCGACCCGCGCGACCCGCGCCGCGCGACCCATCCCGGACATCTCCAACCCGAAGGCGATGTTCGCGCCCACCGTGAGGTGGGGGAAGAGCTGCCCGTCCTGGAAGACCAGCCCGAAGCCCCGCTTGTGCACGGGCACCCGGGCAAGGTCCTCGCCGTCCCACGCAACGGTGCCGCCCGCCTGCTCGACGATTCCCACGACCGCGGACAGCAGCGAGGACTTGCCGCAGCCCGACGGCCCCAGCAGCGCGAGCGTCTCGCCGCGGCGGATGGACAGCGAGACCCCGCGCACGGCCTCGACGGGCGGCGTGCCGGGGTAGGCGACGCGCAGGTCGCGGACCTCGAGCCCGCTCATATCTCCGCCCCCACGGTGGTGCGCAGGCGCTCGGACGCGAGCATGATGGCCGCGGTGATCGCGGCGAGCAGGACGGATGCGGCGAAGGCCATGCCCACATTCTCGATGCCGGGCCGCGACAGCAGGCGCGCGATCGCGGTGGGCAGCGTCGGGCGGTCCGGTCGGGCGACGAAGGCGGTCGCGCCGAACTCGCCCATGGAGATGGCGAAGGCGAACGCGATCGACGCGGCCGTCGCGGAGCGCAGCATCGGAGCGTCGACCCGCCACAGCACGCGCCAGGGCGAGGCGCCGAGCGTGGCGGCGGCGGCACGCAGCCGCGGGTCGATCGCGCGCGCGGCCGGGACGAGCGCGCGCACCATGAGCGGCAGCGCGACCACCGCCTGAGCGATCGGCACGAGCCACCAGGACCCGCGCAGGTCGACGCCCAGCACCGACCGGTTGAGCGTGAGCAGCACCCCGAGGCCCACCACCACCGCGGAGACGCCCAGCGGCAGCATGACGAGCGACTCGAGCGCCGACGCACGCCGCGACCGTCGCGCGACCAGCTGCGCCGTCACGATCCCCACCAAAGCGGCCATCGCGGTCGCCACCGTCGCGGTCACGAGCGACGTCAGCGCCGCCTGCCACAGCGGGGCGGACAGCGTCGAGCGGGCGGGCGGGTCGCCCAGCAGCGCCGCGTAGTGGTCGAGCCCGTAGCCGTCCGTGGTGCGCAGCGACCGCTCGACCAGCGCGATGCCGGGCAGGACGAGCAGCGCCACGGTGGGGGCGAGGGCGGCCGCGAGCCCCCAGCGCTCGCGGCCGCGGGGCGCCCTGGCGGGCTCGACCGCCGCGGGAGGACGGGGCGCGCGGGCCCGCGCGCTCACCCACAGCGCGATCGCGACGAACACCACCTGCACGAGCGCGAGCACCGCCGCGGCGCGCAGGTCGAGGAACTGGTTGACCTGGAGGTAGATCTCGGTCTCGACGGTGCGCACGCGGGATCCGCCCAGGATCAGCACGAGCGCGAACGACGTCGAGCAGAACAGCAGCACCACCGCGGCGGCCGACGCGATCGCGGGGCGCAGCGCGGGCAGCGTCACCCGCACGAACGCCCGGCCGGGGGACGCCCCGAGCGTGCGCGCCGCATCGGCCATCCGCGGGGACAGCGACTCCCACGCCCCGCCGACGATGCGCACCACCACGGAGATGTTGAAGAACACGAGCGCCAGCACGATCGCCGTCACGGACTGGTCGAGCCCGAGGCCGCCGAGCAGCCCCGACCGGGAGAACAGTGCGGAGAACGCGGCGGCGACCACGATCGTAGGCAGCACGAACGGCACGGTCACGAGCGCGCGCATCGTCCGGGCGCCCCGCCACGAGAACCGCGACAGCGCCCACGCCGCGGGCAGCCCCAGCAGCAGCGCACCCGCGGTGCCCGCGACCGCGAGCCCCACGGTGGTCGAGATCGCGTCGAGCGTGCGCGACCGGGCAAGCACCTCGAGCGCCCCCGCGAGGTCGCCGCCGCCGAGCCCGTCCTCGCCCAGCAGGCCCCTCACGATGACGGTGCCCGCGGGCCACAGGAAGAAGAGCCCGAGGAAGGCCAGGGGCACGCCCGCGAGCGCCCACCAGAGGCGGGCGCTCGCGGGCCAGGGCGTCATGACGGTCGTCTCAGTCGAGGACCGTGGCGGTCCACTCGTCGATCCACTCGTCGCGGTGCGCGTCGATGTCGGCGGGGTCGACGGACAGCGGCGCGGCGGCGAGGGGGGCGAACTGCTCCCAGTCCGCCGGCACCTCGGCGGTGGTCGACACGGGGTAGACGTACATGCTCTCCGGCAGCGTCGACTGGAAGTCGTCGGACAGCAGCCAGTCGACGACGACCTGCGCGCCGGCGGGGTTCTCCGCGCCCTCGAGGACGCCCGCGTACTCGACCTGGCGGAAGCACGCGTCGAGCATGGCGGCGGTGGTGGGCTCGCCGTCGATGACCTCGTACGGCGGCGAGGAGGCGTAGCTGAGGACGATGGGGTAGTCGCCGCCGTAGTTCGGTGCCGAGAAGTCCGTGTAGTAGGTGTCCGACCAGGAAGCCGTCACCCGCACGTCGTTGGCGCGCATCGCGGCCCACCACTCGGTCCAGGCGTCGCCCTTCGCCGCGATGGTCGCGAGCAGGAACGCGAGGCCGGGGGAGGAGGTCGCGGGGTTCGTGACCGACACCATGCCGGCGAACGCGGGGTCCGTGAGGTCGTCGAGCGTGGGCGCGTCGTCGGGGAAGGCCGCGAGGTCGTAGTTGAGGCATACGTCGGAGAAGTCGATGGCGGTGAGCAGGTCCTCGGCGCCGGGGACCGCGTACGCGGCGGCATCCCCGGCGGCGGGCACGTCGGGCGCGTACGCGGACAGCACGCCGTTGTCGACCGCGCGCGACGCGAACGTGTTGTCGATGCCGTAGACCACGTCGCCCAGCGGCGCGTCCTTGGTGAGGACCAGCTGGTTGACGAGCGTGCCCGCGTCGCCGGGCTGCACCAGCTCGACGTCGATGCCGGACTCGGCCTCGAAGGCGGCCAGCACGTCCTCGGGCACGGCGAAGCTGTCGTGCGTCACCAGGCGGACGGTGCCGCCCGTCTCGGTGGACGATGCGGCGGTCGCCTCGGCGGTGGCCGACGTGCCGGGCTCCGCGGTGGTCGAGCAGGCCGCGAGCAGCATGGTGGACATGGCGGCGGCCGTGACGGCCGCGGTGCGCGTGACGCGCATGTTTTCCTCCCGGAATAGGAGGGGACGAGACTCGACTCCCTACGCCGGTGCGAGCCGGATCAGGTTCGAGGGTCTGCGGCGTTCCGCACTCTCAGCGCCCTGGGTCCGTCGCGGATGCCCGCGAAAGGAGGCGCTCCCCTGTCGTGTCCGGCCAGGATAGCGCGGCGTCAGCCGCGGACGGTCACGGCGTACGAGGCCGTCGCGGCGACCGACCGGGTCGGCTACTCCGCCAGGTACGAGCCGAGCACCGCCTCGAGGTGGCCCGAGCCAGGGCCCAGGTCCTCGGTGCCGGTGGCGTAGACGAGGAGCTGGTGGCTGCCGTCGGCGACGATCCCGACGGTGTTGGTGAGCACGATGTCCTCGACCGGCAGGTCGAACTCCGAGATGTGGCCGACGTAGCCGTGCTCGGTGACGATCGCATCGTCCACCGAGAGCTCGTAGTCCGCCCCCGCGGCCGCCGCCTCGATGAACGATGCGACCTCGAGGCGGGGCGTGCTGGCAGCGCCCGCATCGGCCACGCTCATCACCATGAGGAGCGTGCCGCCGTACGCGAGGTCGCCCGCGGTGAGCCAGATCCCGTCGACGGCGATCTCGCCGCCTGCGTCCGCCGACATCTCGGCGGCCATGGCCTCCGCGCCCATGACGTCCGCGACGTCGGTCCAGGCGGGGTCGACCGCGATCGAGCCGTGGCCGTCCATGACCGTCACGGCGGTCCAGCCGTCGGCGGTCACCGCCGCGAGCGTGCGGGTGCCGCCGTCCTCGTCGGCGGCACCCGCGGTCGCGTCGACGGTGCCCTCCACGACGTTGACGAACGCGGACTCGACCGCGTGGGTGACCGCCGTGTAGACGAGGAAGCCGGCACCGAGCGCGGCGCCGACCCCGCCGGCGATCAGCCACGGCAGGCGGCGGCCGCGCTTCCGCGGCGGCGTCGGGACCGCGTCGACGCGCTGGTCGGTCCAGGAGGCGCCGTCCCAGTAGCGCTGACCCCCTGGCCGCTCGGCATCCGGGTACCAGCCCGCGGGAGCCGACGCCGAGGCGGCCTCGGCTGCTCGTGCGGTCTCCGGCGCGCTCTCCGCCGCGGGCGCGGCGAACGGGTCGCCGGCGGTCGGGTCGCTGTGCTGCTCGGGCATCGTCCCCCCTGGTGAATGGCCGTACCGCGGCATCCTAGGGGGACCGGCCGGCCGTCGCGGCCCGATGTGACGCGGTCGACAGGTGAGGCGGTGCCTCAGATGTCGATGCGGTGGAAGTTCTTCCAGCTGAGGGAGGCGGTGGGGCCCCGCTGGCCGCGGTAGCGCGAGCCGTAGCGGTCGGAGCCGTAGGGGTGCTCGGCGGGCGAGGACAGCCGGAAGAAGCACAGCTGGCCGATCTTCATGCCCGGCCACAGGTTGATGGGCAGCGTCGCGGTGTTGGACAGCTCGAGCGTGACGTTGCCCTCGAAGCCGGGGTCGATGAAGCCCGCGGTCGAGTGCGTGAGGAGGCCCAGGCGGCCCAGCGAGGACTTGCCCTCGAGGCGCGCGGCCACGTCGTCGGGCAGGGTGACGGACTCGTAGGTCGAGCCGAGCACGAACTCGCCCGGGTGGAGCACGAAGGGGCCGTCGGCGACGTCGACGAGACGCGTGAGCTCCGGCTGCTCGGCGGCCGGGTCGATGGCCGCGTACTTGTGGTTGTCGAAGACGCGGAAGAAGCGGTCGAGGCGCACGTCGATCGAGGAGGGCTGGATCATGTCCGCGTCGTAGGGCTCGAGGGCGACCCTGCCCGCGGCGATCTCAGCACGGATGTCCCTGTCCGAGAGAAGCATGAGCCCACCCTAGTCCGCCGATGCGCGGTGCACGGCGGTCCGCTGTGCATCGTCCCGGCCGCGTCCCGCGCCGCGCCCGGCACCTCTCCGGGCGCACGCATCGGTGCGCCGGCGCACGTCGTGACCGCGTATCTCAGCTCGGGCTTGAACAGCCCCTCGCAGCGGGCGGCGCAACCGGTTGGCTGCGGGAATGTTCAAGCATCGGCTGAAATACGCGCGAACGAGGTGTGTGCGAGCGCGCCGACATCGTCGCCCGGTCCGTCCCCACCCCACCCCCGCATCGTCCCGGCGCGCCGTTCGTGAGAGCGCTCTCTCGCGTTTCCCGAATCGTTTCGATAGGGTGGTTCCCGACACTCCGCCGGAGGCGCCGCAGGACGAGCGCGCCCCGACACGAAAGGCACCGCACATGCAGTTCGGCCACTTCGACGACGAAGCCCGCGAATACGTCATCACGACGCCCCACACCCCGTACCCGTGGATCAACTACCTCGGCGCGCAGGACTTCTTCGGGCTCGTGTCCCACACCGGCGGCGGCTACAGCTTCTACCGCGACGCCAAGCTGCGCCGCCTCACGCGCTACCGCTACAACAACGTGCCCGTCGACGACGGCGGCCGCTACTTCTCGATCAACGACGGCGGCGACGTGTGGAGCCCCGGCTATCGCCCGTACAAGACCGAGCTCGACTCCTTCGAGACCCGCCACGGCATGGGCTACACGCGCATCACGGGCTCGCGCAACGGCCTGACGGCGTCCGTGCTGCTGTTCGTCCCGGTCGACGTCAACGCGGAGGTGCACCGCGTCGAGGTCACCAACACGTCCGACGCCCCCAAGTCCTTCTCGCTGTTCAGCTTCCTCGAGTTCAACCTGTGGAACGCCGAGGACGACCAGACCAACTACCAGCGCAACCTCTCCATCGGGGAGGTCGAGGTGGTCGACGGCGCGATCTACCACAAGACCGAGTACCGCGAGCGGCGCGACCACTACGCCGTCTACGGCGTCAACGCCCCCATCGCGGGCTTCGACACCGACCGCGACACGTACCTCGGCTTCGGCAACGGCTTCGACGAGGCCGCCGTGCCCCACGCCGGCCGCGCCCAGAACAGCGTCGCCTCCGGGTGGTACCCGATCGCCTCGCACCAGCTCGAGGTCGAGCTCGCGCCCGGCGAGTCCAAGGCCTTCACGTTCGTGCTCGGCTACCTCGAGAACCCGCGCGACGACAAGTGGGAGGCTCCCGGCGTCATCCGCAAGGACGGCGCGCGCGAGCTCCTCGCCCGCTTCGCCACCGACGAGCAGACCCTCGCCGAGTTCGCCGCGCTCAACGCCTACTGGGACGGCCTGCTGGGCTCGTACACGGTGGAGTCCGGCCACGAGAAGCTCGACCGCATGGTCAACATCTGGAACCAGTACCAGTGCATGGTGACCTACAACATGTCGCGCTCGGCCTCCTTCTTCGAGACCGGCATGGGTCGCGGCATGGGCTTCCGCGACTCGTCGCAGGACCTCCTCGGCTTCGTCCACCTGGTGCCCGAGCGCGCCCGCGAGCGCATCATCGACATCGCGTCGACGCAGTTCGAGGACGGCAGCGCGTACCACCAGTACCAGCCGCTCACGAAGCGCGGGAACCACACGCTGGGCTCGGGCTTCAACGACGACCCGCTGTGGCTGATCCTCGGCGTCGCGGCCTACGTCAAGGAGACCGGCGACTTCGCGATCCTCGACGAGCAGGTGCCGTTCGACAACGACGAGTCCAAGGCCGCCTCCCTCATGGAGCACCTCAAGCGCTCGTTCGACCACCCGCTCAACAACACCGGCCCGCACGGCCTGCCGCTCATCGGCCGCGCCGACTGGAACGACTGCCTCAACCTCAACTGCTTCTCCACCGAGCCCGGCGAGTCCTTCCAGACCACCGGCAACCGCACCGGCGGCGTCGCCGAGTCGGTCTTCATCGCGGGCATGTTCGCCGCGATCGGCCCCGAGTACGTCGCGCTGGCGCGACGTCGGGGGGACGATGCGGAGGCCGACCGCGCGCAGACCGCCATCGAGGAGATGAAGGCCGCCGTGACGGAGCACGGCTGGGACGGCGAGTGGTTCCTGCGCGCGTACGACTACTTCGGCAACAAGGTCGGCACCCACGAGACGCAGGACGGCCAGATCTGGATCGAGCCCCAGGGCTACTGCATCATGGGCGGCATCGGCGTCGAGGACGGCAAGGCCGCCAGGGCCCTCGACTCGGTGCGCGAGCGGCTCAACACGCCCCACGGCATCGTCCTGCTGAACCCGGCCTACACCGAATACCACGTCGAGCTGGGCGAGGTCACGTCCTACCCGCCGGGCTACAAGGAGAACGCGGGCATCTTCTGCCACAACAACCCGTGGGTGATCATCGCGGAGACCGTGGTCGGCCGCGCCGAGCACGCGTGGGAGTACTGGAAGCAGATCGCCCCCGCGTACCGCGAGGAGCAGTCCGAGGTGCACCGCCTCGAGCCGTACGTGTACGCGCAGATGATCGCCGGCAAGGACGCCGTCCGCCACGGCGAGGCGAAGAACTCGTGGCTCACCGGCACCGCGTCGTGGAACTTCGTCACCGTGTCCCAGTACCTGCTGGGCGTCCGCCCGGACTACGACGGCCTCGTCGTGGACCCGTGCATCGGCGCCGAGGTGTCCGAGTACACCGTCCGCCGCGTCGTGCGGGGCGCGACCTACGTGATCACCGTGACCAACTCGGGCGGCAAGGGTGCCTCGCTCACCGTCGACGGCGTCCCGGTCGAGGGCTCGCTCGTGCCCTACGCTGAGCCCGGCTCCGTGGTCCAGGTGACCGCCACCGTCTGACCTTCCTTCCCGAGCCGTGAGGGCGCCGCAGCGGGTGCGGCGCCCTCACGCATGCCCCGGGAGTGTCGAGCGGCGCATCTACTGTCAAATGTTTACAGTAGCAATGTGCCATCGAACGCTGCCACCGCTGCTCTGGATCTCCCGGTTGTTCGCCGCGCTGCCAAGCTGCTCGAGCTCGGCGAGGATCAATGGTTCGACCGCAAGTCGGTTCGTATCAAGCCCGCGAAGCTTGCTGAATCCATCGCGGCGTTCGCCCATGCGGAGGGTGGGAGCATCGTTATCGGGCTCTCAGATGGGATCGTTGAGCGTCTGGATCGCGAGACATCGCGCATCAATGACCTTCGACAGGCATCGATCGACTTCCTCAGGCCTCCAGCGCCAGTACAGATTCGCGAGGTGGCCTGCCGTCGAGGCGACGGACTCGATGCGCATCTGCTCGTGATTCTCGTCGAGCCGAGTGAGCAGGTGCACGAGACGGTGTCGGGGGACTGCTATCTGCGCGTCGGGGATGAAAACCGAAGGTTGACATTTGCACAGCGTCAGGAGCTTGAGTTTGACCGTGGCCTCGCCAAGTACGAGGCACAGAAGCTTCAAGACCGCTCCTTCAGGGACCTATCTCCGGCGCTCGTTGAGTCATACCGCCGTGCAGCGGGCGCATCAGGTTCTCCGGAGCGCTTCCTTGCCACGCGTGGCCTGCTGACGTCGGCTCTCGATGTCACGGTGGGGGCGTACCTGCTCTTTGCGGAACACCCCCAGGACCTGTTCCCAAGTGCGTTCGTCCGCGTCCTGCGGTATTTCGGCACGGATCGTGGTTCGGGAAGCCGGCAGGCGCTCGACAGCGAGACGGACCTCCGGATCGAGGGGCCGATTCCGCGCGTCATCGCTGAAGCGACGCAGGTCATCGAGCGCAACATTCCACGGCGGCGAGCGCTCGGCGCGGACGGGAAGTTCTCGGCAATCCCGATTGTCCCCCGGGCTGCATGGCTTGAGGGCTTGGTCAACGCCGTCGTCCATCGTTCTTACAGCATGGGCGGCGACCACATACGCGTTGAGTTGTTTGAGGACCGAGTCGTGATCACCAGCCCTGGGCGCTTCCCAGGGCTCGCCAACCTGACCGACCCTCTCGAGGCCGTGCGGTACGCACGCAATCCGCGGATCGCTCGCGTGTGCTTTGACCTCAGCATCACGCAGGAACTTGGTGAAGGCATCCGTCGCATCTTCGAGGAAATGCGGGAACGAGGCCTGTCAGACCCGCTCTATGAACAGGGCAGCGGGCACGTGAGGCTGACGCTCTTGTCGCAGGCGCGCGTCAACGACCAGGTTCTGGCGAGCCTCCCGACGCAGGCACGGGCGCTCTTCAAGATGCTCGAAGGCGTCGATCGGCCTATGCGAACGGGCGACGTTGTCGACCTAGCGGGAATGAGCCGTCCAACGGTGCTGAAGTATCTCCGTATCTTGGAGGATGCTGGACTCGTTGAGTGGCGGGGTCAGAGCCCGAATGACAGAACTGCGACCTGGGGCCTGCTGGGCTGAGTGGCGCGCACTCTCAACAAAAGTTCGCAACAAACGTTTAGTGATCCTTGGCGAGTAGGCCTGGTGGATCGCCGGAATCTCATTGCGGCAAGCATGCAGATCGACATCGGGTGCAAGCCCTGTTGCGCAACAACGCGGCGCGCTGTTGTTCGATTCTGTCGCAGGAGCCGTGCAACGCCGCGCACGTCATCACGGTCGCCGACTCCGGTGGCACGGGCGCCTCGCACACCGTCGACGGCACACCCGTCGAGAGCGCGCTTGTGCCCTACGCGGAGCCCGGCTCCGTGGTCCAGGTGACCGCCACCGCCTGGCCTTCCCTTGCGGCTCCGTGGCCAAGGTGTCGGTGACTGTCTGACCTTGATCAGCGCGGTTCAGTGGAGTTCTTCGAACAGCGCGAGCGTCCTGCCCACGGTGTTCGCGAGCCATTCGGTCGGTGACACGTACGTTGTCGACCCGTCCGTGGTGTCGAAGAAGTGCATCGTGACGTGGCCTGCCAGCGGTGGCCCCAAGTGCGCCGGTCCGAGGCGCAACGTCGAACGCACCCGGTGCGGCGTGTCCGTCTCGACCCGGATGATGAGGTCGTTCGGTCGCACCCGAAGGCGTCGCGAGCGGATGCCGGCCGCCGTGAGATATCCGAACCGCAGCTCGCCACGATGCTTGAAGGCCTCGCCCAGCGGAATGGCGGTTCCTAGACGTCGAGGCTTGCGATGGCCGCCTCGCAGCGGCGGGAAGAAAGCGATCACCGGCACCTTCGGCACTTCGGCCTCGTGAAGAATCGAGAGCGCCGCATCGACCTGCGCGTCGAATTCCGCGCATTCGCTTGCGAATACATCACCGGGTGTCGGTGTTTCGACGCGGTTGCGTTGCGCGGCAAGATCCATGCGTTCGCGTGACAGCGCGTTCCTGATCTCTTCCTCGAACGTCATGCCTGGCACTCTAGCCGCCAGAGGTCGCGGTCTACCGGAGTTGCCCTCCAGCTCTCGCTGGTCCGCGGAGCGCGAGCGGTCAACCAAGTTGGAGTCGTCGAGCACGCGGATGCGTTTGTCGAAGGAGGTGTGCGACCTTGGCCGCGTCGCACTGGGTGCGCCTACGGGGAGCTCCGAGCATCAGTAGCGGCTTCAAGGACGCTGCCGTACCGGGGTGCCTATGCGCGCGTGCCTCCAACGTGCGCGCACGTGAGTCGTGTCACGAGCTGCTCGAGCGTCCTGTCGCGGAGATTCGCCCGGCGGAGCGTCGTGGCGACTCCGAGGTGCGCTTCGAGAGGGCCCGATGGGTTCGTGCGCTCTTTCTGCTCCCGAGCCGTGAGGGCGCCGCAGCGGGTGCGGCGCCCTCACGCATGCCCCGGGGGGTGCCGGGTCCCGGCCCGCGCGTGGCACACTGCCCGTGGACGAGGGGGTGAGCATGATCGTGACCGACATCGAGGACGCCTATCGCGAGTCCGGCGCGCTCGTGCACACGCTCGCGCTCAGGGCGCTCGGCTCCGTCGAGGAGGCCGAGGACGTGGTGAGGCGCGTGTTCGCCTCCGCGGCGGCCGGCGGCTCCCTCGAGCCTCGCGACCTCGTCAACGATGCGGTCGACCGGATCACGGGCGACCTCGAGCGGCGCGTGCGCGCCAAGCTCGCCGCCCTCGACGACGCCGCGCTCGGCACGGAGGGCGTGACCGACGAGCGTGCGGTCGTGGCCGAGGCCGACCGGATCCTGGTGCGCGCCGCTCTCGACCGGATCGACCCCGACGACCGCGAGCTCCTCGAGCGCGCGCTCGTCCACGGCGTGCCCCGCTACGAGCTCGCGATGGCCGCGGGGCTCCCCGAGGACGCGCTCGAGACGCGCCTGCGCGACGCGCTGCTCGCGCTGTGGCCCGGGCCCGTCCCGGGCGAGGGGCATGCGTCCGTCGAGGGGCTCGCCTCGCGCGCGCTCGGGATCCGGATCGCCGACGGCGGCCAGCAGCACATCGCCTCGTGCCGCGAATGCCGCGATGCCTGGCGCTCGCTCAACGACCTCGTCGGGTCGATCGCGCGCATGCCCGCCTCGGCACCCATGGTGGCGCCGCGCGCCGGCCTGTGGGACGAGGTGCGCGAGGCCGTCGACGCGGGCCCGCCCGAGCCCGAGCCGGACTGGCGGGACGAGGCACGGCGGGACGCGGCACGCGCGCACCGCCGCCGCACCCTGGTGATGAGCATCGCGCTCGTGGCCGCGAGCGTGGTCGCGGGGCTCGCGGTCGCGCTGTCGCAGGTGCTGGTCGAGCCCCGGGGCGACGCCGTCGCCCGCACTAGGCTCGAGGATCCCCGCGCGGGCGGGTCCGAGACCGGCACCGCACAGCTGCTCGCCGGTACCGATGGCGGCGAGGTCATCGTGGTCGACGGGCCGTACGCCGAGTATCCGGACGCCTACCTCGAGCTGTGGCTCATCCCGGTGCAGGGCGAGCCGATCGCGCTGGGCCAGCTCACGTCCGGCCACTACGAGGTCGCGCTGCCGCCCTCCGCCCCGACGGCCGTGGGTGCGACCGTCGAGATCAGCCGCGAGCCGTGGGACGGTGATGCGGGCCCGAGCGGCGACGTCATCGCCCGCGGCACCCTGCGCTGAGCCTCCCCTCCCGACGCTCCGCACGGATCCCGGCGCGACACGCCGCGGCGACCGGCGCATCGTCCCTCCGCGCGCGGCGTGTCGCCGCGAGATCCGTGGCGGCTGTCACGGCGCACTGTTCGCTGTGAGCGAAATTCGGGTCGGGCTGCATCTGGACGGCGTCCTCCGTCGGAAGTAGGAGGTGACGGCACGCCGCACCCCGGCGGCGGCCTCGACGGAAGGAGAAGGACATGCGTACCTCGATCCTCGCCGGCATCGCCGCCGGCACCCTGCTCGCGGCGGGCACCGCCGCCCCCGCGCTCGCGGTCGACGACGGGAAGGCCGAGCTCTCGGTGCTCCACGGCATCCCGGACCTCACCGTGGACGTCTACGTCGACGGTGCCCTCACCCTCGACGACTTCGCCCCGGGCGACCTCGCCGGGCCGCTCGACCTCGATCCCGGAACCTACGCGGTCGCGATCACCGCGTCCGACGCCGCCGACGACTCGGAGCCGGTGCTCGGGCCGATCGACCTGCCGCTCGAGGAGGGCATGAGCTACACCGCGATCGCGCATCTCGACGAGGCGGGCGACGCGACGGCGAACCTCTTCACCAACGACATCTCCGCGACCGCGTCCGGCGAGGGCCGCCTCACCGTCCGTCACGTCGCCGCCGCCCCTGCGGTCGACGTGTGGGCCGACGGCAGCGTGGTCTTCGACAACCTCGCCAACCCCGACGAGGTCATGGCGGACCTGCCCGTCGGCACCTACGCGGCGGCCGTGTCGCTCACCGGCGAGGAGGACCCGGTGCTCGGCCCCACCGACGTCGCGGTCGAGGAGGCCGTCAACACGATCGTCTACGCGTGGGGCTCCGCCGAGGACGGCAGCCTCGCGGTCGCGGCCCAGACCGTCGCGACCCACGCGGACATGCCGGCCGGCGTCAGCGCCGGCACCCAGGGCCTCGCGGCCGACGACGGAGGCGTGCCGGCCGGCGTGATCGTGGCCGGGGCGCTCGCGCTGGTCGCCGCGGCGGGCCTCGGCACCCGCGCGGCGCTCGCCCGCCGCTGACGTCCCCTCCGGGGGCGGGGCGCCCTCTCCCCCTGGCGGCCCCGCCCCCACCCACGACCCCGGAGCCCCTCATGCGACTCGCAGCCCTCGCGCTCGCCGCGCTCATGCCGCTCGGGCTCTCCGCGTGCAGCCCCGCCGGGGCGCAGACGGAGCCGACCCCGGCCGCGAGCGTCGCGCCCGCCGTCGCCGAGATCCCCGCGATCGCGGCGGGGCCGGTGGCGGGACAGATCCCCGTCCGTCGCGCCGACGTCGCCGACCTCGCCGCGGCGCCCCGGCCGTCGAGGCTGGTGGTCGACCGCCTCGGGATCGACGTGCGCGTGAGGGGCGTCGGCCTCGACGCGGACGGCTCGATGGAGCTGCCTTCGAGCGCCGAGGTCGCCGGCTGGTTCCGCGCGGCGGGCAACCCCGGCGGGGGCCTCCGCGGCGGTCGCAACGCGGTGATCGCGGCGCACGTGGACGATGCGGTGGTCGGGCTGGGACCCTTCGCCCGGCTACGGGAGGCACGGCCGGGAGACCGCCTCGAGGTGGTGCTCGACGATGGCGGCTCGGCCGTCTACCGGGTCGAACGCGTCGAGCAGACGGACAAGCGCGACGTCGACCTCGACGCCGTCTTCGCCTCGCCCGACGGCGCCCTGGTGCTCGTCACGTGTGGTGGACGCTGGGATGCCGATGTGCAACATTACGAGGACAACGTCCTCGTCTGGGCACTCCCGGAGGACGACTCGCGATGAGCGCAGGGACGGCGATGGTGGCGGAGACGGCGGAGCGGGACGATGCGCCCGACCGGTCGCTCGACCGCGACTTCGCCGCCGGCGTCGACGGGTCGCTCGAGCGGCTCTACCGGGAGTCCTCGGCGCTCGTCTACACGCTCGCGCTGCGGTCACTCGGCGACCGGGCCGAGGCCGAGGACGTGACCCAGCAGACATACGTGGCCGCCTGGCGCGGCAGGGCGCGCTTCGACCCCGAGCGCGGCACTGCGCGCGGCTGGGTGGTCGGCATCGCGAAGCGCACGATCGCGGACGCGCTGGAGTCCCGGTCGCGGGAGCGGCGCCGGCTCGAGGCCGTCCGCGACCTCCCGCCCGCGGGCGAGCCGGACCCGCTGGCGCGGGAGGCGGACAGGATCATGGTGCGGGGCGAGGTCGAGAGCCTCGGCCCGCCCCGCTCGACCATCGTGGCGCTCGCCTTCTTCGAAGGTCGCACCCACGAGCAGATCGCGACGGAGCTGCGCATGCCGCTCGGCACCGTCAAGAGCCACCTGCGGCGCTCGTTGATCGCGCTGCGACGAGGATTGGAGGCCGCCGATGCGTCACTGTGACGACGAGGTGCTGGCCGCGCTCGCGCTCGG
Source organism: Demequina litoralis (assembly GCF_030418455.1). GTDB lineage: Bacteria > Actinomycetota > Actinomycetes > Actinomycetales > Demequinaceae > Demequina > Demequina litoralis. Next base: position 247,246 of record NZ_JAUHPW010000003.1, read on the forward strand.
CGAGCCGGTGGACGCCTCCGATGCCGCGCACGTGGCCGCGTGCGAGCGGTGCGCCCACGAGGTGGCCGAGCTGCGCGACCTCCAGGCGACGCTCGTCGACGCCGGACCCGCGGGTCCGCTGGTCGCTCCGCCGGACGGCGTGTGGGAGGCGATCGACACGCAGGTCCGCGCGGAGGACGATGCGGCGTCCGGCTCGGTCGTGCCGCTGACGGCCGGTCGCCGGCCGCGACGGGCCCCGGATCGCACCTTCGCCGGCTGGGTCGTCGGTGCGGCCGCGGCCGTCGGTGTGGCGATCGGGGGCGTCGGGGTCGCTCTCGCCCTCCGCGACACCGCCCCGGAGCAGTCGCTCGTGGCGCAGGCCGCGCTCGCCGACCTCGCGACGGAGGCGGACGCCGGCACCGCGCGCGTCGAGCGTCGGGACGACGGCACCGAGGTGCTCGTGGTCGACACCGCCTACGCGCCCACCGCCGACGGCGCGCTCGAGGTGTGGCTCATCGACCCGGACGTCGTCGGCATGGTGTCGCTCGGGTTCCTCACGGCCGACCACGGGGAGTTCGAGATCCCCGCGGGATACGACGTCACGGCCTTCCCCATCGTCGACATCTCCGTCGAGCCCGCGGATGGCGACCCGACGCACTCGGGCGACTCGATCACCAGGGGTGTCCTCGAGGGCTGACCCCGGCTACGGGCGCTGCGAGAAGCGCTCGAGCAGCTCGCCCTCGCCCGCGACCACCAGCAGGTCCTCGGGCCCGACCACGGTGTCCGGGGTCGCGTACTCGAACTCGTGGCCCGCGCTCTTCACGCCGATGACGTGGACGCCGTACGTGCCCTGGAGGTTGAGCTTGTCGAGGGTGAAGTGGTGCGTCTCCTTGGGCGCGCGCATCTTCACGACGGTGAAGCCGTCCTCGACCTCGATGTAGTCGAGCATGTTGCCGCCGACCGAGTGCGCGATGCGCGCGCCCGCCTCGGCCTCGGGCAGCACCACGTGGTGCGCGCCGATGCGCTCGAGGATGCGCTTGTGCTCGTTCGACGTGGCCTTGGCCCAGATCTCCGGCACGCCGACGTCGGCGAGGTTGCCGGTGATGAGCACCGACGCCTCGAGCGACGTGCCCACGCCGACCACCGCGGCGGCGAAGTCGGCGGCGCCGATCTGCTCGAGGGCGCGCGGGTCCGCGCCGTCGGCCTCGACGCAGGGGATGCGCTTGGACCAGCGCTCGACCACCGCGGGGTCGCGCTCGACACCCAGGACCTCGACGTCCATGTTGTCGAGCGTGTCCGCGATGGCCGAGCCGAAGCGGCCGAGCCCGAAGACCAGGACCCCCGCGCGGGACGAGTCGTTGCTAGCCAATGAGGGGCCTTTCTGACGGGTACCGGACAACCCGGCGCTGGCGGTTGAGCATGAGGGCCGAGGCGAGCGTGAGCGAGCCCACGCGGCCCAGGTACATCGTGATGATCAAGGTCATCTTCGCATCGGAGTCGAGGTCGCCGGTGATCCCTGTCGACAGTCCGCACGTCGCGTACGCGGACACCACCTCGTACAGGGACCGGTCGAGCGGGATGTCCGTCTGCCACATGAAGATGCCGGTGGTGACGATGACGACGAAGAGGCCCATGAGGGTGATCGAGACCGCGACGCGGAGCACCTCGGTGCCGATGCGCTTGCCGAAGGCCTCGATGTCGCGGCGGCCGCGCGCCTCGGCCCATGCCGCGAGCACGAGGACCGCGAGCGTGGTGACGCGGATGCCGCCCGCGGTCGATCCGGAGCCGCCGCCGACGAACATCAGCACGTCCTCGAGCAGCCAGGTCTGCTCGCGCGCGAGTCCCACGTCGAAGGATGCGAAGCCGCCCGAGCGCTGGTTGATCGACTGGAAGAACACGTTGCCGATCGTCTTGCCCGCGCTGTGGTCGCCCAGCGTGAGGGGGTTGGTCCACTCGAACACCGCGAGGAACGAGGCCGAGATGAACGCCAGCACGGTGACCGTGACGAGCGTGAGCTTGGTGTGGAGCGACCACTTGCGGGGGTTCCGCTCGCGCAGCAGGTTGAGGTAGACGGGGTAGCCCAGGCCGCCGATGAACACCCCCAGGCCGATCGGCACCAGCATCCACAGGTCGCCCGCGTAGGGGTACAGGCCCACCGGGTCGGGCGTGAATCCCGCGTTGTTGAACGCGGAGACGCCGTAGAAGAGCGAGTAGCCGAGCGACTTGGGCCAGCCGTAGTCGAGCGTGAGGAAGCGGGGGAGGAGGATCGCGGCGATGGTGAGCTCGACGGTGGTCGACACGATGACAACCGTGCGGAGCAGCGAGCCCAGGTCCCCTAGGCCGGCGGCGCGGGACTCGCCCGCCGCGAGGATGCGCTGCGTCAGGCCGAGCCTGCGCGACACCGCGAGGCCGGCCAGCGACGCGAGCGTCATGATCCCGAGGCCGCCGACCTTGATCGCGAGGCCGATGATCGTGAGGCCCCACGGCGACCAGAAAGTGCCGGTATCCACGGTCACGAGGCCGGTGACGCACACCGCGGAGGTCGAGGTGAAGAGCGCGTCGACGAACGGAGCGCGCTCGCCGCTGGTCGTCGCGGCGGGCAGCGACAGCAGGCCCGTGAAGAGCAGGATGGTGATGGCGAAGGCGCCGAGGGTGAGACGGGCCGGCGACTCGAGCGCGACGCGGTCGATCCATTCACCGAACGCGTCGCGAGCCGTGCGCAGGCTTGCCATCGATCTCCTCACCGCGGGACCTGTTCGCCCTGCTTGACGCCCCGCGCGCGAGCCTATCCCTCACCCCCATCATCGGCGCGTTCCCCACACTTCACAACCGTCACTTCAGCCCCTACAGTTGAAGGAGCATCGGGCCGATATACGCGCCAGATGCTACGAGAGGGACGAGACGACATGGCCGAATCACCGCGCACCACCTTCCTCACCGTCGCCGAGGTGGCCGACATGGTGAGGGTGTCGCGCATGACGGTGTACCGCTGGGTGCACTCGGGCGAGCTGCCCGCGGTGCGCTTCGGACGGTCGTTCCGCGTCCCCCAGCAGGCGGTCGAGCAGTTCATGGAGCAGGCCGCCCTCGCCGGTGGCTACATCGTCGAAGATGACGACAAGGGCACCGGCACGGTAGGCTAGGTCCTTGTCTGTCGCGTCCAGCGCGGCCTGGACGCCGGCGTGCTACGGCACGCCTCGCACTTTATGTCGGAGAACGAGGTAGGTTCCGTGGGTTCCATCATCAAGAAGCGCCGCAAGCGTATGTCGAAGAAGAAGCACCGCAAGCTGCTTCGCAAGACGCGCCACCAGCGCCGCAACAAGAAGTAAGCGCACCGCGCTTCGCACGCCCGTTCCGCCACCCGGCGGGGCGGGCGTTTCGCTTCCCCGGCGCATCGTCCCTGCTCCCGTCGGAACCGGCGTACGCCACCGCGCACGAGTCGCGCCACCAGGGACGATGCGCGGCGCACCCGGTCCCTTGCGCCGGTTGGGGCCCGGCGGGGACGGAGCCCGGCGGGGTCGGGGTCGGAGCCCGGCAGGGCCCGGCTAGGGGAGCGCCAACGCGTGCGCCCGCGCGGCCGTCGCCTCCAGCGCCCAGCGCTCCCCCTCCGCCGGGTACGCGCGGAAGGTGCGCGAGCCCTCCCGGTCGAACACCTCGACGATCGACCCGTCGACCCAGACCTCGGCGTCGTCCTCACCGCCGCACACCTCGCGGGGCGCGGCACCACCGCCCTCGCGTGCGACGGCGAGCGACCACGGTCCCTCGACCGCGGCCGTCCACGCCGTGAGGGCGATGCCTCGAGCCGGGTCGACCGGCTCGCCCACCAGCGCACGGAGCTCCGCGACGGGTCGCATCCTGGCGAGCCCCGTCTCGTCCAGCACCACCTCGCGGGGGAAGGTGAGCGTACCTGCCCAGCCCGCCGCGTCGACCGCGGCCTGCGGGCGCGCCTCGTCGCTCCAGCCGATCGCGAGCACGCGCCCGTCCACCGCGAGCAGCTGCGGCGCGTAGAAATCCGGCCCGCCGTCGAAGGGGACCGCGGCGGCGGGGGTGAAGGCGGGAGCGCCTCCCGCGTCGGCGAGATCGCCCGTGAAGGCGAAGGTGCCGCGCGCCGAGTGGTCGAGCAGAAGCCACGACACGACCAGCACCCAGCGCCCGCCGATCGCGACCAGCTGCGGGCACTCCCAGACGTCGCCGACGCGCGGCAGATGGTCGGGGACGTCGTCGGCGCGCAGCAGGGTGCCCAGCGGGACCCAGGCGTCGAGGTCGGCCGCGTCCCACAGGAGGACCGCGCCGCGGTCGTCGAGGCGTGAGCCCTGGAGCGCGTAGCGCCGGCCCCGCCAGCTGAAGACGAACGGGTCGCGGACGTCCTTGATGCGGGGATCGGCGGGGTGGGCAAGCGTCATGGCGTCGGGTGGGGCCCAGGTGCCGTCGTCGCGCGCGGTCGCGATCGCGACGCCGACCTCTGCCGGTCCCGCCGGCGTGGCGCTGTAGACCAGGCGGGGCGGGCCGGCGCCGTCCGCGACCGCGACCCCCGACCAGCATCCACCCGCATCGATGGAGCCCTCCCGCGGCACCAGCGCGGGCGCGTGCTCGGTCCATGACACGAGGTCGGGGGAGCTGACGTGGGCCCAGTGGATGTCCCCCCAGCGCGGCGCGTGGGGGTTCCACTGCATCATCACGTGCCAGCGGCCGTCCCACCGGCCGAGGCCGTTCGGGTCGTTGACCCAGCCCGTCGCGGGACGCGGGTGGAGGCGGGGGAAGGCGTCCATGACCCCATCCTGGCGCGGGCGGGGTCGGGTCCGCAGGGTCGAGCGCCGGCAGCGGCGCGCGGCACGATGCGCTCAGGCCTCGCGCGCGCCCTCCGACTCGCGGCGGGGCCTGCCGAGCAGCGTGCGCAGCGCCGCCTTGACGCCGCGTGTCACCTGGATCGTGACCCACGCGGCGCCCGTGACCGACGACTTCACGATGCCGCGGCGGCCGCTCTTGCGGCGCTTGCGGAACTCGCGCACCTGCCAGCCGCGCTCCTTGGCGAGCCGGCGCATCCGCGGATCCGGGTTGATGGTGCACGGGTGGCCGACCACCTCGAGCATCGCCGCGTCGTTGACCGAGTCGCCGTACGCGTGGCTCGCGGCGAGGTCGACGCCGCGCTCGGCGGCGAGCGCCCGCACCGCCGTGGCCTTGGCCGGGCCGTGGAGGAAGTCGCTCTCGAGCCGGCCGGTGTAGTGGCCGTCGCGGTGCTCCGCGACGGTGCCCAGCGCGCCGGTCGCGCCGATGCGCCGCGCGATCAGGCGCCCGACCTCGATGGGGGAGGCCGTGACGAACCACACCTCGTCGCCACGCTCGAGGTGCTCGTCGATGATCGCCTTGGTGCCGGGGTAGACGCGGCTGGCGAGCAGCTCGTCGTAGACCTCTTCGGCGACCGCGGTCATCTCCGCCACGGACCACCCCTTGATGATGCCCAGGCCCTGCTCGCGGATCCGGTCCATCTGGTCCTTCGTCTCGCCGAAGAGGACGTAGGTGGCCTGCTCGTACCCGAGCTTGAGGATGTCGCGGAGGTTGAAGTAGTCGCGCTGCCACAGGCCGCGCGCGATGTGGAACGAGCTCGCGCCCCGGATGACCGTGTTATCGACGTCGAAGAACGCGGCGACCCGTGCGGGGGCGTGCTCGGCGTCCGTGGTCACCGCTCAACTGTACCGAGATGCGCAAGCATCCCCCGTGCCTATCCTGGGAGCATGCCCGCCCGCGTCATGCTCTACACCCGCGTCGGCTGCCACCTCTGCGAGGACGCCCGCGACGTGGTCGCCGCGGCCTGCGCCGCGCTCGAGCAGGACTGGGAGGAGGTCGACATCGACGCCGATCCGGAGCTGCGCGCGCGTTACGGCGACGAGATCCCCGTGGCGACCGTCGACGGCGAGACCGTCGGGTTCTGGCGCATCGACCCCGAGAGGCTGCGCGGAGCCCTCTCGTAACCGGGTGACAATAGGACCCATGTCCCGCGTGCACGTCCTTCGCCACGGCCATGTCCACAACCCCGACGGGGTGCTGTACGGCCGCCTTCCCGAGTTCCGCCTGTCCGATGCGGGGCAGCAGATGGCGCAGGCCGTCGCGGACCACCTCGTGGGCTCCGGGGCGAAGGTGGGCCGCGTGGTCGCGTCGCCGCTGCTGCGCGCCCAGCAGACCGCCGCGCCCGTCGCCGCCGCGTACGGCCTCGACATCGCGACGGACGAGCGGATCATCGAGGCCGACAACGCCTTCGCCGGCGGCCCGACCCCCACCCCGCTCACCCTCGCCCACCCGCGGAACTGGTGGCTGCTGCGCAACCCCTTCCGCCCGTCGTGGGGCGAGCCCTACAAGGAGCAGGCGGCGCGCATGCACGCCGCGATCGTCGACGCCGCCGCCGCGAACCCCGGCTCCGAGACCGTCATGGTGAGCCACCAGCTGCCGATCTGGGTCGCGCGCTGCGCAGCCGAGGGCCGCTCGTTCGTCCACGACCCGCGCTCGCGCGAGTGCGCGCTGGCGTCGCTCACGAGCTTCGACGTCGACGGCGACCGCGTCTCCTTCGTCGGCTACAGCGCGCCTGCCGCCCACATCGAGGCGCCCAGGTGAGGCCCGCCGCCCGCATCGCGATCCTTGCCGCGATCGTCCTCGCCATCGTCCTCACCGTCGTCGGCTGCGCGCCCGGCGACGCCGCCCAGTCGCCCGGCTACGTCTCGGGCGACGGCACGGTGACGGTGTTCGACGACGGCGTCGAGGTCGCCCTCGCGGGCACGTCCTTCCAGGGCGACGCCGTCGACGTGGCCGACTACCGCGGCCAGGTGGTGCTCATCAACGTCTGGTACGCCTCGTGCCCGCCGTGCCGCGCGGAGGCTCCCGACATCGCTGCGCTGGACGCGCGAGACGACGTCCAGGTGATCGGCGTCAACGGCCGCGACGATGCGCCCACCGTCGAGGCCTTCGACCGCACCTTCGGCATCGCGTACCCGTCGATCGACGACACCGACGGCGCCGCCACCGCCACGCTCCAGGGCATCGTCGCGATGAACGCGGTGCCCACCACCCTGGTGGTCGACCCCGAGGGCGCGCTGTACGCCCGGATCATCGGCACCGCGGACCCCTCGACCCTGCGGTCGCTGGTCGACGAGGCCGCCGGGGCGGCCGCGTGATCGCGCTCGCCGCGGACGCCTCGTTCGCCGGCATCGCGCTGAGCGGCTCGATGCTGCTCGCCGTGCCCGTCGCGATCCTCGCGGGCCTCGTGAGCTTCGCCTCCCCGTGCGTGGTGCCGCTGGTGCCCGGGTACCTCGGCTACGTGTCCGGCATGGCGGGCGCCGGCGGCACGGGCAAGGCGTCCAAGCCCAGGCTGGTGGTCGGCGCGCTGCTGTTCGTCCTCGGCTTCTCCGCGGTGTTCATCACGTTCGGCTTCCTCGCGTCCTCGCTGGGCGCGGTGCTGGCCCCGTACCTCTCGCTCATCACGCGGCTGCTCGGCGTCGTGATCATCCTGCTCGGCTTCGCCTTCATGGGCGCGCTGCCCTTCCTGCAGACCGAGAAGCGCCTCCACGTCAGCCCCACCGCGGGCCTCGCGGGCGCCCCGATCCTGGGCGTGGCGTTCGGGCTCGGCTGGACCCCGTGCATCGGCCCGACGCTCGGCGCGGTCTACGCGCTCGGCCTGTCGGAGGCGACGCAGGGCCGCGGCGTCGCGCTCGCCGTCGCCTACTGCATCGGGCTGGGCCTGCCCTTCATCCTGCTCGCGGCCCTGTTCGAGCGTTCCGGCAAGGTGCTCGGCTGGCTGCGCCGCCACCGGCTCGCGCTCATGCGCGTCGGCGGCGCGCTGCTCATCGTGCTCGGCGTGCTGCTCGTCACCGGGCTGTGGGACAGCCTCACCGCGCAGCTCCAGGGCTGGATCGACTCGTTCTGGGTCGCCGTCTGATGGCCCGCGTCAAGCTCGACAACTACGTGGTGCCCGCCGCGCCGCGCCTGGGGTTCACGGGCTGGCTGCGGTGGATCTGGCGCCAGGTCACGTCGATGCGCGTCGCGCTCATCCTGCTGCTCCTGCTCGCGCTCGCGTCCATCCCGGGCTCGGTGCTGCCGCAGTGGCCCCAGGACGCCGCGGCGACCCGCCAGTTCGTCGCCGACAACGCCTTCTGGGGCCCCGTCCTCGACGCCACCGGCTTCCTCGACGTCTTCGGCTCGGCGTGGTTCACGGCGATCTACCTGCTGCTGTTCGCATCGCTCATCGGCTGCATCACGCCGCGCGCGATCCACCACTACCGCGAGCTGCGCCGCCCGGTCGCGGCCACGCCGCGCTCCCTCGCGCGCTACGACGGCACGGGTCCCGAGCACATCGATGCCACGCCGGACGATGCGGTCGCGGCCGCCCGCGCGGTGCTGCGACCGCGCGCGGGCTGGCTGGGCGCCGTCCGCGGCTACCGCGTGCGCGTCGACCGCCGCGACGACGGCGCGATCGCGCTCGCGGCGGAGACCGGCCACGTGCGCGAGCTCGGCAACCTCGTGTTCCACGCGTCGCTCGTGCTCGTGCTCGTCGCCGTCGCCTACGGCACGCTGTTCACCTACCGCGGTCAGGCGATCGTGGTCGAGGGGCGCTCCTTCACGAACGCCGTCGCGGCGTACGACACGTTCTCCTCGGGCAGCCTCTTCGACGCCTCCGACCTCGACCCGTTCACGCTGCGGCTCGACTCGCTCGACGCATCGTTCTCCGACACGGGGCGCCCGCTGCACTTCCAGGCGAACGTCGCGTTCACCGAGCCCGGCGAGGCGCCGGTCGCGGAGACCATCGCCGTCAACCACCCGCTCGAGTCCGGCGACGCGAAGATCTACCTCCAGGGCAACGGCTACGCGCCCGTCCTCACCGTCCGCGACGCCGCGGGCGAGGTGGCGTTCTCGGGGCCCGTCGTGTTCCTCGCGCAGGATGCCGCCTACACCTCGACCGGCGTCGTCAAGGTGCCGGACGTCACCACGGGCGAGCAACTCGGCTTCAAGGCGACGCTGTACCCGAGCTTCGTCGAGGGCCCCTTCGCGGTCGGCTCGGTGCACCCCGACCCCGCGAACCCGGTCATCGAGATGACCGCGTACACGGGCGACCTCGGCCTCGACGCCGGCGTGCCGCAGAACGTCTACACGCTCGACGAGTCCCAGCTCAGCCCCGTCCAGGACGACGAGGGCCTGCCCGTGACGCTGCGCCTCGCGCTCGGGGAGACGGTCGAGCTGCCCGACGGCCTCGGCTCCGTGACGTTCGAGGAGCTGCCGCGCTACGGCGCCTTCGACCTCCGCGCGGACCCGTCGCTGCCGTTCCTCCTCGTCGCCGCGATGCTGACGCTCGCGGGCCTCGCGACGTCGCTGTTCGCCTCCCGCCGCAAGGTGTGGGTGGTCGCGCGTGCGGAGGACGGAACTACAGTGGTCACCGGCGCCGCGTATGCGCCGGCGCACGATGCGGGCGTCGGGGTGGTCCTCGAGCGCGCCATGGCCGCCGCGGCGGGCCGCGATCCGGCCCCCGAGGCGGGGGAGAGAGAGCAGCCATGAATCCGACCGACCTCAGCGTGATGGCGCTGGGCGGCGCGACCGTCCTCTACGCGATCGCGATGGTCGCCTACGCGATCCGCCTGGCCCGCGTGGCCGACGAGAAGGTGGCCGCCAGGGCCGCCGCAGCCGTGCCCGTGGGCGCCGGCGGGCCCGCGACGCCGTCGACGTCCGGCGGCGAGGCGCCCGCCGCATCGTCCCGTGGCGCGCGCTCCGCGAAGGCCGCGGGCATCGCCCGCTCGAGCACGCTCGTCGGCGCGGTCCTCCACGGCGTGGGCCTGGCCGCGCGCGGCATCGACGCCGGCCACGTGCCGTGGTCGAACATGTACGAGTACACGATCTCGGGCTCGTTCTTCGCGGTGGTCGCGTTCCTCGTCCTGCAGCGCCGGCGCGACGTCGCGTACCTCGGCGCAGGCGTCACGGGCATGGCGACCATCTCGCTCGGCCTCGCGCTCACCGTCCTCTACAAGGACGTCGACACGCTGCCGCCCGCGCTGCAGAGCTACTGGCTGATCATCCACGTGTCGATCGCCACCATCGTCACCGGCATCTTCGCGGTCTCGTTCGTGGTGAGCGCGCTGCAGCTCATGCGCGACTCGCGCGACGGAGGCTCGCGCTGGACCGGCGACCGGATGCGCTGGCTCGACGCGGTGCCCGCCGCATCGTCCCTCGAGGCGCTGTCCTTCCGGCTCAACGCCGTCGGCTTCGTGCTGTGGACGTTCACGGTGATGGCCGGCGCGATCTGGGCCGAGCACGCGTGGGGCCGCTACTGGGGCTGGGACCCCAAGGAGGTCTGGTCCTTCGTCATCTGGGTGCTCTACGCCGCGTACCTCCACGCGCGCACCACCCAGGGCTGGGCCGGCCGCCGCAGCGCGTGGCTCGCGATCGCCGGCTTCACCGCGCTCATCATGAACTTCACCGTGGTCAACCTGTTCTTCCAGGGCCTTCACACGTATGCGGGGTCCTGAGTGAGGATCGCGCTGGTCCTGGACGACAGCATCGACCGGACCGACGGGGTCCAGCAGTACGTCCTCACGCTGGGCGCGTACCTGTCCCGCGAGGGCCACGAGGTGCATTACCTCAGCTCGTCCGCCGAGCGCACCGACGTGACCGTCCACTCGCTCGCGCGCAACGTCGGCGTGACGTTCAACGGCAACGGGCTGCGCGTCCCGCTGCCCGCGTCGCGCGCCGGGATCCGTGCGGTGCTCGAGCGCGAGCGCTACGACGTCATCCACGTCCAGACGCCGCACTCGCCGCTGTTCGCCGCGCGCGTGGTGGACGAGGCGCGGAGGCTCTTCGGGGACGCCGTGCGCATCGTCGGCACCTTCCACATCCTTCCCGACGGCAAGGTGTCCTCGTGGGGGACGCACCTGCTCGGGCGGGTGCTGCGGCGCAACCTGCGCAGGTTCGACGCGTTCTGCGCGGTGTCCGAGCCGGCGCGCGAGTTCGCCGCGTCCGCGTTCGGGATCTCGGCGCGGGTGATCCCGTGCCCCGTCGACGTCGCGGGCTTCGCGGCTTCCGCCGCCGCGGCCGAGCGGGTGCCGGGTGCGGACGGCCGGCTGGTCGTCGCGTTCCTCGGCCGGCTCGTCGAGCGCAAGGGCGTGCTCGAGCTTGTGCATGCGCTGGATGCGCTGCCCGTCGAGGTGCAGGACCGGATCGACGTGCGCATCGGCGGCAAGGGGCCGCTGCTGGGCGCGCTCGAGGCCGCGATCGAGGTGAGCGCGCTGGCGCGGGTGTCGCTGCCCGGCTTCGTCGCCGAGCAGGACAAGGCCGCGTTCTACGCCGACGCGGACATCGCGGTGTTCCCCGCGACCGGCGGCGAGAGCTTCGGGATCGTGCTGGTCGAGGCGATGGCGTCGCAGGCCGGGCGCGGCTCGGGCATGGTGCTCGCGGGTGCGAACCCCGGCTACCTCTCGGTGATCGGGGACGATGCGCGGGTCTCCGTCGACGCGCGCGACGCCGAGGGCTTCGCGGCGGCGCTCCGGCGGCTCATCGAGGACGCCGATCTGCGTGCCGAGCTGCACGCGGAGCAGGCCTCCCGGGTCGCGCGCTTCGACGTCGAGACGGTCGGAGCCCAGGTGCTGGAGCTGTACGGCCCCTCCGCTTCCCGATGAGGGTCTGGACGGGATTCCCGATGGGATTCCCCATGACACGTGTGGCTGGTGTGACTCGGCCCGCGTGCGGGCCTGTCACATCCTTCACTCTTGTCATTGGGAATCGCTGAGGGGTCAGCGGGGCGGGGCCGTCGAGCCTCTCACGATGAGCGACGTGTCCATCCGCACGTGCTGCTCGCACTCCTCCCCGCGCACCAGCAGGAGCAGCATCTCCATCGCCTCGGCGCCCATCGCCTGGAGCGGCTGGCGGACCGTGGTGAGCGGCACCTCCGCGCCGGCCGCCTCGGGGATGTCGTCGAAGCCCACGATCGACAGCTCGTGCGGCACCGGCACCCCCATGTCGGCGGCGACGTCCATGACCGCGAGGGCAGTGGTGTCGTTCGCCGCGAAGATCGCGGTGGGCGCGTCCGGGAGGCCGAGCATCGACTCGGCGGCGGCGGCCGCGAGCTCGGGCTCGTAGCTCGTCTCCACGACTAGGTCCTCGTCGACCTCGACGCCGGCGGCCTCCATCGCGTCGCGGAAGCCGTCCTCGCGGCGGCGCCCCGAGTCGAGGTCGCGGCGCCCGCCCAGGAAGCCGATGCGGCGGTGGCCGAGGCCCAGCAGGTGGTCCGTCGCGGCCCGCGCGCCGCCGTAGTTGTCGGAGTCGACGGTCGGGAGCGGCGACGGGCCGTAGTGCGGGTCGATCGCGACCACGGGCACGCCGGTCTCCGTGTTGAGGACCGTGGGCGTGACGAGGATCGCGCCGTCGATGAGGGTGCCCGCGAGCCGCGCGAGCGAGCGCCGCTCCCAGCCGTGGCCGTGGCCCCCCGAGTGGGCGAGCAGCTCGTAGCCGCTGCCCTCGGCCCCGGTCCAGGCGCCCTTCATGAGCTCCGCGGAGAAGGGCTCGAAGCCGGCCACGAGGATGCCGAGCACGTTGGTGCGCTGGCCGCGCAGCGCTGCGGCCGACAGGTTGCCCGCGTAGCCGAGCTCGTCGATGACGCGCTGGACCTTGGCGATCGTGTCCTTCGAGACCCCGTAGCGGCCGTTCACCACCTTGGACACGGTCGCCACCGAGACGCCCGCCCTGCGGGCCACGTCGGCGAGCTTGACGCGGGCGACCGGTTCCATGCCTCGCATGCTAGCGGGCCTCGCGCGTCGCCGGGCGTCCTCGGGCGGCCGTCCGCCACCCCGTTGCGAAAACGTTATCGATAACGTTTGACGAACGTGGCGGACCGGTGCCAGACTCGCCACTGTTCGGCCTGAGTCAATGGAGACGAAAGGGGACATCATGGCGAACATGCGACGAGCCGCTGCGGGAGCGGCGATCGCGGCATCCATGGCGCTGCTGGCGGCGTGCAGCTCGACCGAGGCGGGGGAGGACGGCAGCTCTGCCGACGCCACCGACGGCGGTTCGGGCGACGCCCCTGTCACCCTCACGTGGTGGCACAACGGAGTGGCGGGCGACACCGGCGAGAACTCGCTCGGTGACTACTGGGACACGGTCGCGGCCGACTACATGGCGGACCACCCCAACGTGACGATCGAGATCGAGCAGATCCAGAACGAGGACCTCCAGCGCACGCGCATCCCCACCGCGCTGCAGTCGGGCGACGCGCCCGACCTGTTCCAGCAGTGGGGCGGCGGCGAGATGGCGGCGCAGGCGGAGGCCGGCTACCTCATGGACCTGTCCGACACCCTGTCCGCGGACATCGACCGCCTCGGCGGCGGCGTCGCCCCGTGGCAGGTCGAGGGCGTCACCTACGGCCTGCCGTTCCAGTTCGCGGTCGAGGGCATCTGGTACCGCCCCTCGCTCTTCGAGGAGGCCGGCATCACCGAGGAGCCCACCACCATGGCGGAGCTCGGCGACGCCGTCGAGAAGCTCAAGGACGCCGGCATCGTGCCGATCGCCGTGGGCGCCTCGGACGGCTGGCCCGCCGCGCACTGGTGGTACAACTTCGCACTGCGCTCCTGCGCGCAGGACGTGGTCGCGAGCGCCGGCACCGGCCTCGACTTCTCGGACCCGTGCTGGCTCGACGCCGGCACCCAGCTCGAGGACTTCCTCGGCACCGAGCCGTTCCAGCCCCAGTTCACGTCGACCGTCGCCCAGACCGGCGCGACCTCGTCGGCGGGCATGGTGGCCAACGGCAAGGCCGCCATGGAGCTCATGGGCCAGTGGAACTACTTCGTGTACGAGGGCTTCACCGACGGCTCGGACGAGGCGATCGCGGCGCTGCACGACGACCTCGACTGGTTCCCGATGCCCGCCACCGACGGCGGCTCCGGCGACCCGTCCGCGGCGATGGGCGGCGGCGACGGCTTCTCCTGCTACGTGGACGCCCCGGCGGAGTGCGCGGACTTCCTCGCGTACATCGTCAGCGACGACGTCCAGCGCGGCTACGCGGAGGCCGTGGGCGGCCTGCCGGTGGCCCCGGCGGCGGCGGACGCGGTCACCGACCCGGTCCTCCAGGAGATCGCGCAGACCACCTCGAGCGCGGCGTACGTCCAGCTCTGGATGGACACCCTGCTCGGCCCGAACGTGGGCGGCGCCATGAACGACGGCATCGTCAACATCTTCAACGGCACGGGCGACGCCCAGGGTGTCGTCGACATGATGACCGCGGCCGCGGCCACCTCCTGACACCGATCCCTGCGACAAGAAAGCGAGGCTCCCTGGTGACCGCACTGGAGGCCTCGGGTCGCAGCGCGGCCCCCGCCGTCGACACCACGTCGGCGGCGGGGTCCCGCCCGGTGACCCCTGCAACCGAGCACACCCGCCGGGCGACGGCACGCAAGTGGGCGGAGATCGCCCTCTTCGTGGGCCCGGCGATGGCGCTCTTCCTCACCTTCGTCGTCTACCCGGTCGTCTCGGCGGCCCGGTTCAGCCTCTACAAGTGGAACGGCGTCTCGCAGTTCTCCGACGCCGAGTTCATCGGCCTCGAGAACTACGCGCGGGCGCTCTTCGGCGGCACCGACCCCGCCACCCAGCAGGCCTTCACCACGGCCTACTCCCAGCCCTTCTGGGAGGCCCTCAGCCACAACTTCGCGATCATCTTCCTGTCGATGGCGGTCCAGCTGCCCATCGCGCTGGCGGTCGCGCTCACCCTCAACCGCCGCTTCCGCGGCCGCGCCTTCACGCGGGTGGTGATCTTCGCCCCCTACGTGCTGAGCGAGGTCATCGCCGGAACCATGTGGCTCATCATCTTCGACCCCAACGGCATCGCGACCGAGCTCATGCGGGCCATCGGCCTCGACATGCCGGCGGGCGGCTGGTTCGAGGACCCCACGTGGGGCTTCTGGACCGTGTTCTTCATCATCACGTGGAAGTACGTGGGGCTCGCCATCATCCTGTTCCTCGCCGGCCTGTCCGGCGTGAGCGAGGACCTCCAGGAGGCCGCCGCGATCGACGGCGCCAGCTGGTGGCAGATCCAGTGGCGCATCAACATCCCGCTCATCGGGCCCACCATCCGCATCTGGGCGTTCCTGTCGATCATCGGCTCGATCCAGCTGTTCGACATGGTGTGGGTGCTCAACCGCGGCGGGACCGCCGGCCAGTACTCCACGATCGCCAGCTACATGATGGAGATCGGCTTCTTCCGGGCGGACTGGGGCTACGGCTCCGCGATCGCCGTGATCATGTTCCTCCTGTCGTTCGTCATCGCGCTCGCCTACATGGCGACCATCCTGCGCCGCGACAACGCCCACCCCCGAAAGGCCAGGTGACGACGATGTCCGTCGACACCCCCGCCCGCCCGACCGCCGCATCGTCCCCCGAGGGGCGGCGCCGCAAGGGGCTCATGCCCGAGGGCTCCGCCTACATCGCCGTCGGCATCGCGCTCGTCGGCGTGGGGCTGACCCTCGGCCCGATCCTCTACCTCATCCTCGGCGGCTTCCGCACCCAGGGCGACCTCGCCGCGAACCCCACCGGCTTCCCCGACCCGTTCATGTGGCAGAACTACTGGGAGATCCTGTCCCAGCCGCTGTTCTGGAGGCAGCTGCTCAACTCGACGCTGGTCGCCGTCGCGACCACCGCGGGCGTGGTGCTGTTCGGGACGATGGCGGCGTACCCGCTCGCACGGTACTCCTTCAAGGGCCGCGAGCTCGTCTTCGTGATCTTCACCACCGGCCTGATGTTCCCGCTCACCGTCGCCGTGCTGCCGCTGTACCTGCTGCTGCGCGACATGGGCATCTCGGGCCTGTGGGGCCTGGTAATCCCGCAGATCGCCTTCGGCCTGCCGGTCACGATCATCATCCTGCGGCCGTTCCTCGCGGCGCTGCCCAAGGAGCTCGAGGAGGCGTCGTTCATGGACGGCATCTCCCGCATCGGCTTCTTCTGGCGGATGCTGCTGCCGCTCGCCCGGCCCGCGATGGTGACGGTGGGCGTGCTCGCGTTCATCGGCTCGTGGAACGCCTACCTGCTGCCCCTGCTGCTGCTCACCGGCGACCCCGCCGGGATGACCCTGCCGCTCGGCGTCACCACGTTCCAGGGCCAGCACGCGGCCGCGACGACCATGATCATGGCGTACACGTCGCTCGCGATGCTGCCGGCGCTCGCGTTCTTCCTGCTGATGGAGCGGCGCATCGTCGACGGCCTCACCGGGGCGGTGAAGGGATGACCGCGGTCGACCTCGCGGCGAGCTCCCGCGTGACCTCGCTGCTCGCCGAGATGACGCTCGAGGAGAAGCTCGCGCAGATCACCGGCTTCTGGGAGGACGAGAAGGGCGACGTGGTCGCCCCCCTCCAGGGCGAGGTGTCCGTCACCGGCGGCCTGGACGATGCGACGCGTCACGGCATCGGCCACTTCACCCGCATCTACGGCACCACGCCCGTGGACGCCGAGGCCCGGGCCCGCGTCCTGTGGGAGCGCCAGCGCGCGCTGGTGACGGGGACGCGCCTGGGGATCCCGGCCATCGTCCACGAGGAGATCCTCACCGGCCTGTCCGCGTGGAAGGCCGCGACCTATCCCGGCCCGCTCACGTGGGGCGCGGCGTTCGACCCGGCGCTCGTGGCGCGCATGGGCGCGCTTATCGGCCGCGACTGCCGCGCGCTGGGCATCCACCAGGGCCTCGCGCCCGTGCTCGACGTGGTGCGCGACCCTCGCTGGGGACGCGTCGAGGAGTGCATCGGCGAGGACCCGTACCTGGTCGGCGAGATCGGCACCAGCTACGTCGAGGGCGTCCAGTCCGAGGGCGTGCACGCGACGCTCAAGCACTTCGTCGGCTACTCGGCGTCGCGCTCGGGACGCAACTTCGGGCCCGTCTCGATGGGGCCGCGCGAGCTGCGCGACGTCATGATGGTGCCGTTCGAGATGGCCGTCGTCGACGGCGGCGTGCGGTCCGTCATGCACGCCTACACGGAGATCGACGGCGTGCCCACCGCGGCGGACGGCGACCTGCTCACGGGCGTCCTGCGCGACGAGTGGGGCTTCGACGGGGTCGTGGTCGCCGACTACTTCGGAGTCGCGTTCCTCCACCTCCTGCACGGCATCGCCGAGGACCTCTCCGAGGCCGCGGCGCTCGCCCTCGAGGCGGGCGTCGACGTCGAGCTGCCCACCGGCGACGCGTACCTCGCGCCGCTCGCCGCCGCCGTCCGGTCCGGGCGGGTGCCCGAGGCCCTCGTCGACCGGGCGGTCGCGCGCATCCTCGCGCAGAAGGAGGCGCTCGGCCTCCTCGACGCGACCTTCGACGGGCCGCCGCCCTCGGGCGTCGACCTCGACGGCCCCGAGCACCGCGAGGTCGCCCGGCTGCTCGCCGAGCGCGGCATCGTCCTCCTGGCCAACGACGGCACGCTGCCGCTCGCCCCGCGGGACGATGCGGCGGGCGACGGCGGCGCTCAGGGCGCCGGCGCATCGTCCCGCCTCGCGGTCATCGGCCCGAACGCGGACCGCTACGCGGCGATGTTCGGCTGCTACTCGTTCGCCAACCACGTGCTCGACAAGCGGCCGGGCACCGAGCTGGGGCTCGACGTGCCGACCGTGCTCGACGCCGTCCGCGACGAGCTCGGCCCCGTGCTGTCCGCGCGCGGCTGCGACGTCCAGGGCGACTCGCGCGAGGGCTTCGCCGAGGCGGTGTCCGCGGCGCGCGCGGCGGATGTCGCCGTCGTCGTGGTCGGCGACCAGGCGGGGCTGTTCGGGCGCGGGACCTCGGGTGAGGGATGCGACACGGACTCCCTCGAGCTGCCCGGCGTCCAGCGCGACCTCGTCGAGGAGGTGCTCGCGACCGGCACGCCGGTGGTGCTCGTGCTGGTGACGGGTCGCCCGTACGCGATCGGCTGGGCGCTCGAGCGCTGCGCCGCCGTGGTGCAGGCCTTCTTCCCGGGCGAGGAGGGCGCGCGGGCGATCGCGGGCGTGCTGTCGGGGCGGGTCAACCCGTCGGGCCGGCTGCCCGTGAGCATCCCTCGCGACACCGGCGCCCAGCCGTACAGCTACCTCCACCCGCGCCTCGGCGGCGACACGGACGTCACGAACCTGTCGTCTGCGCCGCCGCTCGGCTTCGGCGAGGGCCTGTCGTACACGTCCTTCGCGTACGAGGACCTCGCGGCGTCCGGGGCCGCGACGGACGGCACGATGCGGGTGTCCGTGACCGTGCGCAACACCGGCGATCGCGACGGCGACGAGGTGGTGCAGGTCTACGCGCACCAGCGGCGCGCGTCGCTCACGCGGCCGGTCGCGCAGCTCGTGGGCTTCGCGCGGGTGCCGGTCGGCGCGGGCGGGTCGCGGCGGGTCACGCTCGACATCCCGGCCGCGCGGCTGGCGTTCTCGGGGCGCGACCTCGTGCGCGCCGTCGAGCCCGGCGAGGTCGAGCTGTGGGTCGGCACGCCGCTGCGGCGCGAGGCCGAGGCGGTCGTGGCGCTCACCGGGTCACGATGCGCGGTGGGCCGCGAGAGCGCAAGGAGGGTGCGCGCCGATTGCCAATGACACGTGTGGCTGGTGTGACGGCGCGTGGTGGGCCGGGCCGGGCCCGTCCACGCGGCGAGTCGTCACTCCCTTCACCTGTGTCATTGGCAGTCGGACGCGGGTCAGCGGCCCTCGCCGCTCTGACGCTTGCGCCGCGACTGCTCGCGCAGCCACGCGAGGTACTCGGGGTCGTCGTCGGGCGCCACGGGCTCCGACCGGCGCTGCGGGCCGCTGTCGGGCCGGGTGCGGCTCAGCAGGATCCAGCCGATCGCGCCCACGTAGGGCAGCAGCACGATGATCGCAGCCCATAGCCACTTGGACACCCCGTACGGGTCCTTCTCGGGACGCTGCATCGCGTCGGAGAGGGCGTAGATGACGAGGCCCAGGTAGATGAGCAGGGGAAGCACGCGAGCCATCCATCAAGCGTACGCCGGGTACCGTTGACGCATGAGCGTTCTTGCGTACTGGGGTGCCCGGACGGGCATCTTCCTCGCCGTCCTCGGCGTGCTGTGGGCCGTGGGATGGCGCGACGTGATCGCGTTCTTCGCCGCCTTCATCGTGGCCTGGCTGGTGTCCTACCTGGCACTCCCGGGCCTGCGGGTCCGCGCCGCCGAGCAGATGGACGGCTGGATCTCCCGCTCGGAGAAGGGCATCCGCGAGGCCGCCGCCGAGGAGGACGCCGAGATCGGCGCCGATGCGGAGCCCACCGACCACGAGGCCGGCACCGCTCGCTGAACCCGCCGAGCGCGACGCGTCCCCGGGCCCGCGCTACAGCACCAGCCCCACCGCCATCAGCAGGCCGTAGGCGAGGCCCACGCCGCTGATCCCCTGGAACATCACCGCGAAGTTCCGGCCCGACGCGCCCATGCGCATGCCGAACGCGATGATGACCGACGGCAGCGCGACCATCGTCGAGATGAGCACCCACGGGTGCGCGAACGCGACCAGCACCGCGAGGCCCACGGGCAGCGTCACCGACGCCGCGAACAGCTGGCGCGCGCGCAGCTCGCCCACCTTGACCGCAAGCGTGCGCTTGCCGGCGAGCGCATCCGTCTCGAGGTCGCGGATGTTGTTGACCAGCAGCAGCGCGACCGCGTACAGCCCCACGCCCGCCGACGCCACGACGGCCCACCACGTGATGTGCCCGGCCTGCGTGAGCATGGTGCCGAGCACCGCGACGGGTCCGAAGAAGATGAAGACGCTGACCTCGCCCCAGCCCGCGTAGCCGTACGGCCGCGACGAGCCCGTGTAGGTCCAGGCCGCGACGATCGCGACCGCGCCCACGGCGAGCAGCCACCACATCTCCACGGAGACGACGAGCGCGAGACCCAGCAGCGCGCCCGCCGCGAAGGACAGGTACGCGGCGCGCTTGACCGAGGACGGCAGCGCCTTGCCCGACGCGACCAGCCGCTCGGGGCCGATGCGGTCGATGTCGGTGCCGCGGATGCCGTCCGAGTAGTCGTTGGCGTAGTTCGAGCCCACCTGCAGCGCGAGCGCGACGCCGAGCGCCAGCAGCGCGGGGATCAGCCGGAAGCCGTCCTCCGCGATCGCGGCCGCGGAGCCGACGATCACCGGCACCGCGCCGGTCCACAGCGTGCGGGGGCGGGCGCCTGCCACCCAGTCGGCGGTCGTGGTCATCGGTCCTCCTCGCTCGCCAGGCCACGGGCGGCCGGCCGGTCAATCTTCCCACCCGCGGTGCGCGGCACAGTCGCACGGACGATGCGCTTGGGGCGCTCGTACGAGGCGAGACCCTCGAGCGCCGCCGCCAGCGCCGCATCGTCCACCGCGCCCTCGACGACCGCGACCACGCGCTGGCCCCACTCGGGGTCGGGCACCCCGACCACGGCCGCCGCCGTCGCGCCGGCCCGCTCGAGCGCGAGCTCGATGCGCTGCGGGTGCACCTTGACGCCGCCGGTGTTGATGACGTGGTCGGCGCGGCCGAGGACGTGCAGCCGGCCGTCCGCGCGCCGCTCGCCCACGTCGGACGTGCGGAACCACCGCACGCCGTCGCGGGTCTCGAAGCCCGCATCGTCGCCGTCCGCGTAGCCCGCCGCGAGCGTGGGCCCCGCCAGCAGGATCCGCCCGTCCGGGTCGATCCGCACCCCGACGCCGTCGAGCGGTCGGCCGTCGTAGACGCAGCCGCCGGACGTCTCGCTCATGCCGTACGTGCGCACGAGGTTCGCGGGCGCGTCCCGCTCGGGCAGCGCGGCGCCGCCGACGAGCACCGCCTCGAACGTGGCGAGCGCGTCGCGCCCGGCCGGGTCGGCGAGCAGCCGGCGCACCTGCGTGGGCACGAGCGACACGTGCCGCCGGCCCGCCGGCATCCGGGAGGTCGCCTCGGCGAAGGACGATGCGGTGAAGGGCCCGGCGGGCATGGTCGCCAGCGGGGTCCCGGCGAGGGTCGCGCGTGCCACCACCATCGCGCCGCCGATGCGGTCGGCGGGCAGCGCGAGCAGCCAGGCCGCCTCGCCGCCCAGGCGGGCCGCGGTGAGCGTCGCGGAGGCACGGATCGCGGCGGCGGGGACGAGCACCTCGCGGGGCGCGCCCGTCGAGCCGGAGGTCGCGGCGGCGATGCCGTCGGCGCGCCCGGCCAGCGCATCGTCCACCGCGGCGAAGGGATCGTCGGCGAGGCGGGCGTAGGTCACACCGCCCAGCCTAGGGCGGCCCCTACACTCATCCGCATGACGTCGACCCGCATCGCGGGCGCGCTCGCGGCTGCCGCCGCGGTGACGATCCTCGCCGCGTGCTCGCCCGCCTCCGAGAGCGGCCCCACCACGACCCTGTCGATCGAGGCCTCGCCCGAGGTGTCGGCGGTGGCGCTGCCGCCCGCCCCCGAGGACCCGGTGCCCGCGATCGCGTGGCCGCTCACGGGCCTCGACGCGTCCGGCGCGTCCAAGGCCGACCGCAACCGTCCGGCGCTGTCGATCAAGATCGAGAACTCCGCGGAGGCCCGCCCGCAGGAGAACCTCGACAAGGCGGACGTCGTCTTCGAGGAGTACGTCGAGGCCGGCATCTCCCGCCTCATCGCGGTCTACCAGTCGGACATGCCCGAGTCGGTGGGCCCCATCCGGTCGATGCGCCCCATGGACCGCAACATCATGGGCTCGTTCGGCGGCCCGCTGATCTTCTCCGGCGCGCAGCCGCGGTTCGTGTCCGCGACCCTCGCCTCGGGCCAGGACATCATCACGCAGGACGTGGGCGACTACGGCTTCTACCGGACCACGGACAAGGCCGCGCCCCACAACCTGCACGGCTACCTGTCCTCGTTCCTCGAGCAGACCGACGCGGACGCGCCCGACGCGCAGTGGGAGGTCGCCTACCCCGCGACCGAGGCCACCGCGCAGCTCGAAGGCACCAAGGCGACCGCGATCGACATCTACATGTCGGGCTACTCGCAGCCGTCGTGGCGGTGGGACCGGACCGACCAGGTGTGGAAGCGCTCGGAGTCGGGCAGGCCGCACGTCACCACGGACGGCGTGCAGCTGTCCGCCACCAACGTCGTGATGCTGTGGGTGACCGTCCAGTACACGTCCTCGGAAGGCGGCTCGTCGGTGCCGGAGACGCTCGTGGCCGGGCGCTCGGGCGAGGGCTACGTGGTCACGGGCAACCGGACCATCCCGATCAGGTGGAGCAAGAAGGGCCAGTACGACCCGTTCGTGCTCACCACGAAGGACGGCGACGAGGTCGCGCTCGCGGCCGGTCAGACCTGGTTCGAGCTCATCCCCAACGCGGGCATCGGGCGCGCGACGTCGATCGACATCTCGTAGCCGCCGGGCGCGCGGTTCAGCGCGCGTACGAGCTCGTCGCGACCTTGCGGGCCTTGAGGTACGTGTTGCCCAGGTACTTCACCGACACGCGTCCCTTCGGCAGCTTCCAGGTCGTCAGCCGCACCTTGTAGACCGAGCCGGAGCGCACCAGCTTGTACTTGGCCGACACCTTCGTGGTCCCGACGTACATCTGCACGTAGCCGGTCTCGCGCGCGACGGAGCTCGACACGGTCGCGACGAAGGTCGCCCGCGCGCCCTTCCTCACCGCGGTCTTGGCGACCGCGGTGACCTTCGGCGTCGCCTTCGTGACGGTCGCCTTGACCGTGGTCGTCGAGGGCTGCGACGCGAGCGAGCCCGAGTACCGCGCGGTGAGCGTGCGCGTGCCCGGCTTCCAGCCCTTGGGCAGGGTGAAGGTCACCTTGCCGTTGTTGAGCGTCCTCGTCCATTCCCGGGATCCCACGCTCAGGGTGACCGTGCCCATCGGCGTGCGCTCGCCGGCCACCGTGACGGTGACCTTGCCGGCGGTGCGGTAGGGGACCTTGGTGGCCGTCGCGCGCGCCGTCGTGGCCGTCGCCGGCCCGGGCGTGAGGGCGACGGTCGCGCTCGAGGCGGTCGACTCGACCACGTCGAGGGTGAACTGCCCCATCGGGTCGACGTAGGTGTCGCCGGTCCGGAACGAGGTCTGGAGCGTGCCGTCGCCGTGGTCGTGGGCGAACACGTACTGCTCGTTGTAGCCGGGCTCCATCATCGTGAGCACCACGCCCGGCGCGTAGGAGGCGACGAACCCGAGCGGCTCGAGGTAGGCGTCGGTGCCGGCGAAGTACGCCGGGGCGTCCGTGCCCGCGCCGTCGCGGTAGTCGACGAAGTAGCGGAATCCGTAGTCGTCGTCGAAGGTGACCGCGGTGGTGCCGGTGGTCGAGGTCGACGCGCCGAGGGTCACGACCTGCGGCTCCGTCGCGCCCGGCGTCAGGGTGAGGGCGGCGGTCTGCGCGTCCACGCCGGGCAGGTCGAGGTACGCGCGGTACGCGGCGTCGAGGCTCGCCGGCTCGAAGGTGCCGATGGACCCGGCCATGGGGCTGTAGGCGCCGTAGTACTCGGCGAAGCCGTACGCGCCGAACACGTCGCCCCACAGCAGGTCGCTGTGCCCGAGCCCGAGGTTGTGGCCGAGCTCGTGCACGGTGACCGCGGCGCCCGGCTCTGCGATGTGCACGTAGCCGCCGAGCGTCATCCGGCCGATGGTCGCGACGCCGAGGTAGTCGTACACGCACGAGGTGGGCGTGTAGACGATGAGGTGGTTGGTCGCGGTCGCGAAGTCGACCGCGGGGAAGAGCGCCGCGGCCTCCTCCCACAGCTCGTCGAAGGTGTACGCGCACGAGCCCGCGAGCGACAGCACGCGCGTTTGCGCGATGTCGAACGAGGAGAACGCGCCGCGGCCCTCGCGCACCCAGTAGTCGAGCGCGTACGCCGCGTCGTCCGTCGCGTCCGCGGCCGAGACGTCGCCGCCGGTCGTCGCATCGTCGATCGTCACGACGTACGCGTCGTGGCCCGTGACCGCGACCGCCGCGGCGACCGGGTCGAGCACCGTGGCGGCGCTCACGACGCCGTCGTCGACGGTCGCCTCCACCTCGGAGCCCGAGGGGATCTCCTCGAGGGCCTCGCCGGAGACCTCGGTGATCGAGCCGTCGTCCTCGACGAGGACGTAGCCGTCGGTGTGCTCGCCCTCGGTGTCGACGATCACCTCGAGCATGTGGGCGTCGACCGTGGCGAGGCCGAGCGTCCCGCCCGGGCCCGCGGGGATCGCGGATGCGCTGGAGAGGCCGGCGAGGGTGAGCGCGAGCGCCACGCCGGCGCTCGTGGCGGTGCGGGCCGCCGGGCGGATGCGAGTGGTCACGGGGGGAGGCTATCGGGGGGCGCACCAGCGGCGATACCCCCATTTGTGGGTGCCTCGCCGGCGCGGGCGTGTGCCCGGTGCGGCACCATGGAGGGGTGATCACGGTCCTCACGGGCGCCGGGCTCTCGACCGGCGCGGGCATCCCCGACTTCCGCGGCCCCGACGGCGTGTGGACGCGGCACCCCGAACGGGCCCGGCTGCTCGAGATCGACGTCTTCCTCGGCGACCGCGAGGCGCGCATCGAGGGCTGGCGCGACTGGGCCGCGCACGCGGCGTGGTCGGCGCGCCCCTCGCCCGCGCATCGTGCCCTCGCGCGGCTGGTCGAGGCCGGCCTCGCCCGCGACATCCTCACCCAGAACATCGACGGCCTGCAGCAGGCCGCCGGCACGCCAGACGATGCGGTGGTCGAGATGCACGGCAGCCTCGCCACCACCTCGTGCGTGGGATGCGAGTGGGGCTGCGAGACGCGCGAGGTGATCGCGATGCTGGACGTGGACCCGGACCCGCGCTGCCCGTACTGCGGCGGGGTGCTCAAGCCGGACGTCGTGTACTTCGGGGAGGCGCTGAGCGATGCGGACCTCGACCGGGCCTCGCGCGCCTCACGCGGGTGCGACGTGTTCGTGGCGATCGGGACCACGCTGCAGGTGTACCCCGTGGCGATGTACGCGGGGTCCGCGCTGCAGGCGGGCGCGGAGCTGGTGATCGTCAACGCGTCCCCGACGGCATACGACCGCGACGCGCACCGCGTGGTCCGCGAGCCCATCGAGGAGGCCGTGCCGGCGCTCGTCGAGGAGTGGCTGGCGGGGTGAGGGGCCCGTGGGCCCCGGCGGTCAGTACGCGTACGGGAAGCGCGTCCAGTCGGGCTCGCGGCGCTCGAGGAACGCGTCGCGGCCCTCCTGTGCCTCCTCCGTCATGTAGGCCATGCGGGTCGCCTCGCCCGCGAAGACCTGCTGGCCGGCGAGGCCGTCGTCCGCGAGGTTGAAGGCGAACTTCAGCATCCGGATCGCCTGCGGCGACTTCGTGGCGACGAGCGCGGCGTACTCGAGCGCCTTCGCCTCGAGCTCCGCGTGCGGCACGGCCTCGTTGACTGCGCCCCAGGCGGCCGCATCGTCCGCCGAGTACTCCCGGGCGAGGAAGAAGATCTCCCGTGCCCGCTTGTCGCCCACCTGGCGGGCGAGCAGGGCGGAGCCGTAGCCGGCGTCGAACGAGCCGACGTTGGCGTCGGTCTGCTTGAAGCGCGCGTGCTCGCGGCTCGCGATGCTCAGGTCGGACACGACGTGCAGGCTGTGGCCGCCGCCGGCCGCCCAGCCGTTGACCGCGGCGATGGTGACCTTGGGGGAGGTGCGCATGAGGCGCTGCACCTCGAGGATGTGGAGGCGGCCGCCGTACGCCGGGGCGTCTTGCGCCGAGCCCTCGTAGAGGTAGCCGTCCTTGCCACGGATGCGCTGGTCGCCACCGGAGCAGAACGCGTGCACGCCGTCCGCGGCGGGGCCGTTGCCGGTGAGGATGATCGCCGCGACGTCGACGGTCTGGCGGGCGTGGTCGACCGCGCGGTAGAGCTCGTCGACGGTCTGCGGGCGGAACGCGTTGCGCACCTCGGGGCGGTTGAAGCCGATGCGCACGGCGGGGAGGTCCCGCTCGCCCTCGGGCCCGCGCGCCACCCAGCGGTGGTAGGTGATGTCCGCGTCCGGGAAGCCGTCGATCGCGCGCCACTGGGTCGGGTCCATGAGGTCGGAGACCTGCGCCGGGATGTCGCTCATGCTCCCCGAGCGTAGTGCGGCGAGCGTGCGCGATTCCCAATGACAAGGGTGACAGGTGTGAATCCGGGTGCCGGGCCCCTCCCGTCCCACCCGTCCCATGCCTCACCCTTGTCATGGGGAAACGTCGGACCAGCCAGCCCTAGGCTGAGCTCATGGAGTTCCGGCCCTTCCGCGTCGCGCTGTCGACGCGCTTCCGCGGCGTGACGGAGCGCCACGGCGTCCTCATCCGCGGCACCGGCCCCGACGGCCAGGACGCGTGGGGCGAGTACTCGCCGTTCGACGACTACACCCCCGAGCGCGCCTCCCGCTGGTGGGAGGCCGCGATGGAGGCCGCCCGCGGAGGGTGGGCGGCGCCGGTGCGCGACACGGTGCCGGTCAACAGCATCGTCCCCGAGGTGCCCGCGGGCCGCGCGGCGCAGCTCGCGAGGGCGGGCGGCTGCACCACCGCCAAGGTCAAGGTCGCCGGGACCGTCTCGCTGAGGGACGATGCGCGGCGCGTCGAGGCCGTCGCGGTCGCCCTCGGCCCGGAGGGCCGGGTGCGCGTCGACGCGAACGGCGCGTGGGACGTCGACACCGCGGTCAAGGCGCTCGCGGAGCTCGACGCCGCCGCCCGTGCGGGCGGAGGGCCGGGCCTCGAGTACGTCGAGCAGCCGTGCCGCACCGTCGCGGAGCTGGCCGAGGTGCGCCGCCGCACGGACGTGCTCGTCGCCGCCGACGAGTCGGTGCGCCTGCCCGGCGACGCCGACGAGGTGATGCGCGCCGGCGCCGCCGACATCCTGGTCCTCAAGGTCGCGCCGATGGGAGGCGTGGCCGCGTGCCTGCGCGTGGTCGAGCGCTACGACGTGCCCATCGTGGTGTCGAGCGCGATGGAGTCCTCGGTGGGCCTCGCGGCGGGCGTGGCGCTCGCGCGGGCCGTCCCCGAGCTGCCGTACGCGTGCGGGCTGGGGACCGGCGAGCTGCTGGCCGAGGACACCGTGCGGGAGACGATCGTGCCGCGCGACGGCGTCATCGGCCCCGTGACGCTGGACGTCGTCGCATGACCGAGCACCCGTCGGGGGCCTTCGCCCGCGCCCTGGTCGCGGCGCTCGCCGAGCGCGGCGTCGAGGACTACGTGCTCAGCCCCGGGTCGCGTTCGGGCCCGCTCGCGCACGCCCTCGCGGAGGCCGGCGCGGAGAACCCGCCGCTCGGCGCGCCGCGGATCCGCCTCCACGTGCGCATCGACGAGCGCTCCGCCGCGTTCCTCGCGCTCGGCATCGCGCGCGGGCGCGCCGCGGCCGGAGATCCTCGCCCGGTCGCGATCGTCACGACCTCGGGCACCGCGGTGGGCAACCTCATGCCGGCCGTCATGGAGGCGCACCACTCGGGCGTGCCGCTGCTGCTCCTCACCGCCGACCGGCCCACCGAGCTGCGCGGGGTGGGGGCGAACCAGACCACCGACCAGGTGGGGCTGTTCGGGGCCTTCGTGCGCTGGGGCGCCGATGTGCCCGCCGCGGCCCTGGGCGACCGTCCCGACCGCGCGACCGCGCTCGCGGACCGCGCCGTGCGCGCCGCGCTCGGCGACCGGGCGCGCGAGGACCTGGCCGCGGCGGGCGGCCCTGTCCACGTCAACGTCGCCTTCCGCGAGCCGCTCGGTGCGGACGGCGGGCTGTGGAGCGACCCGCCCCGCCTGCCCACCCCGACCGGCGGCATCCCGATCGTCGCGCCGCCCGAGGAGCCGGCACCGCTGCCGCCCGTCGCGCGCGGCGTGGTGATCGCGGGCGACGGGGCCGGCGACGTCGCCCGCCAGGTCGCTGAGGCGCACGGCTGGCCGCTCCTCGCGGAGCCGACCTCGCTCGCGCGCTCCGGCTCGCACTGCGTCCCCGACTACGTGCGCCTCCTCGAGTCCGCGCACGGCAGGGACCTCGCGGACCGCGTCCACCAGGTCGTGGTCATCGGCCGCCCCACCCTCACGCGTCCCGTGCAGGCGCTCATCGCGCGGGCGCCCGCGCTGGTGGTCGCGCGCTTCGGTGCGCGGTGGCGCGAGGCGCCCCCGCACGCGCAGGCCGTGCTGCGGGACGTGCCGGCCTCGTGGCTGTGGTCCGCTTCGCCGGACGATGCGGACCCCGGCTGGCTCGCCGAGTGGCGGGCCGCGGGCGGCCGGGTGCAGGTGCCGGAGGGCTGGGGGCCGCGCGTGGTGGCGGCCGCGTTCGCGGAGTCGCTGCGCGACGGCGTGTGGGGCGTGGTCGGCTCGTCGGGCCCGGTGCGGTCCCTCGACCGCCTGATGCCGTCCGCTCCGGCCGGCGCCGCGCCGATGCTGCTGGCCAACCGCGGGCTCGCGGGCATCGACGGGACAGTCTCGACCGCGGCGGGTATCGCCTTCGGGTCGGGGCATCCCGTGCACGCGCTCATGGGCGACGTCACCTTCCTCCACGAGGCGGGAGGCCTGCTGGTGGGTCCCCGCGAGGAGCGGCCGCGGCTGCGCATCGTCGTGGTGAACGACGGCGGCGGCACCATCTTCGGCGGCCTCGAGCACGGCGGTGCGCCCGCGGAGAACCTCGAGCGCGTGTTCACCACGCCGCACGGCGCGGACCTCGCGTCGGTGTGCGCGGGCTACCGGGTGCCGCATCGTGCCGTGCGCTCGCGCGATGAGCTCGTGGCGGCGCTCGGGGAGCCCGTCACGGCGCTCGAGGTGGTGGAGGCCCTGGTGCGCTGACTGCCAATGACAAGAGTGACAGGAGTGAAGAAGGGGGTTTGACGCCCGGGTCACCCGGGCGTTCCCTCACGTCACTTCTGTCACCTTTGTCATTGGCAGTCGGAGGGCGCGGAGGACTGCGTCTCGGCGCAGCATCGGCTCGCCGTCGTGACCGATGCCGTCGCGTTCGCGCAGCTCGGCCACCTCGACCGTCCAGCCCTCGCCCAGCCCGGCCGCGGCCTCCTCGGCGCGGAACGCCAGGCGGCTGAGCTTGGGGTGCTCGAGGACGTGCGGGTCGCGGGGGTCGTGCCCCACCACCAGCAGCGTCCCGCCAGGCGCGACCAGGTCCGCCAGCCGTGCGACGAGCACCGCGATGCCCGCCTCCGGGTGCGCGTAGTGCGTGGTGACCAGGTCGAACGATGTGGTCGGCAGGTCCGCATGCATCGCGTCGTCGACGCGCCACTCGAGGCGCGCCGCGACCTCGTCGCCCGCGCGGGACGCCCGCGCGACGCCGCGCGACACCGCGGTCGCGGACACGTCGATCGCCGTCACGGACCAGCCCAGCCGGGCGAGATGCACGGCGTCCGCGCCCTCGCCGCAGCCCACCTCGAGCGCGCGGCCCGGGGCGAGGCGCGCGGCCTCCTCGACGAGCTGGTGGTTCGGGTTCGCGCTCCACACCGCGTCGTGCGAGGCGTAGCGCTCCTCCCACGCGGTCGCGTCCCAGCCGTCGACGGCGTCGGGATCCGGACCCGCGGGGTGGACGTGCGGGATCGCGCCGGTCGCCGCCGGCGCGGGGGCGCCGAGCGCGCGCCGCATCGGCTCGAGCTTCGCCTCCGACTCCGCCCACTCGGCGGCCGGCTCGCTCGCGGCGACGATGCCGCAGCCCGCGAACAGCCGCAGCCGCGTCGGGTCGGCGGGCGAGATCTCCGCGGACCGCAGGCCGATGCACCACTCGCCGTCGCCGCCCGCGTCGATCCATCCCACGGGGCCCGCGTAGCGGCCGCGGTCGAGCCCCTCGAGCTCGTCGATGACGCGCGCCGCGCCGAGCGTGGGGGTGCCGCACACGGCCGCGCTCGGGTGCAGCTCGCTCACGAGCTCGAGCGCGGCGACGTTGTGCGACAGCACGCCCGTGACGTCCGTCGCGAGGTGCATGACGTTGGGCAGGTGGAGGACGAAGGGCTCGTCGGGCACGTTGACGCTGCCGCAGTGCGACGCGAGCGCCTGCGTGACCGAGCGCACCGCGTACTCGTGCTCCTCGCGGTCCTTCGACGAGCGGGCGAGCGCTCCGGCGCGGGCGAGGTCGCGCATGTCGTCCCCGGTCATGCGGATGGTGCCCGCGAGCACGCGCGACGTCACCAGCCCGTGGTCGACGCGTGCGAGCAGCTCGGGGGTCGCGCCCACGAGGCCGTCGACGTGGAAGGCCCAGCAGGTGGGGTACTCGTCCGCGAGGCGGCGCAGCAGCACGCGCACGTCGACGGGGCGCTCGGCGGTGGCCTCGACGGCCCGGGCCAGCACCACCTTCTCGAGCTCGCCGGCGCGGATCCGGGCCACGGCCGCGTCGACGGCGGCGGCCCAGACGCTCTCGTCCCCCGCGGAGACGGTCACCTCGCCGGGGTCGGCAGGGGCGGTCGCGGAGGCGAGCGCCTCCTCGAGGGTGACCGGCGCATCGTCCCCGCGGGCGATCGTCGTGAACCACGCGCGCCCGTCGCGGCGGCCCAGCACGTAGCGCGGGACGACGAGGGCGCCGCCCGCGTCGGAGGCGTCCGCGAACGCGAACGACCCGAAGGCGATCAGGCCGGTGCCGCGCTCGCGGACCTCGTCGCGCACCTCGGCGTGGCGGCACAGCAGCCGCCACCAGTGCTGCGCCTGGTCGACGCGGTCCTCGCCGGTGCCGTCGACGCGCGCGACCTCGCCCCACGCCACCATGCCCTCGCCGCGGCGGACCCACGAGATGCCGGGCACGGGCAGCGCGGCGATGAGATCGCCCGGGTCCTCGATCTCGATGGTGCGGACGACGAGGGGTCCCGGGGAGGCGCTATGGACGGTCACTCATCCACATTAGGGCCGTTCCACCATCGGGCCGCACGCACCCCGACCCCCGCGAGGTACTCGTTGACGAAGCGGCCGCCGGGGTCGAGCTCCTCGAACACGGCGCGCGCGTCGGCGACGCGGGGATGCGCGCGAGCGATCGCGGCGGCGTCGAACGCATGCCACTTGCCCCAGTGCGGGCGCGCGTGGAACGGGGCCAACGCCTCCTCGATGCGCGGCAGCAGCGCGAGCACCTCCTCCGGGTGCGGCGCCCACGTGAAGTGGATCGCGAGGGTGTCGCGGCCGTACGCGCCCGACAGCCACAGCTGGTCCGCAGCCACCGCGCGCAGCTCCGACACGAGCAGGTGGGGGCGGATGAGCAGGCCCAGCGCGCGCACCGCGGCGAGCGCCTCGCCGGCCGCCTCCATCGGCACGAAGTACTCGGTCTGGATCTCCTGGCCGTTCGACGGCGTGTGCGTGAGCCGGAAGTGCGGGAGCCTGTCGATCCAGGGCCCCGGCGTGCCGCCCTGCGGCGTGAGGGCGTCGGGGTCGCCGTCGACCAGCCGCGCGTCGGACTCCGGGCTGCGCACGGCGCCGTGCCACTCGTCGGGGGGAGCCTTGTCGAGCCCGACGCCGCTCTTGCGCCAGATCTGCTGGACGGTCGGCTCGTCCCACGTCGTGAAGATCGACACCGAGTACGCGTCCGCGAGGATCGCCGGGGTGTCGGACAGCAGCGTCGCCCACGGCATCCCCGTGTAGACGTCCTGGCGGACGTCGTAGGTGGGCTGCACGCCGAGCGTGACCGACGTGATGATCCCGAACGCCCCGACCCCCACCGCGAGCGCCGGGAACTCCGGGTCGCCCTGGCGGCAGGTGCGGAGCTCGCCGTCCGCGTCGATGTAGTCGAGCTTGCGCAGCGCCGTGGCCTGGCAGCCGTTGCGCGCCCCCGAGCCGTGCGTGCCCGTCGCGATCGCGCCGACCACCGAGATGTGCGGCAGCGAGCCGGTGTTGTGCAGCGCCCAGCCGCGGTGCTGAAGCCACGCGCCGAGCTCCCCGTAGCGGATGCCCGCGGGAGCCGTCACGGTGGGCCAGGCGGGGTCCGACAGGTCGATGTGCGGCTCGCCCTCGAGGCCCGTCGTGTCGATGAGGGTGCCGTCGGTGTCCGCGATCGAGTTGAAGCTGTGCCGGGTGCCGAGCGCCTTGACCCGGCCGGGCGCCTCGCGCACCGCGCGCGCCACGTCCTCGACGGTGCGCGCCTCGACCAGACGCTCCGCCACGAAACGATGGGTACCCGCCCAGGTGACGCCCGCGTCGCTCATGATTCCAACGTAGCAACGCGGCCCCCGCGCGCGCGGTTCGGGCGCGGTACGGCGCGGCGCGCATCGTCCGCCCGGCGGGGACGGGCGGCGGGACGATGCGCGGGGACGGGCGGCGGGACGATGCGCGGGGACGGGCGGCGGGACGATGCGCGGGCAGCGCCCCGCACCGAGCACCGAGCGCGCCCCTCTACCCTTGTCGGGTGCGCACAGAAGCCGATGTCATCGTGATCGGGGCGGGTCCCGGAGGATCCGCCGCCGCCCGCTATCTCGCCGCCGAGGGCTTCGACGTGATCGCCCTCGAGAAGGCGAGGTTCCCCCGCGAGAAGGTCTGCGGCGACGGGCTCACGCCCCGCGCGGTCCGCGAGATCGACCTCATCGGGCTGCCGACGCCGCGGGACGAGGGCTGGATCCCCAACCACGGGCTCCGCATGGTCGGCGGCGGCCACCGCCTCGAGTTCCCCTGGCACGACCTCGAGTCCTTTCCCCGCTACGGGCTGTCCCTGCCGCGCGCCGACTTCGACAAGCGACTGGCCGACCACGCCCGCGCCGCCGGCGCCGACGTGCGCGAGGGCTGGCACGTCGACTCGGTCCTCCGCGACGAGCGCCAGGCGGGCTACGCCGGCGGCGGCCGGGTCGTCGGCGTCGTCGCGCGCGAGACCGACGAGCGCGGCCGCAAGGTCGGCGAGCCCGTCGAGTACCGCGCGCCGCTCGTCATCGCGGCGGACGGCGTGAGCGCGCGCGCCGCGCTCGGGATGGGCATGGAGCGCATGGAGAACCGCCCCATCGGCGTCGCAGTCCGCACCTACTTCACCACCCCCCGCCACGACGAGGAGTGGATGGAGGGCCACCTCGAGATCTGGGACGGCGAGCGCGGGCGTTCGAACCTCCTGCCGGGCTACGGCTGGATCTTCCCCATGGGCGACGGCACCGCGAACGTGGGCCTCGGCACCCTGAGCGCCAAGGGCACGCCTCCCAAGCTCGACCACCGTGCGCTGCTGCGCGACTGGCTCGACCACTCCGCGGCGGACTGGGAGTTCGGCGAGCAGGTCGGCGGCATCAAGGGCGCCGCGATCCCGATGGCCTTCAACCGCCAGCCGCACTACGTGCCCGGCATGATGCTCGTGGGCGACTCCGGCGGCATGGTGAACCCGTTCAACGGCGAGGGCATCGCCTACGCGATGCAGGCGGCCCGCCGCGCGACCGAGGCCGCCGTCGCGTGGCGCTCCGCGACGGGAGCACGCGACCAGGAGGCCGCGCTCGCGAGCTACGCCCGGATGATGAAGGACGACCTCGGGGGCTACTACTCGCTCGGGCGGGTCTTCGCCTCGCTGGTCGAGCATCCGAGCGTCATGAAGGTGTGCACCCGGTACGGGCTTCCTAGTCCTTTGGTCATGGAATTCACGTCTAGACTGCTGGCAGATGTCTATGAGCCTCGTGGCGGGAACTGGGCCGACAGGCTCCTCTCCGCCCTGACGAGGGTCGCTCCGGCGGCCTGACGGCATCCGCGACCTCGACGAAGACGGAAGGATCAACCCCTGTGAATCCGTACGTGCCGATCATCGTGATGATGGTGATCGCGGGGCTGCTCGCGGGCGCCGGACTCTTCGTCAGCTCGATCCTGGGCCCGAAGCGCGCCAACGCCGCGAAGCTCGACCAGTACGAGTCCGGCCTGCAGCCCACCCCGGGCGCCGCCGGCGGAGGCCGCATCCCGATCAAGTACTACCTCGTCGCGATGACCTTCATCATCTTCGACATCGAGGTCGTCTTCCTCTACCCGTGGGCCGTCGCGCACGACGCCCTCGGGTGGTTCGGGCTCATCGCCATCATGACCTTCCTCGCCCTCATCACGATCCCCTTCGTGTACGAGTGGCGCCGCGGCGGATTCGAGTGGGACTGACTTATGGGTATTGAAGAGAGCGCACCCCCGTTCATGCTCGGCGTGGTCGAGGACTTCGTCGGCTTCATGCGGGCGGGATCCCTCTGGCCGGCCACGTTCGGCCTCGCGTGCTGCGCGATCGAGATGATGGCGACCGGCACGCCGCGCTTCGACATCTCGCGCATGGGCTCCGAGGTCTTCCGCGGGTCGCCGCGCCAGGCCGACATGATGATCGTCGCGGGCCGCGTGTCCAACAAGATGGCGCCCATCGTCCGCCAGGTCTACGACCAGATGGCCGAGCCCAAGTGGGTCATCTCGATGGGCGTGTGCGCCTCGTCGGGCGGCATGTTCAACAACTACGCGATCGTCCAGGGCGTCGACCACATCGTCCCCGTCGACATCTACCTGCCCGGCTGCCCGCCGCGCCCGGAGATGCTGCTCAACGCGCTCCTCGAGCTGCAGGAGCAGGTCAGGAACACGCCCATGGGCCGCAACCGCCGCGAGATCGCCGCCGCCGCCGAGGCCGCAGCGCTCGCCGCCACCCCGACCTCCGACATGAAGGGCCTGCTTCGTTGAGCGACTCCCAGGACCTCACCGGCACCGGCGCCCCGCAGGGCGGCCCCCAGCCGGGTGACCGCGAGCAGATCACGCTCATCAACGTCCGCGAGGGCATGTTCGGCGCCCAGGGCGACACGTCCGGCTACGACCTGCTCGTCAAGCCGGTCGAGATGCCCGGCGCCTCCGAGCGCCCGTACGGCGAGTGGTTCGACGGGGTCGTCGACGTGCTCGAGGAGCTCCTCGGGGACGATGCGGCGGCCGCCATCGAGCACGTCGTGGTCGACCGCGGCGAGCTCACGCTGCACATCGCGCGCGAGCACCTCCTCGCCGTCGCCCAGCACCTGCGCGACGACCAGGACCTGCGCTTCGAGATGTGCCTCGGCGTCTCCGGCGTGCACTACCCCGCGGACCAGGGCCGCGAGCTGCACGCCGTCTACCCGATGCAGTCGATCACCCACAACCGCCGCCTCCGACTCGAGGTCGCGGTCTCGGAGGCCGACCCGCACGTCCCGTCGATCACCGGGATCTACCCGATGAACAACTGGCACGAGCGGGAGACCTGGGACTTCTTCGGCATCGTCTTCGACGGCCACCCGTCGCTCGCGCGCATCGAGATGCCCGACGACTGGGAGGGGCACCCGCAGCGGAAGGACTACCCGCTCGGCGGCATCCCCGTGGAGTACAAGGGCGCGGAGATCCCCTCGCCCGACAACCGGAGGCAGTACCGATGACCCAGACCGCACCCCACGCCACGGGCGCGTTCGTCGAGGACCCCGACGCCCCCGAGTACAGCGCCTACGGCGGCGACTGGTCCGACATCGCCGACGAGGCCGCGCGCCTCGCGCAGCAGCGCATCGTCGTCAACATGGGCCCCCAGCACCCGTCCACGCACGGTGTGCTGCGCGTCATGCTCGAGATCGAGGGCGAGACTGTCACGGAGACCCGTGCCGGCATCGGCTACCTCCACACGGGCATCGAGAAGAACATGGAGTTCCGCACCTGGACCCAGGGCGTGACCTTCTGCACCCGCATGGACTACGTCGCGTCCATGTCGCAGGAGGCCGTGTACTGCATGGGCATCGAGAAGTTGCTCGGCATCACGGACGACGTCCCGGAGCGCGCGAACATCCTGCGCGTCCTCATGCTCGAGCTCACGCGCATCGGCTCGCACCTCGTCGCGGTCGGCACCGGCGGCAACGAGATGGGCGCCACGACCGTGATGACCACGGCGTTCGTCGCGCGCGAGGACACCTTCCGCATCATCGAGATGATCTCCGGCCTGCGCACCAACAACGCGTACATCCGTCCCGGCGGCGTCGCACAGGACGCGCCCGAGGGCACCGTCGCGTACATCCGCAAGCTGATCCCGCAGATCAAGGCCAAGCTCGACGAGCTCGCGGACCTCCAGCTGGAGAACCCGATCTTCAAGGGCCGCCTCAAGGGCGTCGCGAACCTCGACCTCGCGGGCTGCATGGCGCTCGGCATCACCGGACCCATCCTGCGCTCGGCGGGGCTGCCGTACGACCTCCGCAAGTCGGACCCGTACTTCGGGTACGAGACGTACGACTTCCAGGTCCCGACCTCGACCGACGGCGACGCGTACTCGCGCGTGGTGCTCCGCATGGAGGAGTGCTACGAGTCGCTCAAGATCGTCGAGCAGTGCGCCGACCGCCTCGAGCAGACCGAGGGCCAGCCCGTCATGGTCGCGGACAAGAAGATCGCCTGGCCTGCGCAGCTGTCCGTCGGCTCGGACGGCCAGGGCAACTCGCTCGACCACATCCGCCACATCATGGGCGAGTCGATGGAGTCGCTCATCCACCACTTCAAGCTCGTGACCGAGGGCTTCAAGGTCCCCGCGGGCCAGGTGTACTCCGCGATCGAGGGCCCCAAGGGCCTGCTCGGCGTGCACCTCGTGTCCGACGGCGGCACCAAGCCCTGGCGCGCGCACTTCCGTGACCCCGGGTTCAACAACCTGCAGGCGCTGTCGATCCTCACCGAGGGCGGTCAGGTCGCCGACGTCGTGGTCGCGATCGCCACGATCGACATGGTGCTGGGAGGCGTCGACCGATGACCTACGACGAGACCACGCTCGCGCAGCTGGCCGAGGACGCGGCCGCGATCATCGCGCGCTACCCGGTCAAGCGCTCCGCGCTGCTGCCGATGCTGCACCTCGTGCAGTCCGTCGACGGCTACGTCAGCCCCGACGGCATCGAGTTCTGCGCCGAGCAGCTCGACCTCACGGCGGCGGAGGTGTCCGCGGTCGCGACGTTCTACACGCAGTACAAGCGCCGCCCCAACGGCGAGTACCAGGTGGGCGTGTGCACCAACACGCTGTGCGCCGTCATGGGCGGCGACCGCATCTGGGACGAGCTGTCCGAGCACGTCGGCGTGGGCCACGACGAGACCACCGAGGACGGGCAGATCACGCTCGAGCGCCTCGAGTGCAACGCGGCCTGCGACTACGCGCCCGTGATGATGGTCAACTGGGAGTTCTTCGACAACCAGACGCCGGAGAGCGCCAAGCAGGTGGTCGACGACCTCCGTTCGGGCAAGGACGTCGCGCCCACGCGCGGTCCCGCCAAGGTGTGCTCGTTCACGCAGGTCTCGCGGGTGCTCGCGGGCTTCGAGGACGGCCGGGCCGACGAGGACCAGGGCGCCGGCGCCCCCACCCTCGCGGGCCTCGAGGCCGCCAAGGAGCAGGGCTGGAAGGGGGCGGCCAAGTGACCGACCTCGTCCCCGTCCTCAGCGCGACCTGGGGCTCCGAGCAGTCCTGGAGCCTCGACACGTACACCGACGCCGGCGGCTACGCGCCGCTCAAGAAGGCGCTCGGCATGGAGCCAGGCGACCTCATCCAGGCCGTCAAGGACTCTGGCCTGCGCGGCCGCGGCGGCGCGGGCTTCCCCACAGGCATGAAGTGGGGCTTCCTGCCCCCGGACGACGGCGGCCCCCGCTACCTCGTGGTCAACGCCGACGAGTCGGAGCCCGGCACCTGCAAGGACATCCCCACCATGATGTCCGCCCCGCACGCGCTCATCGAGGGCGTCATCATCACGTCCTTCGCGATCGGCTGCAACCACGCCTTCATCTACCTGCGCGGCGAGGTGGTCCACGTCTACCGCCGCCTGCTGCAGGCCGTGCGCGAGGCCTACGAGGCCGGCCACCTGGGCAAGGACATCCACGGCAGCGGCTTCGACCTGGACGTCACCGTCCACGCCGGCGCCGGCGCCTACATCTGCGGCGAGGAGACCGCGCTGCTCGACTCGCTCGAGGGCCGTCGCGGCCAGCCCCGCCTCAAGCCCCCGTTCCCCGCGGTCGCCGGCCTCTACGCGCGTCCCACGGTCGTCAACAACGTCGAGTCGGTGGCCTCCGTGCCGGCGATCGTCGACAAGGGCGTCGAGTGGTTCACGGCGATGGGCACCGAGCGCTCCAAGGGCATGGGCCTGTTCTCGCTGTCGGGCCACGTCACCCGCCCGGGCCAGTACGAGGCGCCGCTCGGCATCACGCTGCGCGAGCTCCTCGAGCTCGCGGGCGGCATCCGCGAGGGGCACGAGCTCAAGTTCTGGACGCCCGGCGGCTCGTCGACCCCGATCTTCACGCAGGACCACCTCGACACCCCGCTCGACTACGAGTCGGTGGGCGCCGCGGGCTCGATGCTCGGCACGCGCGCGCTGCAGCTCTTCGACGACACCACCTGCGTGGTGCGCGCGGTGACCAGGTGGACCGAGTTCTACAAGCACGAGTCCTGCGGCAAGTGCACCCCCTGCCGCGAGGGCACGTACTGGCTCACCCAGATCCTCAAGCGCATCGAGGCGGGCCGCGGGACCGAGGCCGACATCCAGCAGCTGCTCGACACGTGCGACTCGATCGCCGGCCGCTCGTTCTGCGCGCTCGGCGACGGCGCCACCTCGTCGATCATCAGCTCCGTCACGCTCTTCCGCGAGGAGTACGAGGCGCACGTCGAGCAGGGCGGCTGCCCGTTCGACCACGCGGCCTCCGCGCTCTTCGACTACACCGACACGCCCGCGACCGAGGAGGCGCACGCATGACCGCGACCGCGGACAAGCCGGCAGCGGAGGTCGTCGACACCGTCACCCTGACGATCGACGGCACCGAGGTCACGGTGCCCAAGGGCACGCTCATCATCCGTGCGGCCGAGCAGGTCGGCATCGAGATCCCGCGCTTCTGCGACCACCCGGCGCTCAAGCCCGCGGGCGCGTGCCGCCAGTGCCTCGTCGACGTCGCCAGCCCGGCGGGTCCCGAGGGCAAGCTGCGCGCGTTCCCCAAGCCCCAGGCCTCGTGCACCATGACGGTGACCGAGGGCATGGTGGTGAACACGCAGCACACCTCGGAGGAGGCCGACCGCGCCCAGAAGGGCGTGATGGAGCTGCTGCTCATCAACCACCCGCTCGACTGCCCGGTCTGCGACAAGGGCGGCGAGTGCCCCCTGCAGAACCAGGCGATGAGCCACGGCCGGCCCGAGAGCCGCTTCGTCGACGTCAAGCGCGTCTTCGAGAAGCCGCTCGCGCTGAGCTCGGAGATCCTGCTCGACCGCGAGCGCTGCGTCCTGTGCCAGCGATGCACCCGCTTCTCGAAGGAGATCGCGGGCGACGCGTTCATCGACCTGCAGAACCGCGGCGCGCAGCAGCAGATCGGCACGTTCGACGAGGACGTGCTCGACTTCGACGGCTACCGCCCCGTGGGCGCGGCCACCGTCGACGAGGCCGGCAAGGCCTTCTCGTCGTACTACTCCGGCAACACGGTCCAGATCTGCCCCGTGGGCGCGCTGACCTCCGCCGCGTACCGCTTCCGCTCGCGCCCGTTCGACCTCGTGTCGTCGCCGAGCATCGCCGAGCACGACTCGTCGGGCTCGGCCATCCGCATCGACCACCGTCGCGGCAAGATTCTCCGCCGCCTCGCGGAGAACGACCCGGTGGTCAACGAGGACTGGATCTCCGACAAGGACCGCTTCGCCTTCGCGTGGCAGAACCTGTCCGACCGTCTCACCCGCCCGCTCGTCCGCAAGGACGGCGAGCTCGTCGAGACGTCGTGGCCCGAGGCGCTCGCCGCCGCGGCCGCGGGCATCAAGGCCGCCACCGCCGCGGACGACGAGGGCGCCTCCCGCGGTGCCGCCGTCCTCACGGGCGGCCGCGTCACGCTCGAGGACGCGTACGCGTACCAGAAGCTCGCCCGCGTGGTGCTCGGCACGAACGACGTCGACTTCCGCGCCCGCACCGCGAGCGACGAGGAGCAGGCGTTCCTCGGCTCGCAGGTCGCCGGCACGGGCCTCGGCGTGACCTTCGGCGAGCTCGAGAAGGCTCCCGCGGTCCTGCTCGTCGGCTTCGAGCCCGAGGACGAGGGCGGCGTGGTGTTCCTGCGCCTGCGCAAGTCGCTCGGACGCCAGCGGGTCGCCGCCGTCGCGCCGTTCCTGTCGCGCGGGGCCGAGAAGCTCGGCGCCACGCTCGTGCCCGCGGCCCCCGGTCGCGAGGCCGCGGTCCTCGCGGAGCTGCCCGAGGACGTGCGTGACGCGCTGTCCCAGCCCGGCGCGGTCGTCGTGCTCGGCGAGCGTGCGGCCGAGGCGCCCGGCGCGTTCGTCGCCGCCCAGGAGCTCGCATCGTCCACCGGCGCACGCCTCGCGTGGATCCCGCGCCGCGCGGGCGAGCGCGGAGCCGTCGAGGCCGGCGCGCTGCCCGGCCTCCTGCCCGGCGGCCGCACCGCCACGCTCAAGGGCGCCCGCGACGTGGTCGCGAAGGCCTGGGGCGTCGACGCGCTGCCGTCGGCCAAGGGCCGTGACACCGCCGGCATCCTCAAGGCCGCGGCCGAGGGCGCCATCGGTGCGCTCGTCGTCGGCGGCGTGAGCGCCTCCGACCTCGCCGGCGACGTCTCGGCCGCGCTCGAGGCCACCGGCTTCGTCGTGTCGCTCGAGGTGCGCCGCTCCGAGATCGCCGAGGCGGCGGACGTGGTCCTGCCCGTCGCGCCGCCGTCGGAGAAGCCCGGCACGTTCGTCAACTGGGAGGGCCGCCTGCGCGGCTTCGCCACGGCGATCCGCACCGACGCGATGCCCGACCACCGCGTGCTCGACCTGCTCGCCCGCGAGTGGGGCGTCGAGCTCGGCACCGGCACCGTCGAGGCCGTCAACGCGGAGCTTGCGGCGCTGGGCGCCGCGGACGCCGCGCATCGTCCCGCCGCGCCGAAGGCCAGGGCCGCCCGCAACCCGCGCCCCAAGAAGGGCACGGCGGTCCTCGCGACCTGGCACCAGCTGGTCGACGAGGGCGCGCTGCAGGACGGCGAGCCCTACCTCGCCGGCACCGGCCGCGTCGCCGTCGCCCGCATGTCCGCCGCCACCGCCGCCGCGCTCGGCGACGCCGTGAGCGTCGAGGTCTCCACCGAGGCCGGCGCGGTCGAGCTGCCGCTCGTCGTGACCGACGGCATGGTCGACGGCGTCGTGTGGGTGCCCGTGAAGTCCCCCGGCTCGTGGGTGGCGCGCGACCTGCGCGCGACCGCCGGAGCCGTCGTCTCGGTGAAGGGAGCGGCGTGATGACCGTCCTCGCGTCCACGTCGGGCGTCCCCGTCGCGGAGGCCCTGGCCGCCGACCCGCTGTGGGTCGTCATCGTCAAGGCCGTCCTGGTCGTGGTGTTCCTGCTGACCTCGGTGCTGTTCGCCGTGTGGTTCGAGCGCCGCGTCATCGGCCGTCTGCAGGAGCGTCCCGGCCCCAACCGGCTGGGCCCCTTCGGCCTCCTCCAGTCCGTCTCCGACGCGATGAAGCTCCTGTTCAAGGAGGACATCAGCGTCCGCAAGGCGGAGAAGGCGCTCTACATCGCGGCCCCGATGATCTCGGTGTTCTGCGCCCTGCTGATCTTCTCGGTGATCCCGTTCGGCCCCGAGACGCGGATCTACGGCACCGACTTCTCGACGCCGCTGCAGCTCACCGACTTCTCCGTCGCGATCCTCTTCATCCTCGCGTGCGCCGCGCTCGGCGTGTACGGCATCGTGCTGGGCGGCTGGGCCTCCGGCTCGACCTACCCGCTCATGGGCGCCATCCGCTCGACCGCGCAGGTGATCTCGTACGAGCTCGCGATGGGGCTGTCGCTCGTCACGGTGTTCATGCTCTCGGGCACGATGAGCACGTCCGGCATCGTCGAGGCGCAGACCGACCGCTGGTGGGTGTGGCCGCTCTTCCCGGCGTTCATCCTCTACGTCATCTCCATGGTCGGCGAGACCAACCGCCTGCCCTTCGACCTCCCCGAGGCCGAGGGGGAGCTGGTCGCCGGCTTCATGACCGAGTACTCGTCGATGAAGTTCGCGTGGTTCTTCCTCGCCGAGTACATGAACATGATCAACGTCTCGGCCGTCGCCGCGACGCTGTTCCTGGGCGGCTGGCGCGCGCCATGGCCCGCCTCGTGGCCAGGCGCCGAGCTCCTGAACACCGGCATCTTCCCGCCGCTGTGGCTCATCCTGAAGATCTGGCTGCTCATGTTCGTGTTCGTGTGGATCCGCGGCTCCGTGCTGCGCTTCCGCTACGACCAGTTCATGAAGTTCGGCTGGAAGATCCTCATCCCGGTGGGCCTGGGCTGGCTGGTGTTCTTCTCCGTCGGTCGCGCGGCCTTCGACCACTTCGACCGCGACCTCAACGTCTACGACGCGGTCGCCGGCCTCGTCGCGATCCTGCTCGTCGTGGCCGTCTGGAGCTTCGTCTCCGACGAGAAGGCGAAGAAGGCGGACCAGGTCGACGAGGACGCGGAGCCGGAGGTGCTCGACGCGTTCGCGGGCGGCTACCCGGTGCCTCCGCTGCCGCACCAGGTCCTGCCCCCGTCCCCGCGCTCGGGCCGCACGGTCGAGGCGCATGTCGGCTCACGAGAGGAGGACTCCGAGTGAGCGGGTCCGACGAGGTCTGGAAGGTCAACCGCGAGCGCGACGCGCAGCGGGAGACCTTCGAGTCCAACCTGCCCAAGAAGGGACCGATCGGCGAGGCGCTCGCGCCCGTCGCCGGATTCGGCGTGTCCCTCCGCAACTTCTTCCGTCCCACCGTGACCGAGCAGTACCCCAAGGTCAAGGTGCCGACGATGCCGCGCTACCACGGCCGCCACCAGCTCAACCGTCACCCCGACGGCCTCGAGAAGTGCATCGGCTGCGAGCTGTGCGCGTGGGCGTGCCCCGCCGACGCGATCTACGTCGAGGCGGACTCCAACACGCCCGACCACCAGGTCAGCCCCGGCGAGCGCTACGGCCGCGTCTACCAGATCAACTACCTGCGCTGCATCTTCTGCGGGCTGTGCATCGAGGCGTGCCCCACGCGGGCGCTCACGATGACCAACGAGTACGAGCTCGCCGGTCCCACGCGCGAGGGCCTCATCTACGAGAAGCAGGACCTCCTCGCGCCGATGGGCGAGAACATGCTCGCCGCGCCGCACCCGATGGTGCCCGGCACCACCGACGGCTCGTACTACCGCCAGGAGGTCGACGGCCCGGTCGAGGAGCAGGTCGCGTGGGTGCGCGAGCACCGTCCCGACGACCCGACGCTCCCGGAGAACCGCGGCAAGGAGCCCGTGGAGGACGATGCGCCGCGCGAGGAGCGCTACACCTCGCCGCAGCATGCGGCGGGCGCGATGGGCAGCGCGCGGCTCGGCTACATGGGCGGAGGCAAGCTCTGATGGTCAACGCCGTCCTCTTCTGGATCATCGCGGCGATCACCGTGATCCCGGCGCTGTCGCTGCTGTTCGCCCGCAAGGCGGTGCACGTCGCGATGTCCGTCGTGCTCGTCATGGTGGGCCTCGCCGCCGCGTACGTGACGCTCGGCGCCCCGTTCCTCGGCATGGTGCAGATCGTGGTCTACACCGGCGCGGTCATGATGCTCTTCCTCTTCGTGCTCATGCTGGTCGGCGTCGACCAGCGCGAGGACCTCAAGGAGACCATCGTGGGCCAGCGCTGGATCGGCCTGTTCACGGCCGCGGGCCTCGGCGCCTTCCTCGTGTCGATCGTCGGCCGCACGGTCCTGCCCACCGCCGAGACCGGCGTGCAGGGCGAGCCCGACGTCATCGCGATCATGCTGTTCGAGAAGTACGTCCTCGTCATCGAGGTGCTCGGCTTCCTCCTCATCACCGCCGCGGTCGGCGCGCTCGTGCTCACGCACACGCCGCGCCTCAAGCCGCGCCGCACCCAGCTCGAGGTCCAGCGGGACCGCGTGCGCGTGGGTGCGAACCCGGTGAACAAGCCCATGCCCGGCGTGTACGCGCGTCACAACGCGCTCGACGTCCCGGCGCTCGACCCCGAGGGTCAGCCGATCGAGGAGTCGATCTCGCGCGTCCTCAAGACGCGCAGCCAGACCCAGCTCGGCGAGGAGTACCGCGCCAGGCTCGAGGACCCGTCGCGCCAGGAGGGCGACCGCTGATGGACCCCATCAACTTCGTCATCCTCGCGAGCATCCTGTTCGCGATCGGCGCCGCGGCCGTGCTCCTGCGGCGCAACGCGATCATCGCCTTCATGGGCGTCGAGCTCATGCTCAACGCCGCCAACCTCGCGCTCGTCGCCTTCTCCCGCATGCACGGTGAGATCGACGGCCAGATCATGGCGTTCTTCGTGCTGGTCGTCGCGGCCGCCGAGGTCGTCGTGGGACTCGCGATCATCATCGCCGTGTTCCGCGCGCGCCAGACCATCTCGCTCGACGAACCCGCTGAGCTGAAGGGCTGACATGCTAGACCTGACCTGGCTTCTCATCGCCGCGCCCTTGGCCAGCAGCTTCGTCCTGCTGCTCCTGGGCAAGCGCGCGAACCCCTGGGGCCACTGGCTGGGCGTGGCCGCCTCCGGCTCCGCCTTCGTCATCGGCCTGATCGCGCTGATCCAGATGCTCGGCCTCGACGCGCACGACCGCGCGCACGCGGTCCATCTGTTCAGCTGGATCCCCGGCGGCGAGCTCAACCTCGACGCCGGTCTGCTCGTGGACCCGCTGTCGATGACCTTCGTGATGCTCGTGACGTTCGTCGGCACGCTCATCCACGTCTACTCCGTGGCCTACATGGAGCACGACCCGAACCGCCGCATCTTCTTCGCGTACCTCAACCTGTTCGTGGCCGCGATGCTGCTGCTCGTGCTCGCGGACTCCTACCTCCTGCTGTTCGTCGGCTGGGAGGGCGTGGGCCTCGCGTCGTACCTCCTCATCGGCTTCTGGAACCAGAAGCCCGAGTACGCGACCGCCGCGAACAAGGCCTTCGTGGTCAACCGCATCGGCGACATCGGGCTCATCCTCGCGATGGGCCTCATGTTCGCCTACCTCGGCGGCGTCGACTTCGCGACCGTGTTCGCGGCCGCGCCCGAGGCCTCGACCGCACAGCTCACCGCGATCGGCCTCATGCTGCTGCTGGCCGCGACCGGAAAGTCCGCGCAGTTCCCGCTGCAGTCCTGGCTGGGCGACGCGATGGCGGGCCCGACCCCGGTCTCGGCCCTCATCCACGCGGCGACCATGGTGACCGCGGGCGTGTACCTCATCGTCCGCTCCGCCCCGGTC
This sequence comes from Demequina litoralis, assembly GCF_030418455.1. Taxonomy (GTDB): domain Bacteria; phylum Actinomycetota; class Actinomycetes; order Actinomycetales; family Demequinaceae; genus Demequina; species Demequina litoralis. The sequence goes on from NZ_JAUHPW010000003.1 coordinate 292,106, forward strand.
TACGAGGGCGCGCCCGCCGCGCAGACCGTCGTCGCCGCGATCGGTGCGTTCACGCTCATCCTCGGCGCGCTCATCGGCATGGCCAAGGACGACATCAAGAAGGCGCTCGCCGCCTCGACGATGTCGCAGATCGGCTACATGATGCTCGCCGCTGGCCTCGGCCCGATCGGCTACGCGTTCGCGATCTTCCACCTCGTCACGCACGGCTTCTTCAAGGCCGGCATGTTCCTGGGCGCCGGCTCCGTCATGCACGGCATGCACGACCAGGTCGACATGCGCCGCTACGGCGCGCTGCGCACCGCGATGGTCACCACCTGGGTCACGTTCGGCCTCGGCTGGCTCGCGATCCTCGGCGTCCCGCCGTTCTCGGGCTTCTGGTCGAAGGACAAGATCATCGAGGCCGCCTTCGTGGGCGAGGGCGTCCAGCCCTGGATCCTCGGCGGCGCGGCGCTCATCGGCGCCGGCCTGACGGCCTTCTACATGTCCCGCCTGTTCTTCATGACGTTCCACGGCAAGGCCCGCTGGACCGACGACCAGCACCCGCACGAGTCGCCGGCCCTCATGACGGTGCCGATGATCATCCTCGCGGTCGGCTCGGCGTTCCTGGGCCTCTTCCTCGCGATGGGCGACCGCTTCGCCACGTGGCTCGAGCCGGTCACCGGCCACGCCGAGCACCACGAGCCGGTGCTGCCGGTGCCGGTCATCATGGTCGCGACGCTCGTGCTCGTCGCGCTCGGCGCGTGGGTCGCCTGGCGCAAGTACGGCGCCGCGGACGTGCCCGAGACCGCCCCGGCGGCCTCGCTGGCCACCATCGCCGCGCGCAACGACATGTTCCAGGACTCGGTCAACCGGGGCGTCTTCGAGCGTCCCGGCACCCACCTCACCCGCACCCTCGTGTACGCCGACGCGGCGCTCGTCGACGGCGCGGTGGACAAGACGGCGCACAGCTTCGCCCGAACCGGCGAGTCCGTGCGCAAGACGCAGAACGGTCAGGTGCGCTCGTACGCGCTGACCATGCTGGTGGGTCTCGTCATCGTCATCCTCATCGTGGTGCAGGGGGGTCTCTAAACCATGTTCCCGATCCTCTCCGTCATGGTGGCGCTGCCCGCGCTCGGCGCCGTCCTGCTCTGGGCCCTGCCCGGCGGGGCGCGCGCACGGGTGCGCGAGCTGGCGCTCGCCATCACCGGGGTCGAGCTCGTGCTCGCCGTCGTGCTGTTCCTCCAGTTCGACACGTCCGCCGCGGGCACCATCCAGTTCTCCGAGACCTACGCGTGGATCCCGCAGATCGGCACCAGCTGGGCGCTCGGCGTCAACGGCATCGGCCTGCTCATGATCGTGCTGTCCGCGCTCCTCACGCCGCTGGCGATCCTCGCCGGCTGGTGGGAGGACAAGGACCCGGCGCGCCGCACGCACTACCTCGCGCTGATCCTGCTGAGCGAGGCGTTCATGATCGGCATCTTCGCCGCGCGCGACGTCTTCCTCTTCTACGTGCTGTTCGAGGCGATGCTCATCCCGCTGTACTTCCTCATCGGCTCGTTCGGCGGCGGCCAGCGCCGCTACGCCGCGGTGAAGTTCCTGCTGTACTCGCTCGCCGGCGGCCTCGTGATGCTCGTCGGCGTGGTGGCCCTGTACTTCCAGGGCCCCGGCGGCGACCAGGCCTTCCTCACGGACAACCTCACCAACCTGCCGATGTCCACCACGGCGGAGCGGCTGATCTTCCTCGCCTTCTTCCTCGCGTTCGCGATCAAGGCGCCCATGGTCCCCGTGCACACGTGGCTGCCCACGGTCGCGGAGACCGCACGTCCGGGCACCACGGCGCTGCTCGTCGCCGTGCTCGACAAGATCGGCACGTTCGGCATGCTGACGCTGTGCGTGGCGCTGTTCCCCGAGGCCGCCGCCTGGGCCGCTCCGGTCATCATCGGCTTCGCGGTCGTCTCGGTGATCTACGGCGCGCTGCTCGCGATCGGCCAGAAGGACATGCTCCGCCTGGTCGCGTTCACCTCGGTGAGCCACTTCGGCATCATGGTGCTGGGCATCTTCGCGTTCACGCAGACGTCGGTCGAGGGCGCGGCGTTCTACATGTTCAACCACGGCCTGTCGACGGGCGCGCTGTTCTTCGCGGTCGGGTTCCTCATCCACCGCTACGGCACCGCCGACGTGACGGCCTACGGCGGTCTCCAGCGCATCGTCCCGGTGTTCGCGGGCACGTTCCTCATCGTCGGCCTGAGCGCGCTCGCGCTGCCCGGACTGTCCCCGTTCGTCTCGGAGATCATGGTGCTCGTCGGAGCCTTCTCCGTCGCGAAGGTCGCCGTGATCGTGTCCGCCGTCGGCGTGGTGCTGGCGGCGCTGTACGTGCTGCTCACCTACCAGAAGGTGTTCACCGGGCCCGCGCCCGAGGGCCGCAAGCCCGTCCGCGAGCTCACGCGCCGCGAGCGCGTGGTGCTGTGGCCCCTGATCGCGCTCATGCTGGTGCTCGGCTTCCTGCCCGGCATCGCGATCGACACGCTGCGTGAGCCGTCGGCCGACATCGTGGCCACCGTTCCCACCGAGGAGGCAGGTCAGTGAGCTTCACGACCCCCGAGATCGCCTGGGCGCCGCTGGCGCCCGTCATCATCGTCCTCGGCGCCGCCGCGGTCGCGATCCTCATCGAGTCGTTCGTGCGCGCGGCCCAGACCCGCCGCCGCGTGCAGCTGGGAGTCTCCGTCGTCGCGCTGCTGGCCGCGGCCGGCACCGCGATCGTGCAGTGGGCCGGCCTCGAGGGCGCCGGCACCGTCGTGCTCGACGGCATGCTGACCGTCGACCGCCAGTCGCTCGCGTGGCAGGTGGTCATCCTGGTCTTCGGCACCCTCGGGACGCTGCTGTTCGCGGCCCGCACGCGCGCCGGCGAGGAGGCGTTCACGCCGCTCGGGTCCGTCGCGCCCGGCTCGACCGAGGAGACCCTCGCGCGCCGCAAGGGCATGCAGGTGACCGAGGTGTTCCCGCTCGCGCTGTTCGCGGTGGGCGGCATGATGCTCTTCACCTCGGTGACGGACCTCATCTTCCTGTTCGTCGCGCTCGAGGTGTTCTCGCTGCCGCTGTACATCCTCGTCGCGCTCGCGCGCCGCCGCCGCTTCCTCTCGCACGAGGGCGCCCTGAAGTACTTCCTGCTCGGCGCGTTCTCCTCAGCGATCCTGCTGTTCGGCGCCGCGTTCCTGTACGGCGCCACCGGCTCGACCTCGTACACCGAGATCGCTCAGGGCGTCGCGTCGGTGAGCGGCGTGGACGGGCTGGTGCTCGCGGGCGCGGTCATGGTCGTCGTCGGCCTGCTGTTCAAGATCGGCGCCGTGCCCTTCCACTCGTGGACCCCGGACGCCTACCAGGGCGCGCCCACGCCCGTGACGGCCTTCATGGCCGCCGCGACCAAGGCCGCCGCCACCGCCGCGCTGCTGCGCGTCGTGTACGAGGCGTTCTACGGGCTCGAGTGGGAGCTCTCCTGGCTCATCTGGGGCGTCTCGATCGCCTCGATGCTGCTCGGCACCGTGGTCGCGCTGGTCCAGACCGAGCTCAAGCGCATGCTCGCCTACTCGTCGGTCGCGCACGCCGGCTTCATCCTCGTCGCGTTCGCCGGCTTCCCCGACGGCGCGCTCTCGGCGCTGCCGTTCTACCTCGCGTCGTACGGCCTCGCGACGCTCGGCGCGTTCGCGGTCATCACGCAGGTGCGCGAGAAGGGCGAGGACGGCACCGTCATGGGCGAGGCCACCCGTCTCGGCCAGTGGGCCGGCCTGGGCAAGCGCTCGCCGTGGCTCGCCGCCGCGATGGCGCTGTTCCTGCTGTCCTTCGCGGGCATCCCGCTCACCGCGGGCTTCGTCGGCAAGTTCGTCGCGTTCGCCGCGGCGATCTCCGAGGGCGCCTGGCCGCTCGTGCTCATCGCGGTGATCGCCTCGGCCGCCGCCGCGTTCTTCTACGTCCGCCTCATCGTGCTGATGTTCCTCACCGACGTGCCCGAGGGCCAGGAGGACGCCGTCGAGATCGACCACAGCCCGCTCGCGCGCGCCGTGGTCGTGATCGCCGCCGCCGCCGTGGTGCTGCTCGGCGTGCTGCCGGGGCCCGTGCTCGCGGCGTTCGAGAACGCCGGCGTGCTGCTGCTGGGAGCGGCGGGCTAGCGGATGGCGACTCTGGCGATCGGCAACGAGGCGCTCGAGGCGGAGCTGCTGCCCCGGCTCGAGGTCGTCGAGGAGCGGCTCCGGGATGCGGTGGCGCAGTCGGACAAGCTCGCCGACGCGACCTCGCGTCACCTCGTCGACGCGGGCGGCAAGCGTCTGCGGCCCGTGCTCGCGCTGCTGTGCGCGCAGCTCGGCGACGGCGCGCGCCCCGAGGTGCTCGACGCGGCCGTGGTGGTCGAGCTCACCCATCTGGCGACGCTGTACCACGACGACGTCATGGACTCGGCGCCCACCCGGCGCGGCGCCCCCGCCGCGCACGAGGTGTGGGGCAACTCGGTCGCGATCCTCACCGGCGACCTGCTGTTCGCGCGCGCCTCGCGCGTGGTGGCGGGCCTCGGCCCGCAGGCCGTGCGCATCCAGGCGGAGACGTTCGAGCGGCTGTGCCTGGGACAGCTCCACGAGACCGTCGGGGCGTCCGAGGCGGACGACCCCATCGCGTTCTACCTGCAGGTGCTCGCCGACAAGACGGGCTCGCTCATCGCGACCTCCGCGCGCTTCGGCGCGATGTTCGGCGGCTGCCCGCCGAGCATCGTCGAGAAGGTGACGGCGTACGGCGAGGCCGCGGGTGTCGCGTTCCAGCTCGCCGACGACGTCATCGACATCCGCTCGGACGCCGCCACCACCGGCAAGACCCCCGGCACCGATCTGCGCGAGGGCGTCCCCACGATGCCCGTGCTGCTGCTGCGCCGCCGCCTCGCAGCGGGCGACGCGGCCGAGGGCGACCGCGAGCTGCTCGACGCGATCGACGGCGACCTGTCGGACGACGAAGTGCTCGCCTCCGTGGTCGCGCGCCTCGCCGCGCACGTGGTGGTCGACGAGACCGCGACCCTCGCACGCGCGTGGGCCCAGCAGGCCAAGGACGCCGTGGCCCAGCTGCCCGAGGGCGACGTGCGCGACTCCCTGGTGGCCTTCGCGGACGCGCTGGTCGCCCGCGCGGCCTGACCGCCCCCAGCAGCCGCTCCCCACACGGATCCTGCAACTCCGGCCGCGCCACCTGGTGTGATGTGCGGGAGCCGCATCTGGACGGCCGGCGCGCGCGCCGCGTGTGTGGAGCGTGGTCCGGCACCGGCCCAACGTTTCCAGCTCGGGCTCCGTTTGGCGGGATAGAGAGACGGAGGGGGATCCGGTGACACGATGGACGGGGCTCGTCGAGGAGCTGATGCGGGAGCGAGGGCCACGGCTCGTGGCCTACGCGGCCCTGCTCGTCGGCCGTGACGGTGACGCCGAGGACCTCGTCCACGATGCGCTGGTCAAGGTGTTCTCCCGCCCCCGGCGCCTCTCCACGGTCGGGGAGGCCGAGGCGTACGTCCGTTCCACCATGCCCAGCATCGTCATCGATCGGGCGCGTTCGGCCGCGAGCCGGCGCCGCGCGCGCGACCGCGCCTTCGAGCGACCTCGTGAGGCGCCGGACCTCGATGCCGGCCTCGATGTCCGTCGTGCGCTGCGGGGGCTGAGCCCGCGCGTCCAGGTCTGCGTGGTGCTGCGCTTCTTCGACGACCTCACGGTGCCGCAGATCGCCCAGCGCCTGGGGATCGCGGAGGGCACGGTGAAGCGGTACCTGCACGATGCCGTGGCGCAGCTCGCGCCGCTGCTCGACGTGACAGCGGACTGGGACGAGGAGCCAAGGACCGTCGAGGTGGTCGCTGCTCTGGAGAGGGGACGTTGATGCGCGAGATGAACGATGTGCTGCGCGACGGGTTCGAGGCTCACGCGAGCGCGCTCGGCGCCGCGGGCGTCGACCCGGGTCTCGGGTCGGGGGCGGCGCGAGCTGCCCACCGGCGCCGCACGCGCCGTGCGATCGGAAGCGGTCTCGGCGCCGCGGCTGTGGTCGGTGCGGTCGGGGTGGCCGCGTTCGCCGTCGGCGGCGATCCCGCAGCGCCCCCCGCAGCGGTGCCCGCCGCGACCTCGGACGCCGCGGACTGCGCCGCACTGCCGTACGTGGCACCGAATGCCGCCGCGCTCGGCGACGCGCCCTACGCGTTCCGCGCCTACGTGGACCTGCGTGCCGACGCTGTCCACCCCGGGGTCGTGGTGGTGCTGCCCGACGGCACCTGGTCGCGCCTCGAGCCCGACGCCGAGGGGCGCTATCTCTACGCGCTCGACGGACAGGTGTACATCGTCTCCTGGCCTCGAGAGGAGACCGGGCTCGATGACATGGCGATGGTCGTGGACCACTCCACCGACGGCTCCGCCGGAGGCGGCGACTGGGACGGCGTCAACCCGGTGGTCGCCGACTACGCGTGGACCGTGGACATCCCCGCCGACGTCCCCGACGGCATCGACACCGCGCTGCTGTCCTCGACGCTCCGCACCGGGATCGGGTTGGGCGGGCTGGGCTACCTGGGGACGTCCGTACCCGCCGGCGCAACGACGGAGGCCGTGGTGACCACTGCCTCGGGCACGACGACGACGCCCATGGGTGAGGGGTCCGCGATGCCGCCGGCCGCGGACGACACCGCGGTGGAGTCCGTCGCGCTGCGCGTGAGCGGCCTACCTGGCGGAGGAACCTTCAGCATCGTCGCGCATCACGACCTGGCCGGCATCCTCGACGTGGCCTGCGTGGATCCCGCCGCCGAGGTGGCGCCCGACATGAGCCTCACCGCCGGGTGGGAGCCCGGTGGGGGCCCCGCGGTGGAGCCGTCCGGAAGCTCGCCCGCGCCGAGCGTCTCGCTCGCAGAGTAGATCCGTCTCCTCGAGCCCGACACCTGCAGGGGCTCCGGGATCGCAGGCATCGCCGATCACCGCGCGGTCGCGCCTCGCGCCTCGCGTCGCGCGGCGACGGTCGGCCCAGCGTGGCGTGGTCGGCTGTGGACAGGGCGGCCGCTTGGTCGGGCGGTCTCCGTACCGTTGACTCGTGATCTTCAACGCGGGGGACCGGGTATTCGTGGATGAGTCCAAGTCGAACGTGTACGTCATGGCGGCGACCGCTGTCGCACCCGCCGCACATGCCGACGTCCGTCGATCCTTGCGAAGACTGCTCCGCGCCGGCCAGACGCGCCTCCACTTCACCCGCGAGAGCGACTCGCGCAGGCGGGAGATCCTGGCGACCATGAACGGACTTGATGTCCGGTCCGCAGTGTGGGCGGTCCGCGGCGAGTCCGACAGGGTAGCCCGTCCGCGCTGCCTCGTCGCCATGGTGGGCGCGTTCGCGCGCGACGGCGTCGCCGAACTGCTGTTGGAGTGCGATGCGTCTCTCGAGCGATCCGATCGCCAGGTGATCGAGAGGGTGCTTCGCAGCGGGCGAGAACGTCCAGGGCTCACCTACCGTCATGTGCCTCCGACGGAGGATCCCGTGCTGTGGGTGAGCGATGCGGTGGCGTGGTGTGTTCAGCGCCGCGGGGAATGGCTACGGCGCATCGAACCCTTGGTCGAGCGTCGAGTGATGCGGCCCTAGGAATGCGTGAGCCCGGCTCGTCCACCGTCCGGAAGACTGCCGGGCTCCAAGGGCGAGAGCCCTCCGCGGCACCGAGTCTACGTCGCGCCTCCGACGCGGGCAACGGCCGGATCCTGCGGCGCGAGGCGCTCGACGATGATCCACCGGTGTCGCGCTGCGAGAGCGCGGAAGCGCCCACCAGCGACCCATGGCCGGGGGGAGAGGGGAGCGAAGGCGCTCAGACGGGCTCGGTGACCCCGCCCGAGACCGCCGCCTCCGGATCCTTCACCCGCGAGCGCGCCCGCCACGAGTCGACCGTGATGAGCACGAGCGCCACCCACACCAGCGCGAAGCCGGCCCAGCGGGCGGGCGGCATCGGCTCGTGGAAGTGCCACACCGCGAGCGCGAACGTCATGGTGGGCGCGATGTACTGCAGCAGCCCCGAGATGTTGAGCGGGAGCCGTCGCGCGCCCGCCGCGAAGATCAGCAGCGCGCCCGCGGTCCACGTGCCGGTGGTGAGCATGAGCGCGTCGTGCCATCCGCCCAGCCCCTCGGCGCCGCGCGCGAACAGCGTCGCCTGCCCGGCGATCCCGACCCACGCGAGCACGCCGATCGCCACCGGCAGCTGCACCGCGGTCTCGACGGTGAGCCCGGTGAGCGCATCGACCTTGTGCCCCACGTCCTTCTTGATGAAGGAGTACGTCGCGAAGCTCAGCGCCAGCACGAGCGAGATCCACGGCAGGCCGCCCATCTCGACCGCGAGCACCACGACCGCCACCGCCGCGACGCCGATCGCCACCAGCTGGAGCCGTCGCAGCCGCTCGCCCAGCAGCACGACGCCGAGCGTCACCGTGATGAGCGGGTTGATGTAGTAGCCGAGCGAGGTCGACGCGACGCGGTCGGTCACCACGGCGTAGACCATCACGCCCCAGTTGAGCGCGATCACGAACGAGGCCACGGCCAGCCGCGCCATCACCGTGCGATCCCGCACCACGGCGACGATGCGCGCCCATCCGCGGACGAACGGCACGATCGCGAGGCACACCGCGAGCGAGGAGATCGAGCGCCAGGCGACGATCTCGAGCGCGCCGGCCGGCTCGAGCGCGGCCATGAAGAGGGGGAAGAGCCCCCAGATGAAGTAGGCGGAGGCGCCGTAGGCGAGGCCGCGGCGGTCGAGCGAGGGGGTCACCGGACGATTCTGCCAGCCGCCGGCCCCTCATCCCGAGGGCCAGCGGCTCTCGACTGGCACCTCCCGCGGGCCGGTCAGGCGACGTGGATGCCGCACTCCGTCTTGTCCTGGCCCGCCCAGCGGCCCGCGCGCCGGTCCTCGCCGGGCGCGACCTGGCGGGTGCACGGCCAGCAGCCGATGCTCGGGTAGCCCTGCGCGACCAGCGGGTTGCGCGGCAGCCCGTTGCGGTCCTCGTACGCGTCGACCGCGGCGTCGTCCCACAATGCGAGCGGGTTGATCTTCACCAGCCCGTGCTTGGCGTCCCACGACACGACCGGCATCTCGGAACGCGTGGCGGCGTCGACGCGGCGCGCGCCCGTGACCCACGCCGAGTACCCCTCGAGCGCGCGCCGGAGCGGGTCGACCTTGCGCAGCTGGCAGCACAGTCCGGGGTTGCGCGCGAACAGGTCCTTGCCGTGCTCGGCGTCCTGCTCCGCGACGGTCCGCTCCGGCGTCACGTCCACGATGGTGATGGGGAACGATGCGGCGGCCGCGTCGCGCGTGGCGAGCGTCTCGGGGAAGTGGTACCCGGTCTCGAGGAACAGCACGTCGACGCCCTCGAGGCGCGTCCCGAACAGGTGCGGCAGGATCGTGTCCTGCATGGACGATGCGACGGCGAGGTCGCGTCCGAACGTCGCCACCGCCCAGTCGGCGATGTGCTCCGCCGATGCGGTGAGCAGGCGCGCGTTGACCGCGGCGCACGTCTCCGCGTTCCACTCGGTGGGGTTGAGCAGGGTGAGCGACGCCACCCCTGGCACGGTCATCGGATCAGCTCCTCGTCCACCCGGAAGGCCCAGTCCGCGAACGGCTCGCCGTCGGCGCGCGTCTCGAGGTAGTTGCGGGTGACGCGCTCGACGTACTCGGGCATCCCGTGCTGGGTCACCTTGTGCGCGCGGATCTTGCGGCCGAAGTCGTTGTCCTCGCCACGGCCGAGCCGGCCGCCCAGGTGGACCTGGAAGCCGGGCACCTGCTCGCCCGACTCCTCGTCGAGCACCAGCTGCCCCTTGAAGCCGATGTCGGCCACCTGGATGCGGGCGCACGAGTTGGGGCAGCCGTTGACGTGCACCGTGATGGGGGAGTCGAGCGTGGGGAAGGCCGCGTCGAGCGTCTTCACCACCTCGCGGGCGGTCGCCTTCGTCTCGACGATCGCGAGCTTGCAGTACTCGATGCCCGTGCAGGCCATCACGTTGCGGGCGAACTCGCCGGGCTGCGCCTCGAGCTCGAGCCCCCGCAGGCCGTTGACCACGTCGTTGACCTTGTCCTCGGGCACGTCGAGGATGAGGATCTTCTGGAGCGGCGTGAGGCGGATGCGGTCGGAGCCCGCGGCCTCGGCGATGTCCGCGATCGCGGCGAGCTTCACGCCGGAGATGCGGCCCGCGACGGGCGCGGCGCCGATGTAGTAGCGGCCGTCCTTCTGCTCGTGGATGCCGACGTGGTCGCCGCGGTCGCCTGGCTTCGCGACCTCGGGGCCGGGGCCGTCGGGCAGCTTCCAGCCGAGGTAGTCGTCCTCGAGCACCTGGCGGAACTTCTCCGCTCCCCAGGCCTTCACGAGGAACTTGAGGCGGGCGCGGGTGCGCAGGCGGCGGTAGCCGTGGTCGCGGAAGATGCCGATCACCCCGGCCCACACGTCCGGCACCTTGGCCGGCTCGACGAACGCGCCGAGCCGCACGCCCAGGTGCGGGTTGATGCTCAGCCCGCCGCCGACCCACAGGTCGTAGCCGAGGCCGAGCTCGGGGTGGTCGACCGCGACGAAGGCGATGTCCTGGACCTCGTGGACGATGTCCGGGATGCGGGTGCCCGAGATCGCCGACTTGAACTTGCGCGGCAGGTTGGAGAACTCGGGGTTGCCGATGCCGCGGTCGATGATCGCCTGGATCTGCGGCGTCGGATCGATGAGCTCGTCCTTGGCGACGCCCGCGACGGGGGAGCCGAGGATCACGCGCGGGCTGTCGCCGCAGGCCTCGGTGGTGAACAGGCCCACCTCCTCGACGCGGCGGAAGATCTCGGGGACGTCCTCGATGCGGATCCAGTGGAGCTGGATGTTCTGGCGGTCGGACACGTCGGCGGTGTCGCGCCCGAACTCCTGCGAGATGCCCGCGATCGCGCGGGCCTGGGCGACGCTCAGCTGGCCGCCGTCGGAGCGGACGCGGAGCATGAAGTACTCGTCGTCGAGCTGGTGCGGCTCGAGCACGGCCGTGCGGCCGCCGTCGATCCCCGGGCGGCGCTGCGTGTACAGGCCCCACCAGCGGAAGCGGCCGCGCAGGTCGGTCGGCGGGATCGACCAGAAGCCCCACTTGGAGTACATGGTCTCGATGCGGTGGCGGACCTCGAGCGGATCCGAGGTCGCCTTGAACTCCTCGTTCGGGTTGAGCGGGGTGCGGTCGCCCGCGGCCCACTGGCCGTCCTTCGACGCGGTGTTCTTGCGCGCGGCGGCCTCGCGGGTGCGGATGAGGCGAGCCTCCTCGCGCTGGCGGCGGCGCTCGTCGGCCTCCGTGGCGCCCTGCGGGGCAGGGGGGACGGCACCGGTGTGCTCTGTCGTGGTGCTCACTGCTGCTCCTGTGGGTGTCGGGTCGGGAGCTGCGGCGTGACGAGGTTGCGCTCGTCAGGCCGAGCGCCCTGGATGGATGGTGAGGTCGATCCGTGGGCGTCTCAGGCCGACAGACACATGGCACAGCAAACGCGGCACTGGAGTGCACGCTGGTTCGCCGAGGTCGCCATGGCGGAGATGATGACACATCATCCGGGACCTTGGGAACCCCTGCCGGGCCGATCCCTGTGCTATCAGGCAAGGCGCCTACCAGGCAGGATGCCCCCGGGGGTGTGCGCGGCCGGGGCCTTCGGCCCGGACCGGCAGGGCGCGTGCGACCTAGGATCGCGAGCGGGGCGCGGCGCGCCCCGACCCCTTCCCGACGCCTCCCGGAACGCGAGGACCAGCGACGATGGACGCAGCCCCGGCCGCCTTCGACCCCGCCGCGTTCCTGCGCGGGCTCGACGCGCTCCATGCCTCCGGCGCGGGGCCCGAGGCCGCCGAGCGCTACCTGCGCGACGCGCTCGCCGCGACCGCGGGCGACCGTCCGGCGCGGCTCCAGGTGCTCAACGAGGCGATGGGTCATCACCGGTCCGTCGGTCGGCACGACGATGCGGTGCGCGAGGCGATCGAGGCGCTCGCCCTCGTCGACCAGCTCGGCCTCGCCGGCACCGAGGCGCACGCGACCACGCTCGTCAACGCCGCCACCGCGCATCGTGCCGCGGGACTCCACGACGACGCGCTCGCGCTGTACCGCGCCGCGCGTGCCGCGGCCGCGACGGCCTTCCCGGCGGGGGACCGGCGCCTCGCCGCGCTGCGCAACAACCTCGCGCTCGCGCTCGGCGCGACCGGCGACCACGCCGGCGCGCGCGACGAGCTGCTCGGGGCGCTCGCGATCCTCGAGTCCGCCGCCGTCGACCCCGGCGCCGACCTCGACATCGCCGCGACGCGCTCGAACCTCGCGCTCGAATGCCTCGCGCTGGGCCGTGGGGACGATGCGGCGAGGCACACCGCGGCCGCGCTCGCCATCGTGCGCGAGGGCGGTCACGCCGAGGACCCGCACGCGGCGGCCATGCTCGCGAGCCATGCGCAGCAGCGCCTGCTGGCGGGTCACGCCGCGCAGGCGGTCGACCTCTACGCCGAGGCGCTCGCGATCGTCGAGCGTGCCTACGGAGCCGGGTCCGATGCGTACGCGATCACCGCCGGCAACCTCGCCGACGCGCGCCGTGTCGCCGCGCAGGCCGCGCCGGGTGCCGCCCCCGACGCGGTCGTCGAGCCGGCACGGGCCGCGACCCCGACCGCCGCATCGTCCCCCGCGGGGGAGGCGCCGACCGCGCACCGGGCCGACGGCCCCACCGGCATGGAGCTCGCCCGCGAGCTGTGGGAGGACCACGTCCGCCCGCTGCTCGCGGAGCGCTACCCCGACCACCGCGGCCGCATCGCCGCGGGACTCGTCGGGCACGGCTCCGAGTGCTACGGCTTCGACGACGCCGTCTCGCGCGACCACGACTTCGGGCCCGGCCTGTGCCTGTGGCTCACCGCGTCGGACCATGCCGAGATCGGCGCCGCGCTGCAGGCGGACTACGAGCGCCTGCCGCGCGTCCTCCACGGGCTCGGACCGCGGGTCGAGACCGCACGCGCCCGGGGCGAGGGACGGCGGACCGGCGTGTTCGAGATCGGCGAGTTCTTCACCTCGGTCGCCGGGCGGCCGTCCGCCCCGACGGCGGACAGCCCCCACGAGTGGATGCTCCTCGAGGAGGCGACGCTCGCGGCCGCGACCAACGGCGCGGTCTTCGCCGACCCGCTCGGGGCGTTCAGCGCGGCCCGCAACGGGTTCCGGCGCATGCCCGAGGACGTGCGCCTCGCCCGGATCTCGCAGCGCCTCGGCATGATCGCTCAGGCCGGCCAGTACAACGTGCCGCGCATGCTCGCCCGGGGCGACGGCGAGGCCGCCTGGCTCGCGGTCGGCGAGCTCGCGCGCGCCGCCGCCTCCCTCGTCATGCTGCTCAACGGGCCCACCGCGGTCGGCTACCTGCCCTACTACAAGTGGCACTTCGCGGCGCTGCGCCGGCTCGCCGCGCGTCCCGCGTCGCGCCTGCCCGAGGCGCATCGGGACCTGTCCCAGATCCTGCGCCTCGCGTCCGCCGCGTGCCTGGGCGGCGCCGGCTTCGGCGAGGGCGGGTCGGGCGCGGGTCCCGCGCGAGAGCGGCTCGAGGCCGCGATCGAGCGGCTGAGCGCGCGCATCGTCGCCGAGCTGCGGGTGCAGGGGCTGTCGCGCTCGGACGCGACGTTCCTCGAGCACCACCGCGGCGAGGTGCAGGCACGCATCCGCGACCCGTGGCTGAGGGCGCTGTGAGCGGCGACGAGGCCGGCCGCGCCGCCAAGGCCGAGGCGGTCGTGCGCCACGAGTTCGCCCAGTTCCAGCACGTCCGCGGCGACGACGGCCGCGCCGACTGCCAGGACGACTGGCCGACCTTCCGGGCGATGCGCCTCAGCCAGTTCCTCGAGTGGACGCCCCGGCTGCTCGACAGCTACGCGGAGGACCTCGACGTCGCCGACGCCACCGGGCGCAACCTGCTGACCGAGAAGTACGCGCGGATGATGCGGTCGACGGCGCCCGAGCGGTACGCGCGTGAGATCGCGCCCCACCTCCCGCCGCTGTCGTCGACCCGCGTCGCCCTCCAGGAGCGCATCGTCGCCACGCAGGTCGCCTGGGCGCGCGACTTCCGTGCGCGCTACCCGCGGCTCGGGGCGGGCATGCGGGTCCTCACGACCTCCGAGGACTCGGACGAGGCCACGTCCCTCGAGACGTACCTGCGAGGCGAGCTCGGCACCTACTCGACCCGCACCCTGCGCCTGTACGCGGAGCTCGTCGACGCGGTCGCCGCGGCGGGCGGCAACCTCACCGAGAGGGCCGTCGCGCGCACCGCCGGCTACGCCGGCTTCGCCGACCTGGACGCCGCCGAGGCCGCCCAGGGCGCCTGACGAGGCGGGCCGGAGCGCCCGTCCGGGCCATACCCGGGAGGGCATCTACCAGCCTCGATGCCCCCAGGGGTGTGCGCGCTCCGGGGTTGACGGGTGGCCTCCAGGCCGTGTCTATACTCTGGAGGCGTTCGCCCGGTGCGGGCGTGGCGAGCAGCGCACCCCTCCCCGGAATCCCCGCCCAGCAACTCTGAGGAGACCGCCGTGACCACCGAGCGTCCGCTCCGTGTCGCCATCATCGGCGCCGGCCCCGCCGGCACGTACGCCGCCGACATCCTGTCCAAGACCGACCTCAACGTGTCGATCGACATCATCGAGCGGCTCCCCGCTCCCTTCGGCCTCGTGCGCTACGGCGTCGCCCCCGACCACCCGCGGATCAAGCAGATCATCGTCGCCCTCGCGAACGTGATCGGCCGCGGCGACATCCGCCTGCTCGCCAACGTCAACGTGGGCGAGGACATCTCGCTCGAGGAGCTCCGCGAGCACTACGACGCGGTCATCTTCGCAACCGGCTCGTTCAAGGACGCCGACCTCGACATCCCTGGTATCGACCTGGAAGGCTCGTTCGGCGCCGCCGACTTCGTGTCCTGGTACGACGGCCACCCCGACGTGCCCCGGACGTGGCCCCTCGACGCGTCGCAGGTCGCCGTGTTCGGCGTCGGCAACGTGGCCCTCGACGTGGCCCGCATCCTCGCGAAGCACGTCAAGGACCTCATGCCGACGGAGATCCCCGCGAACGTGGTCGACGGCCTCTCGGGCTCGCCCGTGACCGACGTGCACGTCTTCGGACGCCGCGGCCCGGCACAGGTCAAGTTCTCGCCGCTCGAGCTGCGCGAGCTGGGCCACGTCCCGGACGTCGACATCGTCGTGTACCCGGAGACCGACTACGAGTTCGACGAGGCCTCGCTGGAGTTCGCCGAGACCAACAAGCAGCAGAAGCAGGTGGTCAAGACCCTGACCGACTACGCGCTCAAGGAGCCCGGCACCGCCTCGCGACGCATCCACCTCCACTTCCTCCAGAGCCCCCACGAGGTGCTGGGCGAGGATGGCAAGGTCGTCGGCGTGCGCGTCGAGCGCACCGCGCTGCAGGGCGACGGCACGGTCAAGGGCACGGGCGAGTTCATCGACTACCCGGTCCAGGCCGTGTACCGCGCCGTGGGCTACTGGGGCACCGAGATCGAGGGCATTCCGTTCAACGGTGCGAAGGGCACCATCCGCAACGAGGGCGGCCGCGTCGTCGACGAGTCGGGCGAGCACCTCCAGGGCTACTACGCGACCGGCTGGATCAAGCGCGGCCCGGTGGGCCTCATCGGCCACACCAAGTCCGACGCCTCGGAGACCATCGCGAACCTCGTCGAGGACGCGCCGTCGCTCTACGCAGAGACCAAGGCGACGCCCGCGGGCCTCAGCCCCGACAACGTGCTGCGCCTGCTCAAGTCGCGCGGCGTGCCCGTGGTGCAGTGGGCCGACTGGGAGATCCTCGACGCGCACGAGCGCGCGATCGGCGAGCCGCACGGCCGCGAGCGCATCAAGGTGGTCCCGCGCGAGCAGATGACGGAGATCGCGCTCAGCCGCAGCGCCCACAACGTCTCGCCCTGACGACTCCCGATGAAGTAGGTGACGCATGGGGCCGATGCGACGGATGCGACCGTCGCATCGGCCCGCCGCGTCTCCGGCGGCGTCCGCCGGCGTCGCCGGTCGGGCGGTCCGGGCGCCGCCCCGGGACGCGGGACGATGCGCGCCGTCCCCGCCGCGCTGGCACCGGGTGCCGCTGCGGCATGGCACCATTCCTCCCGGGGGGAACCGGCACGGGCTGACGCGCGTTCTCCGTCCGAGGGAAAACGGAGGACACGTGGGCGGCAGGAAGTACTTCAACGGGCTCAAGACCACCGGTCTGTTCGTGCTGCTGTGGGCGGTGATGCTCACGCTCGGCACGTTCATCGGCGGCGGCCAGTACCTCTGGCTCTTCGCGCTCCTGTCCGTGGCGGGCACCGCCTTCGGCTACTGGAACTCCGCCTCGCTGGCGATCCGCGCGATGCACGCGCGGCCCGTGACCGAGGTCGAGCAGCCGGCCATGTACCGCATCGTCCGCGACCTCAGTCGCGAGGCGAACCAGCCGATGCCGCAGCTCTACGTCTCGCCCACCGCGGCGCCCAACGCGTTCGCGACCGGCCGCAACCCCCAGAACTCCGCGGTGTGCTGCACCGAGGGCATCCTCGAGCTGCTCGACGAGCGCGAGCTGCGCGGCGTGCTCGGCCACGAGCTCATGCACGTGTACAACCGCGACATCCTCATCGGCTCCGTCGCCGCGGCCTTCGCGGGCATGATCACCGCGGTCGCGCAGATGCTGTTCTTCTTCGGCGGCGGCCAGTCGAACCGGGAGAACCCGCTCGGCGCGATCGGCCTGCTCGCCATGCTCATCCTCGCGCCGCTCGCCGCGTCGCTCATCCGCCTCGCGATCTCGCGCACGCGTGAGTACGACGCGGACGAGGACGGCGCCTCGCTCACCGGCGACCCGCTCGCGCTCGCCTCGGCGCTGCGCAAGCTCGAGCAGGGCACGCGCGCGCGTCCGCTCAAGGACACCCCGCAGCTCGAGAACGTCTCGCACATGATGATCGCCAACCCGTTCCGCGGCGAGGGTCTCGCGAACCTCTTCGCGACGCACCCGCCCATGGACCAGCGCATCGCCCGCCTCGAGGACATGGCGCGCACCCGCGGCTACCTGCGCTGATCCCGCGCGGGCCGGTGCCCGATGTCGGCGACCGGCCGTAGCGTGGGGGCATGACGACGCTCGAGGGTCGCGCCGCCACGGCGGTGCTGGTGATCGACATGCAGCGCGACGTGGTCGCCGATGCTGTGGACCGCGACGGCACGGTGGCGAGGATCGCCGCACTGGTCGCGCGCGCCCGCGCGTCCGGCGTGGCGGTGGTCTGGGTGCAGGACACGCTCGACGGTGCCCAGGGCAGCGACGGCTGGGGTCTCGTCGACGCGCTCGCGCCGCATCCGGGCGAGCCGGTGGTCGCGAAGGAGCACGGCGACGCCTTCGAGGACACGGACCTGGAGCGCGCGCTCGCCGCGCTCGGCGCCGGACGCCTCGTCGTGTGCGGCGCCCAGACGGACGCGTGCGTGCGCTCCACCATCCACGGTGCCTTCGCGCGCGGCTACGACGTCACGCTCGTCGAGGATGGCCACACGACCGTCGACCACTCGGCGTTCGGCGCGCCGCCTCCCGCGCAGGTGATCGCCCACACCAACCTCTACTGGCGCTACCAGAGCGGACCCGGGAAGCGGGCCGACGTGGTGCCGGCGGCGCGCATCGTGCTCGCGACGCCCTGACGCGTCGGGCCGCACGCGTCGGCATGCGGCCATCCCGGTGAACCCCCGTTCACTTCTCGCGACTTCTCGCGTAGGTTGCGAGTCATGAGACGCGACCACTGGAAGCGCGTGAACGAGTCGCTCGACCCGGAGCGCGACTTCGTCGAGATCTACCGGAACCTGGTGATGCACGAGTTCCCCTGGGACATGAACCAGGCGCTCAGCTTCGCGCTGTTCCGCACGTACGCGGTGCCCGGCATCGGCGCGCTGCTCGACCGCACCGGCGAGTTCACCGGCCGCGCGCAGAAGCGCTACGACGACACCGCGCTCCTCCTCGAGGTCCCCTCCCGCCTGGGCTTCGAGCATCCCGACGCGCGCACCGCGATCCGCCGCATCAACCAGATGCACCGCGCCTACGACATCCCCGACCACGAGCTCCGCTACGTCCTGTCGACGTTCGTCGTCGTCCCCAAGCGCTGGCTCGACGACTACGGCAAGCGGCCGCTCACCGGCGGCGAGCTCGAGGCGTCGGTGCGCTACTACCGCGCGCTCGGCGCGCACATGGGCATCCGCGACGTGCCGGAGACCTACGAGGGCTTCGCCGGCCTCATGGACGCCTACGAGGAGGAGCACTTCGCCTTCGACGAGGGCGGGCGCCGGGTCGCCGACGCGACCCTCGCGCTGCTGCTGACCTTCCGTCCGCGCGTGCCCGACGCCCTCATGGAGCCGTTCAGCCGGGCGCTCATGGACGATGCGCTGCTCGAGGCCTTCCGCTACCCGCGGCCGCCGCGCGCCGTCGTGGCCGGCTCCCGGCTCGCCGTGCGTCTCCGCGGCAGGATGGCGGGGCTGCTCCCGTCCGATGCGCGCCCGACTCGCGTCGAGGACCTGCCGTGGATCCGCAGCTACCCGGACGGCTACCGCCTCGAGAATCTCGGCACGTTCCCGTCCGGCTGCCCGGTCCCGCACGGCGAGCGGCGCGAGGATGCCCGCTCGACGGGTGAGGAGCGCGCCGCGGGGGGATGATGCTGGGAGGGGCTCCCGCGCCGATCGGCCGGGGCCCCGGCGGGTCGGAGGTGACCTCATGCACGAGGCGGAGAAGCTCGAGCGACAGGCCTGGGAGGAGCTCTCCGGCGGGGATCCGCGGACGTTCTTCGAGAGCGTGCTCGCCCCGGAGGCCGTCATGGTGGTGCCCGACGTGGGCGTGCTGGAGCGGGCGGAGGCCATCGACTCGATGGCGACCAGCCAGCCGTGGGACCTCCACACGCTGGACGACATGCGCGTGATCGCGCCGCGCGAGGACGTCGCCGTGGTGGTCTACCGGGCGCGGGCGATCCGGTGGGACGACCAGCACGTCCTCCACATCACGAGCGCGTACGCGCTGCTGGACGGCGGGTGGCGGCTGCTGGCGCACCAGCAGACCGCCGCCTCGCACCCGTCCTAGCGGCCGCTCCCGGCGCCGCCCCTAGCGGAAGTTGACGAACTGGAGCGCGGCGTCGACGTCGGCGCCCTTGAGCAGCGCGATGGTCGCCTGCAGGTCGTCGCGCGACTTCGAGGTCACGCGTAGCTCGTCTCCCTGGATGAGCGCCTTGACCGACTTGGGGCCCTCGTCGCGCACCAGCTTGGTGAGCTTCTTCGCGACGTCCTGCGCGATGCCCTCCTTGACCTTGGCGACGAGGCGGTACTCCTTGCCCGACTGGACCGGCTCGCCCCACTCGAGCGCCTTCATCTCGATCTGGCGCTTGGCGAGCTTGCCGATGAACACGTCGAGGATCGCCTTGACGCGCTCGGGGCTGTTGGCCTTCATGAGGATGTCCTCGCCGGCGAACTCGATCGAGGCGCCCACGCCCTTGAAGTCGTAGCGCTGCGCGATCTCCTTGGAAGCCTGGTTGAGCGCGTTGTCGACCTCCTGGCGGTCCACCTTGGACACCACGTCGAAGCTGCTGTCGCCTGCCATCTCATCTCCTTCCGGGCGCCGTCGGAGCGGCGCCACCACGTCTCGGGAGCCCGTCCCGGCCGCGATTCGCGTCGGGGGCTCGATCCTTGCTATCCTTCCATGCGCGCCGCTTGCGGCGCATCGGCAGGTTGCCCGAGCGGCCAAAGGGAGCTGACTGTAAATCAGCCGTCATCGACTTCGGGGGTTCGAATCCCTCACCTGCCACATCTGGGAAGCGCCCCTCCTCCGGGAGGGGCGCTTCTGCGTTCCCCGGGCGGACACCCCTCCACACGGGACGATGCGCATCCACGCTTCTCGCGGGATGTGCCCGTTCACAACTGGGTTCCGGCGTGGAGAGGTGCACATCCCGTGTGGAGGGGTGCACGGGAGTGCCGCGGTCAGACGCCCGCGGCGGCGTTCTCCACGGTGTGCGCGTCCGCATCGTCCCGCATGTCCTCGAGCTCGACACCCTTCGTCTCGGGGACGCGCGACAGCACGAAGAAGAAGGACAGCAGCGCCATCGCCGCGTAGAAGCCGTAGGCGAGCACGAGCGAGAGGTCCGCGAGGCCCGGGAACGACACGGTGATGAGGAAGTTCGCCGCCCATTGCGCCGCGGCGGCGACCGCGAGGGCGGTCGCACGCATGTGGTTGGGGAACATCTCGCCCAGCAGCACCCACACGACGGGACCCCACGATGCGGCGAAGAAGACCACGAACAGGTTCGCCGCGATGAGGGCGGCCGTGGCCCAGCCGCCCTCGAGCGCGGTGTCGCCGGCGGCGTTCGTGGTGGCGTTCGCGAACGCGAGCGCCATGGTGGCGAGCGACACGAACATGCCGGCCGAGCCGATGAGGAGCAGCAGGCGGCGGCCGATGCGGTCGACCAGCGAGATCGCGACGATGGTCGCGACGATGTTGGTGAGCGACGTGATGGTCGACGTGGTGAACGCGTCGGACTCGTCGAAGCCCACGGACTGCCACAGCGTGGTCGAGTAGTAGAAGATCACGTTGATGCCCACGAGCTGCTGGAACATCGACAGCAGGATGCCGGTCCACACGATCGGGTGCAGGCCCCACGCGTGGCCCCGGAGGTCGCGGAGGGAGCGCTTCTCGTCGCTGCCGAGCGAGAAGCGGATCTGGGCGATCTTGTGGTGCGGGTCCGCCTCGCCCGTGTAGTCGGCGAGGATCCGCGCGGCCTCGTCGTCGCGATGCTTCGTCACGAGGTAGCGCGGCGACTCGGGCAGCCGCAGCGCGGCGACGCCGTAGATCACCGCGGGCACGGCGGCGGCGAGGAACATCCAGCGCCACGCCTCGAGTCCCGCCCACAGCTCCTCCGAGGCGCCGCCCGCGCTCGAGGCGAGCATCTCGTCGCTCAGCAGCGCGGCGAAGATGCCGAGCACGATCGCCATCTGCTGGAGGGAGCCGAGCCGGCCGCGGAACGTCGCGGGTGCGACCTCGGCGATGTACGCCGGCGCGATGACGGACGCCGCGCCGATCGCGAGGCCGCCGAGGATGCGCCAGCCGATGAGGTCCCACACGCCGAACGCGAAGCCCGAGCCGAGCGCGGAGAGGAAGAACATGATCGCCGAGATCACCATGACCCGGATGCGGCCGTAACGGTTGGCGAGGCCGCCCGCGAACCAGGCGCCCACGGCGCAGCCCAGCAGCGCCGACGCGACCGCGAAGCCGGTGAAGGTGTCGCCCAGGTCGAACTCGCCCTGGATCGAGTCGACCGCGCCGTTGATCACCGACGAGTCGAACCCGAAGAGGAAGCCGCCGAGCGCGGCGCCGATGCTGATCGCGACGACCCGGCCATGCAGGCGGGGAGCCGCCGTCGCGGGAGGCTGCTGTGTCACGGCGGGCTCCAATCCGGGGCCGCTGCGTCGCGTCCCCGACCACTCGATCGCCGTGCCTCGGCGGCACGGTCCATACCGCCGAAACTATCGCCAACCGGGGCGGATCGCCCGCGGAAGGGCCCGCATCGTCCGCGTGTCGCCGGTGATGACGTCACCACCCGTGGCGTGCGCTCAGTGGCCCCCGGTGAACGGCGCCATGATCCGCGCCGCCACGCTGCCGCGACCGGTGGCGCGCTCCTCGGCGTCCGCGGCGGCCATCGCGCGCAGGCCCGCGTTGACGCCGAGCCAGCGGACGGGCTCGGGCTCCCAGCCGGGGGACCGGTGGCCGACCCACGGCAGGGAGGTGAGCGCGGTGTCCTCGCCGAGCACCAGGTCGCGCAGGGTGCGGCCCGCGAGGTTCGTCGTGGTGACGCCGTCGCCCACGTAGCCGCCGGCCCAGCCCAGGCCCGTCTCGGGATCGAGGCCCACCGACGCGTGCCAGTCGCGCGCGATCCCGAGCGCGCCTCCCCACGCGTGCGTGATCTCCACGTCGCGCACCGCGGGCAGCAGGTCGACGAGGATGCGGTGGAGCTTCGCGTGGGTGCGGGCGGCCGCCCGCGGGTCGAGACGCGTGCTCGAGCCCAGGCGGTAGGGGGCGCCGCGGCCGCCGAAGACGATGCGGTCGTCGGCGGTGCGCTGCCCGTAGATGACGAGGTGGCGGCCGTCCGTGAACGTCTCGCGGCGGGCGAGGCCGATCTCGTCCCACATGCCCGCGGGCAGCGGCGCGGTGGCGATGATGAGCGAGTGCACGGGCACCACGGCCCGTCCGTGACCGGGCAGCCCCGTAGTGTAGCCCTCGGTCGCGCGGACGACGTGCGTCGCGGTGAGCGTGCCGCGCTCGGTCTCGACCCGGTGGGGGACGATGCGCGTCGCGGCCGTGCGCTCGTGGACCCGCACGCCGCGCTCGCGGACGGCGCGCACCAGCCCGCGCACGAGCCGCCCCGGATGCACGGCGGCGCAGTCGGGCGTGTAGGTGGCGCCGAGCACGTCCGTCGCGGCGAGCCGCTCACGGGCGGCCTCCGCGTCGAGCAGGACGATGTCGTCCTCGCCCCGTCCCCAGGCCCGCGCCTCGTCCACCTCGGCGCGGGCGCGCGCCAGCTGGGTCGCGGTGCGCGCGAGCGTGAGAGTGCCGCCCTTGGCGAGGCGTGCGTCGATGCCCGCGGCGGCCGCGGCGCGGATCACCTCGTCGACGGAGGCGCGCATCGCCGCGTGCTGGCGCAGCGCGGCGTCCCGGTCGGCGTCGCGCGCGAGGGTGGCCAGCGACGAGGGGAACAGCGCCGACGCCCACCCGCCGTTGCGCCCGGACGCCCCGAAGCCCGCGATCTCCCGCTCGACGATCGCGATGCGCAGGTCGGGCCGCGCCTCCGCGAGGTAGTACGCGGTCCACAGCCCGGTGAAGCCGGCCCCGACGATCGCCACGTCCACCTCGCGGTCGCCGGCGAGCGGGTCCGCGGCGACGAGGTCGTCGTCGGCCGTCGCGAGCCACAGCGAGACGGAGGCGTAGGCGCGGGCGCGCTCGGACGGAACGTCCGGGGCGGGGCGGCGCGCGGACCGCGCGGCCCCGGCGCCGAAGTCGTGCGTGTTCATGGCCTCAGTGTGGCGATGATCACGTTGGAAACACGCCTGCAATCTCCCGGCCCGGACAAGTCGTCTCCCGCGCATCGGTCCTCCGGCCAATCCGGCCGATAACCCGTGTCCACGCATCGTTCACCTCTTGTTGAGCCCCAGGGGGCATGCCACTATCTCCCCACTCGAAGAAGTCCGACCGGGTCCTGCCCGGAGCTAAGGAGGTCGACGTGTCCGAGGTCACGCCGCCGGAGGAAGTGAAGAAGAAGGGCATCTCGCGCCGCGGTCTGATGATCGGAGGTGCGGCGGGTGTGGCGGGCCTCGGGGCGGTCTACCTCATGGGCCGTGGAGGCGGCGGCGGCGACGCGGCCGCGGGCTGCGTGACGACGGACCTGTCGGACACCGAGGCCGTCCTCAACATGTCCAACTGGCCCGAGTACATCGACGAGGACGACGGCGACTACGTGTCGACGCTGACGGCCTTCGGCGAGGAGTCGGGCATCGACGTCACCTACACGCCCGACGTCAACGACAACGTCGAGTTCTTCGCGAAGGTCCGCAACCAGCTGGGCGCGTGCCAGCCGACCGGCCGCGACATGTTCGTGCTGACCGACTGGATGGCCGCGCGCATGATCGAGGCGGGCTGGATCCAGCAGCTCGACAAGGCCAACGTGCCCAACCTCGACAAGAACCTCATCTCGTCGCTCCAGGGCGTCGGCTGGGACCCCAACCGCGACTACTCCGCGCCGTGGCAGTCGGGCTTCACCGGCATCGCGTACAACAAGTCGCTCGTCGGCGAGGTCACCACCATGGACGAGCTGCTCACGCGCTCGGACCTCAAGGGCAAGGTGACGATGCTCACCGAGATGCGCGACACCATGGGCCTGCTGCTGCTGGCCGACGGCGCCGACCCGGCGAACTTCACCGACGACCAGTGGGGCAACGCGCTCGACAAGATCTCGAAGGCGCGTGCCGACGGTCAGATCCGCGCGTTCACCGGCAACGAGTACATCAACGACCTCGCCAACGGCAACATCGCGGCCTGCGTCGCGTGGTCGGGCGACGTCGCCGCCGCCGAGGACGAGAACCTGGTCTTCCTGCCCCCGGAGGAGGGCATGATGATCTGGTCGGACAACATGATCGTGCCGGTCCAGGGCCAGCACAAGGCGAACGCCGAGAAGCTGATCGACTACTACTACCGGCCCGACGTCGCCGCCAAGCTCGCCGCCTACGTCTGGTACGTCTGCCCCGTCGAGGGCGCCCAGGCGGAGATGGAGAAGATCGACCCGTCGCTCGTCGACAACCCGCTGATCTTCCCGACCGCCGAGTACCTCGCCCAGACGCACGGCTTCATGGCGCTGGACGAGGCGAAGGCCTCGCAGTACGAGAAGGACTACGCGGATGTCACTGGCTGACGGAGCCCGCGGCGACCTCAAGCTCACCGGTCTCCACAAGCGGTACCCGAACGGCTTCGTCGCGGTCGAGTCGCTCGACCTGGTGATCCCGCAGGGATCCTTCTTCGCGCTGCTCGGCCCGTCGGGCTGCGGCAAGACCACGACGCTGCGCATGGTCGCCGGTCTGGAGGAGGCCACCCAGGGCACCATCCACATCGGCGAGCAGGACATCACCTACGCGAAGCCGTACAAGCGGCCCGTCAACACGGTGTTCCAGAACTACGCGCTCTTCCCGCACCTCACGATCGCGGAGAACGTGGCGTTCGGTCCCAAGCGTCGCGGCGCGAAGGACCCGATCGACCGGGTCAAGGAGATCCTCGCGCTGACGGAGCTCACCGAGCAGGCGGGCAAGAAGCCGGCGCAGCTGTCCGGCGGTCAGCAGCAGCGCGTCGCGCTCGCCCGCGCCCTCATCAACCGCCCCGACGTCCTGCTGCTCGACGAGCCGCTCGGCGCGCTCGACCTCAAGCTGCGTCGCGCGATGCAGATCGAGCTCAAGCGCATCCAGGAGGAGGTGGGCCTCACCTTCGTGCACGTCACGCACGACCAGGAGGAGGCCATGACGATGGCCGACACGGTCGCCGTCATGAACAAGGGTCGCATCGAGCAGATGGGGGCGCCGTACGAGCTGTACACCAACCCCCGCACCACGTTCGTCGCGAACTTCCTGGGCCGCTCGAACCTCATCAAGGGCACCGTCGTGGGCCGCGAGGGCACCGGTGACGATGCGGTGGTCAAGGTCGACATGCACGGCACGGTCGCGACGATCAAGGCGAGCAAGGTCCACACCACCTCCGACGAGGGCTGGGTCGGCATCCGACCCGAGAAGGTCCTCATCCAGCCCGAGGGGCAGTCGCTCGACGCGCCCGGCGCGGCGCTGTCCGGCGCCGTGGTGGTCGACGCGAGCTACATCGGCGTGTCCACCGACTACACGCTCCGCATGCCGTGGGGCCAGGAGATCACCTGCTTCGAGCAGAACACGGGCCGCCGCGGCGGCCTGATCCCCGTGGGCACCAAGGTCGACGTGTCGTGGCGTCCCGAGTTCGCGTTCCTCCTCGACTCCGCTCAGGACGTTGAGGCGGGGCTCGAGGAGGACTGACGTGGAGGCGCTTCAGCGGGTGTTCGGCAAGAACGCCGCCTATCTCCTCATCGGGCCGGCCGCGATCTGGCTCGCGGTCTTCTTCCTGTTCCCGATGCTGTCGCTGCTCACCACGTCGCTGTCGGATCCGGCGACGGGCTCGCCCATCAACGGGTACACCCTGACGTGGCGCATCGCGAACTACACGGAGGCGCTCGGGGACTACTGGCCGTACATGATGCGGTCGCTCCTGTACGCCGGCATCTCGACCCTGCTGTGCCTCGTGCTCGGCTACGTGCTCGCGTACGCCATCGCCTTCAAGGCGGGGCGCTGGAAGACCGTGATGCTCGTGCTCGTCATCGCGCCGTTCTTCACGTCGTTCCTGGTGCGCACGCTGTCGTGGAAGCTCATCCTCGCGGACAACGGCATCATCGTGAACACGCTGCAGACGCTGCACATCCTGGGCGAGGACGGCAGGCTCCTGGCGACGCCGTTCGCGGTCATCATGGGCCTCACGTACAACTTCCTGCCGTTCATGATCCTGCCGCTCTACACGAGCCTCGAGAAGATCGACCCGAAGCTCAACGAGGCGGCGGCGGACCTGTACGCGAGCCCGTTCCAGCGCTTCGCCAAGGTGATCTGGCCGCTGTCGATCCCGGGCGTCGTGGGCGGCACGCTGCTGACGTTCATCCCGGCGACGGGCGACTACATCAACGCGTCCCTGCTGGGCAGCCCCAACACCCAGATGGTCGGCAACAAGATCCAGCAGCTGTTCACCACCGCGGGCGACTATCCGCACGCATCGGCGCTGTCGGTCATCCTCATGGTGATCATCGTCGGCATGGTCCTGGTGTACGTGCGCCGCGCAGGAACGGAGGAGCTGCTGTGATGACCCGCATCGGCAACTGGATCGGCAAGCACCTCATGCTGACGCTCGGCATCCTGGTGCTGCTGTACATGTACATCCCGAACTTCATCGTCGCCCTGATGTCGTTCAACGACTCGTCGCAGTCGCGCAACCTCTACCAGTTCCAGTCCTTCACGTGGGACAACTGGCTGAACCCCTGCGAGCCGCAGGGCATGTGCGAGTCGCTGCGGGTGAGCATCAGCATCGGCCTGCTGGCGACGCTCGTCGCGACGGTCATCGGCACCCTCGCCGCGTTCGCGCTGGTGCGCCACCGCTTCGAGGGCCGCTCCACCATGAACCTGGTGCTGTTCCTGCCGATGGCGACGCCCGAGATCGTCATGGGCTCGTCGCTGCTCGCGCTGTTCGTGGCGGCGGGCTTCGGCGGCCAGCTCGGCTTCTGGACGGTCCTCATCGCGCACATCATGTTCTGCATCTCGTTCGTCGTGGTGACGGTCCGGTCGCGTCTCGCGGGCCTGGACTCGAACCTCGAGAAGGCCGCGATGGACCTCTACGCGAACGAGTGGCAGGCGTTCTGGAGGATCACGTTCCCGCTGGTGTTCCCCGGCATCCTGTCGGCGGCGCTGCTCGCGTTCTCGCTGTCGTTCGACGACTTCATCATCACGAACCTCAACTCGGGCACGACGGTGACCTTCCCGATGTTCGTGTGGGGTGCCGCGCAGCGCGGCGTCCCGATGCAGGTCAACGTGATCGGCACGCTCATGTTCATCCTCGCGCTCGCCATCGTGGTGGGCGGCGAGGTCGCCTCGCGGCGGCGGGCGAAGGGCAAGGCCGCGGCCCTCTGAGCCGCGGCGGCAGACGAGGAAGGGCCCCGATCCGGACGCGGATCGGGGCCCTTCTCGACTCCCGAGGGATTCCCAATGACAAAGGTGAACCGTGGGGCGCAGGTGAGGGGTGGGACCCCAGGTGTCACACGGGCCTATCGCGTCACACGTGTCATTGGAAATCGTGCGTCAGC
>NZ_JAUHPW010000004.1 GCF_030418455.1 Demequina litoralis
TCCGATCGTCTCGCCGGGGTCGCGGCGTGGCGCGCGGGCCGGGAAATAGCCGTGGCGGGTGCGGAGCGCGGATACGCAGGTGACGGATGGGGCGCGTGTGACGACGCAGCTGCGCCGCACGAGAAGGCGGCGAAGCTCCTGTTATCCGGCGTAGAGCGGCGTCGTCGGGACCGGCGAGGCGCCGGTGCTGTCGTCGATCACGCCGGTGTCGGTGTCCGTGTCGTCGGTGGGCGACGTCGTGGGTTCGGGGGTCGAGGTCGAGGTCTCGGTGGGCTCCGGGGTGGGCGTGGTGGGGCACTCCTCGCCGGAGTCGGCGGCGCTCCACGTCATCGTCGTGGCGTTGTCGGCGAAGCTGTAGCCGTCCGACGCGTAGGCCGTGACCACGAGCAGGTCGCCGTCCGTCGACTCCTCGTACGTGTAGCCCTCGCCCGGTTCCGGCACGGTCCAGTAGGCGTTGTCGGGGCCGCACGGGTCGGTGAACGTCGGCTCTGCCGGGGTCACCTCCTGCGTGCAGATCACCTCGCCGCTGAAGGCCATGGGGAAGGTCTCCTCGGCCTCGCCCGTGCCGTAGCGGACGTCGATGTACCAGGTGTAGTTGACGCCCGGGAGCTCGCTCGCGGGGATCTCGTCGTGGAAGCCGCGCAGGTCGCCGTCCGAGCCGTCGTCCTCCAGCGTGGTGAGGTACTCGCCGTCGATGTAGATGTCGAAGTACCAGGAGTACAGCCACGAGTTGCCGCCGTCGTCGGGGTTGTCGGGCGTCCCGTACGTGATGGCGAGGTTCATGGGGTTGTTGCACGACACGTTGATGACGCTGTTCGAGAGCTCCACTCCCGGATCGTTCGTCCGGCTGGCATTGCCTGCGACGGCTGCGGTTGCGGCCACGACCAGCGCGACCACGGCGGACAAAGCGAGTGCGCGCAACGGCTTCATGAGGCCTCCCTCGGGCTATGTCTCATCGTGCGTCCCATTCGTCACGTGTGCAACAGTTGCGACGGTATTTCCATGCCCGTGACCGGGGACGATGCGGCGGACCGACCGGGCCCGACGTCCCTGGCAGCGCACGGGGGCGGGGGTGGAAGAATGGCGCGCGTGACGACGACGGCGCCCCAGACACCCGCCCCGGCCGACGCCGCGGACCTCGCGGCCGCCCTCGCGCGCGCCATCGACGGCGAGGTGGACGCCTCGGCCCGCCGCCGCGCGGAGTACTCGACCGACGCGTCGAACTACCGCATCCCGCCCGCCGTGGTCGCCTATCCGCGCGACGCCGACGACCTCCTGGCCGCGCTGGCCGTCGCCCGCGACGCCCGCGTCCCGGTGACGATGCGCGGCGGCGGCACCTCGGTCGCGGGCAACGCGATCGGGCCGGGCCTCGTGCTCGACACGAGCCGCCACCTGACCCGCATCCTCGACGTCGACCTCGAGGCCAAGACCGCGCGCGTCCAGCCCGGCGTGGTGCTGTCCGACCTGCAGGCGGCCGTCGCCTCCGCCGGGCTGCGCTTCGGCCCCGACCCGTCGACCTCCACGCGCGCGACGCTCGGCGGCATGATCGGCAACAACGCCTGCGGCCCGCACGCCGTCGCCTTTGGCCGCACCGCCGACAACGTGCTCGCGCTCGACGCCGTCGACGGCCTGGGCCGTCGCCTCTCCGCCGGCCCGCGCGGGCTGGGCGAGGTGCCCGGCCTGGCCGAGCTGGTCGAGGCCAACCTCGCGCTCATCCGCACCGAGTTCGGCCGCTTCTCGCGCCAGGTGAGCGGCTACTCGCTCGAGCACCTGCTGCCCGAGCTCGGCGCGGACCTCGCGACCTTCCTCGTCGGCTCCGAGGGCACGCTCGCCACGGTCCTCGAGGCGACCGTGCGCCTCGTCGACGTGCCGCCCGTGCGGCTCACCGCGGCGTTCGGCTACTCGGACATGCCGGCGGCGGCCGATGCGGTGGTCCCCATGCTCGCGCATCGTCCCCAGGCCGTGGAGGGCCTCGACGCCCGCCTCGTCGCGCGCGTCGCGGGCGCGACCGGTCCCGTGCCCGACCTCCCGCACGGCGCGGGCTGGCTGTTCGTCGAGGTCGGCGGCGAGACCGAGGAGGAGGCGCGCGCCACGCTGGCCGCGCTCGCGGCGGACTCCGGCACCGACGCGTGGCGCGAGGTCGCCGACCCCAAGGAGGCCGCGCGGCTGTGGGCCATCCGCGCCGACGGCGCCGGGCTCTCCGGCCGCACCCCCGAGAACCAGGAGGCCTGGCCGGGCTGGGAGGACGCCGCCGTCCCGCCCGAGAGGCTGGGCGCCTACCTGCGCGACTTCGACGCGCTCATGGACCGCCACGGCGTGGTCGGCCAGCCGTTCGGCCACTTCGGCGACGGCTGCATCCACGTGCGCCTCGGGATCCCGCTGCAGGAGGACGGCCGCCCGCTGCGCGCCTTCATGGAGGATGCCGCCGCGCTGGTCGCGGAGCACGGGGGATCGCTGTCCGGCGAGCACGGCGACGGCCGCGCCCGCTCCGAGCTGCTGTCGACCATGTACTCCGAGGAGGCCGTCGCGCTGTTCAAGGGCGTCAAGCACCTGTTCGACCCCGAGAACCTGCTCAACCCGGGCGTCATCGTCGACCCCGACCCGCTGGACGCCCACCTGCGCCGGCCCTCCGCGAAGCGCACCCCGGCCGTCGGCCTCGCGCTCGAGCACGACCACGGCGACCTCGCCGAGGCCGTCCACCGCTGCACGGGGGTGGGCAAGTGCCGCGCGGACTCGATCGGCGGCGGATCCGGCTTCATGTGCCCCAGCTACCAGGCGACCGGCGACGAGAAGGACGTCACCCGCGGCCGCGCCCGCGTGCTGCAAGACGCGCTCAACGGCACGCTCATCGGCGGGCTGAGCTCGCCCGAGGTGCTCGAGAGCCTCGACCTGTGCCTGTCGTGCAAGGCGTGCTCGTCCGACTGCCCCAGCGGCGTCGACATGGCGGCGTACAAGTCCGAGGTGCTGCACCGGACCTACAAGGGGCGGGTCAGGCCGATGACCCATTACTCGATCGGGTGGCTGCCGCGCTGGCTCAAGATCGTGGGGCTGGCGCCGCGGCTGATCTCCGCGGTTCTGAAGCCGGACTGGATCCAGCGCCTCGTGGTCCCGATTGCCGGCATGGACAAGCGCCGCCGCCTGCCCGAGTTCAAGGTGCCGTTCCGGCGCTCCGCCGTCGCGAGGGCCCGCCGCGCGAACCCGGACAAGGCGACGCGACTCGACAACCTCGTGGTCCTGTGGGCCGACTCGTTCACCGACGGCCTCGACCCCGAGATCCCCACCGCGATCGTCTCCGTGCTCGAGGATGCCGGGATCGACGTCGTCGTGGTCGCGGGCGACGCGTGCTGCGGCGTCACGTGGATCTCGACCGGCCAGCTCGACGGCGCCAAGAAGCACCTGTCCCACCTGCTCGGCGTGCTCGGGCCGTGGGCGGTTAACGGGGTGCCGATCGTCGGCGTCGAGCCGTCGTGCATGGGGGTCCTCCGCGGCGACCTCACCGAGCTCCTGCCGGACGATCCGCGCGCCGGTGCCGTCGCATCGTCCACCTACACGCTGGCTGAGGTGCTCACCGGACGCGCGCCGGTCAAGCCGCGCGACGGCTGGCGCATCCCGTCGCTGGACGACGTCGAGGCCGTGGTGCAGCCGCACTGCCACCAGTACTCGGTGATGGGCTACGCCGCGGATCGGGAGCTGCTCGCGCGCGCCGGCGCGTCCGTGACCGAGACCGCGGGCTGCTGCGGCCTCGCGGGGAACTGGGGCACGGAGAAGGGCCACTACGAGACGTCACTCAAGGTGGCGGAGAACTCGCTGCTGCCGGCGCTGCGGTCGGCGCCCGCCGGGTCCGTGTATCTCGCCGACGGGGTCTCGTGCCGGACGCAGGCCGACGACCTCGCCGGCGTCCAGGGCCGGCACCTCGCGCAGCTGCTGGTCGAGAGGATGGAGCCGCGCTGATGGACGGGCCGGTGCGCTTCGCGATCGTCGGCACGGGCTGGCGGACGCGGTTCATGCTGCGCCTCGCGGCGATGGCGCCGGAGGTGCTCGAGCCGGTCGCGATCGTCGGGCGCAGCCCCGGCCGGGCGCACGATGCGCTGCGCGAGACCCGCGCGGCCGCCGCGCCGTTCTCGGCGCACCTGCACGACCACCTGCCGGTCGACGGGCTCGAGCAGGCGCTGAGCCTGCGGCCCGACTTCGTCGTGGTCGCGGTGCCGTGGGAGGCGAGCCCGGGCGTGATCCGTTCCGTGGTGGAGGCGGGGGTGCCGGTGCTCGCGGAGACGCCGCCCGCGCCCGACCTCGACGGGATGCGTTCTCTGTGGGCGTCGGTCGGGTCCTCCGGGCTCGTGCAGGTCGCCGAGCAGTACACGCGCATGCCCGGCCACGCCGCGCGGATCGCGCTGCTCGAGAGGGGCGTGATCGGGGCGCCGCACACAGTCGAGGTGTCGTCGACGCACCTCTATCACGCGGTCTCGCTCATCCGGACGATGCTCGGCGCGGGCTCGCCCGTGACCGGCGCCGGGGTGCGGGTGAACGCGCGCACGTTCACCGCGCCGATGGTGGATCCGCTCACGCCCGACGGGTGGGTCGGTCGTGGCGCCGGCGAGGAGGCCGCGGTGCCGGGCGGGGCCGTCGCGGTGCCGCCGGCCGAGCCGCGCACCACCACGATCGCGACGCTCGACCTCGGCGACGGACGCTTCGGGCTGTACGACTTCGTCGACAACCAGTGGTGGAACCCGTACCTGCACCGCCGGATCGTCATCCGCGGCTCGCACGGCGAGATCGCCGCCGACTCCGTCCTGCGCATGACCGCCGACGGCCCGGTCGCGGGCCGGCTCGAGCATCGCCGCACCGGCGTGGACCTCAACCTCGAGGGCAACGCGCTGTGGCACACGAGCTTCGACGGGTCCGTCGTCTACCGCAACGCCTGGCACGGGAGCCGGATGTCGGAGGACGACCTCGCGGTCGCGCAGATCCTGCTCGACACCGGCCGCTGGGCGCGCGGCGAGGGCCCCGAGCCGTACCCGCTCGCACAGGGACTGTGGGATCACGCGCTGTCGCTCGCGATCGTGAAATCCGCGCACAGTGGGGCGGACGCGGTGGTCGCGGACGAGCCGTGGGGGTGACGCGGGTCGCGGTCGTCGGGGACTCCCTGTCGGTGGGCTTCTCGCCGGCATTCACGGCGGAGGGACTCGACCGGTCGTCGTACCTCTATACGGCCCTGGGGGACGATGCGGTGCTCGCGGGCGGCACGGCCGTCCCGGGCGCGACGTCGCTGCACCAGCGCTCGCGGGCTTCGGCGGTCGAGGCGGACGTGCTCATCCTCGCGCTCGGCACGAACGACCTCGCCTGGGGGCTGCCCTTCGACGAGACGGCGGGCGCGCTGCGGGACATCGCGCGGATCGTGGGGCCGCCGCCGCGCGTGATCCTGCTCGCGATCCCGCCGCTCGAGCCCGAGCTCGGCCCGACGACGCCCGTGTACAACGCGTGGCTGCGCGCGCTCGCGGAGGCCGAGGGCTGGGAGTTCGTGGACGCTCCGGCACCCGTGCGCGACGGCGACGGCTGGGCGGCGGGGATGTCGAACGACGGCGTCCACTACACGGCACGCGCGGCGCGGCTCGTGGGGGAGAAGGTGGGTCGGGCGCTTCGCCTGGACCGCCCGTCATCTGCCTGACACGTCGACGGGTTAGTGTTCCGCCGTGGGCCGGGGGATGAAGATCGTCATCGTGATGCTCGTGGTGGGCGCGGTCGCGTTCGTCGCGGGTCTGCCGCTGTACGTCTTCCCCGCGCACGACGAGCCGCGCGCCGTCGACGCGGTATACGTCATCGGTCCGCCCACCGAGGCGCGCATGGAGCTCGCCGAGGAGATGGTCGCCGACGGTCTCACCGACACGATCATCGTGTCGCTCGACGATGACCCCGACATCCGGCGACGCTGGGACGAGGCGACCGCGGTGTGCGAGGAGCCCCAGGACTTCACCGTCTACTGCTCGATGCCGGACCCGTTCACCACGCGCGGCGAGGCGCGCTGGATGCGTGACCTCATCGAGGAGAACGGCTGGGACGCGGTGGGGGTTGTCACGATGGCTCCGCACCTCACCCGCACGCGGGTCATCATGGAGCGATGCTGGGACGGCGACCTCGCGTACCTCGACTCGCACGAGACGATGTCGCCCTTCGTCTGGGCCTATCAGTACCTCTATCAGACCGCCGCGCTCATCAAGGTGGGGCTGGAGGACGGGTGCTGATGCGCGCCGGCGTCGCGCTCCTGGCGGGAGTGTTCGCCGCATCGGCGCTTGCCGGC
This sequence comes from Demequina litoralis, assembly GCF_030418455.1. Taxonomy (GTDB): domain Bacteria; phylum Actinomycetota; class Actinomycetes; order Actinomycetales; family Demequinaceae; genus Demequina; species Demequina litoralis. The sequence goes on from NZ_JAUHPW010000004.1 coordinate 6,296, forward strand.
TGTTCGACACCGCCGACCCCGCCCGAGGAGCTCGCCCGCGAGATGTTCGACCTCTCGAACGCGCAGCGCGAGGAGGCGGGGCTCGCGCCACTGACGTGGAGCGATTGCCTCGCGGACAAGGCGGCGGAGCGCGCCGCCCCGTTTGTCGACTCCGCCGAGCTCGAGCACGAGGTGCTCGTCTCGTCGTGCCACGAGGGGGCGAAGGCGGGGGAGAACCTCTCGCGGACGGACCTTTCTGCGGCCGACGTCGTCGACCTGTGGATGGGCTCCGCGGGGCATCGCGCGAACATCCTCGACTCCGAGTTCACCATCGGCGCGGTGGCCTGTGTGGCGGCCGCCCCGAACCCCGACGGCGGCGACTCCGGCGTGCGCGCCTGCTCGCAGCTCTTCGAAGGTCCCGAGCCCTCATAGTCCCTGGTTCGCACGATTCCCGCGGCACAAACAACGCGAGAGGGAAAAACGACGACAAAGCGGACATCTGGTGCTACTGTCGAGAACGAGCCGGTCGGGGGGCCGCGCTCGTGTGAGGGGCACGAGGGGGAAGTGACGTCATGATTCGTCGCACCATTGCAGTTGCAGTTCTTGCTGGGGGGATCGCGCTTGTCCCCGCCACCGCTTTCGCGTACGTCGCGCCCAACCCGCAGGGGGGCACGGTGCCTGAGGAGACGTCGACGCCGACGGACACCGAGACGCCGACGACGCAGAAGACCACCGCCGTCGAGACCAAGAAGACGACGACGGGCTCGACCACGACGACGTCGGTTCTCAACGCCGGCACCACGACGACCACGGGCAACACGTCCACCGAATCGCTCTCGATCACCGGCTTCGGCGGGACCGAGATGGCGATCGGTGCGGGCGCTCTGCTCGTCGCCGGTGCCGCGACCGTCATGATCGCCGCACGACGCACCACCAAGGACGCGTGACGGGCAGGCGGGGTCGCTGAGGCCTCGCGGGCGCACGGGACAGCGGGGGGACTTCCATGGCGCTAGCAGTATCCGCATCCACGAAGGCCGGGGCGGCGGTCCGCAAGGGGTCGCGCGCGTGGGCGAAGCCGCTCGAGCGGCGCATCGTGCTCACCGACGTCTTCGTCGTCGCGATGACCATGGTGATCGCGCACGGCGTGCAGTTCGGGTGGGTGCCGCTCGCGTCCCACCTCGGCACCGTCGGGATCCATCACTGGTGGATCACGGTGGCGATCTCCGCGCTGTGGATCTTCGAGCTCGGGTGGCTGCGCTCGCGTGACTCGCGCATCCTGGGCGAGGGCCCGCAGGAGTATCAGCGCGTCGTCAGCGCGGGCATGCGCACGGTCGCGATCGTGGCGATCGTCGGCTTCTTCACGCAGTGGGGCTTCAGCCGCGGCTACCTCCTGTTCGCGCTGCCGCTCGGCACGCTCGTCCTGCTGGGCTATCGGCGAGTGTGGCGCGCATGGCTCAACAAGCAGCGCGACGTCGGGCGTTGTCGCACGCCCGTGATCGTCGCCGGGCCGCGCCGCACCTCGGAGCAGCTGGTGCGCCGCCTGCGCCGCAATCACGAGTCCGCGTACCAGGTCGTCGGCGTCTGCCTGGCGGACCCCTCCAGCGCGGGCCTCGAGGCGGACCTCGAGGACGTGCCCGTGCTCGGCCCCATCGAGGATGCGGCCGAGCTGGTGCAGCGCCACGATGCCGGCGCGATCATCCTCACCGCCAACGACGCGGTGTCCATGGGTGAGGCCCGCCGTCTCGGCTGGGCGCTCGAGGGCACCGATGTCACGCTCATCGTCGCGCCCGGGATCTCGGACGTCGCCGGTCCGCGCGTGCTCATGTCGCGTCACGAGGGCGTCCCTCTCCTCTTCGTGGACTCCGCCGCCTTCTCCGGTGCGCGCTACTCGCTCAAGGATGCCGTCGACCGGGTGGGCGCTGCGGTGCTGCTGTCGATCGCGGCGATCCCGATGCTCATCGTGGCCGCGCTCGTGAAGCTCACCAGCCGCGGGCCCGTCTTCTTCCGCCAGGAGCGCATCGGCAAGGACGGCAAGCCGTTCGCGATGCTCAAGTTCCGGTCGATGGAGGTCGGTGCCGAGGCGCGCCTCCAGGAGGTGTGCGGCGACGGCGTCGGGATGTTCTACAAGCCCAAGAACGACCCGCGCGTCACCCGCTTCGGCGCCTTCATGCGCCGCTACTCGATCGACGAGCTTCCCCAGATCATCAACGTGCTCAAGGGCGACATGTCGCTCGTGGGTCCGCGCCCACAGATCGCGGCCGAGGTCGAGCAGTACGGAGACCTTGAACAGCGGAGGCTTCTCGTCAAGCCCGGCATGACGGGCCTCTGGCAGGTGAGCGGGCGCTCCTCGCTCACGCCCGAGGCGTCGATGGAGCTCGACGCGTACTACGCGGAGAACTGGTCGCTCGGCGGGGACGTCGTCATCCTGCTGAGGACGTTCTGGGCGGTGGTAGGGAAGTCGGGCGCGTACTGAACGGTCCGCATCGCTGAGGGAGGGGGCCCGCATGCGCGAGCCTGATGCGGGCGCCGACGTGGAGATCGTCAGCGTCCACTACGCGCCGGAGCCCACGGGCAACGCGCCGTACTCGACGTCGCTCGCACGCGAGCTCGCACGACGCGGCCGCACCGTCTCCGCGGTCGCGGCGCACCCCTTCTATCCGGGGTGGCGCATCTACCCCGGGCACGGCGGGTGGACGGTGCGCGAGGACGATGCGGGGGTCCGCCTCGCACGCCTGCGTCACTTCGTGCCGCGCCGGCCCACGTCCGTCATGCGGCTGCTGTCCGAGACCAGCTTCGGGGTCCGTGCGTCGATGCGCCGGTGGGCCCCGGCCCAGGCGCGCATCCTCGTCTCGCCCGCGCTCTTCGCCACGGCCGTCGTCATGCTTCGTGCGACCCTCCTCGATCGCCGCACGCCCGTGCTCGTCTGGATCCAGGACCTCTACGGGGTGGGGCTGTCGGAGACGGGCGGCGGCGGGGGTGCCGCCACGCGGGTCGTCCGCGCCGTCGAGCGCTGGGTCCTCACGCGGGCCACGCGCGTGGTGGCGATCCATGAGCGCTTCGCGCATGCCGTCGAACGGGACTACGGGATCGACCCGGCGCGGATCGACATCGTGCGCAACTGGACTCACCTGGAGGACGTGCCCCTGCCGGATCGGGCGAAGGCGCGCGCCCGGCTCGGCTGGAGCGCCGACGCGGTCGTCGCGGTCCACGCCGGCAACATGGGCGTCAAGCAGGGCCTGGACACCGTGGTCGAGGCAGCCGCGCTCGCGGATCGGCACGGCTCCGCGGTGCGCTTCGTGATGGTGGGCAACGGCTCGGACCGTGAGCGGCTCGAGGCAGCCGCGACCGGCGTCGACGCGATCGACTTCGTCGGCACGCTCGACGACGAGACCTTCCGTGATGCGCTGGCGGCGGCGGACGTGCTCGTGGTCAACGAGCGTCCGGGCGTCGCGGAGATGTCGGTCCCGAGCAAGCTCACCTCGTACTTCACGTCCGGGCGGCCCGTGGTCGCCTCCGTCGACCCCGGAGGGGCGAGCGCCGAGGAGGTGCGCCGCGCGGGCGCCGGGGTCGTGGTGCCGTCTGGCGACGGCGCCGCGCTGCTGGCGGCGGTCGAGGAGGTCGGCGCCGATCCCGAGCGTGCCGCCGCCTATGGCGCGGCAGGCCAGCGCTATCGCCGCGAGCAGCTGTCGAAGGACGCCGCCGTCGACCGCTTCGAGGCGATCCTCGATGCCGCGATCGCCGCGCCGCGAGAGGCGTCGGCGCCGTCCATGGCGGTGCCGCCCGCGCGCGCCTGAGGGCGCTTCGACGTGGCGCGGCGCCGGGCTCGCGCATGCATCGTGCACGAGCAGGCGGACAAAGCGCCAGAATGGCGACAAAAGGGATGCCCGGTGCTAATGTCGAGATTGGGCCGGTCGGGGGGACCGGAACCCTGATGAGGGGGAAGTGGCGTGATGATCCGTCGCACTGTTGCAGTTGCTGTTCTGGCTGGGGGAATCGCACTGATCCCCGTTGCCGCAAGCGCCTACGTCGCGCCCGAGCCGCAGGGCGGTCCGGTGCCCGGCGAGACCTCGACTCCGGAGGAGACGTCGACGCCCACGAAGACGCAGACGCCGGCCGCGACGTCGACCAAGACCCCGACCTCGGTCACCGTGAAGAGCGCCACCACCACGACGCCGACCACCACCACGACCACCACGTCCGCGGAGACCCTGTCGACCACGGGCTTCGGCGGCACAGAGATGGCGATCGGTGCTGGCGCGCTGCTCCTCGCGGGTGCTGCGACCGTGGTCGTGGCCGCACGCCGGACGTCGCCCAAGGATGTGTCGTAGCGGGAACCTGCGCTGCGACACGGGTCGAGCCTGGTTCGACCGCGCCTCCGACTAGCTGAGGGAGCTGGAACTTGAGGATCCTGCACGTCGCCCTGGGAACCAGCCGGAAGCTCGGCGGGCCCACCACCCTGTTGCGCGGGCTGCTCCCCGTGCAGCGCGAACGCGGCCACGAGGTCACCATCGTCGCGACCGACATGGGCGCGGAGACGCCCGCCGACCGCGAGGTCGAGGGTGCGCGGGCCCGCATCCTCCCGCTCGTCGGGCCGGGGCGCCTCTGCTACGGCCGGGGCATGAGGGGTGTCCTGCGCGAGGAGGTCGCGCGCGCGGATGTCGTGCACCTCCACGGCGTCTACGGGCTCATCATCATCGAGGCGATGCGCGCCGCGCGCCGCGCGGACGTCCCCTACCTCGTCGCCCCGCACGGCGTGTGGACCCCCAACCATGCGCCGAACAACCCGGCGCTCAACTCGGCCTGGGACCGCCTGCTGCTGGTCCCGCTCATGAAGGACGCGCACCGGGTGGTCGCGGACTCCGGGCGCGACGCGGGCTACCTGCGCGAGCGCGGCTTCGAGCGCGTCACCGACATGGCGCTCGGCGTGGACCCGGCGCTCCACCTGATCGACACCCCGTGGCCCGAGCGTCGCGGCGTGCTGTTCCTCAGCCGCGTCGCGCGCAAGAAGCGCGTCGACCTCGCGATCGAGGCGTACGCAGGTTCGCGGTTGTGGGAGCAGGGCCACCGGCTCACCGTCGCGGGGCCCATCGAGCCCGGCCTGCCCTACGACCCGCGCGAACTGGCCGCGCGCCTCGGGATCGCCGCGCACGTCGACTTCGTCGGCGCGGTCGAGGAGCGTGAGCGTCGCGAGCTGCTCGCCCGCCAGCGGGTCTTCATCCTCGCAAGCGACGACGAGAGCTTCGGTATCGCGGTGGCCGAGGCCGCATCCGCGGGCATGGCGGTGGTGTCGAGCGACCGGGTGGTCGCGATGCTGGACGCGGAGCACGACGGCGCCGCGCGTACATTCCCGCAGGATTCTGCCGTCCTGGCCAAGGCCCTCCGCGCGGCAGCGAGCGACGACGGGGCGGACGCCGCCGCGACGCTTCGCGACTACGCGCGAGCCCGCTGGACCTGGGAGCACGCGGCCCAGCAGATCGAGGAGATGGTCGCGTCTCCGCAGACCACCTCGCGCTAGGCGCGTGCGATGTCAGTCGCTGGAGTCCAGCACCCAGGCCGCGATCTCCGCGACCGCGCCGCGGATCAGCGTGTACGCCTCGTGGTAGGCGTCCTGGTCCCGCCGGTACGGGTCGGGGACGTCCGCGAGCTCGTAGCCCGCGAGCACGTGACGATGCGCCGCGACGGCACGCGGGATGTCGGCAAGGCGCTCGTGCGCGGTAGCGCCCTCGAGGGCCGCGCCCGTGCCGGCCGCCGCCGCGAGCTCGGCCAGGGTGAAGGTGCGCTTGAGCGCGAACGGTCCGGTCCGCACCGCGAGCTGACGATGCTCGGCGGTCATCGTGATCACCAGGTCGGAGTCGCGCATCACCGCCTCGGTGAGCAGCCGTCCCGCGTGCGTGCCGCCGTCGATCGCATCGGCCTCGAGCTCGCTGAGCATCGGCGCCGGGATCCCGTGGCCGACGAGCGCGTGCGTGCCCGCGCTCGCCACGTCGGCGACGTCGCGCAGCGCCTCGGCGAGCAGCAGCTCGGCCGCGGGCGAGCGGCAGATGTTCCCCGTACAGACGGTGAGGATGGTGGGCACGGTGCTCCTTGGGGTCGGGCCTGGCGCGAGCCGTCCCCGCAGGATAGCCGCTGCGGCGGCGCGCCCACGCGGACCTGGGCCTATGCGTCGCGCGCCCGCGGACGTAGGCTGACGCGCATCGGGGGTGCGTCGGGCCCGCCGATGCCCGGCGCGAGCCGGGGCCGCATGGGGGAGCGGGGGACACGATGCAGGTGGTGGTGACGCAGCCGTACGTGCCGGCGTACCGGGTGCCGCTGTTCGACGCGGTCGCGCGCGAGCTCGAGGCGGACGGCATCTCGTTCGCCGTGGCGGCAGGTTCGCCGGGTGGGGCGCAGGCGGCGCGCGCGGACCAGGCGGTCGCGCCCTGGGCGCACGAGATCCGCCACCGCACGGTGTCCGTCAAGGGGCGGGACGTCGGGGTGAGGCGCCTGCCCGAGGAGCTCGAGTCGCCCGACCTGCTCGTCACCGAGCTCGACATCAAGAACGAGCTCGGATGGAGCCGCCGCGCGCACGGCGCCTCGCGCGTCGTGCTGTGGGGCCACGGGCGTCCCTACGTGGTCGCGAACCGCCGCGCCGTCGAGTCCGCGAAGCGGCTCATGGTGAGGCGGGTCGACCATGCCATGACCTACACCGAGGGCGGCCGCGACTACCTCGTCGACGAGCTTCACCAGGACCCGGACCACGTGACGGCGATCGGCAACGCGGTCGACGTGTCGGACCTGCTCGCGGGTCGCGCGCGCGGGCTCGAGGACGAGGTCGCACGTCACGTCTCCGAGGCCTGGGGCACGGGCCCGCACCTCCTCTACGTCGGAGGCCTCGACCGGCCCAAGCGCATCGACTTCATGCTCGACGCGGCCGAGGCGCTGCACGCGCAGGAGCCGCGGACCTCGCTTCTCGTCGTCGGCGACGGGGAGATGAGGCCCGAGGTCGAGGAGCGCGCAGGCGACGGCGGCGCCGTCGGCTATCTTGGCCGCATCGACCGGACCTCGATCGGGGCCGTCGCGACCATGTGCGGCGCCATCTGGATGCCCGGCCGGGTCGGGCTCGTCGCGGTCGACGCGCTGGCGCTCGAGCTGCCGGTCCACACGACCGAGTTCCCCTTCCACGCGCCGGAGCTCGAGTTCCTCAAGGGCGACTCCGTGAAGTTCCTTCCCGACGATCCCGCGGACTTCGCGGACGCAGCCCTCGCGTCGCTCCGGGAGCACCCCGACGGCGTCGGCGCCGTCGAGCCGCCCCCGACGATCGAGACCGTCGCCTCGAACTTCGCCCGCGTGGTGCGCGAGGTGCTCGCGGGGCGTCCGTGACCAGCCCCGACCGCATCGAGCCTGGTGCGCCGCCCGAGCCCGCCGGCGAGCCGCGCAAGTATGGTCGGGCCATGCACCTCGTGCGCCAGTTCGGGTGGATCGGCGGAGGTCGGATCGCGGCCGCCGCGGTCCAGGCCGCGGTGCTGGTCATCGCGGCACGCACCACCGACGAGCCCACCATCGCGCTCATCGCCGCGGCGGCCGGGCTGCTGGTCTTCGCGCAGGCCGTCGCGGACCTCGGTATCTCCACGCTCGTGCTGCGCGAGCGCGCCGCGGGCGCCGATCCGGGCTTCATCCGCGCGTGCCTGCGCGGGATCGATGTCACGTCCTCGGCCCTCGGCGTCGCCGTCGCGATCGCGGCGGCGGCCTGGATCCTGGTGGCCGGTGCGCACCAATGGTGGCTGGTGGTCCTCGTGCTCGGCGCGGCCGCGGAGAAGAACGCCGAGGGGCGGATGGGTCTCGCGGTCGCCGACGGCGAGGCGCACGCCAGCGCCCGCGTCCTCGTGATCCGGCGCGTCGCGATCCTCGTCGCGGTGGCCCTGCTCGTCCTCGTCGGGATGGACGGCGCGTGGGCCTACGCCCTCGGCACGCTCGCGGGGAACATGCTGGGCGCCGCGCTCGCGCGCCGCGACTCGGTTCGCCGCGCGGCCGGGGAGACGACGCTCGAGGCGGCGCCGCGGCTTCCCGAGATCGCGCGGCATGCTCGGCCCTACTACGCGAACTCCGTCAGCACGCAGTTCCGCAACCTCGATGCGCTCATCGTCACCACGCTCGGCGGGCCCGTGCCCGGCGCCGCCTACGGCCTCACCAGCCGCCTCATGACGCCTCTGCGGATCCTGCCCACCTCGCTCGCGCAGGCGCTGCTGCCGAGCGTCGCCAAGGGGAACCACCGCAGCACGCGACGCTTCCTCTCCCTGGTCGGGCTGGTGGTCGTGGGATCGGCGGTGGTGTTCGGGATCGGCGCCGCCACGGCCGCACTGTGGGTGCCGTGGCTGTTCGGTCAGCAGTACACCACCGCGGTGGTGCCGGTGCAGATCGCGCTGCTGGGCCTCCCGCTCGCCGCGGCGGCGTCGCTCCTCGCCGCCGCCCTGCAGGGTCGGGGGCACCCGCGCGCGACCGCGTGGGGCGCGCTCATCGGATCGACGAGCTGCCTGGTATTCGTCGCGATCGGAGTACTAGCGTGGGAGGCGCCGGGAGCCAGCGCGGGCCTCACCCTGTCCTTCGCCCTCCAGGCCGCGTTCCTGCTGGCCGCCACGCTGAGGACGAAGGAGTAGCCGATGACCGATCGTTCCGCTCCCCGTGCGGCGCGCCGTGCGCGCACCGCGGTGTTCGCCAGCGTCAACGCGCAGACGGACAACCTGGGCGACATCCTCATCCGGCGCGAGATGCTCGCGTGGATCGGCGACCTGGCGATCGACCTGCGGATCTTCGTGGGCGCGATGCCGGAGTCCTACCTCGAAGCCTGCCGGATCCCCGCGGGCGCGCGGCTCTACCGCAGCTCGGTCGACTTCCAGCGCGACCTGCTGCGCGAGGCGCTGCGCTCGCGCGTGTTCCTCTTCTTCGCGCCGGGGCCGTACTTCGCGCCGCCCACGCTGTCGGGCGTGGGGAAGTCCTTCGTCAACCTCGCCAACGCGACCGTCGCGCGGATGTCGTCGGGGGGCGCGGTGGTCCTCGGCCGCGCGTACCGGGACCTCAACCGCCCGCATCGTCTCCTCAACCGGGCGCTCGTCACGCACGCGCGCTTCGCGTGCCTGCGGGACCTCGCCTCGAGCGAGGCGCTGGGCGCGGACGTCCGCTTCGAGCCCGACCTCGGCTTCGGCGAGGCCGATCGTGCCGGCGGAGATGCCGCCGGCACGCGACGCCGCTACGTCGCGTTCTCGCTGCGCAGCGGGAAGGACGAGCCCCGCGGGATGCTCGAGGCCGCGCGGGACTGGTGCGCCGAGACGGGCCTCGAGCTCGCGTTCGTCACCCAGGTGGGCCGCGACGACGAGCGCCACGCGCGGCTCTCGCGCGAGCTCGGTGGAGTCCACGTCGGCTGGGACGGCGCCGGCCACGCCGCGCAGCTCGACGAGGTCGCGCGGGTCTACCGGGAGTCGGCGCTCATCGTCAGCGACCGGCTGCACGCCGTCGTGCTCGGCTCCACGTGCGGGGCGACGCCGATCGCCCTCAAGGACGCCGACTGGGACAAGCTGCCCGCCACCCTTCAGCCGGTCATGGACCTCACGCTCCTCGCGCGCGACGCGGACGCGTCCACCGCGCGCGAGACCCTCGCGAAGGCGCGGCCGGTGCGCGCCGACATCGAGGCGGCGCATGCACGCCTGCATGGCGCCCGCGCCGAGCTTCGCGCGCTCCTCGACCCGACGGCCGCCGAGGTCGCTGCAGCCGAGGCGGCGAGCCCATGACGGTCTGGCCCATCTTCTCGCTGCTGGTCGGGCTCGGCGCGATCGGCCTCGAGACGCGCATGCGGCTCGCCTACCTGGTGAGCCCGTTCTCCATGCTGATGGCGACGCTGCTCACCATCTTCGGTGTGCGTCCGCTGCTCATGGCCGCCCCGGAGGACTTCGACTTCTACGGGATCAGCATCGCCGAGGGGGTGCCCGGCGCGGAGCTGCTGGGCTTCATCGCGGTGTGCTCGCTCGCCGGGGGCCGCGCCATCGCGGCGATGCTGAAGAAGCGCGAGCCCCGCGACGGCGCCGGCAGCGAGGGTGCCCTTCCCGCATGGCTCGCGACGCCGGGGGACGATGCGCGGGCGGGCGATGCGGCGGCCGGGCCGGGCGAGACGGCCGAGATCGACGAGGCGCCCGACGACGCGGGCGAGGAACCGCAGGTGCCGGTGCCGCCCGCATCGTCCCGTCTGCTGCGATCGGGGATCGCGGCGTCGATCGGCCTCGTGGGGGTCTGGTTCCTCGCGATGATCTACTACGGCGGCGGTGTGGGCTACCTCGCGGTGCTCTTCGCGGGGCGCTCCGAGGAGGCGAACCTCGGAGTCAAGGGGATGCCGGCGATCGTCTTCGGCCTGCCGGTGGTCGCGGCGGGCGTGGTCGCGATCGCGCGTTTCGTGGTCGAGCGCGTCGCGCGGCCACCGCGCCACCTCGTGCTCGGATACTGGATCGCGATCGCGCTGTGCACCGTCCCGCCGATGACGCTCGGCAACCGACGCTTCCTCGTGCCCACGCTGGTGGTCGCGGTGCTGGGCACGCTCGCGACGTCGCGGCAGCGGCGCCTGCCGTTCTGGGCCTTCCCGGTCGCGGGGCTGGCCTTCATGATCCTCGCCGCGGTGCCCTTCATCCGCAGCGCCGGCTCCCGCACCGAGTCCACCGACTTCGTCGGCGCCCTGTGGGACTACATGCAGGCCGAGGGCGTGAGGGGCACGCTCGACTCCTTCTTCCTCTCGTACGACACGGAGATGTTCAACTACGTCTCGTACCTGTCGCGCGAGCTGGGCCAGACGCTCCCGCTCGGGCTGGGGCGCGGCACGGTCGGCGACGTGGCCCTCGCGCTGCTGCCGCACAACCTGCTGCCCACCGAGCTGTGGAGCAACGAGCTGCTCATCCGCATGTTCGGCGGCACGTGCGCGGAGCTGTACTGCCCGGTGCCCAGCCTCGTCGGCACGCTGTACTACGACATGGGCCTCGTCGGCGTCGTGGGCGGCCTGATCGCCATCGGCGCGTTCTCGCAGCGCTTCGTGCCAGCGCTGTACCGGGCCCATGGGTGGAGGCTGTCCTCGCTGTTCATGCTGGCCGGCTTCACCATCCAGATCACGCGCGGCAACCCCGCGAACCAGCTCGCCATCTACCTCCAGGCCGCGGTGCTCGTCTCGGTGCTCGTCGAGGTCCTGGTGCGGCACGACCGGCGGGCGCAGGTACGCGAGGCGGAGGCCGAGGACCCGGGGCGTGCGCATCGTCCCTCCGGGGTGCAATGGGAGTGGGCACCTGGGCCTTCGCCCAAGTGACGCATATCTCTTGGAAGGCGGCGGACCCGCGGGTACTGTCATCAGGAGACAGCGTTATGTCGGACAGTTGCGCGCGGGGCCATGAGGGGGCCCCGCCACACGAGCTTGGGGGAGCAAGTGGAACTGCAGGACTACTGGAGGATCCTTCGTCAGTACTGGATCCTGATCATCGCCTTCGCCGCGGCCGGCGCCGCCACGGGGCTGGTGTTCTCTGCGCTGATCGAACCGTCCTATGCGGCCTCGTCGAAGGTGTTCGTGTCGACCACGGGCACCACGACCGTCGCGGAGCTCGCCCAGGGCAACACGTTCACCCAGCAGCGGGTGAAGACCTACGCGGACCTGGTGGAGACGTCCGCGGTGCTCGACCCGGTGGTGGAGGAGCTAGGCCTCGACGAGACCTCCGTGAGCCTGCGCAGCCACGTGTCCGCGTCGACGCCGCTCAACACCACCGTCATCGACATCACGGCCACCGACGGGGACCCGGAGTTCGCGGCCGCGCTCGCCACGGCCACGGCGCGCAGCCTCATCGACACGGTGGAGACCATCGAGACCACCACGCCGGGCGAGGGCTCGCCGGTGCTGCTGTCGGTGGTGCAGGAGGCCGACGTCCCCGCGGTCCCGACGTCGCCGCGACCCAAGCTCAACGTCGCGCTCGGGCTGGTGCTCGGCCTGGTCGCGGGCGCGACCATCGCCCTCGCGCGGGCCAAGTTCGACACGCGCATCCGTAACGAGCGTGAGGCGCAGCGGATCACCCGGGCGACCGTGCTCGGCGGGATCCCCAACGACCCGACGTTCCGGAGGCGCCACCTCGTGGTGGTGGACGACCCCCGCTCCGCCGCCTCGGAGAGCTTCCGCATCCTGCGCGCGAACCTCCAGTTCCTCGACGCGGACCGGGAGGCACGCAGCTTCGTGGTGACGTCGTCGGTGCCCTCCGAGGGCAAGTCGACGACCACGGTCAACCTTGCGCTCGCGGTCGCCGAGACCGATGCGCGCGTGCTCGTGGTCGAGGCCGATCTGCGCCTGCCGAAGGTGAGCAGCTACCTGGGGCTCGAGGCCGAGGTGGGGCTCACCGACGTGCTCGTCGGCAACGCGAGCCTGGACGATGCGCTGCAGACCTGGGGCGCCAACGGCCTCCAGGTGCTCGCGGCGGGACGCATCCCGCCCAACCCGGCGGAGCTGCTCGCGAGCGGGCGCATGCAGTCGCTCATCCGCGAGCTCGACGAGCGCTTCGACGTGGTCCTCTACGACACGCCGCCGGTCAATCCGGTCGCCGATGCGGCCGTCCTCGCGCGTCTCGTGGGAGGCGCGCTCGTCATCGTCGCGACGGGCTCGACCACCAACTACCAGCTCGAGAGCGCCATCGGGGCGCTCAAGACCGTGAGCGCGCCGGTGTCCGGAATCGTCCTCACCAAGGTGCCGCGCCCGGGCAAGGGCTCGGGCGTCTACGGTCGCTACGCGGCGCCGTACGGTGCCGGGACGCCCGTCGCGACGACGCCCGCCGACGGTCGCCCGGCAGCCGGAACGCCGGATGGTGCAGCCGGTGCGCGCGCCGAGACCGCGGCGCCGGATGCCGACGAGGAGGACAGCGCCGCCGCCGACAGCCACGAGGCCGTCGCATCGCCCGAGGCGCTCCCGCTCGACGTGGCGCCCGAGGTCGTCGAGTCTCCGGCGACCGAGGACTCCGCGTCGACGGGGAGGTCCGGCCGCGGGTCGCGACGTGCGTCGGTGCCGCCCGTGCACGACGAGCCGGAGGAGCGGGCGGAGGATCGCGCCGAGGACTCCGAGGCGCCGGTCGGGGAGGTGCCCAACCTGGAACCCGACGAGGTCGAGGGTGCGGTCGAGATCGTGCTGCTCGAGGCGGACGATGAGGAGCTGCACGTCGCACGGAAGTGAGCCGCGGGCTGATCGCTGAGGGGTGAGAGCACATGGCGGACGAGCCGGTGGCCGCGCCACCACGCCGGCGCCGTCGCTGGCCGTGGCTGGTCGCGGGCGGGGTGATGCTCGCGATGGCGGGTCTCATCGCGCTGTTCGCCTTCGACGCGTGGCGGCTGCAGGGTGCGGCCGACGACCTCATCGCGCATGCCGGCGGGGCGCGGGACGCGCTCGAGGCGCGGGACCCGGCGCAGCTGCGAGCCGAGGTGTCCGGAGCGGAGGAGGCCGCGCTCGCCTTCGACGATGCGACGCACGGTCCGCACTGGTGGGTGGCCTCCCAGGTGCCGTGGGTGAAGGATCAGGCGGTGCCGCTCATGACGGCCGGCGCGGCGGTGCGGGCGGTGGCCGAGGACGCGTTGCGGCCGCTCGCGGAGCTCGACGACCTGGACGTGCTGGAGGCGCCGCCCATCGAGGACGGCCGCATCGACCCGTTCGTGCTCGAGGAGGCGCGGCCGGCGCTCGAGCAGGCGTACGCCACGCTGTCCGCGCAGGGCGAGGTGCTCGCGGCCGTGGACCTGTCCGGCACGGACCCCCGGCTGGGTGCCCAGTACGAGCAGCTGGAGGAGCAGCTCGCGACGCTCGCGGACCTGGTGGACGGCGCGCGCGTGACCGCCGAGCTGCTGCCGGGGCTGCTCGGCGGTGAGGGGGAGCGCTCGTACCTGGTGATGGTGCAGAACAACGCGGAGCCCCGCACCACCGGAGGGCTGCCCGGCGCCATCATCGAGCTCGAGGTCGACGACGGGCGCATGACGATGGGTCGTCAGATCGCGGCGCGTCGCCTCATCCCGGACGAGGGGCGGGCAACCATCACCGAGGACGAGGAGCGGATCTTCAGCGAGCGGATGGCGGAGTTCCCCCATGACGCGAATTTCACGCCGGAGTTCCCCCGCACGGCGGAGATCATGTCCGACTTCTGGGAGCTCGAGTACGGGGACCGGCCCGACGGGGTGGTGTCGATCGACCCGGTGGCGCTCGGGTGGATGCTCGAGGGGGCCCCGCCGCTGGAGACCGGGGAGTTCACCATCGAGTCGGACAACCTCGCGGCCACGATGCTCAACCACGCGTATTTCAGGTACGACGACCCGAACGCGCAGGACGCCTTCTTCGCCCGCACGTCGGGTGAGCTGTTCGGCCGCATCGTCTCCGGGGAGGCGGCCACGCTCTCGGGGCTCGAGAGGGCGATCGACGCACGGCGGTTCCTCGTGTGGTCGGCCGATGCGGGGGAGCAGGAGTTGCTCGCGGAGACCCCGATCGCGGGGGCCTTCCTCGAGGACGAGGGCGACCTGGGTGTGTTCCTCAACGACGGGTCGGGGTCGAAGATCGGCTACTACGTCCGCACCCGGGTGGACGTGACCGAGTACGTGTGCACCGATGGCTCGCTGGTGGGCGAGGAGGTCGCGGTCACGCTGTCGCATGAGTTCGACGGGAAGGTGAAGGACCTTCCGGACTACGTCAGCGGAGGCGGCGTCTACGTGCCTGAGGGCGTGTTCGAGGCGAACGTGGTGGTCTACCCGGCGATCGGCACGACGCTGGTGGGGATGCTCGAGGACGGAGTCGAGTCCACGGCCGTGGGCGATGTCCACGACGGCCGGGAGATGTCGCAGAAGAGGGTCTCGCTCGAGCCGGGCGAGAGCGTGACGCTGACGTACCAGATCCGGGCGTCCGAGGACGGGCTGGTACCGCCGGGCGTGATCCTCACGCCCGGCCCGCACGCGGATCAGATCACGCGCGCGGCCGAGCCTGCCGAGGGGTGCTGATCAGCCGCGCAGGTGTGCGGCGTTCTCCAGGTACCAGGCGTGGGTGCGGCGTAGGCCCTCCTCGAGGGAGATCTGCGCGGTCCAGCCGAGCTCCGCGAGGTGCGAGACGTCGAGGAGTTTCTGCGGGGTGCCGTCGGGCTTTGTGGTGTCCCACTCGGTGACGCCCTCGAAGCCGGTGACGCCGGCGATGGTCTCGGCGATCTCCTTGATGGTGACGTCGGTGCCCGTGCCGACATTGACCTGGGTGGGCCCGTCGTAGTTTTCGAGCAGGTGCAGGCACGCGTCGGCCATGTCGTCGGAGTGCAGGAACTCGCGGCGCGGCGACCCGGTGCCCCAGTTGGTGACGGACTCCGCGCCGGACTTGGCGGCCTCGTCGTAGCGGCGGATCAGCGCCGGCAGGACGTGGCTTCCCTTGGGGGAGAAGTTGTCGTTCGGGCCGTAGAGGTTCGTCGGCATCGCCGAGATCCACGCCTTGCCGTACTGGCGGCGAGCGGCCTGGATGTGGAGGATGCCGGCGATCTTCGCGATGGCGTACGCGTCGTTGGTGGGCTCGAGGTGACCGGTGAGGAGGCTGTCCTCGGGGATGGGCTGTGGCGCGAACTTGGGGTAGATGCAGGACGAGCCCAGGAACAGCAGCCGCTCGACGTCGTGCGCGATGGCGGCGTCGATGACATTCGTCTGGATGCGGATGTTGTCGGACAGGAAGTCGACTGGGTACGTGTTGTTCGCGAGGATGCCGCCCACCTTCGCCGCGGCGAGCACCACGTAGCGGGGCTTGGTCTCGGCGAAGAACGCGACGGTCGCGTCGCGGTCCTTGAGGTCGAGCTCGGACGAGGCGCGGCCCACGATGTTGGTGAAGCCCGCGCTTTCCAGGCGGCGCACGATGGCGCTGCCGACGAGGCCGCGATGCCCCGCGACGTAGAACGTCGCGTCACGGTCAAGCGGCGCCGGGTTGAACTCGACGCCGTCGATCGCGACCACCGGGGAGGCGGTCAGGCCGCTCGCCATGACTGGAGGTCGACCACGTCGTGCCAGGGCTTGGCCTCGTAGCCGATGGACTCGAGGTCCGCGTCGACCATGAGACGCGCGAGCGCGCGGCCGTCGACGGTCGCCTTCCATCCGAGCTTCTCCTCGGCCTTGGAGGCGTCGCCGATGAGCGCGTCCACCTCGGTGGGGCGCAGATAGCGCGGGTCGAACCGCACATATTCTTGCCAGTCGAGGTTGACGCGGGCGAAGGACTCCTCGAGGAAGTCGCGGACGGTGATGCCCACGCCTGTCGCCAGCACGAAGTCGTCAGGCTCGTCGGCCTGGAGCATGCGCCACATGCCCTCGACGTACTCGGCGGCGTAGCCCCAGTCGCGGACGGAGTCGAGGTTGCCCAGCCAGAGCTCGTCCTGCAGGCCCGCCTTGATGTGCGCGGCCGCCCGCGTGATCTTGCGGGTGACGAACGTCTCGCCGCGGCGCGGCGACTCGTGGTTGAACAGGATGCCGTTGACGGCGAACATCCCGTACGCCTCGCGGTAGTTCTTGGTGACCCAGTACGAGTAGACCTTGGCGGCGCCGTACGGACTGCGCGGGTAGAAGGGCGTGTTCTCGTCCTGCGGCGGCGGCGACGCGCCGAACATCTCCGAGGACGAGGCTTGGTAGAAGCGGGTGTCGATGCCGGCCATGCGGCACGCCTCGAGCAGGCGGATGGAACCGATGCCGGTGGTGTCGCCGGTGTGCTCGGGCTCGTCGAAGCTCACCCGCACGTGCGACTGCGCCGCGAGGTTGTAGACCTCGTCCGGGTTGATCTCCGCGAGCAGCGACACCAGGCGGGCGCCGTCCGACAGGTCGCCGTAGTGGAGGAAGAGCCTCGCCTCCGGGTCGTGCGGGTCGACGTACAGGTGATCGATGCGCTGCGTGTTGAACGACGAGGACCGGCGGATCAGGCCGTGCACCTCGTACCCCTTGCTCAGCAGCAATTCTGCAAGATATGAGCCGTCCTGGCCGGTGATGCCCGTGATGAAGGCCTTCTTCGGCATGATTCCCCCTCAAGCCTCAGCGTGGGAGCCTGATTGCGCTCCTATTGCGGACTATAGCCAGAATGTCCGAATCGAGGGAAGGGGGCGCGGGGACGCTACTTGCCGGAGCGCTCCTCTTCGTACACGTAGCCGTAGCGGCCGTAGCCGTACGCGTCGGGCCCGCGTGACGGAAGCATCGAGAGCACGAGGCCGGAGACATGGGCGCCGACGGTCTCGAGCGACTGGAGCGCGCTGTCGAGCTGCGGCGCATGGGTCCTACCTGCGGCGACGATGAGGACCGCTCCGCCCACGAGTTTCGCCAGGACCGCGGCGTCCGTGACAGGAAGGAGCGGCGGCGCGTCGTAGAGGACGACGTCGAAGCGGGCATCGAGCTGCTTGATGAGCTCGTCCATGCGGGAGGAGCCGAGCAGCTCGGACGGGTTCGGCGGGATCGAGCCGGACGGCAGGAGGTGGAGCTCGCTGTGGCCCCAACGCTGGATCGCCTGCTCGAGGTCGAGACGCCCGATGAGCACATCGGTGAGCCCGACGGAGGCCTCGATGCCCATGTACTTGGCCATCTTGGGGCGGCGGAGGTCCGCGCCGACCAGCAGCACGCGCGCCCCCGCATCGGCGAGAGTGATGGCGAGGTTGGCAGCCGTCGTGGACTTGCCCTCCGACGGAACCGACGAGGTGATGACGAAGCTGCGGGTCTCTCGCTCTGTATCGAGGAACTGAAGGTTGGTGCGCAGCGTGCGGAAGGACTCGGCGCGGGGGCTGCGGGCGTCCTCGTGGACGATGAGCGGGCGCTGCTTCGCCTTGGGATCGAAGACGATGCCGCCGAGCACGGGAGCATCGGTGAGGCGCTCGAGGTCGCGCTCGCCGCGGATGCGGGTGTCGAGCGTCGCGCGAAGCAGCGCAATGCCGACGCCGAGCGCGAGTCCGAGCAGCAGGCCGAGCGCGGTGTTGAGGGTCTTGTTGGGAGTGATCGGGTACTGGGGGACCTCGGCCTCCTGCACAACCGCGAGGCTCACGGGTGAGCCCTCGGAGGCGTCGGTGGTCTCGATGTCCTCGACCACGCCGATGAGCTGGTTCGCGGCTTCCGTGGCAAGCGAGGCGGCGAACACGGGGTCGGAGTCCGACACCGAGATGTCGATCACCGAGGTGTTGAGCGGCGTCGACGCGGAGATCTTCCCGCGGAGCTGCGCGACGCTCATGTCGAGGTGCAGCGACTCGATCGTGGGCTGGAGGACCGCCGAGGTGGAGATGAGGTCGGCGTAGGTCTTGACGCGCTGCTGGGTGAAGCTGCTACCGACGGCCAGTTCGGAAACGGAAGAGCCGCCTGACGTCGATACGAAGACCTTTGACGAGGCGGAGTAGCTCGGGGTCGACACCATCGAGTAGGCGAAGCCGGCGCTCGTACCGAGGACCGTCAGCAGGAGGATCAGGATCCAGTTCTTGCGAAGAATCCGGAGGTAGTCCTGTAGCTCCACGTGTCTCCCTGGTGTCGAATCCCGCACGCGAGGGCGCACCCCCCACGACGGACCAATCTTGCCACGGCCATCCCCGAACGCTGCACGCCTGCGGTTGCGGCGACTCTCGAGCAGGTACCCTGACCGCCA
This sequence comes from Demequina litoralis, assembly GCF_030418455.1. Lineage (GTDB taxonomy): Bacteria > Actinomycetota > Actinomycetes > Actinomycetales > Demequinaceae > Demequina > Demequina litoralis. The sequence goes on from NZ_JAUHPW010000004.1 coordinate 24,897, forward strand.
TGAAGGCCATGGGGGGCGAGGCGCTTCGGCGCGCTTCGAAGCAGAGGATGTTCGGCACGCGCGGGTGGGCGCGCAAGTACGAGGCTCGGCTGTTCCTCACGGACGTGGTCGTGGTCGCGCTCGTCATGGTTGGCGCCCACGCGGTCCGCTTCGGGTGGGATCCGTTCGTCGGCGTCACCGGGGACGACTCTCCCGCCTACTGGCAGGTCACCGTGATCGTCGCCGCGCTCTGGGTGCTGCAGCTGGGCTGGACCCGGTCGCGTGAGGCCCTCGTGCTCGGACACGGGCCTCAGGAGTTCCAGCGGGTGCTGCTCGCCTCGTGGCACACCTTCACGATCGTCGCGATCGTCGGCTTCCTGACCCAGTGGCATGTCAGCCGCGGGTATCTGCTCTTCGCCATTCCTCTGGGAACGATCGCGCTGGCGGTCTACCGGGCCGCGTGGCGTGCGTGGATGCACACGCAGCGTGACCGCGGCGAGCTGCTGGCGCAGGTCATCGTCGTGGGACCGATGCTCACCTCGCAACAGTTGATCCGCCGCATTCAGCGCTCGCCCCGAGCCGGCTACTCCGTGATCGGCGCATGCCTGCCGGCCGGTCACCGCTTCGTCGACGAGGACATGCAGGACGTCCCGCTCCTGGGCACTCTCGATGAGGCCGCGGAAGTCGCGAAGCGGGAGGACGCGGAGTACGTGCTGCTGTCTGGTACCGACGCAATGTCGCTGAGGGAGTCACGTCAACTCGGTTGGGAGCTGGAGGGCACCGATATCGGACTGATCGTGGCGCCCGCGATGGTCGACGTGGCCGGCCCTCGGGTGTCGATGAGCCCTGTCGAGGGTCTGCCGCTCCTTCACGTGGACATCCCCCGCTTCGAGGGCGGCAAGTACTACCTCAAGGAGATTGGCGACCGTCTGGCCGCGTTCACCCTCCTCGCGCTGGGCGCGCTTCCCATGCTCGTCGTCGCCGCGCTCATCAAGATCACCAGCCCGGGCCCGGTGTTCTTCCGCCAGGAGCGCATCGGTCGTGACCACGAGCCATTCGCGATGTTGAAGTTCCGCTCCATGTACGTCGATGCGGAAAAGCGGCTCGAGGAGCTGCGCGAGCGCCAGCGCGCCGAGGGCAACGAGGTGCTGTTCAAGATGAAGGATGACCCGCGCGTCACATCGATCGGCCGGCTACTGCGGCGCTTCAGCGTCGATGAGGTGCCGCAGCTCATCAATGTCCTCAAGGGCGACATGTCCATCGTCGGCCCGCGCCCGCCGCTCCGGTCCGAGGTCGACCAGTGGGACGATGCGCGCGTCGCGCGTCGCCAGTTGGTGAAGCCGGGCATCACCGGGCTGTGGCAGGTGAGCGGCCGCAGCGACCTGTCCTGGGACGAGAGCGTCCGCCTCGACCTCTACTACACCGAGAACTGGAGCCTCGCCGGCGACGCCATCATCGTGCTCCGCACGGTCGGCGCGATCCTGTTCGGGCGCGGCGCATACTGACCGTGCGACCGAGCGCGGCACGCTCGATGGCACACTAGCGCGGTGGCCCCCCAACGACACTCGTCCTCGCGCACGCCTCGTCGCCTCTGGCGCTGGCTGGGGGCCGTTTCCGTCGCGGCGTTCGTCATCGCGGCGGCTGCCCTCGCGTGGGACGGCTACCGGTTGCTCCGTGCGAAGGACGAACTTGCCACGCACGCGGCGGCAGCGCAGTCGGCGATCGGCGAGCGCGACGCAACCACGCTCGTCGCCGAGGCGGCCGCACTTGAGTCTGCCGCGCGAACGTTCGCGGCTGCAACCGACGGGCCCCAGTGGTGGCTGGCCGCGCACCTGCCGTGGGTGGGGGATCAAGCGGTTCCACTCCAGCGGGCAGGGGCTGCCGTCGATGAGGTCGCGGAAGGGGCACTGAGTCCTCTCGCCTCTCTGGGTGACCTGTCTGCATTGGAGGCCCCGGAGTTCGTCGACGGTCGCATCGATCCCTACCTGCTCGAGCCCTACCGGGCGACGCTCTCCGACGCAGCGGAAGTACTCGCCGACCAGGTCCATAACCTCGAGACGACGGATCTCGAAGGCACCGTCTCCGCCGTGCGCGATCCGTTCCTCGACCTGGCGGACCAGCTGGCGACCGTCAGCGAACTCGTCAACGGCGCGCACGTCGCGGCCGAGGTGCTCCCGACCATGCTGGGCGGCGAGGACGTGCGGACCTATCTGGTGATGGTGCAGAACAATGCGGAGCCCAGGACGACCGGCGGGATTCCCGGCGCCGTCCTCGAGGTGACAGTTGACGACGGTGTGGTCTCGTTGGAGCGCTACGCGACCGCGAACTCGATGATCGACCGCACAGAGCCCGTCACGCTCACGGAGGACGAGCTACGCATCTTCGGGCGGCGCATGGCGGTCTATCCGCAGAACGTGAACTTCACGCCGGAGTACCCCCGATCCGCACAGCTCATGAGCGAGTTCTGGGCGGCCGAGTATGGCGAGGTTGCTGACGGCATCCTCTCGATCGACCCGGTGGCGCTTGGCTACATGCTTGTAGGCGCTCCCGCAACCGAGGTGGGCCCGTTCTCCATCACCGGTGACAATCTCGCCGAGATCATGCTCCGCGACTCGTACCTGGAATACCCCGAACCTCGCGACCAGGACGCTTTCTTCGTTCGCGCCTCGGCCGAGCTCTTCGGGCGGCTCGTGGGCGGGCAGGCGCGGGCGGTGAGCGGCATCGAGCGTGCGATCGACGAGGCACGATTCATGGCGTGGTCCGCGGATTCCGCGGAGCAGGCGCTGCTGGCCAGCACGGCGGTCGGCGGAGCGTTCCTCGAGGGTGGCTCCGCTCTGGGTGTCTTCGTGAACGACGGCTCTGGCGCCAAGATCGGCTACTACGTCGACGTTCACACCGACGTGGTCGACCATCTGTGCACCGACGGCAGCCTCGCCGGCCAGACCGTGACGGTGACGCTCGCCCACACCTTCGCGGGCGACGTCGACGGGCTGCCGGATTACGTCGCTACGGGTGCGGCGAACTACCCGGACGGCGAGTTCCATGCGAACGTCCGGCTGTTCCCCGCGACCGGAATGGGGGTGACCTCCCTCGAGCGGGACGGCGAGCCCTCGGGGATCAACCCTGAGACGCTCGGCGGGAGATCGATCGCTTCTGCGCGCGTCGCGCTGCTGCCCGGTGAGTCTACGGGCCTCGTCTTCGAGGTCGCGGCCAATGTGTCCGGATTGCGGGAGCTCGACCTCGTCGTCACCCCTGGACCGAAACCTAATGTTTACAGCACCAGGTCCGATGATCTACTCGACGGCTGTTAACATCTTGTGGAATCTTCGGGCGCTGCTGAGGGCGCCTAGTGCTGGGAGGCATCAATGATTGCACGCACGATCGCGACCGTTGCGCTGGCTGGCGCGGCGGTCCTCGTACCGTCCGCGGCCTTCGCCGCCGACACCTACCCCGACGCCGGTGACTCGCTCACCTGCGACGCCTCGCAGGTTGACGTCACCAACACTGTGGGCTGCACGGTCGGCGCGGCTGACGGGTCCAAGGTCGCGCTCCAGGTCACCACTGCGGGCGAGGACGCCTCGATCGCGGGCACCGTGACCTCGGCGGCGAAGACGGTTTCTGGCAACGTCGCGTCGTTCACGATCACAGCGCCGAGCAGCACGGGCACCATGGGCATCACCGCGATCATCGACGGCGAGGCGGTTGACACCGCCTCGATCGAGGTTGTCTCGTCCGCGTCGACGACCACGGGCGACGAGCTCTCGGGTACGGGCTTCGAGAACGTCGGTCTCGCCGCGGGCGCGGGTGTGCTGCTGGTCGCGGGCGCCGCGACCGTGTTCGTGGCGGCGCGACGCCGCGCCGCGGCCAACTAGCTCTTCACGAGAGAGGGGCCGCCGCACCGACAGGTGTGGCGGCCATTTCTTTGCGCTCTGCCGGGCGAACGCCTTGATCAGCCGCGGATGTGTGCGGCGTTGTCGAGGTACCAGGCGTAGGTGCAGCGCAGGCCTTCCTCGAGCGTGATCTGCGCGGTCCAGCCGAGCCCTGCGAGGTGGGAGACGTCGAGGAGCTTTTGCGGGGTGCCGTCGGGCTTGGTGGTGTCCCACTCGGTGGTGCCGTGGAAGCCGGTGACGGTAGCGATGGTCTCGGCGATCGGGTCTGCCCCAGCATCGGTTGACTCTGACCGCCACGGATCTCGGTCCGTGCTGGAAGGATGTTTCCCGTGCCCAAGCCCTATCACGCGGAGTTCCGTCGTGATGTCGTCGCGGTCGCCCGTCAGGGCGGCTCGATCGCGCAGATTGCGAAGGACTTCGGCATCACCGAGTCGTGCCTGCGCAACTGGTTGAAGAAGGCCGACGTCGAGGACGGCGTCCGTCCCGGCGTCGTGGCAGAGGAATCGGCCCAGATGCGTGAGTTGAAGAAGCGCAACCGTCAGCTCGAAGAAGAGGTCGAGATCCTCAGGAGGGCCGCGGCGTACTTCGCCAAGTCGATCTCCCCAAAATGACGTACCCGCTGGTCCTTGACCTTGCCGCCGACGGCGTCCCCGTCGCGGTGACCTGCCGGGTGCTGGGCTCTTCCAAGCAGGCTTTCTACAAGTGGAAGGCCAACCCGCTCACGGCGGCCGACTACGAGCGGCGTTACCTGATCAACGCCGCCCTCGACGTCCATGCCGACGATCCCGAGTTCGGCTACCGGTTCATCGCCGACGAGCTCCAAGCGCTCGGCCTCGAGGTGTCACGCAACACGGTCCACTCGCTGTGCAAGGAAGCGGGCATCATAGCTGCCGTGCACCGTCGCAGGGGCTCGGGCAAGAAGGCCGGTCCGCCCGTCCACGACGACCAAGTCCAGCGCGTCTTCACCGCCGACGCCCCGGACCGCGTGTGGCTGACCGACATCACCGAGCACTGGACCGGCGACGGCAAGCTGTACCTGTGCGCGATCAAGGACGTCTTCTCGAACCGTATCGTGGGCTACTCCATCGATAGCCGGAAGAAGTCCTCGCTGGCGGTCGCGGCGCTCGAGCAGGCCGTCGCCCGGCGCGCCCTCATGGGTGCTGATCTGAGCGATCTGACGTGCCACTCTTAAAGGGGTAGCCAGGGCGGATTCAACTGGTCGTCGCAACACCTCGTGTGGGAGGTGTACGGCAGTGGCAACGAAGCATTGGGATGCGAAGACGAGCGATGTGCCCAAGGATGCTCGCCGACAGTGGCGAGCGGATCGAGCGTTGCGTCCGCCGATGCGCTCGCCCGGGCGGCCCGAGCCCTCGCGAGCGGTCCAGCGGCAGTTCTGGCGACTGATCGCGACGGGCATCACCTCGGCTGAAGCGGCGCTGAAGGTCGGCGTGTCTGTGCCGGTCGGGATGCGCTGGTTTCGCCACGCTGGCGGCATGCCGCCGATCAGTCTGGCCGAGCCCTCGGGCCGGTATTTGTCGTTCGCCGAGCGCGAGGAGATCGCGTTGCTCCACGTGCAGAAGGTCGGGGTGCGTGACATCGCCCGCCGGCTGGGACGCGATCCGTCGACGATCTCGCGCGAACTGCGCCGCAACGCGGCCACGCGTAGCGGCAAGAGCGAGTATCGGGCGCTGGTGGCGCAGTGGAAGGCCCAGCAGGCCGCGAAGCGCCCCAAGAGCGCGAAACTCGTCGTCAACCCGCGCCTGCGCGCGTACGTGCAGGAGCGCTTGTCGGGAAAGGTGCGCCGTCCCGACGGCATGGCCGTGGACGGTTCGACACCACCGCCATGGAAGGGGCTGAACAAGCCCCATCGGGCCGATCGACGGTGGGCGTTGGCGTGGAGCCCTGAGCAGATCTCGCACCGGCTCAAGGTCGACTTCCCCGATGATGAGTCCATGCGCATCAGCCCCGAAGTGATCTACCAGTCGCTGTTCATCGAAGGCCGCGGCGCGCTCAAACGTGAGCTCGTCACGTGCCTGCGCACGGGGCGAGCATTGCGCCAGCCGCGCCAGCGCACCCGGAACAAGGCCGAGGGTCACGTCACCGCCGACGTGGTCTTGTCCGAACGGCCGGCCGAGGCCGCCGACCGTGCCGTACCCGGGCACTGGGAGGGCGACCTGATCATCGGGACGGGTCGCTCGGCGATCGGCACCCTCGTCGAGCGCAAGAGCCGCACCGTCCTGTTGGTCCACCTTCCCCGCATGGACGGCTGGGGCGAGAAGCCGTAGGTGAAGAACGGTCCATCGCTGGGTGGCTACGGCGCGATCGCGATGAATGCCGCCCTATCGGCGTCGCTGACGACGCTGCCCGAGCAGCTGCGCAAGACCCTGACCTGGGATCGCGGGAAGGAACTGTCCGGGCACGCCCAGTTCGCATTCGAGACGGGCACGAAGGTGTACTTCGCGGACCCGCACTCGCCGTGGCAGCGGCCCACGAACGAGAACACCAACGGGGTCCTCCGCCAGTACTTCCCGAAGGGAACCGATCTGTCCCGCTGGTCGGCGGACGAACTTGAGGCAGTCGCCCTGGCGGTCAACAACCGACCTCGGAAGGTCCTCGGCTGGAAGACACCGGCCGAGGTCTTCGAGGAACAACTACAGTCAGTTCAACAACCAGGTGTTGCTTCGACCGGTTGAACTCGCCCAGTTCCGCTCCAGGCGTTTCGTGGTGGCACTTAACGCTCACGGGATCCGCGGCTCGATGGGCCGCGTCGGTTCTGCCGGCGACAACGCCGCGATGGAGTCGTTCTTCTCGCTGCTCCAGAAGAACGTCCTCAACCGCAAACGGTGGGAGTCCCGCGAGGAGTTACGCCTCGCGATCATCACCTGGATCGAGAAGACCCACCACCGACGCCGCCGGCAAGCACGTCTTGGCCGGATGACGCCCATCGGGTTCGAGGCCGTTTACGCTACCCAACGCCTGGCACTCGCGGCCTCACCACCCCGGTCAACCGATCTTGGGGCAGACCCCAGTGTGAGAAATTCCATCCTGGGGGACCTTGACCCCTACCCCCGACCACTCACCGCCGAGTCGCCACTAGAGCCTCATCTGTGAAGAGCCAGTTTGATGCGCTGCTCGACAACCGCCCGAATTTGATGAACGCTTGGAGGGATAATACCTCCCGCAACGCCTGTCGCGCCGGTATTTTCGAATCTGCGGCCAACTCGAAACGAGGTTAGCCGCCCTCCGTACGCCACGTCCACCTCTTGCCGCCAAATATGCCAATCGGTCACGCACGATGCCAACTAATCCACTATCTGAAGTATAAAACGGCGGAAATTGCGGGAGCATAGCGCCAGCGCCGAGCCTCCATCCGACAACCCTGTTTGCCACGTTGCCGCCGTGCACCACCTGCATCCACATAGCCTCGGACGTCTCGACATCAACGACTTGCGCATGTGCGCCAAGTCGCGGATGCTGGTCCATGAAGACTGTCTTTGGAGGAAGCCCGGCGAAGTTCATTTCATACAGTGACACAAAGGGGTTCAAAGGATAATCGCGCCTGTACACCTTCCCATCCGAGACCTGTATTCCGTGTAAGAAATTGACGACGCAGAGCTCTTGGCTATCAAATCGTGCTTGCACCTCGTCGATATAATTCTCAGCGAGGGCGTCATCGCTATCCAGCCGAGTCGTGATCAGAGCATTGCCTTTTGAGTAGTGCGCCACTACCGCCGAACAGACTTCGGGTGTGAATGGCGCGGAAATGTAGTGCACTCTAAGAAAGTCGTTTTGCCCCTCTAGTTCCGCAAGTTCCTTCCGACACCAGTCGGGATTATCTTCATCGAGCAACAGGACCCACGTATAATTCATTGAAGTCTGGCGCTGAAGTGAAGGCAAAGGATACTTGCGCAGCAATTCCATGCGTTCATGAAGCCAACGTTCCCTATCGGCTGGCCCATCAATATCGTCCATTTTCACGCTGAATCGAGTGATCACCAAATGATCGAAAGAATCATCACGGCCAACGTGAACTTCACGGGTGCCGGACTCCACCATTCGTGCCGCCTCTCCATCACTGGCCCACAGACAAGCAAATCATCACTAAGCGCAAACCGCCAAAAGAAGCTTGCGAAAGCATCGCACTTCGTAGTTGCCGACGCGCGAACTTAGCCTAGTGGACTGATGCGCTCTGGATGCCTTGGATGACCTGCCCCAGGGTTCGGTTACCAGTGGCAGTGTGTCGGCCAGGCTCGATCTCGAGGAGTCCGGACCATGCCCAAGGCCTATCCGCAAGAGTTCCGTCATCGAGCCGTCGCGCTCGTGAGAGCCGGCCGTCCGGCCACCGAGGTCGCCCTCAGCCTCGGCATCAGCACGACCTGCTTGCGCAACTGGGTGCGCCAGGATCGTATCGACCACGGCGAGATCGTCGGCCGGTCGATGACTGAGAGCGCCGAGCTGAAGGGAGCGCGGAAGCGCATCCGTGAGCTCGAACGTGAGGTCGAGGTCCTCAAGGTCGCATCCAAACTGCTGGGTGAGGACAAGCCCCACCCAAAAGGATCCATCCGGTGATCGACGTCCTCGTCGCCGCCGGACACCCCGTGCTCACCTGCTGCCGGATCCTGGGTGTGTCCAAGCCCGGCTACTACCGCTACAAGCATCGCCCGACCTCGCCCACGCAGATGCGCCGTGAATAGCTCACCGGTCTCATTCGCGAGTTCCACACCGCCTCCCGCGGTACGTATGGCTACCGTCGCGTGCATGCGGAGCTGACGATGGGGATGAACGTCAAGGTCAGCGAGCACCTCGTCGGCGACCTCATGGGCCTGGAAGGCATCTACGGACTGCCAGGACCGACGCGGATCAAGAGGCTGCGCGGCGTCGTCACCGCGGACGACCTCGTCAACCGCAAGTTCCATCGGATGAAGCCCAACGAGCTGTGGGTCACCGACATCACGCAACATTGGACCCGTGCGGGCTGGCTGTCCTGCTGCTGCGTCCTGGACGCCTTCAGCCGCAAGATCGTCGGCTGGTCCATCGACTCCAGCGCCGACACCCGCCTCGTCCTGAACGCCCTCGACATGGCCATCAAGACCCGCGATCCCGCCCCCGGCGGCATCGTTCACGCCGACCACGGAGCCCAGTTCACCTCGTGGGCATTCGGCAACCGCATCCGCGCCGCAGGCCTCATGCCATAAGTCGGATCCGTCGGCGACGGGCTCGACAACACGATGATCGAGTCCTTCTGGTCATCCATGCAGATCGAGCTGCTTGACCGTCAGACCTGGAACACCAGAATCGAGCTCGCGAACGCGAGCTTCGAGCACATCGAGATCTGGCACAACCGCGCCCGGCGCCACCCCAGCATCGGCTACCTCACGCCCATCGACTTCGAACTACAGTCAGAAATGCACGCCATCCCCGCCCGCACGACACACGTGATCAGGTAGCCAGACCCTGGGGCAGGTCAGGATGTCAACCTAAGCCGGGGCAGTCCCCGCCCGTGGGTCCGCGAGGCACAGGCGGCCTACTTCCTCGAAGGCGGGAACGTCGTGGCTGTGGCCGACCTGGTGACAGACTTCCGCGACCCCACCACACTCGACCTCGCAATCGTGATCTACGGTGCGTCGCGCCGGACGGCACAGTTCTCCTGGGCGCAGTCCGACCTTTGGTACTACTGAAGCCGACGACGTGCACCGATACCATCTCATCCATGACTGCTATGGGGGAGCGTAACGCGGGTATCGATTTGGTGCGGGTTCTGGGCATTATGGCAATCGTCGCAGGGCACTGCATACCGCTCGGAAGTTGGACTTCCGCACTGTTCATCTGGCACGTGCCTGTGTTCTTCTTTCTCACCGGCTACCTGTGGAAGCCGCAAAGAGCGATTCGCGACGAAGCGGCCAGGCGCACGCGGACCCTGCTCAAGCCCTACCTGTTCTGGTTCTCGGCCACGTATGCACTATTCCTCGCAGGAGCGACACTCTCCGGCCACAGCCCTGACCTGCTGCTCGCGCCGGTCTACGGCGGCTACTACGCAGTGCGGCCTTTCACGACATTCTGGTTCGTGTTCGCGCTATTCGGGACCGCGCTGCTGTGGCGCGTCCTGGAACTCGCACCGCAGTGGGCGCGCGGGATCTTTGTGGTGGCTGCGCTTCTGGTGGCTCCGTTCGTCGGCGCGCCCCTCTCGCAGACGCCGCTCGCGCTCGGCACGTCGCTGTTGGCGGTCGTGTTCGTTGCCCTCGGTCAGGTCACCCGTGCTTACGAGCCGCGAATCGGTTCGGCTCGAGCATGGCTGGGCGCCGGCATGTTTGTGACGGGGGTTGCGCTCACAATGCTGGACGCTGTATAGCCGGTCGGCCTCAAACAGGGCGATTGGGGTACGCCGGTTGCGAGCGCGCTTGTCGCGTCCGCGATGTCGTGGGGGCTTGTGCTCGTCGCCAAACCTGCCGCTGCGGCGCTGAGCGAAAGGGCTTCGGCGGCGGTGGTGACACTTGCGACAACCGGGTTCGCCGTGGTGCTCGCGCATCCGGTTGTGCTCTGGGCGCTCGAGCGGTTCGACATTGGGTGGCCCGTCGTGTTTGCCGCGGCGCTCCTGTTCCCCTGGGCATTCGGCGTGATCGCGTTGCGCACGCCAGCATCGCAATGGGTCACCGGCGCTCCGCAACAACGCTCAGCTCGGAGGCCCGCCGGGGTCCAGCAGGGCTGACAGCGCCCAACACTATTTCCAGTTAGAAACGCCTCCGCTTGCCGCTGTCGCGCGACCTGGGGTACTTCACCGAGCAACTCTGGGGACATTCGGCGAGCGCCGTCAGTGACCGCGGCTCCTCGTCATCTATTGACGTCGCTCACATGGCCGCCGCAGCGGGGCCGACTCCAGACTGTCGTCGGTGCCGGTACCGAGATCGCGCGGCGCGTGCGCCGGGCGATTGCCGGGTTCCGGAGTCCGAGTTGCGTACAAACTGTGCGCGGGAAAACGCATAGACGAAACTCACGAAAGCCAGAGTCGATGGTGCCAGAAGTCCCCAGCCAGTCCACCCGATGACAACGAGTGCGGGGAGGAATGCGATGAGCGCACGTGCATGGTCATCTCCGTCGCTCCACGAACGCAGGCGGCTCATCGCGTGAACTGCGACGGCGACGAAGGGCAGGAAGAACAGAATGGCGCCAACCAATCCGAGCTCGACCAACTCAAGCATGAAGGTGTTGTGCACGGGCCAGCCTTGCGCGGTCAGCGCATCGTAGGAGCCAACCGCTTCGATGTAACGACCTGGTCCGACGCCAAAGACCGGCGTGCGCGCAAACTGTTGTTGCGCGACCTCCATGAAGTGTGCGCGTTCGCCCGAGTCCTGGTCGAACCGTCCGAGAATCGAGTTGAGGAACAGTAGCCCCAACAGGCCAGCGATCACTGGAAGCGCAAACCTGCGAGGAGTGAGCCCATCGCGGGACTGGAAGAGCGACCAGGCCAGAATCATTGCGGCGGCTCCGACCATATTCGCGCGGCTCATTGAGAGGATGATTGCGAGAAGGCCGAAGGCGACGCCAGCAGACGCGAGACGACGACTCATCACGTCCTTGGACTTCGTCGCAGGCAACAAGAGCACGAGGCAGAGAACGAAGATCTTGCCGATCACGGACGGGTGGGCGAACGTCCCACTTGCTCTGCCGCCTTCAAGGATCGCTGTTTGCCCCGTCGTTTCGAAGATGGGAATTCCAATGATCTGGAGTACGCAGATCGCGGCCTGAAGATAGATTATGAATGCAATGATGGCTACGGTGAAGCGTCTGAATTCTGCATACTTTCTGAAACTGTCCCCAAGCAACGCGCCTGCGCTCCACGCAAGAATGGCGAAGAGTATATTGACAGTCCCCCCCCGGACCGCTGAACTCGACGGCCATACGAAAGCCAAACCGAATGCGAGGTATGCGGATAACGGGATGAACAACCACGGTATCACTTGCCGTCGGAAGGAGAGAACCCCCACCATACCGATGGCCGACACCACCGCGTATGTAGCGGTCAGACCGACCGATTCGCGCCCGCCAGTGCGTGGGAAAACTGCCATCACTACGAGCGCTACTAGAAGTGCCGCACCCGCACGGACGGGCGGGCGCGCCGGAAGAAACAGCGCAATGAAGCCCGTAGCGAGAGCCGCCCAGATCAGTGCGCTCAATGAGACCTCCGCCATAAGTCGAGTTTCAGGAATCTGTCGGGGCGTGGATCAACAGTAGTGCCCCCGGCCGTGGCCAAACGCGTGGCACGAATCGCAAGGCGAATCCTAATTGCCAAGCCTTGCCTCTCAGTCCGGTTGCTGATGCCTCGAACGTTGGACAGGTGGCTCAAGGCCAAGCTTGCCAAGGATAAAGTCAGCCTTTTCAGACCAGCGCACATCGTCCGGCAGCGTGCTGATGGCTCGCGGGACGCGTGGCCCCGTCGCCTCAAGTGCTGCGAGCCACGCCACATGATCAGTCGCGCCGAGTACGGTCACCTGATCTAGGCCGCGGCTCGACGCTCCAGTCACGGGGGTGGTGAGTACAGGTAGGCCAGCGGCGCGGTACTCGTATGTCTTGATCACGTCGCCGCCTACTTCCCCCGTGCCCACGCGATGTGGAACCCAACCGATGTCGAGAGTACTAAGCAACGAAGGAACGTCGTCGTAGTGGACATCACCGAGCATCTCAATGTTCGCACACGCCTTCATGGGGCCCGCATATTCTCGGTCGAGAACGGGACCAGCGAAAAGGAATCGCACCTGCGGGAGTTCGCACGCCGCACGCACGATCAGCGCCAGATCTAGGCGACGTCCGATCTTCCCAACATACCCGACGGTCATCGCCCCAGTCGCGGCAGACAACGCGCTGAATCGGTCCGGGTCACAACCGTTCGTCAATAAGGCTACGTCGTCTCTTCCGTACCTCTGGGCGAGCTCCACCGTTCCTTCCGCGTTCGCGGTGACGGAAGATGCATGCTCGAAGAGCACGCGGTAGGCGCGATCGACGTCCCCTCGCACTCCTTCGAACGCGTGATGAATCGTCCAGTCGTCCAAGAGGTCAAACGCAACTGGCTGACGCGAGCGCACAATTGCCTGCCATGCCGAGGATAGCGAGAGAAAGGGGTTCCAGGTGACCACGGGCGTATCTATCACGGGGTTGCCGCGGTGATACGCGTTGAGGGAGTCGACCCACCATTTCTGTCGGTCGCGAAGCGACGGAATCCGGCGGCTCACAATGGTGACCGGCTTGGTGTTCGGCGCTACGGTCCTCGCAGGATAGCGGCGCCATGGTAGGAGCACGGCAGGCTCGGGGCGAGATACCACCGTCACGGTGCCACGGCCGTCCAACCTGTTTCCAAACCACTCGATCAGGTGGCCGTCCCGAGTACGGTAGCCCTCGTTTGAAAGCTTGTGCTGACCGTGCATGGGGTAGGCAAGTAGTGCCGTCTCAATGGTCATGTCCAACCCTCTCTCGTGTGAAGCGCGAGCGGTCCGCGCGCCGACAGAACTGCCTAGTCCTTTGGTTCAGGGTTCGCATCTTCACCGCGCCGCGCGGTCCCCGAGACCACGCTTTCGACGAACTGCTCAAGTTCGCGTGCACGCCGTTGCCATCTATACATGCGCGCGTGTACTTGCCCCGTCAAATTGGGACTCGCGAGACTTAGCAGTTCCTCAGCGCCCGCAAACGCGCCGGCGTGCCCATCGTAAAGTCTGACGCCTTGAACGTGCGGTCGCGCGGCGAGTCCTGGCGTTTGCGACGCCAGCACCTGAAGCCCCGACGCGAGGTACTCGAAGTACTTCATGGGGCTTCGGGCAGCGTTCATAGGATCGTCGGTCAACGGAAGCAGCCCGATTGAGTACGACTGGAGAAGCCGCGGGACGTCGTCGTAAGGTACCGGCCCGAGCAGTGTGATGTTGCCCGGCAGCCGTTCGCGTGGCGGACTTGTGACGGGACCTGCCAAACCGAATGGAGTATTCGGGTGCCTTCTGGCCAATGCTATTACCAAGTGCCAGTCGAACCGACGGTCCAGTGCGCCCACATACACGAAACCCGTCCGGCGTGCCACGGCGTTGTTGCCGAAGAAGGAGTCGTCGACGCCGTTTTCTAGGACGAGTTGTGGCTTCCCGGTGGCGCCTGCATGTGCATCCGGGGCGATGACTGGTGAACACCACACTACGCCGTCGGCACGGCTGAGCACCTGTTGTTCCAGCCGCGCTCCGCGCGGCGATGTCTGCATGTCGGTCGACCGGTATATCACCGTGCCTCGAAACCCGACGAGTGCTTCGGCTAGGAACAGTTGGTCGATGATGGCGACATCAGTGCCTCGGCCGTGGCCCTGGCGCAACCAAAGTTGAACGGAACGTGAACGCCGCATGAGTCGGATCGGGGCGATGGGCCGTGGCACGTCGTGCCACACGCCCGCGTCGTCCCGATAGCCCCCGTCGAGTAGTCGCCGGTGTGCATCGCCCAGCGGCGCGGTTGCTCGAGCCAGATTGCGTCCCATCACTTCGCGATTGAGGGCACGTTCGACGAGTGAAAGCGGAGTAGACAGATGCACTACATCGTGCCCTGACCTCGCCAGCTCTCGGCTCAGATGGTGGCTTCCAAGCCGAAACGTGGAACCCAACGGCACGTTGCTCAGGAACGTGATCTTCATGCGTTTGCCTCGCTCAACGCGTCTTTGATCCGGCGAATCGTCGTATGCCCATACGTGTTCGCGATCTGGATGTCATTCCGAGACTGCTGAACGTTTGACAGGTACAGGCCGTCTTCTTGCGAGTCAGGTGTAAGCGGGAACTCCAGCGGGAGACCGTGAACTTGTCGCGTTGGCAGGCCGGCTTCAACGCTGACGTAATGCAGCCAGACGTCGTCTGCCTTGGGCGCGAGCTGGGTGAACGCCGTGCCGAAGTTCCTCAGCGCCGCCTGCATGCGAGGCGGATAGAGAACGCCCGAGACACCGGTGGGCAAGTTGGCGTAGCTTGGTGCAGAAGTCCAACACTCGCGCCATGTGTTGTACGGAAGCAGTTCGCCGGCATCCGAGAACCCGACGACGTGGGCCCGATAGCAGGTGAGTTCCGCCGCATTCGCGTGCTTGAGAAGCCTACGAAGCCAGAAGCGGGGAAGAACAACGTCGTCGTCAGCGGTTGCGACGAATGCGTGTTCGGGCATTCCTGCCTCGCCCGAGACAAGTGGCCAGTACTTCGTGTGCGGGCCGTAGTTCGCGGTGAGACGCACCTCGAGCCCGCGTGCCTGCAGACGCTTGATCGCCGGCGGCAGATTTTCAAACGCCTTGGGGTCGTCGAGCCACAGGATGAGTCGCGATGGCCGCGAGTCGCCTGCCGCGATGGATTCAAGCGCGAGGTGCACAGAATTTATCCGTGCGCCGTGCGTTGTCATCGAGACCGCGACCGGCGAGTCGCCAACGACTGGGATGCTGCTTTCGTGATTCTGCGATTCAAGCAATCGTGCCTGCCTGGGCGCGAGGCGTGCAGCGCCTAGGTGGTAGACCTTTCGCGACACACGCTTGGTGATTGGTCGCTCGATTCTCAGCATCGCTGCCCGGCCGTTCGCACTCGTGCTCTCCTCTGTTTTGCGCTAAGTCGGCGTCAATGAAACGCGGGTACGCTCGGTACCGCAAGGCCGCCTGAACTGCCAAGTGCTCGCGATCAGTGTTCCCGCGTCAGAGTTCTAGATCTACGGAGTCTTTGTCCCCGAGTGCCTGCAGATACGCCTCTCGGTGAGCCTGTCCTATCGAAGGCCAGTCCCGATGGTCCATTGACACTGGCCCGATCGATGCCCAATCCGTGGACCTGACCCGCGCTACTGCGGCGGCAAGATCATCCGCGGTCAGTTCCGCCGCATACAAGTGAACGTAGTCGTCGCCGAATTCTTGACGCCAGGCGATGGTCACGTCGTTGGACGGAACTAGGATCGGCCTGTCGAGCGACAGAGCCAATAGCGCCGCTCCAGAGTTGTGAATATCCCTGTAGGGGAGAACGACAAGTTCGCTGTCCACGATTGCGGTCGCGAGAGCGTCGTCGTTCACGCGCTCCAACTCAAGACGAATGCTCGGCTCATCGCCCGCGATCTGGTGGAGACGTTCGGCTAGAGCCCTAGTCTGCGGAGCGCCGATCACCCGGAGACTCAAGGAATTCTCGCCCTGCGCAAGGATGAACTCCTGGAGAAGGTTCTCAACGCCCTTGTACGGACGCACGAGGCCAAAGAAGAGTAGGCCCCCGCGGCCTTCGCGCGCTTGCGTCCTTGAACTCGGCACGCGGTACCAATCGCGATAGTGTCCGTGTGGAATGTGGACGGCGTGCACTTCCCGAGGAACGGGAGTGAATGGATTCAGTGCTATCCAGACATTGGCTCGGCGCAGCACCCGCTGGAGCGCGCGCGAGTCACCTCGAGAGAGTTTCTCATGCGGCGCGGTGTTGTGAGCTGTATACAACACCGGTGTTCCAGTGATCCACAACCTGGCCAAGACCAACTCAATCAAGGCCCGTCGTACTGGACGCCTCCAGCCCTTCGTCTGCTGGAACCAGTGCTCGGGCCAGTGGAAATGAAAGACGTCGTAACGTCCCAGCAGTGCCCTTCGCCAAGTGAAGGTTTGGCCGTTGACGTCGCTAGGCAGGCTACCGAGGAACAATGGCAGGAATGGGTTCGACTGCTCGTGTGGCTCTCCGAAACTGAAGAGCACTCGAATGTGTTGTATCTGCATTCTTTCCCGATGAGGCGTTCTAAGGCGGTGGCGACCCGCGACGTTGCGTTCGTATGAAGGGCATATTCGTCTACGGCCTGTGGCTACGGCTCGACTGGAGCCGCGTCGACTCGAGGTGGCCGCAATCGCTTAGCGCATCAGCATAGCGTTCGTTCACGTGCTGCCACGTGTAGTGCTCGAGAGCTCGGGTTGCCGCACGCTTGCTCATCTGGTCGAGACGAGGCCCGTCGGCGATCAGCGTCTTGGCGGCCGCAGCGATTTCGGTGGGTTTTGGTTGAACGAAGACGCCACCGTCGCCGAGGACTTCGCGGTTGAAGGGAGTGTCCCTGGCAAGAGTCGGAGCGCCGAGCGCCATGGCTTGTACGAGCGCGGGGTTCGTGCCTCCCACCGAGTGGCCATGAAAGTACACGCCCGCGTGCTGCCACAGGCTGTGTAGTCGTGAATCGTCATTGATATGGCCGAGCCAGTGGACGCGCGGGTTTGAAGAAGCCAAGTCTTTCGCCCGGGCGTCGAGCATGCCGCCAAATCCAGATGACCCGACAATCACGACATCGGCAACGTCCGCGATCTGCGCGGCGGCTTCGAGGAACTCGGAGACCGTATTCTCGGGCACGAAGCGTGCCACCATGAGCACGTATCCTCGATGTGTGAGCCCCGGCTCCAAAGGCAGATCCAGGTCGGTGAACTCTCCGCCGTACGGGATGTACTCACCTTCACGGCGGAACTCGCTACCCCAGCGGCTGGCGATCTCGCGGGCATCGAAAACGAGCGTTGTTCCGTATTTCGCCGTCAACTTGGCGCCCGTGCGGAACACCCGCTTCGCGATCCGCCCCCATTTCGCGCGTTCCCACTCGATCCCGTCGACATTCACGACGGTAGGAATCTTGGCAAGCCGAAGCAGGGGGAGCCAGTATCCATTTGCGCAGTTCATGACGAGCGCGACATCCGGTCGCGCTCGCAAGGTGTGAAGTGTGGAGGAGAAGCCATACGAGAGCGTCGAGAGCGACTTGGTGTTCATGCCCCACGTGTCGATGCTTCGAATGCGTGGATCGCGCGTTGGGTCGCTCGACTTCGTAGACTCGTGCCGGCCGTATACAGTCACGTCCCAGCCCTGGTCGGCAAGGTGGGGGGCAAGGTTCCTGACGGCGGTTTCGAAACCACCGTAGTAGCTCGGGTACCCGCGAGTGCCAATTACAGCGACAGATGGCAAGAGGCAGACCTTTCTAAGTTACATAGGTGGCCGAATCGGAATGCGATGGGCGAGAGCCTTGCGGCCGCGGGCGAACCGAGGAGTGGCCAGTCGCCTGCACCATGCCGGGCGGAGACTACTTTGAGCGCGTTCTCACCTGGGCCGGCACTTGACTTCGGGGCTCATCATAGCGATAGCGTCGCCCGCGCAAACCCCCATGGCGGAAGCCTACCTGAGTGAGCAGTTGTGCTTCGCCGCGGAGCCCAGGGCGCTCGCTTGGTCTGTGGGTTCGAGGGGTCCGTGGCATTGTGGTGCACCGCCATCAGTCGTCGCGTTCGAGGGAGTTCACCTGCTGCGCCGAAGGACTGCGAAGGCTCGCCTTCCAAGGTCGCGCCACGTTTCGCGAGCCTCCGGGACCAGGGCAACGGATGCCACCGCCACAGCTGCATAGCTCGTCATGCCGATGGCCAAGCCCACCCAAGGCGATTCGCCGGGATTGATGACCTCCGAGACAACCGCGCCAACTCCCGCGGCCGGAAGATAGACGGCGATTCCGATGGCGCCGGAGCGCAGCAGCCTGCTGGCGTCGACGCCTTGATATGACCGTACCCAGGCATAACCGATCGGCCAGAGAATCAGCAGTCCGATCGAGTAGCCTGCGGGGATACCAAGAGGGCCCACGAGCGACCCGAGAACGATGCTGCCAATCACGATAGGGCGCGTTGCGAGAGCGAACTTCAGGTTCGATGCGGTGCGACCGTGACTGAGAAAGATCCAGTAGGTGGCGTAGCTGGCCGCCTGGGCCGCCGCGCCGACGATAAGAATTCGCATGTATGTCGAGGCGGGGGACCACTGAGAGCCAAGGACCGCCTCGATAAGGTCAGGCGCAACTGCGGACATCAGCCCGAGGATTGCCAGAATTGGGTAGAGCAACATTCTCTGCCCGTGCTCGACGTAGCGCGCGTATCTTCGCGCATCATCCTGCAGGGTCGACAGCACCGGTAGCGCGACCCGCGTCGCCGGAGCATTCAGTTGATTCAAGGGAAGCATGACGAGCTGGAAGGCGCGGTCGTACATGCCCAGAGCACTGGCGCCGAACTTGACGCCCATCACGACTGTGTCGATGCTTCTGCTCAAATACCCGAGCAGTTGTACAGCGACGAGGTTTCCCCCGAAAGTCAAGAGATGGCCGATCCGCTCAGAGCGTGCGTACATTCCCGGTCGCCAGCGCACGAGCAACCAGGCGAGAATCGCCCCGAGTGCAGCGATCGTGACCTGCTGCGCGACGAGTGACCAGTAGCTGGCGCCCAAGGCAGCTAGCACGCATGCGACCAACAGGCCAACGATCGGCGGTGCAGTCTCGATGACGGCGAGTTTGCCGAAGGCCATCTCTCTGTTCGCTAGGGCGCGGTGCTGAGCACCCAGCGCGTTGAGGGTGAACGTGGCCGCGAGCACAGGGACAATCGCCGCAAGGCGCGGTTCGTCGTACGTACCGGCGATCGCGGACGCGCAACTCCCGATGATCACGCTGAGTGCGATGCCGATGGATGTCGACAACCAGAACAGATTTGAGCGCTGCCCGCCCGAGAGTTGCCGCGCTTGAATGGAAGCCGTCGACAGGCCGAGGTCTCGCACGACCTCACCGAGGCCAACGACCGCGGCCACCATCGCGACCAGGCCGAAGTCTTGCGGGGACAACAGGCGAGCGAGAACGACGAGCCCTATCGTGCTCGTTCCCGTGCGCAACAACTGACCAGCCAGCGTGATGCTAGCTCCGCGCGATGCGCTGGACGCGAGGCTGGGCGCCGTCATCAGTACGCCTTGTGGGCTGAGGTGGCGTGCGGCAGCTCCCAGAGGTCGATCGGGAAAGCTGCGATCACGCCGTCGGTGCGCGGCCGGGGGGCGTTCGACAGCGCCTCAAGGGCCTCATCCAAAGAGGAGTGGCGGACAATGCCGTGTTGATTGGTGCCCTCGTAGTAGTCGAGGTACTTGAACCGCGGCTCACTGGCCGACGCGACCCAAGCACTCGGGACGCCAAGCGCGTCAGCGATCACGAGCCCGTGCAGGGACGATGCCACCACTGCTCGCGCCTTTGCGATCTGCTCAATGACCGAGCGGATGGGTTGGCACGGGTCAACCACGCTCGCGCGATCGCGCCATTTCTCGAAGTCATGCAGATTCGGGATCGCGGCAACCACCGCATCTGGGACGGTTGCTCGCTTGATCCCGAGAGCGCCCGGGGCAAGGAGGCCAGGGTCTCCATACACTTCAGGGACCGAGATGCCGAGGTCCGAAAGGACTTGAGCGGTGCGAGGTCCGCGCACCGCGCGCACGTCGAGATCCCGCGCGACGATCGCTGTGATGGGTATCTTCCCATTCACGCCGGTTCCCCAGACCACGTCGCCATCCTGCGCGAAATGCGCGATCGAACCGACGGTCAGGAGCCTTCGCGCCGGCCGAGATGCCTTGGAACCGATCGGCACCAGCGAGCGAACCACCGCCGGGCCGAGAAGGTCGCCGAAGTTGTTGATGCGTGCTGGCCGCTTTGCGAACCTTCCAAGTCGCCCAGGCACGAGCGGTCTTCTTGGATTCCAGTGAACTACCTCAATGCCGTCGACACGCACGCTGCAACCCCCAGTCCGGGCCCTCGCCCAAGCATCGGGGAACGATTGTACGGCTCTGCGCTTAGGGCGGTGCGCGCTGTTCAGGTTCATGCGTTCACCGAGCGGTTGGCGATGGCCCCGAACACACGCACCGATGGCTAGGCAATCGGGGTCTTCGGTTGCCGTATCTTGACGACGGCGCCGCCTCGCCCGCTGGCGCAGCGGAGGAACGACGAGCGCTGCCACGCACCCGCGCATGGGCGAGCAGTCCCGAGTAGCCACGGAGGCGCCGTCTGCCCGAGCGAGTTGCGCGGGTCGGCCCTCCGCGTCCGCGTGGCGCCACCCTCGTCTAAACCGCGGCCCACGTGGAGGGTTTGGGTGTTCCAGCGTGGCGCCATCGGAACCGGAGGCAGGAGGGTCGATGGAGCAGACCTCCTCCGCCAACCGCTAGGGCCGAATGGGCCTCGCCAGGCACCGCGCCACCCGCGCCCCGGTTGCGTGAGGTCAGACGTGTCGTCCGGGTTGGACTGCGTCCGACTTCAGGGCTCGAAGCGCTTCGTTCCGACACCGACTGATTGGGGCGCGTTCTCTTTGCCGGCGCGGGCTGCGAGTCGCCATCTGCAGGGCTTGTCTCGCCGACAGCCGGCACATAGTCTGGCCAAGGGGATAGGTACCCAGGCGGGGGGCCTGGAAGTGGGTCATGAGGGTAATACGGTGCGCGACGGGCTCGGCTCGCAACACGCCGCGAATGGCGTTTTGTTCCACGCTTCGCCTCGGCCGCTTGTCGATGCACTCCGGGTGCTGGCGACCTTCTCAGTGACGAAGCGCGGTCGTCGAGTGTCGCGCCAGATCGCTGAGATCGGCGTATCTGTTGGGCTTGGATCTCCCGCGGGAACGCGCCTCACTCGCATCGTGGCTTCCCTCGCATATCCTGAGGGGTGCGTGCCGCCCACGAGAGTCGACGGAACGCGCGGTCGTGGGCGCTGGTCCGTCATTTCGGCGGGCGAACGCTCCGCACAGTTGCAGTGGGAGGGCACGCTGACGGTGCGCCACCCGGTCCGAGCACAAGTCTTGTTGCCACATGCCGTCCCGGGAAACTACGTGTTGGTTGCTGAGGTCGCAACCGAAGATCGTGCCGTAACGCGGATTGGCCCTTACTCAGCGCGCGTGCGTAGTCGATCCCGGCGGGACAGCTAGCCGCGGCGCTGCAAGGCGATGCGCTCGGTCGAAGTGCACTTTCGGAAGGGCTCCTGATGCGGGCCGACGCTGAATGGCGACGTTGGGGCGCGCCTCACGACGCGACGGGCAGCCAGCGCCGCCGGAGAAATGTGATGTGACATGCCTCCCGGATGAAGCGTCCTCGCGAGATCGCGCCACTATTGCGACGGAGATCTACTGGGGTGTGACAGGTGGAGGCGCGGCAGACACCGGCAAGCGTGTCTTCTCGCTCGCTCTCGAGGGTGGCGCGATCAAGATCAATGAACTCGACATCAACGCCCAGGTCGCCCGATCGGCGCGTGCACCACGACGAACACGATCGCCGTGGCGGACGGGACGCTCAACATCGCCCTGATGCCATCAGTGAGCCAGCCGACGGTCTCGGCGATCGAGGCCGTCGAGGACTTCCTACGCCGCGGCGCTCGCGTCGCCTGATCGTTCGCGCTCGAGGTAGCGCGGACCGTGGTGGGGCTGCCCCGGCATCGTTTTCGTAACCTCAACCGGTCCTGGGGCCGTCCTGGCCTCCTGTGCGGTGCGGCAGGAGCGTCCTTGGCCCACGAGCGAGCTCGAGAGCCGTGCCGGCGCAGGTTCATTGGTGCTCGGAGCGGCCTGGATTCGGCCAACCTCCCCCATCCGTAGACTTGCGCCACGACCGGCACGGAATTGAGGGCACGGATGGACCTCCAGGACTACATGCGCGTGTTTCGCGCGCGCTGGGTCGCGATCGTGCTCATCACGGCGCTCGGCGGCGCCGCCGCCTTCGGTTGGACGCTCACCCAGTCCAAGGTCTACACGGCTACCGGATCCGCGATCATCACCACTGGTGCAAGCGAGGATCTCGGCAGCGCGCTTGTCGGCGACAACTACGCGAAGTCGCGCGTGAAGAGCTACCTCGACATCGCGAAGTCACGCAAGGTGGCGGAATACGCGATCGAGGACCTCGGACTCGACTCGAGCCCGGACACGCTCGTCTCGCGCGTGACGGTCAGCAATCCGCTCGACACCGCGGTGCTGCGAGTCGCTGCCAACGGGTCCAGTCCCGAGGAGGCGCGCGATCTCGTCGAGGCCTGGATCTCCGGCATGACGAAGGCCGTCGCGGACATCGAGAACTCCGGCGCGGAGGATGGCGACACGCAGTCCGTCGTCGGCCTTCAAACCCTCGACAGCGCTGTCCTGCCCGGCGCACCCTCCAGCCCCAACGTGAATCTCGCCGTTGCGCTCGGCCTGCTCGTCGGCCTTGCTCTGGGCATCGCCTACTCACTCGTCAAGGCCACCCTCGACCGACTCCTTCGCAAGCCCGAGGACGTCGAGCGAGAATTCGACATCCCGGTACTTGGCGCACTGCCCTTCGACGACGCGATCGCCAGAAGCGGCGTCGCGCTCGGCCCGTCCGACTTCGCGATGACCGAAGCGATCCGCCAGGTCCGCACCAACCTCCAGTTCATGGACGTCGACAACCCGCCCCGCGTGATCGTGGTGACGAGCTCCCTTCCCGGTGACGGCAAGTCGACCAGCATCATCAAGCTCGCCGACGCGATCGCCGAGTCCGGCCGTGACGTGGTGCTCATCGACGCAGACCTCCGCCGACCGTCAGTGGCGAAGAACCTCGGCCTCGTCGAGGGCGCGGGCCTCACCGATGTCCTCGTCGGCCGCGCGCGAGCGCAGGACGTGCTCCAGTCCTACGGTTCGACTGACCACTTCTACGTGATGGCCGCTGGCGCCATCCCGCCCAACCCGTCCGAGCTTCTCGCCTCCGACGCGATGCACAAACTGCTCTACAGCTTCCCTGCCGGTGCGATCGTTCTCATCGACACCCCGCCACTCATCCCGGTGACCGATGCGGCGGTCCTTACCGCGCGTACCGACGGTGCGTTGGTGGTGGCCCGGTCCGGGAAGACCACCATCGACCTGCTCGACCGCGCGCTGCAGAACCTCGATCGCGTTAACGGCCGCGCGCTCGGCATCATCGTCGACGCCATGCCGCGCAAGGGTGCCCACAAGGACGCCTACGCGTACGACTACACGGCTGGCGATGACCGGAAGCACGGGAAGAACGACGGCGCCGCATCGGTCCCCGCAACGCCACAGCATGCCGTCGCCCGACGTGGCAAGCACTACGACGCATTGTCGCTGCCGGGCTGCGACGAAATCGTCGAGCCAGTCGACCGTCCCCGGGCCTGACATGCCCTGCGAGTCGGACGCCGCGTTCCGCGTGCTGATCGTCGACGCCACCAACACCGGCCGCTCGGCGGCGGGGGAGCGGCTCCTGCGCAAGCACCTGTGGGCACGCGGCGTAGGCCGCGACCGCATACGCATCACGTCGGCCGGGCTGAACGCCGACGACGGTGTCGCAATGCAGGATCTCGCGCGCGAGGTGATCCAGGCGCACGGCGGCAGCGCGCAGGGTTTCGCCGCGCGCTCCCTCAGCGAGGCGATGGTCGAGGCGACGGACCTCTTCGTCGTCGGCACCGGCTACGAGCGTGATGAGTTGGTGCGTCGCCACCCCCGCACCCTGGGCCGCTCGTTCACCATGTCGGAAGTGGCTCGCCTCTACGAGGGGCTCGGCCTCGCCTCGCCACTGCACGAGCATCCCACCGTGCTCGAGCGGCTCCGCACCGGACGCGACGTGCCCACCGACTGGGACCTGCCGCCGTGGGAGTCGCTCGAGGAGCGAGCGCACGCCGTGGGTGCCCGGATTAACGAGGCCGCCGATCGGATCGCTGACATCTGGGCCGCGACGGCGCCCACGTCGTCTGCACCCGTGGCGCCGCCTGGGGGCGGTGAGGGGGCCTTCCTGGTCGACGCTTTCGGCGTGACCGTCGCAGTGCATTGCGAGGGAGCGGGCGGCGACGCGTTGTCCGACGCGGGGCGGCGTGCCTGGAGCCGCTGCCTCGTCGAGCGCGGCGACGCGGACGTGCGGGTCGACGTCATGGTCGGTCCTGATCCCGAAGTGCTAACTGCAGCGCGCGCCCGGGGTGTGCTCGCCTATCCCGACGTCGACCGTGCACTGCACCATCTCTCGCCGGCCATCACGGTGCGCGCGATCGAGCAGCGTGTCGGTTCGCTCGTGATGCTCCACGCCGCAGGGCTCGCCTCGCCCACGGGTGACGTCGTGGGCTTTGTCGCACCGTCCGGAACCGGCAAGACGACGATCGCGCGCACGCTCGGCGCGCACTACGCGTATGTCACCGACGAGACCCTCGCGGTCGACGTCGGACGCACGGTGCTTCCGTACCCGAAGCCGCTCTCGGTGCTCGAATCCGCCGGACCGATGAAGGATCAGTGGGGGCCCGAATCGCTCGACCTCCTCCCGCCACCGCCGGGACGGCTGCGGCTGGCACGGCTCGCTCTGGTCGAACGCGTACAGGATGCGCCGTCCTTGCCGGTGGTCGAGGAGCTGCCGCTACTGCACGGACTCGCGTTCCTCGCCGAGCAGGTGTCGTACCTGTCCCGCCTGCCGCTGCAGCTCCACACGCTCGCGGACCTGGTCGAGTCCATTGGTGGCCTCGTGCGGATCCGCTACCGCGAGGCGCGCGACCTGCTCCCGCTCATGCCGTCGCTCTTCGAGGGGGCGCGATGAGCGACGCCTACCGCCTTCGGGACGATGCGGTGGTCCGGTCCTCGTGGGACGACGCACTCGAGCGCGGCGGTGAGATGCTCGTGCTCGCAGGCAACGACGTCACGTTGCTCTCGCCCCTTGCGGCGGAGGCAGTCCTGGCGGCGCGACATGGGATCACTGTGGTGGCGCTGGCCGAGCGGTTGGTGTGTGCCTTCGGTGAGCCGGAGGGTGGGGACGCCGGAGACATGGCGCGCGAGGTCGTGCTCGCGCTCGTGCCGCGCGGCGTGATGACGTTGGAGTCGGCAGAGTGACTGACAGCGCGCCGTTTGCCCTGGTGGAAGCAGTGCCGCTCGCGCATGCGCTCGCGATCGGCGTCGCGCGTCGGGAAGCTGTGCGCGCGCTCGTGGTGAAGGGACCGAGTGCGTCGCTGCACGGGCTCCGTCCCGAACGGCTGAGCGCCGACGCAGACGTGCTGATCTCACCCGACGGCTTCGCGGCATATATCGGGGCGCTCGGACGATGTGGGTGGCATGAGCGCCCGATTGGTGATGCGCCCGGTCCGAAGGCGTCGCATTCGATCGCCTTGATCCACGACGGCTGGCCGTGCGACATCGATGCGCACGTGCAGTTCCCGGGGTTCCTCGCTCCGGTCCAAGCGGTATTCGACGAACTCTGGTCGCGCCGCGAGCCGTTGATACTCGCCGGACTCGAGGTCGACACGGTCGACCGCGCGGGCGCGTTCCTGGTGGCCGCGCTTCACGCGCTGCGCACGCCCGCGCAGACCGCGCGGCACGAGGCAGAGGTGCGTGGTCTCGTCAGCCGGGTGATCCCCGCGTTGGACGCGGCCGCGCGCGCAGATATTGTCGCGCTCGCGATCGCCACAGGCGCTATCGACACCGCGCGGCCGGTACTTGCGCGGCTCGGTACGTCGCTCCCCGCGCCGATGCCGCACGGGCGCGATGCCGCCCTCGACGCGTGGCGAGCGCGCGTGGGAGGGCGAGGCGAGATGCTCGCGCAGTGGCTCCCGATAGTGTCTCGCGCGCGATGGCGTGACCGGCCCGGACTGGTGGCGCGGATGATCTGGCCGACCGACGCATCGTTCCGCAAGTCCCACCCCGAGACGCCTCTCGGGCGGGCGGCGTCCGTGCGCGGTCGATTGGTGCGGGTTGGTCGCGGATTCCGCGCGACGCCGCGGGTCCTGTGGGGCCGCATTCTCGCGCGGAGCGGCGTGACCGACGGTTCGTTGCTGAACGAGGATCCGCGATGAGCGAGAACCTCGCCCGGGCCGACGGGCTCGCGGAGATCGTCCGCGACGATGTCGCTGTTGTACTCAATCTGCGGCATCTGGCGGAACAGCAGGCGCCGCACCTGTTCAGGGGCTCGTCGTTCGAGATCTGGACGCGGGTCGACGGTACGCGCACCGTGGAGAAGATCGCGGACGAGCTCGCGGAGGCCTACGAAGCGCCCCGCGACGTCGTCGCTGTCGACGTGAAGGCATTCGTCGCGCAGCTGGTGGAGCTGGGCCTTGTGCTGGAGGGGTGAACCTCGCCGCGCGGCACCTTGGCAGCCCGGGTTGTGCTCGGCAGCCTTCCAATGAACCGATGAGCGTCCGGGGGGACTCATGCGGAAGAGACGGCACCGTTCCTATACGCCGATGGGGCACCGCAACTGGCTGTTGCGTGAACACAGCGGGATTCCCGGCTCGGCGATCATCGCTTCGCTCGCGCTCGTGGGGGCGATGCTCGGCTACGCCGTGATGCACGCCTCGTGAGTCGCGACGTCGCGATTTCGTGCGTCGAGAACCGCAGTCACGTGTGCATTCTGCCGTTATTCTCTACGACGTGAGTGCTCGTTGAGGGACGAGTATGCCGATCTTGAGGGGTAATGATGGCAATCGAGTCGACGAACACAAGCGACAGCGCAGGAATCTCGCGCCGTCGATTGGTGCAGGGTGCCGCGTGGGCGACGCCGGCGATCCTTATCGCCACGGCGGCGCCGGCCGGGGCGAACGGCTCGGGGCAGTTTGCCCCTACCGTTTCCGCCGTTAGCGCGACCTATGCCGCGAGCGGCGGGCTGACGGTTCAGCGTGCCGACGACGCGAGTGCCTACGCGGTCGACTCCCTCGAGATTCAGATCGAAACAAACAAGGTGCCTGACCCGGACAAGAAGTTCGAGTACTTCCCGGTGGCGGGCGAGGACACGAGCGATGACTGGTCGACGCAGATCGAAAACAACGTCGAAGGCAAGGGTAATGCCAAGCATTCTGCGAACGCGCTAGTCTCGATGAAGCTCACTGGATCGCTCAACGACGGTGGCGCGTCAGCCCTCACCTGGGCATTCACCAACCTCGGCACGATCACGAAGGTGACCTTGCGAGCGACCTGGGGTCCGAGCAACACCGTGATCGGTCCGCTGACGCTCTACCCGTCGGCCTAGAATCGTTTGCGGCGGTGACCGCTAGTTGTGAGGTGCTCGTCAGGCGGGTCAACGCGAGGCAACAGCGGTTGGGATTCCGTCTCTCGTTCACGGACTCCCGCGCGTTTCCCGCCTCCACGAGCATTCGGCACAGCGCGTCGTCTGACTAGGAGGCTCTAGCGTGCTCGCACGCTTGGGGCCGTCCACGAGTGGCGTCGCCCGCCTCGCTGTGCAAGCTCGCCTCGACGGGCCGAGGGGTCCTATGCCGGCGCCCATGACCCAGGCTCGGAGAGAACGTCGTCGACCGCTGCAAAGAGGTCAGTCCAGCAAGCTCGCGAGATACGTGCCGTAGCCGGACTTCGCGTACTTGACGGCTGCAGACCGCAGGCCGTCGTCGGTGAGGAAGCCGCGACGCCACGCGACCTCCTCCGGGGAGCCGATGCTCAGCCCCTGGCGGTGCTGCACGGTGTGGACGAATTCCGCCGCCTCGAGGAGCGAGTCGAAGGTGCCGGTGTCGAGCCAGGCGGTGCCGCGGGGCAATACCTCGACCTGGAGCTTGCCGCGCTCGAGGTAGACCTTGTTGACGTCGGTGATCTCGTACTCGCCCCTTGCGGAGGGCGCGAGGTTGCGCGCGATTTCGACCACGTCGTTGTCGTAGAAGTAGAGCCCGGGCACGGCGTAGTTGGATCGCGGGGCTGTCGGCTTCTCCTCGAACGAGATCGCTTTGCCCGCCTCGTCGAACTCGACCACGCCGTATGCGGTCGGATCAGAGACCTGGAACGCGAAGACCGAGCCGCCATCGATTTCGGCGAAACGCGAAAGCTGCTTGCCAAGGCCTGCACCGTAGAAGATGTTGTCGCCCAGCACGAGCGCGACGGAGTCGTCGCCGATGAAGTCCGCGCCCAGCACGAACGCCTGCGCGAGTCCGTTCGGCTCGGCCTGCGCGGTGTATGAGATCGAGATGCCGAACTGCGAGCCGTCGCCCAGTAGGCGCTCAAACGCCTCGGCGTCGTGCGGGGTCGTGATCACGAGCACGTCGTCGATCCCCGCGAGGATCAGCGTCGACAGCGGGTAGTAGACCATCGGCTTGTCGTAGACCGGCACCAGCTGCTTGCTGACGCCGAGCGTGATGGGGTGAAGTCGGGTGCCGGAGCCTCCGGCGAGGATGATGCCCTTCATCGCTGTCCTGCCCTCTCTCGTCTCTTCGCGTGCGTCAGCGCCCGAGGCGCTGGTACTTGAGCTCCGTCTCGAGCTTCTGAGCCCGCCACCATGCCTCGTTCTCGTGGTACCAATCGACGGTCGCGGCGAGGCCGGAACGGAAGTCGCCGTACATCGGCTCCCAGCCCAGCTCCTCGCGCAGCTTCGTCGCATCGATCGCGTAGCGGAGGTCGTGACCCGGGCGGTCGGCGACGTGCTCGTAGTCGGTAGGCTCGTGCCCCATCAGCTCGAGGATTGTCTCCACGACGGTCTTGTTGTCGACCTCGCCGTCGGCACCGATGAGGTACGTCTCGCCGGATCGGCCGCCCTCAAGGATGGCCCACACGGCGCGGTTGTGGTCGTCGACGTGGATCCAATCGCGGACGTTGAGCCCGGCGCCGTAGAGCTTCGGCTTCACGCCGTCGATCAGGTTGGTGATCTGGCGCGGGATGAATTTCTCGACGTGCTGCGCAGGCCCGTAGTTGTTCGAGCAGTTCGAGATAGTCGCCTCGAGGCCGAATGAGCGCACCCACGCGCGGACGAGCAGGTCCGAACCGGCCTTGGTCGACGAGTACGGGGACGAGGGGTTGTACGGCGTCTCCGGCGTGAACTTCGCGGGGTCATCGAGTTCCAGGTCACCGTAGACCTCGTCGGTCGAGACGTGATGGAAGCGCGTCTGGCGGCGGCGGGCGGCCTCGATGAGGTAGTAGGTGCCGAGAAGGTTTGTGTGGACGAACGGCCAGGGGTCGTCGAGCGAGTTGTCGTTGTGCGACTCCGCGGCGAAGTGCACCACCGCGTCCGCCTCCGCCACGAGCGTGTCGACCATCTCCGGATCGGCGATGTCGCCCTTGACGAGCGTCACCCGGGGGTCGTCCGGCAGGGACGCCGAGTTCCCCGCGTACGTGAGCAGGTCCAACACGGTCACGGTGACGTCGGGGCGCGTGTCGAGGGTGAGGCGCACAAAGTTGGCGCCGATGAACCCGGCACCGCCGGTGACAAGCAGCTTCACAGCGAGGAGATCCAATTGGTGGTGGACGCGAAGTCGGGGAGTAGGCCACGCTCGGCAGCGTCGGCAAGGCTCGGCGCGGCTTGGTCCTTCACGGAGAGTTCGTAGGTGAGCGGGCTCCCGTCGCGCGCAGTGGTCGGCCATGCGATGCCGATTGCGGGGTCGAGCGGGCTCACCTCGTGCTCGCGCTCTGGCGAATAGGGCGTGGAGCACAGATACATCACGGTCGAGCCGTCCTCGAGGGACAGGAATGCGTGGCCGAGGCCCTCGGAGATGTAGATCGCCTTGCGGTCGACGTCATCGAGGAGCACCGAGTCCCATTGGCCATAGGTGGGGGAGCCGACGCGGACGTCCACCACCACGTCGAGCACCGCGCCCTTCGCGCACGTCACGTACTTGGCCTGACCGGGCGGGACGTCGGCGTAATGGATCCCGCGAAGCACACCTGCGGCCGAGACCGAGCAGTTGGCCTGGGCAAGCGTGAAGTCGTGTCCCGACGCGCCTGCGAAGAGCGCTCCCTTGAACCACTCGAGGAACACGCCTCGGTCATCTCCGAAGTGCCGGGTGTTGATCTCCCACGCTCCGGGCACTCTCAACTCTCTATATTCCACTTTCCCCCCTCAGGGCGCCGACTGCCCCCGACATGGTACTAGGCGCCTTACACTTCATGACCATGCGTATCGACGGACAGGTCTGGGTTGTCACGGGAGCACACGGGATGCTGGGACGTGATCTCGCCGAGGTAGTCGCCGAGCACGGGGCAACTGTTCTTGGGATTGATCGTGCAGATGCGGACATCACGGACCTCTCGTCTCTCAAGGTTGCTGTGCCCGAATGCGATGTGATCGTCAACTGCGCGGCGTACACGGCGGTCGACCACGCGGAAACGGACGAGGAAATCGCGCTCGCCATCAACGGGCTCGGCGCGGGCAACGTCGCCGCGGTCGCGGCAGCGCGCGGGTCGCGTCTCGTTCACGTCTCCACCGACTACGTGTTCGCGGGCGATGCCTCGGAGCCCTACGCCGAGGACGCGTCGCGCGCGCCGCTGTCGGCCTATGGCCGGACCAAGGCCGCGGGCGAAGAGGCAGTTGAGGCGAGCAGTGCTGATGCGCTTATCGTTCGCACAGCGTGGCTCTACGGCGCCCACGGCGTCTGTTTCCCCAAGACCATTGCGAAGGCCGGCGCCGAGCGAGGTGCGCTCACGGTGGTAGATGACCAGATCGGTCAGCCGACGTGGACGCGCGACCTGGCGGCCTTCATCGTTGCGCTGCTCGAGGTCGATGCACCCCGAGGGATCTACCACGGGACCTCCAGCGGAGCCGGGTCGTGGTGCGACTTTGCGCGTGAGATCGTCACGGTGGCGGGCCTCGGTGACATCGTGTCCCCGACGGACTCGACCGCGTTCGTGCGGCCGGCGCCGCGTCCGGCCTGGTCCGTGCTTGGTCATGATGCATCCACCGCGGCGGGGGTCGCCCCCATCGGGGATTGGCGCGAGCGCTGGGCCCTGGCAGCGCCCGCAGTTCTTGCGCCGCACGACTGAACTAGCGGGTCGCTTCTGAGGTTGCCCACGCTGTCGCAGCGAATGCATCAGTATCCGGCGTCAAGATTCGCTCCTCCGTCGCTGCGACAAAGATGAACGACGGCGTGCTCGGGATCGGCGCGAGCGATGCGTCGATCGTGTCAGGCTACGGCGTGGGCAGGACCGCGGCGACGCCCGCGACCGGCGTTGACAATGGTGTGCGCTGATTCGACGACACGGACCCGACCACGCTCTCCTCCGTTTCAGCAACGACCGCGATTCGGATCTCCATCGTCGCGGCCAGTGCTACAGCTCACGTGACGGCCACATTCGATGCCTCCGGCACGACGCCCGGAAGTTCTGTCTCCGCCGCCCAGGCGACCCGCTCGGTGTGACCTGAACGACGGCCTGCGCATGACGCGCGGAAGTCATGGGCGCCGTGAGTGGCGCCCGATATTCGTACTCTTCCTAGGATGACGCCGTAATCTGACCTTCCGCGGTGCTCGCTGAGGGGCGCCGCCCCGTTGAGGAAGACAGGTCACCCCCCATGACCCTCGAGAACTCCGCCACGACTTCTGGTTCCCTCTCGCGCCGGCGCATCATTCAGGGTGCCGCGTGGGTGACGCCTGCGATCCTGATCGCGACCGCGTCGCCGCCGGCGGCCGCGAGCGTCACGGACGTGCCGGAAGTCACGCTCGACCTTGTCGCGTCCAAGGCAGCGAACGACGGGGTGAGCGCCAAGGTCGCGGTCGCAATCGGCGCCGGACCTGCGATGTCCTACCTCGAAACGGGCTTCACCGTCACGGTCGCCGTGCCCCGCGGATCGGCGACGCTCATCTCAGCCACCGCGCCTACCGGAGATTGGATCCTCCCGCGGGTTCCGGGCAAAAACGCGAAGTTGGTCAACGTCGTGTACTCCGGGCCGCGCATGAACGCGGGTTCAGGAGCGTCCACCTCGTTCACGCTTGTCTGGCAGAGCGCGCTTAGCAACGGCAAGCGCAAGGTCAGCGCAGCGCTCCTCGGGAACTCGGGCGCCGGGACGGGCACTGTCTCGCTCGCGGCCGAGAAGACGATGCCCGCCCGGGTCTAGTTCTCTATCGCGTCGCCATACGCGCCTCAACCTTCGCGAGCACCCCGCGCACCGCATCGTCCAGCCCGGATCCCTCGACGAGGAAGCCGTCGTGCCCCACGTCCGAGTGCAGCAGGGTCACGCCCTCGCAGCGGGGGAGCGCGGAGGCGAGGCGCTCCGAGTCCGACAACGGATATAACCGGTCCGAGTCGATCGCGACCAACAGCGCCTCACCTTCGTACCGCGACAGCGCCGCCTCGACCCCGCCGCGGCCGCGGCCCACGTCGTGGGTGTTGATCGCGTGCAGCATCCGCAGGTACGTGTTCGCGTCGAAGCGCCGCGCGAGCTTGTCCGCATGGTGGTCGAGGTAGGACTCGACCGCGAAGATCCCCTCCGGGCGCAGCACGTCGCCGTCCTGGGCGTCGCGGTCGAAGCGCGCGTTGAGCTCCGGCCCCGACCGGTACGTGGTGTGCGCGATCGCGCGCGCGATCCCCAGGCCCGTGTGCGGGCCCTCGCCCGGCGCGGCGTCGTAGTAGTCGCCGTCCCGGAAGTGCGGGTCCAAGCGAATGGCGGCGCCCTGGGTCGCGTGCCACGCGATCTGGTCCGCGGTGGTCGCAGCGGTCGACCCGATCGCGCCGATCGCCCGCACCCGCTCGGGGAACGACGCAGCCCACTCGACCGCGCGCATCCCGCCCATCGACGGACCGATCACCAGCGCCCACGCGTCGATGCCCAGGTGGTCCGCGAGGCGCGCCTCCGCCACCACCATGTCGTGCAGCGTCACATATGGGAACTGCGAGCCCCACGGGTGCCCGTCCTCGGGGTGCGGGTGCGCGGGCCCGGTGGTGCCCTGGCAGCCGCCGAGCACGTTCGCGCTCACCACGAAGTACCGGTCCGTGTCGATCGGCTTCCCGGGCCCGACCAGTCCGTTCCACCAGCCGCCCGTGAGATGGCCGTCGCCCGCCTCGCCCACCACGTGGCTGTCGCCCGTGAACGCGTGCGCGACGTAGATCGCGTTGCTCGCGTCCGCGTTGAGCTCGCCCCACGTCTCGTACGCGAGCGTGACGTCGATGCCGCCGCGCGGGTCCGCCTCGAGCGGCAGCCACCCCAGGTCGACGAACCGCCGGCTGCCCGGGTGGTCGCCCGGGCGCCAGGCGGACGATGCGGGGATAGGGCCGAGCGTCTGTCTCTCCTGGGCACGGGTCGGGTGGGCGCCCGCGTCCCACGCGGTCTCGACGTGGTCGGTCATGCCGGGACCGCCTGCGCGTGCGCCGCATCGTCCCTGGCAGCATCGTCCCGCGCGACCACGGCCGCCGCGGCCTCGAAGCCGGTGCCGAGGTCGCCGAGGATGTCGTCGATGTGCTCGATGCCCACCGCGAGCCGGACGAGGCCGGGCGTGACGCCGGCGTCGCGCTGCTGCTCGGGGGTCAGCTGCGAGTGCGTGGTGGTGGCGGGGTGGATCGCGAGCGAGCGGACGTCGCCGATGTTCGCCACCAGGCTGTGGAGCTCGAGCGCGTCGACGAAGGCCTGGCCTGCCTCCCGGCCGCCCTCGATCTCGAACGCGAGAACCGCGCCGCCGCCGCGGGGCGCGTACTTGCGCTGCAGGTGGTTCCAAGGGCTGGTGCTGAGGCCGCTGTAGGCGACGGACTCGACCTGCGGGTGGCCTTCGAGGAAGTCGGCGACCTGCTCGGCGTTCTCGACGTGGCGCTCGACCCGGAGGCTGAGCGTCTCGATGCCCTGCGCGATGAGGAACGCGTTGAACGGGCCGATGGCGGCGCCGGTGTCGCGCAGGAGCTGCACGCGCGCCTTGAGGATGAAGGACAGGTTCGCGCCGAACGGGCTCCCGACCCCCAGGTCGCGTGCGTAGACGAGGCCGTTGTAGCTCGGGTCGGGGGTGTTGTAGTTCGGGAAGCGGTCGGGGTGCTGGGCGTAGTCGAAGCTGCCGCCGTCGACGATGACGCCGCCGATCGCCGTGCCGTGGCCGCCCAGGTACTTGGTGGCGGAGTGGGTGACGATGTCCGCGCCCCACTTCAGCGGGTTGATCAGGTAGGGCGACGCGACCGTGTTGTCGACGATGAGCGGGACGCCGGCCTCGTGCGCGACCGCGGCGACGGCCTCGATGTCGAGGAGGTCCTGCTTGGGGTTGGAGATCGACTCGCCGAAGAACGCCTTGGTGTTGGGGCGGACGGCGTCGCGCCACGCCTCGGGGTCGTCGGGGTCGGTCACAAAGGTCACGGTGATGCCGTACTTCGGCAGCGTGTGCCGGAACAGGTTGTACGTGCCGCCATAAAGCGACGGCGAGGCGACGATGTGGTCGCCGGCCTCGGCGGTGTTCTGGATCGCGAGGGTGTTGGCCGCGGAGCCGCTGCTCACCAGGAGGGCGCCGACGCCGCCCTCGAGCGCCGCGATGCGGTTCTCGACGGCCTCGGTGGTGGGGTTGCCCAGGCGCGTGTAGATGGGGCCGAGCTCGCCGAGCGCGAAGCGGGCGGCCGCCTGGTTAGTGTCCTCGAAGACGAAAGACGTGGTCTGGTAGATGGGGAGGGCGCGGGCGCCAGTCTCGGCGTCGGGGGTCTGGCCTGCGTGAATCTGCTTGGTCTCGAAGGCCCAGTCGTTCGTGGTCATGGTGGCTCCTGTGGGGTGTCTGCGTGATCAGTGGGGGCTGATCCGCATCCCCGGGTCAGGTGTCACCGGCCGTCGGGCGTGCAAGCGCGCCGAGACCCGCAACCCACAGGGATGCGGTGCGACACGTGGGAGTGGGCCCGTGGAGGGTGTGGCCTGCGGTCACTTCCCCGTCTCAGCGGGGGAGTTCGCGGCCGGCGCCCTCACGGGCGCACGCCGAACGTGCGCTGGTCAGCGGCACATTCGACGGAACATGGGAGCGACTGTAGGGGCAGGCGCGCGGGATGCGCAAGCCCGCCGCCGCATCGTCCCTACGCCGCGGGGGCTGCCGGCGCCGCTGCGACGGCCTTGGGCTTGCGGGCCCTCTCGCCGATGATCACGCGGCCGACCGCGAACTTCCGCAGTACCAGGACGCCGAGGATCGGCCCGAAGATGCCAGCGATCGACAGCACGATGATGCTCGGCACCAGGGCGGTGACCCCCGCCACTTGCAGCGCGCCCGAGGTTGCCATGATGGCGAACGGGTGCATGAGGAAGATGCCGTACGAGTAGCTGCCGATCCATGCGAGGAAGTTGTTCTTCAGTCCGAAGGCGATGAAGGCGAGCGGGAACGCGATGCCGAGCACGATGCCGAGCGGGTCCTGACGCTGGCTGTCCGCGACCGCCCACACACCGTTGACGGCGAGCTGCGTGTACGCGAAGGCGACCACGGTGATGCCCGTGACGATCCACGCGCCGGTCGGCCCGATGTCCTTCCACCCGAATCGGGTGGCGGCGAGACCGGCGACGAAGAAGAGGCCCAGGTAGGCGGCGCTGGTGAACTGCAGGAACGCGGTGGTGTCCTGCAGGTTGAACAGCAGGTTCGCGGCCAGCAGCACTCCGAAGAGGATGCCCACGCGTGTCTTGGTCTCGAGCAGCTGGCGCGAGTCGAGCAGCGCGATGACCGCGTAGACCCAGAACGTCGCCAGCAGGAACCAGTACGGAGTGAGCGAGTAGAGCAGCCAGTTCCACGGGTCGGCCGCGCGGGCGCTGTCGCCGAGCACGAGCTGGAAGACGCCCATGGCGAGCACGAAGATCACGTACGGCACCAGCAGGCGGCGCACCTTCTTGCTCATGTAGGTGCCGTAGCCCGCGGCGCTGGTGAGCGGGCGCCAGGCGTAGACCACGCCCGACAGGAAAGCGAACAGCGGCATGCGGATGTAGATGAACGTATCCGCATACCACTCGAGCGAGTCCGACTGCCCCCACCGATTGTGAGCGACATGCAACGTCACCAACAGGATGCAGGCGATGCCCCTCAGCGAATCGACGACCTTGTCACGTCCCCCCATGGCACGCCCCCTCCGTCGTGTCGTGGCCCCTTCAGCACGCTAACCCCGAATCGCGGCACATGTCACGCAAAAGTCCACAATTCGGACGATACGTGCGCCTCTGTTCCGTGCGTGAGGGTTAGAGGGAGCGCTCGAACTCGTCCATGAAGGCGATCATCTGCGCCGCCTCGACGAGGAAGCCGTCGTGACCCACGGGGGAGTGGACCACCTTGATGCCGTTGGATCCGCTGAGCGCCGCATCGAGGCGCTGCGAGTTCTGCATGGGGTAGAGGCGGTCCGAGTCGATCGCGATGACGAGCGCCGGATCCGTGTAGCGCGCGAGGGCGGTCTCGACGCCGCCGCGGCCGCGGCCCACGTCGTGCGACTGGATCGCCTGCGCGAGGCGCACGTAGGTGTTGGCGTCGAAGCGGCGCGCGAGCTTTCGGGCGTGGTGCTCGAGGTACGACTGCACGGCGAAGAGGCCGCCGCGGCCCAGCGGGTCCGATTCGCCCTGGTAGTTGCGGTCGAACCTCTCGTTGAGCTCGCCGGCGCTGCGGTACGTGGTGTGCGCGATCATGCGGGCGATGCCCATGCCCACGTGCGGGCCGTCGCCGTCGGCGGCGTCGTAGTAGTCGCCGCCGCGATACCTGGGGTCGGACTGGATGGCGGCGACCTGGGCGGTCGACCAGGCGATCTGGTCCGCGGTGGTGGCGCCCGTCGAGCCGACGGGTGCGATCGCGCCCACCCGCTCGGGTGCCATGACCGTCCACTCGAGGGCGCGCATGCCGCCCATGCTCGGCCCGGTCATGAGGCGCCAGCGGTCGATCTCGAGGTGGTCCATGAGCGCGATCTCCGCGCGGGCCATGTCGCGCATCGTCACGTACGGGAAGCGCGAGCCCCACGGCCTGCCGTCCTCGGGGTGCGGGCTTGCCGGGCCGGTCGAGCCCTG
This sequence comes from Demequina litoralis, assembly GCF_030418455.1. Classification (GTDB taxonomy): domain Bacteria; phylum Actinomycetota; class Actinomycetes; order Actinomycetales; family Demequinaceae; genus Demequina; species Demequina litoralis. The sequence continues at coordinate 62,131 of NZ_JAUHPW010000004.1, forward strand.
GCAGCCGCCGACGACGTTCGCGCAGACGATGAAGTGCTTGTCGGGGTCGATCGGCTTGCCGTGGCCGACCATCGCGTTCCACCAGCCGCCGGTGTGGTGGCCGGGCTCGGCCGGGCCGAAGACGTGGCTGTCGCCCGTGAGCGCGTGCGCGACATAGACGGCGTTGTCCTTCGTGGGGGAGAGGGTGCCCCAGGTCTCGTAGGCGAGGACGACGTCGGGGAGGGTGCCGAGGGGGTCGGCTTCGAGAGGTAGGTCACCCAGCGCGAAGAAGAGGCGGCGGCCCGGGTGCTCGCCCTCCCGCCACGCGGCGCTCGCGGGGATGGGCGCGCCGGGGCCGGGGCCCTGGTCCGCGGCGAGCGCGTCGGTCTCGATGCCGTCGTCATCCATGGCGCTCAGCGTATTGGACGGGACGATGCGCGAGGGGCCGGGTGGCTCGGGGCGGGTGCGCGCTGCGGCTAGTCCGCGTACTCGCGCAGGATCGCGCTGAAGTGGCCCGCGAGGTAAGTCTGGCCGGCGTCGTTCGGGTGGATCCCGTCGTCGCCGATGAGGCCCGCGCGGCCGTCGAACCAGCCGGACTCGATGGGGTCGATGAAGACGACACGGGCCTCCATCGCGGCGGCCGCGACGGCGTCGCGCACCTCGATCAGCTCGTCCGGCACGGGCCATTCGGGCGACGCGGGCCCGACGACGACGATGTTCGCTCCCGGAGCCTTCACCTCCGCGATGTCGACGGCTTCTGCTGCGGCGGCGGTGACGTCCTCTGGGCTGGCGCCGACGTCGTTGATGGAGCCGAAGAACAGGACGAGGTCGGACTCCGGATCCACCTCGGCGGCGCGGGTGACGTAGGTCGACGGCTCGCCGTCCTGCTGCGCGGGTGTCACGTATCCGCTGCCGCCGACGTGGAAGGTGGTGATCGCGTAGTCGTCACCGAGCAGCGCGGGCCAGCGCGCCTCGCGGCCGGAGTCCATGTTCGAGCCCCCGGTGTAGGAGTCGCCGACCACGGAGACCACCGGAGGGATCGCCGGCGGGGGTGGAGTCCAGGTGCGTACCGGCGTGGGTTGACGGTCGTGCCAGACCCACGCGCCGGCGCCCGCGATGGCGAGGAGGATCAGGACGATGAAGCCCCACATGGGCATCCCGCCCCACTCGCGGGTCAGCCACGGCTGCCGCGTGTTGCGGACGCGCACGCGTGTGTCCATTTTGTCCCCATTCCCCCCGAGGTCAATGTACCGAGGACCGGGGCGTTCGGGGCCGGGAATCTCGCTCAAGGCGCCCGCTCCGCCCGCCGATATCCCGTACGGGTCCCCTGCGTCGCCGCTCGGCTCGCGCTCGCGCGCGTGAGAGATACGGCACAGGGGGCTTCACGTATGAACGGCGCCCGCCTAGTATCGGTGCGGACGTGACTCGTGTGACAGATGTGACAAGGGTGGTGAAGGTGACGGCTGGGTTCAAGCGGGTGCTCGCGCTCGCGGCGATGTTCGCGCTGGCGAGCGTCGTCGTCGTGGCCGGGCCCACGCATCGTGCCCTCGCCGAGGACTACCCCGGCCAGGCCGAGATCGACGAGGCCCGCAAGGCCGCCAACGACCTCGCCGCCGGCATCGACGAGCTCGACAACGCGATCGTCGCCCTCGGCGAGGCCCGCGAGAAGGCCACCGCCAACGCGCTGCTCGCCGGCGAGGACTACATCCAGGCCCAGGAGGCCTCGGACGCCGCGCAGGACACCCTCGAGGCCGCGAACAAGCGCGCCCGCCAGGCCGAGAAGGAGCTCGCCGAGGCCCGCGAGAACCTCGCGTCCGTCGCCCAGGCCGCCTACCGCGACTCCGGCTCGATGAGCCAGATCGGCGCGGTCGTGGGCGCCGACACCGTCGACGAGGTCATCGCCCGCTCCGAGGCCTTCGCCCGCGGCTCCGACGAGGCCGACATGTGGGTCCAGCGCGTCAAGGCCGCCGAGCTCGTCGCCTCGACGATGCGCTCGTACGCGGACGATGCGGCGACCGAGGCCGCGGAGGCCGCCGCCGAGGCGCAGGCCAAGTACGCGGAGGCGCAGGACGCGCAGGCGCACGCGGAGGAGGCCGTCGCGATCGCGAACGAGACCCGCGCCGACGCCGTCACCCGCCTCGCCGAGCTCCGCGGGGTCACGATCGCCCTCGAGGAGGAGCGCCAGGCAGGGCTCGAGGCCGAGCGCCAGGCCGCCGCGCAGGCCGAGGCCGAGGCCCGCCAGAAGGCCGCCGAGGAGGCCGCGAAGGCCGAGGAGGAGGCGTCGCGCCCGCGGCCGACCTCGACGCCGACCAAGACCTCCACGCCGAAGCCGAGCGCGACCAAGACGTCGACGCCCAAGCCGACGGCCACCAAGACCTCCGAGCCGGAGGAGACGAAGACCTCCGAGCCCGAGCCCACGACCACCACGTCGACCCCGAAGCCGACCACCACCTCGACCCCCAAGCCCGAGCAGCCCGGCACCAGCTGGAACTCGACCGCGGCACAGGGCAAGAAGGCGGCGGAGTACTCGCAGACGCTCATCGGCGCGGAGTACCTGCTGGGCGGCTCGGGCCCCAAGTACGACTGCTCGGGCGTCACGTCGGTGTCGTGGCTCGAGGCGGGGCAGTGGATCACGCGCTCGTCGCGCACCCAGTACCAGGCGACCACGCACCTGTCCTACTCGCAGATCCGCGAGGGCGACCTCGTCTTCTACGCGACCGACACCTCGGACCCGTCGACGATCTACCACGTGGCGATCTACATCGGGAACGGCCAGGTCATGGAGGCGGTCAACTACTCCAAGCCCGCCGGCGTCCGCGGCCTCTACGCGTGGATGACGTCGAACATGATGCCGTTCATCGGCCGCCCCTGAGGCGGCGGCACCCGGGTCGCCCGCCGGCGCGCGTCGTGTTCTGTCTCGCGTGTATCCGCGGGAGCTGAAATAGCACCAGCGCTCCGCGCATCGTCCCTGGAAAGAGGACTGCGAATCGTGCGATCGCTCGGCTGTTTGAGGAAATCCTGAAATAGCGAAACGCGACGATGAGTGTCGCGCGGATCGGAACCCGCGCATCGTCCCGTCCCGGCGCGGGGGACATGCAGAAAGGGCCGGAGCCCCTCGGCTCCGGCCCCTCCCAGGAAGACTCAGTGGCTGCTCGGCGGGAGCAGCGGGTTCATGTTCGCGAACGGCGTGCCCTTGGCGCGCTCGAACGACGTGCGGATCTCGTCCTCGGCCTCCTCGCGCGACACCCAGTGCGCGCCCTCGACCGACTTGCCGGGCTCCAGGTCCTTGTAGACCTCGAAGAAGTGCTGGACCTCGAGGCGGTGGAAGTCCGACACGTCGGTCAGCTCCTGGCGCCACGTCTGACGCTGGTCGCCCACGGGCACGCACAGCACCTTGTCGTCGCCGCCGGCCTCGTCGCGCATGCGGAACATGCCGAGCGCGCGGCAGCGGATCTGGCAGCCGGGGAACGTCGGCTCCTCGAGCAGCACGAGCGCGTCCAGCGGGTCGCCGTCCTCACCGAGCGTGCCGTCGATGAAGCCGTAGTCGTCCGGGTAGCGCGTCGAGGTGAAGAGCATGCGGTCGAGCACGATGCGGCCGGTGTGGTGATCCACCTCGTACTTGTTGCGCGAGCCCTTGGGGATCTCGATGGTGACGTCGAATTCCATTCCTGGCGTCCTTTGGGGTCTGATGAGCCTGGTGAGTTCGGTACTAGTGTGGCCCATGTTCGGAGGTCGTGGGTGCGAAGAATCATCGCAGGCGTGAGCGTCGGCGTGCTGGCGCTCGCCGGCGGCTACCTCTATCTCGACGCTCAGGACGTGGTCCCGGGCTTCCTCACGGCCGAGCCGGCCGACGTCCCGCAGGCCCCCTTCATCACCCAGGCGCCCGTCGTCGCGGCCTCGCCGGGGGTGGACGATGCGGCTTCTAGTTTGTCGGCGGACGCGCCTCGGCCGTCGGTCTCCGAGGTTCAAGAACTCGCGGAGGCGCTGCGGGCCGACGACCGCACGGGGACGTCGACCAACGTGTCGATCGTCGACTACCTCGACGGCACCGTCTACGCCGACGTCTCCGCCGCCGACCCCCAGGTGCCCGCCTCCACCACGAAGCTCGTCACGGCGATCGCGGCGGTGTCCGAGCTCGGCGTCGACTTCACCACGCAGACCACCGTCACGTGGGACCGCTCCACCCGGACCCTCACCCTCGTCGCGGGCGGCGACTCCATGCTCGCCGCCGACGAGGGCCACCACGGCGACGTCGAGGATGCCGAGGACGCCGCCGAGGGTTGGGCCGGGCTCGGCGACCTCGCGGACCAGGTGCTGTCCTTCCTTGGAGAGGACGGGCGCGCCCTCAAGGTCCGCGTCGACGACTCCGACTTCCCCGGTCCCGCCTGGCCCAAGGAATGGCCCGAGTACGCCTTCACCATGGGATACGCGGCCCCCGTGACCGGCCTCGCGGTCCGCGGCGGCCGCCTCACCGAGGGCAACTACGTCGCCCGGGCCTCCGATCCCTCCCTCCACGCCGGCGAGCTCTTCGTCGAGGCCCTCGAGGCGCGCGGGCTGCGCGTCCAGGGAGAGGTGAGCCACGCATCGTCCACCGCGAAGGCCGTGGAGGTGGCGTCGGTGGACTCGGCGCCGCTGTCCGAGGTCGCGCGCCACCTGCTATCGGTGTCCGACAACACGGTCGCCGAGCAGGTGGCGCGGGTGCTCGCGCTCGAGTCGGGCTACAGGGCGACGCCGGCGGGGGAGGCGAAGGCGGTCGCCGCGGCGCTCTCGGATCTGGGCGTGACCACAGCCGGCCTCGAGCTGTACGACGGCGCCGGCTTCTCCGACCGCAACCAGATCTCCCCGGCGACCATGACGAGCGCGCTGCTCGCCGCCAAGGACGAGCCGTCGCTGTCGGGGCTCCTCGACTGGCTGCCGCTCGCGGGCCTCGAGGGCACGGTCGAGACCAGGTACGACGGCCTGCCGCCCGCCGGCTACTGGCGCGCGAAGACCGGCTCGCTCACGGGCGTCACCGCGATCGCAGGCGTGCTCGTCACCGCGGACGGTCGGCCGCTGGCCGTCGCGCTGCTCGCCGACGGCATGCCGTACGGGCAGGCGAACCCCATGGCCGCGTTCGACGACCTCCTCGGCGCGCTGGCAGAATGCGGTTGTGAGGGATGAGGGCAATCCGTTGACGGGACCTCATCCCGCCGTAGCCGCGTGCCGGGTGGCCGTGCGCGACGCCCTCGGGGATCTCGAGCTCGGCACCCGCGTCTGGGTGGCCGTCTCCGGCGGGCCCGACTCGCTGGCCCTCGCCGCCGCCGTCGCCTTCGTCGCCCGCAAGCAGGGCCTGTTCGCCGGCGCGATCATCGTCGACCACGGGCTGCAGCCCGACTCCGCCGTCGTCGCCGAGCGCGCCGCGCACGAGGTCCGGCGTGCGGGCATCCACACCGTCTTCGTCGAGAAGGTGACCGTGGGCCGCGCGGGCGGCATGGAGGCCGCGGCACGCGACGCCCGCTACGCCGCCCTCGAGGCGCGCATCGACGCCGAGGGTGGGCTCGCGCCCCTGCTGCTCACCGGCCATACGATGGACGACCAGGCCGAGACCGTCCTGCTCGCCCTCGCGCGGGGGAGCGGCGCACGGGCGTTGTCGGGCATCCCCGCCCGGCGCGGGCGCATCGTCCGGCCGTTCCTCAACGTGCGACGCAAGGACACCCTCGCCGCGTGCCAGGCCCTGGAGCTGGACCCGTGGCACGACCCGACCAACTACACCGAGGACGGGCCGCGGCGGTCGGCGCTGCGGACGAAGGTGATGCCGTCGTTGGTGGAGGTGCTGGGGCCGGGCGTGGTGTCGGGGCTGGCACGGTCGGCGGCGCTGCTGCAGGCCGACGCCGACGAGCTCGATCGCCAGGCCCGTTCCGCGATGGGCGGCTCCGCGTCGACGGTGCGCAGCGACGAGTGGCGCTGCGACATGCTTGCCGCCCTGCCCGACGCGATCCGCACCCGCATGCTCAAGATGCTCGCCGAGAACCGCGGCGCCGCTCCCATGACGGCGACGCACGTCGCGGCCCTCGATTCGCTCGTCACGGCGTGGAAGGGCCAGGGCGCGATCTCGCTCCCGGGCGGCTACGAGGCCCGGCGCGAATATGGCAGGCTGGTCATCAGCCACCCGGATGCCCCGAACACTGAGGAGAGGCCAGCGTGAGCTTCCAGTACGACATGAGCGACTTCTCCGAGGTGCTCGTCTCCGAGAACTCGATCGGGCGCAAGCTCGACGAGATGGCGGAGGCCATCCGCCGCGACTACGAGGGACAGGACCTGCTGCTCGTGGGCGTCCTCAAGGGTGCGGTCATGGTGATGGCGGACCTCGCGCGCCGCATGCCGCCGCACGTCCAGATGGACTGGATGGCTGTCTCTTCTTATGGGAGTGGGACGAAGTCGTCGGGTGTGGTGCGGATCCTCAAGGACCTCGACGCCGACCTCACCGGCCGTCACGTGCTGATCGTCGAGGACATCATCGACACCGGCGTGACCCTGTCGTGGCTGCTGGGCAACCTGCGCACCCGCGGCGCGGCCTCGGTCGAGGTGGCGGCGCTGCTGCGCAAGCCCAAGGCCGCGGTGGTCGAGGTGCCGTGCAAGTACGTCGGCTTCGACATCCCGCCGGACTTCGTGGTCGGCTACGGCCTCGACTTCGCAGAGAACTACCGCACGCTCCCGTTCGTGGCAGTGCTCAAGCCCGAGGTCTACGAGAAGTAGCCCCGCCCTGCGAGCGCCCATCCACGCAGGTGAGTCACTCTCCCACCGGGGCTCGGGCGTGTCGCGGTACGGAGGCGCCTCAGCGCGGCTGTGGCGCGTGGTCGGTGTGGAGGGGTAATCGGCGCCGGTCGGCGAGGGTGATGTCCCCGCACCGTCGGTGGGCTCGCGCCTATCCCCGGGTGCTCTGATCGGGCTTCCGGCTGAGGTCCCGAGGCGCGATCGTCGGGCCATGGATCCCGTCACTGCGCTGAACTCGCTCGGCCGCGCCGCGCGGCTGGGAGAGCTGAAGGAAGCAGGCGTCGCGAGCCGGGCGCTCGGACGAGCGGTGGCCACCCAGCGCATCGTCCGCCCTCTGTACGGATGCTACGCGCTGCCCAACGCCACGCGCGCCGACATCCTGCGCGCCGCCTACAGGGCCGAGCTGTGCTGCACCAGCCTGTGCGAGGCGCTCAAGCTGCCGGTGATCGAGCGTGACGGCGCGATCCACCTGGTGGTCCCGCGCGACCGTGGGCGGCGGGTCGACGACCGCCGCCCGCGGAAAGGCGTGGTGCTGCACCGCCACGGCGAGGAGGTCGTGTCCGATGAGGCGCGCGTCGCGGTCGCGCTCGACATGCTCGGGGTCTGTGCGGACCGGATGCAGCAGCTCGTGGCGATCGACGCGGCGCTCAACCAGCGGCTCATGACCATCGGTGATCTGGCGGCGTTCGAGATCACGGACGAGGCGCGCCTGCAGTGGCTCCGCGACCACGCCGACCCCGCGGCCGATTCGTTGCTCGAGACGATCACCCGCGTCGGCCTGGTCGACGAGGGATGGCGCGTCCGGTCGCAGGTGCCCATCGCCGATGCGGGCCGCGTCGACCTCCTCGTCGAGGACAAGGTCGTGGTCCAGACCGACGGTCGCGAGCATCATGACAACCCGGTCGCGTTCGTCGAGGACCGCCGCAGGGATCGCGCATGCGTCGCGGCCGGGTACCGGGTGCTGCGCTTCACCTACGACGACGTGATGAGCGCGATGCCGCGCGTGATCCGCGACGTACGCGCCGCGCTCGCCTATTGACCGCTCCTGCAAGTGGTGCGGTGGCTGGCCCACGCGGCCGTGCCCGTGGAGCCCAGATCTGGACCGTTGGGGCGCGACTCGCCGACGACACGCCCGAATGCTGGTGGGGGAGTGCCTCACCTGCGTGGATAGGTAACCACGTGGATACGTGCCCGCTATCAGGAGGGAAACGCCCTGAGCGAAACCTTTACCTCCTGTCAGACCCAGCGCGTAGAGTCGACCACACGATGAAGAACGTCCTCAACCTCCGCCTCATCCTCTTCTATGTCGCGGCCGCGCTCCTTGTCGGCTGGATGGTGTCCGGCCTGCTGGCGCCGCGCGTCGAGAAGGTGGACACGTCCGTCGGCCTCGAGATGCTCGACCAGAAGGTCGCCGAGCAGGTGAAGATCGTCGACGGCGACCAGCGCGTCGAGCTCACCCTGATCGAACCCGAGGACTTCCCGGACGGCGTCCCCGACGAGTGGGCCGACTACAACGGCCGCGTCGAGTTCTTCTACGTCGCCCCGCAGGGCGAGGAGGTCGTCAACGCCGTCAAGGCCGCCGACCCGGCCCAGGGCTACAACTCCGAGGTCCCGCAGACCTCCGTGTGGGCCACGCTCGCCTTCACCTTCCTGCCGATCCTGCTGCTCGTGGGCCTCTTCTGGTTCCTCATGTCGAACATGCAGGGCGGCGGTGGCGGCCGCCTCATGAGCTTCGGCAAGTCGAAGGCGTCCATGGTGACGCCCGACACGCCGACCGTGAAGTTCGACGACGTCGCCGGTGTGGACGAGGCCGTCGAGGAGCTCAAGGAGATCGAGGAGTTCCTCGAGAACCCGGCGAAGTTCCAGGCCGTCGGCGCGAAGATCCCCAAGGGCGTCCTGCTCTACGGCCCGCCCGGCACCGGCAAGACCCTGCTCGCGCGCGCCGTCGCCGGCGAGGCGGGAGTCCCGTTCTTCTCGATCTCCGGCTCGGACTTCGTCGAGATGTTCGTCGGCGTGGGCGCGAGCCGCGTCCGCGACCTCTTCGAGCAGGCCAAGAAGAACAGCCCGGCCATCATCTTCGTCGATGAGATCGACGCGGTCGGCCGCCACCGCGGCGCCGGCCTGGGCGGCGGCCACGACGAGCGCGAGCAGACGCTCAACCAGATGCTCGTCGAGATGGACGGCTTCGACATCCACACGAACATCATCATGATCGCGGCGACCAACCGCCCCGACATCCTCGACCCAGCGCTGCTGCGCCCGGGCCGATTCGACCGCCAGGTCGGCGTCGACGCACCGGACCTCAAGGGCCGCGTCAAGGTCCTCGAGGTGCACGCCAAGGGCAAGCCGATCTCCCCGGAGGTCGACCTCGACGCCCTCGCGCGCCGCACCCCCGGCTTCACCGGCGCGGACCTCGCGAACGTCCTCAACGAGGCGGCCCTGCTCACCGCGAGGCGCGAGAAGCAGCTCATCGGCCCGTCCGAGATGGACGAGGCGATCGACCGCGTCATCGCCGGCCCGCAGAAGCGCACCCGCGTGATGAACGACCACGACAAGCGCGTCACCGCCTACCACGAGGGCGGCCACGCCCTGGTGGCCGCCGCGATGCGCCACACGGACCCCGTCACCAAGGTGACGATCCTCCCGCGCGGACGCGCCCTCGGCTACACGATGGTGATGCCGCAGGAGGACCGCTACTCCAAGACCCGCAACCAGCTGCTCGACAACCTCGCGTACGCGATGGGCGGCCGGATCGCGGAGGAGCTCATCTTCGGCGACCCGTCGACAGGCGCGTCCAACGACATCTCGCAGGCGACCGAGATCGCCAAGCAGATGGTCACCGAGTACGGCATGTCGACCAAGATCGGCTCGGTGCGCCTGTCCGGCAGCTCGGGCGAGGTGTTCCTGGGCCGCGACATGGGCCACGGCCGCGAGTTCTCCGAGTCCGTCGCGGCGACGGTGGACCAGGAGGTCCGCGTGCTCATGGACAACGCGATGGCCGAGGCCACCCTCGCGCTCACCCAGAACCGCGGCATCCTCGACCGCCTCGCGGAGGAGCTCCTCGAGAAGGAGACCCTCGGCGAGAACGAGCTCGCGGAGATCTTCGCGCCCGTCGAGAAGATCGCCAACCGCGACGAGTGGATCTCCGGCCACTGGATCGCCGCCGCCCCCGAGTCCGCCAAGGGCGACGCCGTCGCGGTGCCCGTACGGATGGACGATGCGGCGGTATCCTCGGGCGACCAGGCGGGCGAGGGCGACGACGTGGTCCCCGCTCCCGAGCTGATCGAGCCCAAGGACAACTAGCCGTGACCGTAGACAAGCCCCGCATCGAGGCGGCGGTGAGGGAGATCCTCGCCGCCGTCGGCGAGGACCCCGACCGCGACGGCCTCAAGGACACCCCCAGCCGGGTGGCCCGCGCCTACGAGGAGTTCTTCAAGGGGCTCCACCAGGACCCCGCGGACGTGCTGAGCGCCGTCTTCGAGCTCGGCCACGAGGAGATGATCCTCGTCAAGGACATCGAGCTGTACTCGATGTGCGAGCACCACCTCGTGCCCTTCCACGGCGTCGCGCACGTCGGCTACATCCCCGGCCCCGACGGCCGCATCACGGGCCTGTCGAAGCTCGCACGCCTCGTCGACGTCTTCGCCAAGCGCCCGCAGGTGCAGGAGCGTCTCACCACGCAGATCGCCGATGCGCTGGTCGACGAGCTCGGCGCCCGCGGCGTCATCGTCGTCGTCGAGGCCGAGCACCTCTGCATGTCCATGCGCGGCATCCGCAAGCCAGGCTCGCGCACCGTCACCTCCGCCGTCCGCGGCATCATGCGCGACGTCGCGACCCGCGCGGAGGCCATGAGCCTCATCGCCGTCAAGTAGGGGAGGCGACGTGACGCTCGTCATGGGCATCCTTAACGTCACGCCGGACTCCTTCTCCGACGGCGGCCTCTTCGCCGAGGTGGACGATGCGATCGCCCGGGGCGTCCGGCTCGCCCAGGACGGCGCAGACCTCGTCGACGTCGGCGGCGAGTCCACCCGACCCGGCGCCGCGCGCGTGAGCGTCGAGGAGGAGCAGCGCCGCGTCGTCCCCGTCATCCGCGCCCTCGCCGAGGCCGGCATCGCGACCAGCATCGACACGATGAACGCCGCCACCGCGCGCGCCGCCGTCGAGGCCGGCGCGAGCATCGTCAACGACGTCTCCGGCGGCCTGGCGGACGATGCGATGGCCGCCACCGTCGCCGACCTCGCCGTCGACTTCATCGCCATGCATTGGCGCGCCCACTCCACGGAGATGGACCACCGGGACGAGTACGCGGACGTCGTGCGCGAGGTGGGCGCCGAGCTCGCGGCGCGCGTCGACGCCCTGGTCGCCGCCGGCGTCGGCGAGGACCGCATCGTCCTCGATCCAGGCCTGGGCTTCTCCAAGGTGACGGACTCCAACTGGCCGCTGCTCGCGCACATGGACGGGTGGGCCGGTGGCCGGCGCGTCCTGGTGGGCGCGAGCCGGAAGCGCTTCCTGGGCGCCGCGATCGCGCGCCCGGGCGTGGACGCCGCCGACCCGACCGCCCGCGAGGCCGCCACCATCGCGGTCACCACGCTCGCCGCCCGGGCAGGTGCCTGGGGTGTCAGGGTGCACGACGCACGTGCCGCCGTCGACGCGATCCGCGTCGTGTCGGCTTGGGAGAACGCCGCACGAGGGGAAGGATGACAGGCATGACGACGCCTTCGATCAGCCCGTATGTCAAGGACGGGGTCGAGCTCGACCAGATCATCGTCCAGGGGATCCGGGTCACCGGCTTCCATGGCGTGTACACGCCCGAGAAGGAATCGGGCCAGCTCTTCCTCGCGGACGTGGTCGCGCATGTCTCGACGCAGAGCGCCGCGACCAAGGATGACCTCGGGCGCACCGTCAACTACTCCGACATCGCCGACCGCGCCGCCGAGGTGCTCGGCGGCGACCCGAACGACCTGCTCGAGACCGTCGCCGAGCACATCGCGCGCGCGATCCTCGAGATGGAGGGCGTCCACTGCGTCGACGTCGTGGTGCACAAGCCGCAGGCGCCGCTGCACGTCGAGTTCCGCGACGTCATGGTGAAGATCCGCCGCGACCTCCGGTCGGGGACGCTGTGGGCGGACAAGCGCATCGGCTCCTCGGCCGGCATGCCGGGCGACCCGTTCGCGCCGCGCGTGCACTCCGAGAACCCCGCCGACAACCCGCCGCTCCAGCCGGTGGTCGCGTACCTCGCGCTCGGCGGCAACATCGGCGACGTCGACACCACCTTCCGCGAGGCGCTGTGGGAGCTGCACAAGATCCCCGGGATCATGGTCCAGCGCGCGTCGTCCCTGTTCAAGACCACCCCTGTGGGCGGTCCCGAGCAGGACGATTTCCTCAACGCCGTCGTCGAGATCATGACCGCGCTCGCGCCGCGCGAGCTGCTGGCCGCGTGCCAGGGCGTCGAGGTGCTGCACGGTCGCGAGCGGCACGAGGAGAACGGGCCCCGCACGCTCGACCTCGACATCGTCGCGTACGGCGACCTCACCATCGACGCCGACGACCTGGTGGTCCCGCACCCGCGCGCCACCTCGCGCGCGTTCGTGCTCAAGCCGTGGGCGACAGTCGCGCCCAACTACGAGATCCCCGGCGCGGGACGCGTGGGCGACCTCGCCGACGCGATCGGCGACGAGGGCGTCCAGCTGGTCCAGGAGCGGTGGCCGCAGCAGGACGCCGCGCCCGCGCAGCCGTGACCCCGTCCCGCCGGAGCGCCGCATGGAGCCGCTGAGCCGCATCCGCCTGCTGGTGCTCGCGGCGATCATGGGCGTGGTCGCGTGGGGCGTGTCGCGCACCGCGGTGAACTCGGGCGCCTCGCCGCTGTCGGTGCCGTGGACAGTCCTCGCGATCGCGGTCGCGGTCGGGGTGGTGGTGGTGTGGCTCGGCTGGACGGTGCGCCAGTACAGGCGCGGCAAGAACCCGGGCCTGAGCGGCCTGCGTGCCGCCCGCACCGCGGTGTTCGCGCAGGCGGCCGCGTACACGGGCGCGATCATCACGGGCGCGTTCGGCGGCTACGGCCTCGCGATCGCGGTCGAGTGGTCGCACAGCCCCCGCCGCGAGGTCGCGATCTCGGCGTTCATCGCGGCGGTCGGCGGGATCGTGCTCGTGGTGGCGGCGCTGCTGGCCGAGCACTGGTGCAAGGACGACTCCTCCGACGACAACGAAGGCGGCAAGGCGCCGGCCTGAGCGTCCGCCCCGCCGCCGCTCTCGCGAATTGGGTAGATGGTGGTCGCTTTCCCGGGGTTGCTGCGCGCCATGGGTAGACCAGTGTCGGTCGGTGCGGGTCACACGCGGCAGCCCCTCGCCTCCCGCTCCGCGATCCTCCTAGCCCCGCAGCGACAAGCGTCTACCCATGCGAGGCAGAGACCTCCGCAGACCGACAACCATGCACCCATTGCGGGAGGGGGCGGGTGGGAGGGCGAAACCCCGGAGCGGCCGTCCACGCGCGAGCCGGACCCTGGCAGACTGGAGGCATGTCCTGGTACGACAACGCCGCCGCTCCGTGGAATTTCGTCTCGCGCAAGCTCATCACCGCCCGCCTGGTGACGATGTGGATCTGGCTGGGCATCCTCATCCTGGGCGGCCTGGTCGCCTCGCTCCTCACCGGCGCGCCGCTCCTCCTCCTGGTCCCCGCGGCCGCGCTGCTGCTCGGAGGCTGGGGCAGCTGGCTGATCGTCCGCCAGGTGACCGCGCATGCGTGGGCCGAGGACGAGGAGGACCTCCTCGTGCGCCGCGGCCGCATGTTCCGCTCGGTGACGGTCGTGCCGTACGGCCGCATGCAGTTCGTCGACGTCAAGGCAGGCCCGCTCGAGCGCGCGCTCGGCATCGCCAAGGTCCAGCTCCACACCGCCTCGCCCGGCACCGACGCCTCGATCTCCGGCGTCCCCGCCTCCGAGGCCGACCGCCTCCGCGACCGCCTCACCACCCGGGGCGAGGCCCGCCTCGCGGGGCTCTGAGGGACGCGCGCGCCACCATGAACGACACGACCGGCTACGTCTACCACGCACCACGCGAGTGGACCCGCCTCCACCCGGTCTCGCCCCTGCTGGGCGGCTGGGTGTTCCTCGGCCTCATCCTCGCGTACTGGATCCACAACCAGCTGCCCGCGTGGGTCGACGGCGGCGACGACAACTCGCTCGCCTTCTTCGACCAGTTCCCGTTCCTGTGGCTGGTCCTCGCGGCCCTCCTCGCCTTCGCCGCCACCATCGGCATCTCGTTCTGGCAGTGGCGCCGCACCGAGTACCGGATCGGCGACGACGCGGTCTACCTCCGCCAGGGCATCGTCACCCGCCAGCAGCGCCAGGCCCGCCTCGACCGCCTCCAGGCCGTCGACGTGGTGCAGCCGCTGCTCGCGCGCCTCTTCGGCTTCGCGGCCATCAACGTGCAGGTCGCGGGCGGCCAGAAGTCCGGTGTCGAGCTCAAGTTCCTCCGCCTCGGCGATGCCGAGGCCCTCCGCAACGAGATCCTCGCCCTCGCCGCCGGCGTCAAGGAGGAGAAGGCGACGGGGGACGATGCGGCGGGCACCACCGCGCCCACCGCCGCCCCCGACGCGACCACCGCCGACACCACCGCATCGTCCGGAATCCGCGGCCACCTCGCCGCACGCGCCGGCGCGCTCTCCAACCCCGAGGCGGTCCTGTCCGGCACCGAGCGGGTCCGCACCGCCGTCGCCGCCGCCGAGGAGCGCGAGGTCTACACGCTCCCGCTCAAGCGACTGCTGCTGTCGATCGTGCTGTCGGGCGCCACGTTCTTCCTGCTCACGCTCCCGTTCGTGGGGCTCATCGCGTTCTTCGTCTTCCGGGTCGACGTCGTGGCGGCGGTCGGCGCGGCCATCGGCACCAGCCTCGTCGCGATCGTGACGGCGCTCGCCGGTCTGCTCGGCTTCTTCTGGACGCGCCTCAACGGCGGCTTCGGCTTCACCGCCGGCATCTCCGCGGACGGGCTGCGCCTGCGCCACGGCCTCACCGAGACCCGCCGGCAGACCGTCCCGCCGGGCCGCGTCCAGGCGATCCGCCTCTACCAGCCCTTCCTCTGGCGCGGCCAGGACTGGTGGCGCATCACCATCAACGTCGCAGGCTACGGCGAGGACCAGGAGTCCGTCTCCGTCCTCCACCCGGTCGCGACGCGCGAGGAGGCCATCCGCGCGGTGTGGCTGGTCCTGCCGGACCTCGGCGACCCCGACCCGTACGGCACCCTCGGCCACGCGCTCCACGGCCACGGCGCCGACGGCGGCTTCACCGCCAGCCCCGAGGCCGCCCGCCGCGTCGACCCCTTGCAGTGGCGCTTCCGCGGCGTCCGCGCCACCGACCGCGCGCTGCTCATCCGCCGCGGCCGCTGGGAGCGCGAGCTCTTCGTCGTGCCGCACGAGCGCACCCAGTCCCTCGGCCTCACCCAGGGCCCGATCCGCCGCGCGCTCGGCCTCGCGAACGTCGTCGTGCACTCCACGCAGGGCCCCGTCACCCCGGTCGCGGCGCACCTCGCGGTGGACGATGCGATCGAGCTGCTCGACGCGCAGGCCGCCCGGGCGCGCGAGGGCCGCCGCCGGCAGACCCCCGAGCAGTGGATGAGCGCCGTCGGCCTCGAGACGGGAGCCTCCGATGAGTGACGTCCGCGGGCACGCGGTCAACGGCAACACGCGCCGGCCGGGCCGGCTGCGCATCGGCGTGGTCGGCGCGGGCAAGGTGGGCGCGGTCCTCGCGGCCGCGCTGCGCGAGGCCGGCCACGACATCGTCGCCGCGTCGGGCGTCTCCGACGCGACCCTCGCGCGCATCGAGGCGATGCTTCCCGGCGTCCCCATCGCCGACCCCGACGAGGTGGTCCGCGCCGCCGAGCTCGTCCTGCTCACCGTGCCGGACGATGCGATCGGCCCCGTCGCGGCCGGCCTCGCCAAGGTCGAGGCCTGGCGGCCCGGGCAGCTCGTCGTGCACACGTCCGGCAGGCACGGGATCGACGTGCTGTCCGAGCACGCGACCCCCGGCATCGTGCCCCTCGCGATCCACCCCGCGATGACCTTCACCGGCACCTCGCTCGACCGCGCGCGGCTGCACGACACGGTCTTCGCCGTCACCGCGCCGCCCGGGATGCTGCCCATCGCGCAGGCGCTCGTGGTGGAGATGGGCGGCGAGCCCGTCGTCATCGAGGAGTGGGACCGGCCGCTCTACCACGCGGCCCTCGTGCACGGCGCGAACCACGTGGTCACCGCGGTCGCGCAGGCCAGCCAGGTGCTGTCGCGCATCGGCATCGAGGAGCCCGCGCGGGTGCTCGGGCCGCTCATCCACGCGTCCGTCGACGGCGCGCTGCGGGACGCCCCGGGCGCCGTGTCGACCCTCACCGGGCCGGTCGTGCGCGGCGACGCGGGCACGGTCGCCGCCCACATCCGCGCCCTCGATGGGCAGCCGGAGGCCCTGTTCGCGTATCGTGCCATGGCGCGCGCGACGGCCGACCTGGCTCTCAGCGGCGGCCGCATCGGCCCCGCCCAGTACGCCGACCTCATCGCGACGCTCGGAACGGAAGGGATGGGGGACTGATGCGCATCGTCCACACCGCGAACGAGCTGCGCGGGACGACCACCCGGCCCGCCCGGCGCTCGGGCGACCGCCCCAGCCGCGCCGTCGTCATGACGATGGGCGCGCTCCACGAGGGCCACCTCGCGCTCGTGCGCGCCGCGCGCGAGGCCGCCGACGAGGTCGTCGTCTCCATCTTCGTCAACCCCCTCCAGTTCGAGGACCCCGACGACCTCGACACCTATCCCCGCACCCTCGACGAGGACTGCGCGCTGCTCGAGCCGCTCGGCGTCGACGTGGTCTTCGCGCCCTCGGTCGACGAGGTCTACCCGACCGGCCTGCCCGTGGTGACCGTCAACGCGGGGCGGATCGGCGAGGTCTTCGAGGGCGCGCATCGTCCCGGCCACCTCGACGGCGTGCTCACCGTCGTGTGCAAGCTGCTCCACCTCACGCAGCCGGACCTCGCGTTCTTCGGGCAGAAGGACGCGCAGCAGCTCATCGCGGTGCGGACCATGGTGCGCGACCTCGCGATGGGCGTCGACATCGTCGCCGTGCCCACGGTGCGCGACGTCGACGGCCTCGCGCTGTCCTCGCGCAACGTCTTCCTCTCCGGCGAGGAGCGCGCGCGGGCACTCATCCTCTCCGAGGCCGTCATGGCGGCCGATGCGGCGGCCCGGACCGGCGCCGACCTCGACGAGGCGCTCGCGGCCGGCAACGCCGCGCTCGCCCGCGAGCCCGAGGTGGAGGTCGAGTACCTCGCGGCGCTCGACCCCGTGTCCGCCGAGGGCCTCGAGGGGGACTACCGTGGAGAGGCAGTGATCGCCGTGGCCGCCCGCGTGGGCGAGACCCGGCTCATCGACAACGTGGTGACGCGGATCGGGCGCCCGCTGGGCTAGGCGGGCGGGTCCGCGGCCGCGGAAGGAACCCTCATGACCTCGCTCCAGCGCCCGATGATGATCTCCAAGATCCATCGCGCGACCGTCACCCAGGCGGACCTGCACTACGTCGGCTCCGTCACCATCGACGTCGACCTCATGGAGGCGGCGGACCTGCTGCCGGGCCAGCAGGTCGACATCGTCGACGTCACCAACGGCGCGCGCCTCACCACCTACGCGATCCCCGGCGAGAGCGGCTCGGGCGTGCTATGCATCAACGGCGCCGCCGCGCACCTGGTCCACGAGGGCGACATCGTCATCATCATCGGCTACGGCATGCTCGCCGACGCCGAGGCCCGGACCTTCGAGCCGCACGTCGTGTTCGTCGACGGGTCCAACCGCGTGGTCGAGCTCTCCGACGAGCCGGGTCTGGTCCCGGACTCCGCGGTCGGGTTGGAGCCGTCGGGCCTGCCGGTCCACGAGTTCCACTCCCAGGGCTGGGACGCCTACCACCCCGCGCGCTGAGCACCCTGCGTTCACCTCTCCACGCCACCGGGGCACTCCTCCACCAGAAAGCGCCTCGAACGCACGGAAAAGGCGCCGAATCGGCGCGTTCGGTGCCTCGTCGCGTGGAGGGGTGCATGGATCCGGGCCGGGACTATGCGCCGGTAACCTGACGTTCATGACCGCCTTCGTGCGCAGCCTCGCCGCGCCCCCGCCCGGCTGGACCATCGAGACCGACGTCATCGTGGTCGGCTCGGGCATCGCCGGCCTCACCACGGCGCTGGACCTGCGCGAGCGCGTCGACCGGGTGCTCGTGGTGACGAAGGGCGAGCTCTCGTCGGGCTCGACCGTGTGGGCGCAGGGCGGCATCGCGGCCGCGCTCGACCCCGAGGACACCCCCGAGGAGCACCTCGAGGACACCCTCGTCGCGGGCGTCGGCCTGTGCTCCGAGGAGGCCGTGCGCGTCCTCGTCACCGAGGGTCCGCACTCGGTCCGCAAGCTCCTGCGCCGCGGCGCGCAGTTCGACACCGGCCCCGACGGCGGCCTCACGCTCACCCGCGAGGGCGGCCACCACCGCGACCGCATCGTCCACGCCGGCGGCGACGCCACGGGCGCCGAGATCTCCCGTGCCCTCATCGAGCAGCTCGAGGCCGTCCGCAACGACCCGGGCATCGAGGTCATCGAGCACGCCATGGTGGTCGACCTCCTCACCGCCGCACCCGACGCAGACGGACGCCCCGGCCCCGTCTGCGGCGCGACCATCCACATCATCGGCGAGGGCTCGCGCGACGGCGTCGGCGCCGCGCTCGCGAAGGCCGTCGTCATGGCGACCGGCGGCATCGGCCAGGTGTTCCGCTCCTCGACGAATCCCGCATCGTCCACCGGCGACGGCCTCGCCGTGGGCCTGCGCGCGGGCGCCGCGGTCGCCGACGTCGAGTACGTCCAGTTCCACCCGACCGTCCTGTGGCAGGGCGCCAACGCTCGCGGCCAGCTGCCGCTGATCTCCGAGGCGGTCCGCGGCGAGGGCGCGTACCTGCTCAACGGCGCGGGCGAGCGCTTCATGGTGGGCACGCACCCGATGGCCGAGCTCGCGCCGCGCGACGTGGTGAGCCGTACCATCGTCGAGCAGATGCGCGAGGAGGAGTCCGACTCCGTCTTCCTCGACTGCCGCCACCTCGAGCGCGACTTCCTCAAGCGCCGCTTCCCGTCGATCTGGGCGTCGCTCAAGGAGCACGGCCTCGACATGGCGCACGACCTCATCCCAGTCGCGCCCGCCCAGCACTTCCACTCCGGCGGCATCCTCACCGACCTCCACGGCCGCTCCACCCAGCGCGGCCTCTACGCGATCGGCGAGGCGGCCTGCACCGGCGTTCACGGGGCCAACCGCCTCGCCTCGAACTCGCTGCTCGAGGGCCTCGTCTTCGCGCGCCGCGCCGCGCGCGACGCCGCCGCCATGGTCGCGGACGGCGTGCTCGAGCAGCTCGAGCCCGTCGAGCGCTCCGGCGAGTCGGCGCTCGTCCCGGCGACGATGCGCCCCCGCGTCCAGGCGATCGCGCACGAGGGCGCCGGCCCGGTCCGCGACGGCGACGGCCTGGACGATGCGGTGGCACGGCTCGATCGCATCCGCGCCCGCTTCCATACGGAGCCGGCGGCCGAGGTCGTCCCTCAGACCGCGGAGTGGGAGACGACGAACATCGTCGCCGCGGCGTCGGTGCTGTGCCAGGCGGCGCTGCTGCGCGAGGAGTCGCGCGGTGGGCACCAGCGCGCGGACTTCCCGGACACGGACCCGGAGTGGGCGGTGCGCCTGGCCGCGCGGCTCGACCCGGACGGCGAGATCGACTTCATGAAGGCGCCGCTCGACCTGGTGGAGTAGGCGCCGCCCACCCCGACCGGCCCCACGCCCGCCTCGCTGCGGGGAACTAAGCGACGGTTCTGGAAGGTTTGTCACTCCTACGGGGAACTGAGCGACGCCTCCGCGCCCGCAAGGCGTCCGAGGGCAGGTGTGGGTGCGCGATGCTCCCGCTATTCATGCATGTTGCGACACCCGTGCCGCCGCCTCGAGGTTCACGGCGCCCGGCGCCCGGCGCCCGGTGCTCGCCGCGGCCCCGCCGCCGTCGATGTCCGCTTCTGCATAAATAGCGAGAGGACGACGAAACCCCCCGCCTCCGACGGGGAGGCGAGGGGCTTCGAGGGTGGGAGATCAGGCGGGCTGGAACGCGCCCGTCGCGAGCTCGAGGCCCGGGACCGCGTCGACGAGCGTGAACATGCCGCCGTCGAGCGTAGCCGAGTCGAGGCCGTGCTGCGCCAGCACGCGGTGCGCGTAGTACGAGCGCACGCCCGAGGCGCACAGCACGCGGACCGGGCGACCGGCCGCGATCTGCTTGACGCCCTCGATGTACTCGCGGATGTGGGTGTGCGGGAGGTTGACCGCCTCGGGCAGGTGGCCCATGGCGTACTCGCGCTCCGACCGGACGTCGAGGATCAGGGCGTTGTCCCGAGCCCAGTCGAGTTCGCCCACCGTCCACACCTTGGTGGTCCCGTTCACCACGTTCTGGGCGAGGAAGCCCAGCATGTTGACGGGGTCCTTGGCCGAGCCGAACGGGGGTGCATATGCGAGCTCGAGCTCAGCGATGTCGTCGGCAGAGAAGCCCGCCCGCAGCGCCGTCGCGAGCACGTCGATGCGCTTGTCGGCGCCGTCCGGTCCCACGGCCTGGGCGCCGAGGAGCTTGCCCTCGGGCGAGAACACGCCCATGAGGTGCAGCACCTGGGAGCCGGGGTAGTAGCCGGCGTGGTTCGCGGGGTGCGTGTGGACCACGAAGTACTCGATGCCCGCCTGGTCGAGCATGCGGGGCGAGGCGCCCGTTGTCGCGGCGGTGAGGCCGAACGTGCGGACGATCGCGGTGCCGAGCACCGGCTGCGCCTTGTCGGAACGGCCCATGATCGAGTCCGCGGCGCGGCGGCCCTGACGGTTGGCCGGACCCGCGAGCGGGACCGGGCCCACCTGGCCGGTCACGCCGTGGCGGACGGCGATCGCGTCGCCGGCGGCCCAGATGTGGGCGTCGGAGGTCTGCTGGAACTCGTCGACCACGATCGCGCCGCGGTCGGTGAGCTCGAGGCCCGCCTCTCCGGCGAGCGCGGTGTTGGGGCGCACGCCCACGGACATCACGACGATGTCGGCGGGCACCTCGGTGCCGTCGCCGAGCGTCACGGTGACCGCCGCATCGTCCCCGCCCGCGCGGATGCCGGTCGCGGCGACTCCGGCGCGGACGTCGACGCCGTGCGAGGTGAGCTCCTTCTCGACGAGCGCGCTCATCTCGGGCGCGAGCGGCGGGAGCACCTGCGGGGCGAGCTCGACGAGCGTCACCTCGAGGCCGCGGTGGCGGAAGGCCTCGGCGGTCTCGAGGCCGATGAAGCCGGCGCCCATGACGACCGCGCGCTTGGCGTTCGCGGTGCGGCCGGCGAGCTCGCGCGCCTCGTCGACGGTGCGGAGGTGGGTGACCTCGGGGAGGTCGACGCCGGGGATCGGCGGCACGATCGCGTCGGCGCCGGGGGAGAGCACGAGCGCGTCGTACTCGAAGGTCTCGGTGCCCTCGGGCGTCGCGACCAGCACGGTCTGCGCGTCGCGGTCGATCCCGATGACCTCGTGCTCGATGCGCACGTCGAGGTCGAGCTCGGCCTTGAGGGACTCGGGGGAGTGGAGCAGCAGGTAGGAGTCCTGCTCGATCTCGCCGCCCACGTGGTACGGGAGCCCGCAGTTCGCGAAGGACACGTATCGGCCCTTCTCGAACACGATGATCTCCGCGTGCTCGTCGAGCCTGCGGGCGCGGGCTGCGGCGCTCATGCCGCCGGCGACACCGCCGATCACCAGGATTCGCATGTGAGGTCCTTCCATCAGGGTCCATCTAGGAGAGTGCGACCACCGTAACAGATACCCCCCGGGGGTATATTCCGACCAAGGTCCCTGGACTGCGAAGCCCCTGGTCCGGCCGGGAAAAGCGAAGCGCGCCCCACTCCCGGACGGGAGCAAGGCGCGCTTCGGCGACGCCGGCTCAGGCCAGCGACATGAACATCTTCTGGAGGCGCTCCTTGGCGTCCGCGGCGTCCTCGCCGGCGTTGACGCACTGCTCGAGACCGGTCGCGATCATCGAGAAGCCGGCGCGGTCGATCGCCTTGGAGACCGCGGCGAGCTGGGTGACGACGTCGGCGCACTCGCGGCCGTCCTCGATCATCTTCAGCACACCCGCGAGCTGGCCGTGCGCACGGCGCAGGCGCTTGACCACGGGGTCCATGTCCTCGGGGCTCAGGTGAATCTCGGCCATCGCGTCCTCCTCGGGGCTTGCGGGCGACAGGGTCACAGGATACCCCGTGGGGGTATATGTCGGCCAGGCCTCCCGTCCCGGAGCGATCCGTGGCCGCGGCGCCGAGCCGAGAGACGCCCTACCGCTTCTCGCCGTTCGCGAGCCGGTCGGCGTCGCGCAGCCCGTCGCGCACGGCGGCGCGCACCACCCAGTAGAGGACGTAGAACCCGACGGCGGTCACGACGAGGGCGAGCATGGAGGGAGTCTGCCAGGGTGGACGCCGCCGCGGTAGACCCGCGGCAACCCGCGCGTGCCACGATTGCCCCATGACCTCCACGCCGCATCCCGAGGAGCTGCCGCAGGACGCGCCGCTCGACGCCGACGCCCTCGCGCGCATGGTCCGCACCGCGCTCGACGAGGACCTCGGCGCCGCCCCCGGCCGCGACGTCACCACCCAGTCCACGATCCCGGCCTCCGCACGTGTCAGCGGCGTCGTCGCCACGCGCGAGGAGTGCGTCCTCGCCGGTGTCGACGCGATCGGGGAGACGATGCGTCAGGTCGCCGAGCGCCTCGGCCTCCCGGCCCCGACGGTCGCCGTGGAGGCCGCGGACGGCGACCTGCTCGCGCCCGGCGCCGTGATCGCGCGCCTCGAGGGCCCCGGCCACGTGGTCCTCATCGCCGAGCGCACCCTCCTCAACCTCATGTCCCGCGCCTCGGGAGTCGCGACCCACACGCGCCGCTGGGCCGACGCGCTCGCGGGCACCCCCGCCAAGGTCCTCGACACGCGCAAGACCACGCCGGGCCTGCGCGCGCTCGAGAAGTACGCGGTCCGCATGGGCGGCGGCGTCAACAAGCGGATGGGGCTCTTCGACTGCGCGATGGTGAAGGACAACCACATCGTCGCGGCCGGCTCGGTGGTGGCGGCGATCGCCCGCATCGGCGAGCACTTCCCCGACGTCCCCGTCCAGGTGGAGGTCGAGGACGCCGCCCAGGGGGCCGAGGCGATCGCGGCCGGCGCCCGGTTCCTCATGCTCGACAACATGCCCCCGGCGACGATGCGCGCGCTGGTGGAGCAGGTCCGTGCCGGCGAGCAGGGGCTGGGCGGCACCGGCAAGGTGTGGCTCGAGGCGACCGGCGGGTTGACCCTGGCGAACGTGCGCGACGTGGCCGAGACGGGCGTCGACTTCATGTCGGTCGGCGCGCTCACGCACTCGAGCCCGATCGTCGACCTGGGCCTCGACCTGAGCTAGCCCCGAGCACCTATCCACGCACGTGAGGCACTGCTCCACGCGGAGGGCGTGCGACGAGGCCGCTCAGCCCTGATCTCGGTGCCTTCGGGGCCGATTCGGCGGAGGGTGCGTGGAGAGGTGCTCGGGCGGGGCGGGTCCCGCGGCACGCCACGTAGAATCTTCCCCGTGACTGAGCAGACCGCGCCCGCCCCCGAGACCACGGACGACGTCCCCGAGCAGATGCGCGTGCGCCGCGAGAAGCGCGACCGCCTCATCGCGGACGGCGGCGAGGCCTACCCGGCCACCGTCGACAAGACGCACGAGATCGCCGACGTCAAGGCGTCCTACGCGGGCCTCGAGGACGGCGAGGAGACGCAGGACGTGGTCGGCGTCGCCGGCCGCGTGGTGTTCATCCGCAACACCGGCAAGCTCTGCTTCGCGTCGATCCAGGACGGCGCCGGCGAGCGCCTCCAGATCATGCTGTCGCTCGCCGAGGTGGGCGAGGAGTCGCTCGCGGCCTTCAAGAGCACCGTCGACCTGGGCGACCACCTCTTCGCCAAGGGCCGTGCCATCAAGTCGCGCCGCGGCGAGGTGTCCGTCTTCGCCTCCGAGTGGGCCGTCGCCGCCAAGGCGCTCCGCCCGCTGCCGACGCTGCACAAGGACCTCGCCGAGGACACCCGCGTGCGCCAGCGCTACGTCGACCTCATCGCCCGCCCGCTCGCGCGCGAGACCGTCCGCAACCGCGCCAAGCTCAACCGCAGCCTCCGCGAGAGCCTCGACAACCGCGGCTACATCGAGGTCGAGACCCCGATGCTCCAGACGCAGCCCGGCGGCGCCGCCGCGCGCCCGTTCGTCACGCACATGAACGCGTACGACATCGACCTCTACATGCGCATCGCGCCCGAGCTGTTCCTCAAGCGCGCGGCCGTGGGCGGCATCGAGAAGGTCTTCGAGATCAACCGCAACTTCCGCAACGAGGGCGCGGACAGCTCGCACAGCCCCGAGTTCTCCATGCTCGAGGCCTACGAGGCGTACGGCACCTACGACACGATGGCCGAGCTCACCAAGAGCCTCGTCCAGGGCGCCGCCGACGACATCTTCGGCACCCAGGTCGTCACCCTCGCGGACGGCTCGGACTACGACCTCTCGGGCGACTGGACCGAGATCACCATGTACGGCTCGCTCTCCGACGCCCTCGGCGAGGAGATCACCCCCGAGACGCCGCTCGCGCACCTCGAGGCGCTGTGCGACCGCTTCGAGATCTCGGTCGACCCCAAGCGCGTCAACCACGGCAAGCTGGTCGAGGAGCTGTGGGAGCACCACGTCGGCGACTCGCTCTACCTGCCCACCTTCGTCCGCGACTTCCCGGTCGAGACCAGCCCGCTCACGCGCGACCACCGCACCAAGGCCGGCATCGTCGAGAAGTGGGACCTCTACATCCGCGGCTTCGAGCTCGCGACCGCCTACTCCGAGCTGGTCGACCCCGTCATCCAGCGCGAGCGCTTCGAGCAGCAGGCCCGCATGGCCGCGCAGGGCGACGACGAGGCGATGCAGCTCGACGAGGACTTCCTCACCGCCATGGAGTACGCGATGCCCCCGAGCGGCGGCATGGGCATGGGCATCGACCGCCTGCTCATGGCGCTCACCGGCCTCGGCATCCGCGAGACCATCCTCTTCCCGCTCGTCAAGCCCACCGAGGACTGAGGGGACCGGGATGGAGACCTGGCAGGCCGTCGCGATCGGCATCATCCCGTCGATCGGGGTGGGCCTGATCTTCTGGTTCGCGATGCGCGCGGTCATCCGCGCCGACCGAAATGAGCGCGCCGCTCTCGCTAAGGCCGACGCCGAGGAGGCGGCCCGCGAGGCCGCGTCCACGTCCGGCCCGGCGGGCGCGCCCGAGCAGCCCGCTACCAGCGGCGATGCGGGGGACGATGCGGCGGCCGGCTCGGGGGAGCAGCGCCAGGAGGCGTAAAGGGTGGTGATTATCGGCGCGCGGCAAACATCAACCGCCGATTTCCACCCCTAAACGCAGGCCGCGTTTTCCATAAACGCCACGGAAGGAATTGACGCGCGCTTCTCCGGAATGCGAATATCGCGGTACCTCCCGTGAAAGGAAATGCTGTGGCGCAGAAGGTTCAGGTCGTCCTGGTCGACGACATCGACGGTTCCACCGCCTCGGAGACCGTCTCGTTCTCCCTCGACGGCTCGTCCTACGAGGTCGACCTCAACGAGCAGAACGCCTCCGCGCTGCGCGACGCCCTCGCGCCGTGGATCTCCGCGGGCCGCCGCACGGCCTCGCGCAAGGCGACCGCCCGCAAGTCGGCGCGCTCGTCCGGCGGCGACGCCGCCGCGATCCGCGCGTGGGCCAAGGCCAACGGCGTCGAGGTCCCGGAGCGAGGCCGCATCCCGGCCAAGGTCCGTGAGGCCTACGACGCCGCACAGTGACGCTCCTCTGGGGCACCTACCCGGCGGCCGGTCTCGGCACCCCGGCCGGGCTGGGCGAGGGGATCTGGCGGTCCACGCGACCGGATGACCCCGCCGCGGAGCAGGTCATCGACCTGCCCGCACCGTCCTTCCTGGTCGCGCACCCGCGCCTCCCGCTCGTGTACGCGGCCTGCGAGCTGCCCGCGAGCGAGGTCGTGGTCCTCGACGTGCGCCGCCCGGCCGCGCCGCGCATCGTCGCGCGCCTCGCGACCGGCGGCGCCGACGCCTGCCACCTCCTCCTCGCGCCCGACTCGCGCACGCTCTACGTCAGCCACTACTCGAGCGGCGACCTCGCGGTCGTCCCGCTCGGGGAGGACGGCGTTCCCGTGGACGATGCGCCGGCCCAGCTGCTCGGCCACTCCGGCTCGGGTCCGAACGCCGAGCGCCAGGAAGGGCCGCACGCGCACTCCTCGCTGATCGCGCCCGGCGGCCGGCACGTGCTCGTCGTCGACCTCGGCACCGACGAGCTGCGCCGCTACCGCATCCTCGACGGCGGCCTGCTCGAGCCCGACGGCATCGCCGCGACGCTCCCGCCCGGCGCCGGCCCCCGGCACGCCGCGGTCCGGGGACACCTCCTCTATGTCACGTGCGAGCTCGACCACCGGCTCCGCACGCTCCGCTGGGACGACGCATCGTCCACCGCGACCGTCATCGCCGAGACGCCCTCGACCCTCGCGCCGCCCCGCAGCGCCGAGCTGCAGGACGCCCACGTCGCGCTCGTGCCCGGCCACGGCGGCGACGTGCTGCTCGCGAGCGTGCGCGGCGCGGACGTCATCGCGGTCTTCGACGTGGCCCCCGAGGGCGAGCTCACCTACCGCGGCGCGTTCGACGCGGGTTACTGGCCGCGGCACTTCGCGGCCGTCGGCGACCGGCTGCTCGTGGGGGAGGAGCGCGGCCACCGCGTGCGGTCCTTCGCGCTCGCCGACGTGATCGGCATGCCGCCGGAGGGCGGCATCGGCGACGTCGCAGAGCTGCCCTACGCGGCGGGCGAGGTCGTGAGCCCGGCCTGCATTACTGAGATTTGACCACCGGTGACCTCTCCACGCAACCGAGTCGCTCCTCCACCGAGATGGGCGATGTGAAGGCCCACATCGGGAATCCCGGGGCGGTATCGCGCCGCGCGCGTGGAGGGGTCAACGGCGGGGAGGTGGGACGTTGGCCACGCGCCGGACGCGAGGTCCGCACTAGGCTGACCGCATGACCTACACACTGATCCTGCTCCGCCACGGCGAGAGCGAGTGGAACGAGAAGAACCTGTTCACCGGCTGGGTCGACGTCCCCCTCAACGAGAAGGGCTGGGGCGAGGCCAAGCGCGGCGGCGAGCTGCTCAAGGAGGAGGGCATCCTCCCCGACGTGCTCCACACGTCGCTCCTGCGCCGCGCGATCATGACGGCGAACCTCGCGCTCGACGCCGCGGACCGCCACTGGATCCCGGTCAAGCGCAACTGGCGCCTCAACGAGCGCCACTACGGCGACCTCCAGGGCAAGAACAAGGCCGAGACCCTCGAGCAGTTCGGCGAGGAGAAGTTCATGATCTGGCGCCGTTCGTACGACGTGCCGCCGCCGGAGATCAGCGCCGACAACCCGTGGACCCAGGAGGGCGACCCGCGCTACGCCGGCGAGCCGATCCCCACGACCGAGTGCCTCAAGGACGTCCTCGAGCGCGCCCTCCCGTACTGGGAGGAGGCCGTGGTCCCGGACCTCAAGGCCGGCAAGACCGTCATGGTCGCGGCGCACGGCAACTCGCTGCGCGCGATCGTCAAGCACCTCGACGACGTCGCGGACGACGCGATCGTGGGCGTCAACATCCCCACCGGCATCCCGCTCGTCTACCACCTCGACGAGGAGACCCTGAAGCCCACCAACCCGGGCGGCACCTACCTCGACCCGGAGGCCGCCGCGGCCGCCATCCAGGCCGTCGCCAACCAGGGCAAGAAGAAGTAGCAGGGAGGACGATGCGCGGGGCGCTGCCCGTCTCAGGCCCGGCCCGCGCATCGTCCCCCTGAACGACGAAGCCCCCGACCGAACGGTCGGGGGCTTCGCTGTCGGTCCTGTCGGCTCAGATCTTGGCGTCGGAGCCCGAGTGGTCGCCGGTGACGAGGTAGACGATGCGGCGGGAGATGCCCACCGCGTGGTCGCCGAACCGCTCGAAGTAGCGCGCGAGCAGCGCGACGTCGAGCGTGTTCTGCGGCGAGCCCGTGTAGGTGCCGTCGGTGAGGCTCTTGTAGGCACGCTCGTGGAGCGCGTCGAGCGTGTCGTCGTCCTCGACGATCGCGGCGGCGACGTTGAGGTCGCGCGTCTCGAGCAGGCGGATGATCTCGCCGGCGGCCTCGGTGGCGGCGGCGCACATCCCCTCGATGATCTCGCGGTGCGAGTCCGGGACCGGCGACTCGGGGTACGAGCGGCGCACGTCCTTCGCGATGTGCGCGGCCAGGTCGCCCATGCGCTCGAGCGCGGCGGAGATGCGCAGCGCGGAGATGATGGTGCGGAGGTCCAGGCCCACCGGCTGCTGCTGAGCGATGAGCAGCACGCAGCGCTCGTCGACCTGCGTCTCGAGGTCGTCGAGCTGCTCGTCCTCGGCGATGACCTGCTGGGCCGCGTCGAGGTTGCCGGTGAGGATCGCCTCGGACGCCTTGGTGATCGCCGTCTCGACGTGGCGCGCCATCCCGACGAGGTCCTCGGCAAGGTCCGCCATCTCGGCGTTGAACAGGGTGCGCATGACTCTCCTTGATCTGTAGCGCTCCTAGTCTGGCACCGGAGCCAGGCGCGACGCACTTTCGCCCCACCCACCAGGGTGAACAATCGGTGGCGGTCCTGAACATTGGGTGAACTCGGAGCCCCATGGATACTGTGGCGCCATGAGTCCGGAGGTGTGGGTCGCGCTGGCGCTGGGGCTGGTCCTCGGGGCCGGCGCCACCGCCGTCGCCGGGTACTTCCGCCGCCGCGAGGTGCTGCAGGAGACCACCCTCGTCCCGCATCGGACGCGCCAGCTCATGGCGGCGCTGCAGGCGGGTGCCGTGGTGATCCGCCGCGACCGGCGCAGCGCGTTCAGCAACCAGGCGGCCACCGCGCTCGGCGTCTCGCGACCCGACGGCGCGCTCAACACCGAGCTCGCGGACCTCGCCGAGGAGGCGTGGCGCCGCGAGGAGACGATCGAGTCGGAGATCGCCGTCCAGCGCGGCGTCCTCCACACCCCGCGCTTCGTCCACGCCCGCGTCACCCCCATCGACGACGAGCTGTGCCTCGCGCTCGTGAACGACAACACCGAGTCCCGCGCCGCCGAGCAGTCGCGCCGGGAGTTCGCGGTCAACGTCTCGCACGAGCTCAAGACGCCCATCGGCGCGCTCAGCCTCCTCGCGGAGACCATCGAGGAGGCGTACGAGGACCCCGAGGTGGTGCGCAAGTTCGCCAAGAAGATGCGCAAGGAGGCCCGCCGCCTCACCAAGCTCATCCAGGAGATCATCGAGATCACGCGCCTCCAGTCCGGCGGCTCGGTGGTCGACCAGGAGCTGCTCCACCTCGACGGCGTGGTCCACGAGGCGGTCGAGGCGGCCAAGGTCGCCGCCGACGCCAAGGAGATCCGCCTGGTCACCGACCTCAAGGCGCGTCCCGACGTCTACGGCGACCGCGACCTGCTCGTCATGGCGCTGCGCAACCTCGTCGACAACGCCGTCCAGTACTCGGACGCCGGGACGCCGGTGACGATCTCGCTCGACGCGCGCGACGGCATCGCCTCGGTCTCGGTGATCGACCGCGGCATCGGCATCGGGGACAAGGACCAGGAGCGCATCTTCGAGCGGTTCTACCGCGCAGACCCCGCCCGTGCCCGCGACACCGGCGGCACGGGCCTGGGCCTCAGCATCGTCAAGCACATCGCCCTGCAGCACTCGGGATCGGTCGCCGTCTGGTCCGAGCCCGGCGTGGGGTCCACCTTCACCTTCAAGCTGGCCGTACATCAGGAGGCATCATGACCGAGGCGCGGATCCTCGTCGTCGAGGACGAGGAGTCGTATCGCGACTCCCTGCAGTTCCTGCTCGAGCGGGAGGGGTTCGCCGTCGACCTCGCCGCCTCGGGCACCGCGGGGCTCGACGCGTTCACGCGCGACGGCGCGGACCTCATCCTGCTCGACCTCATGCTGCCCGGCATGTCCGGCCCCGAGGTGTTCAAGGCGGTGCGCGAGCGCTCCGACGTGCCGATCATCATGGTGACCGCGAAGGACGACCAGGTCGACAAGATCATCGGCCTCGAGCTCGGCGCCGACGACTACGTCACCAAGCCCTACTCGGGCCGCGAGCTCGTCGCCCGCATCCGCGGGGTCCTCCGCCGCTACGCCGGCGGGCAGCGCGACATCGTCGACGAGCCCGAGCGGCTCACCATCGCGGGCCTCACCCTCGACCCCGAGCGCCTGCAGCTGACCCGCGGCGGCGAGACGCAATCGCTGCCGCCCAAGGAGTTCGCGCTCCTGCACCTGCTCGCGCAGAACGCCGGCCGCGTGCTCCCGCGCCAGGTCATCATCGACCGCGTGTGGGGCTCCGACTACTTCGGCGACACCAAGACCCTCGACGTCCACATCAAGCGCATCCGCAGCCGAGTCGAGACGGACCCGTCGGAGCCGTCGCTCATCCAGACGGTCCGCGGGGTCGGGTACTCGTTCGAGGCCTGACCCCCCCGGGTGCTCCTCCACGCGGGTGAGGCGCTGCTCCACACGAGCGCCCCGTTGTGAACGGGCACATGGCCCGCGGAGGGACGATGCGGGGGAGCCGGCGTGGAGAGGCAACCGGGGGGCCCTGGCCACCTGCGCATCGTCACGTTTCGATAACGGGGGCGCCGGGTTCACCGGATGTTCACCCCCAGTTCAGAATCCCTCGTGCGGACCGTTACCTGGTCTGCCTACCGTGATGGTCATCCGGCAAGCAGCCGGCCCCTGTGATCAAACGTGAGGAATTCGAAGTGAAGGCTTTCACCCGTAGCGGAGTCGTCCTGACCGCCGCCGCTCTCTCGCTGTCGCTCGCCGCCTGCACCGCGTCGAACGAGGCGCCCGCCGGCGACTCGTCGGCCGAGTCGACCGATGCCGCGATGACCGAGCTCTCGGGCAACCTCCAGGGCGCCGGCGCCTCGTCGCAGGAGTCCGCCATGGACGCGTGGCGCGCCGGCTTCCAGTCCGCCAACGCCGACGTCACCGTCGGCTACGACCCGGTCGGCTCGGGCGGCGGCATCGAGCAGTTCCTCGCCGGCGCCGTGCCGTTCGCCGGCTCGGACGGCCTCCTCGACGAGTCGGAGTACGCGACCGCGGTCGAGCGCTGCTCGGGCGACGGTGGCGCGTACCACCTCCCGATGTACATCTCGCCCGTCGCCGTGATCTTCAACCTCGAGGGTGTCGACTCGATCAACCTCGACGCCGAGACCATCGCGAACATCTTCGACGGCAAGATCACCACCTGGGACGACGAGGCCATCGCGTCGCAGAACGCGGGCGTCGAGCTCCCGTCGACCAACATCACCGTGGTCTACCGCTCGGACTCGTCCGGCACCTCGGACAACTTCACCGACTACCTCGAGCAGGCGTCGAACGGCGCCTGGCCGTACGAGGCCACCAAGGAGTTCGCGACCGCCGCCGACCAGTCGGTCGGTGCGGACGGCACCTCCGCCGTGGTCGACACCGTGAGCACGACCGACGGCGCGATCGGCTACGCCGACGCCTCGCGTGCGGCCTCGCTCGGCACCGTCGCCCTCAAGGTCGGCGAGGAGTACGTGCCCTACTCGGCCGAGGCCGCCGCCGCGATCATCGCCGCGTCGCCGCTGTCGGAGTCCGCCAACGGTGAGAACGACCTCGCGTACGCGATCGACCGCACCACGACCGACTCGTCGGCGTACCCGCTCACCCTCGTCTCGTACCACATCGTCTGCTCGCAGTACGAGGACGAGACCGAGCGTGCGCTCGTGACCGCGTTCGAGAAGTACGTCGCGTCGGAGGAGGGCCAGGCCGCCGCCGCCGAGGCCGCCGGCTCGGCCCCGCTGCCCGCGGACCTCTCGGCCCAGGTCACCGCGATCCTCGACGAGATCGCGGCGGCCTGACGCGCCTCGTAGGACAGTGAAGGTGGTGGGCCCGCCCTCGACGGGTGGGCCCACCACCTTGCCCATTACGATGGGTGCGCAACCAAGGGAGACCCGCGCGTGACCACCACACAGCAGTCGCCAGAGACTGAACCCGCGGCCGACTACGGCACCCACCCCGGCGCCGCGGCCAACCGCTTCTTCAAGTGGCTGTCGACCGGCGCCGGCCTTCTCATCCTCACCACCCTCGCCGCCGTCGCGACCTTCCTTCTCGTCGAGGCCTGGCCCGCGATCTCGATGTCGGCCGCCGAGCTCGGCGAGAAGGTCTCCTTCATCAAGCCGGAGAACGGCCAGAGCCTGCTCGAGATCGTCGGCTTCCTGGTCTACGGCACGGTGCTGATCTCGGTGATCGCGCTGCTGCTGGCCACGCCGGTCTCCATCGGCATCGCGCTCTTCATCTCGCACTTCGCCCCGCGCCGCCTCGCGCAGGGCCTGGGCTACCTCATCGACCTGCTCGCCGCCGTGCCGTCCGTGGTGTACGGCCTCTGGGGCGTCGCGGTGCTGGTGCCCTTCCTCCAGCCGTTCTACCAGTGGCTCGCCGACTACTTCGGGTGGATCCCGATCTTCGCGCCGCCGCAGTCCGGCGAGGTCTTCACGGGCCGCGTGGCCCTCTCCGCGGGCATCGTGCTCGCGATCATGATCATCCCGATCATCTCCGCGGTCTCCCGCGAGGTCTTCCTCCAGACGCCCAAGCTGCACGAGGAGGCCGCGCTCGCCATGGGCGCCACCCGCTGGGAGATGATCCGCATGGCGGTCTTCCCGTTCGGCCGCTCCGGCATGATCGGCGCGACCATGCTGGGCCTCGGCCGCGCGCTCGGCGAGACGATGGCCGTGCTGATGATCATCAGCCCCGGGCTCACGTTCTCGGCGCACATCCTCCAGCCCAACCAGCACAACACCATCGCCGCGTACATCGCGCTGCAGTTCCCCGAGGCCAACGCGCTCGGCGTGAACTCGCTCATCGCGATGGGCCTCGCGCTGTTCGTGATCACCCTGCTCGTCAACATGCTCGCGCGCTGGGTCGTGTCCCGCCGCAGCGAGTTCTCGGGAGCCAACTGATGTCGACCACCACCACGCTGTCGCCCCTCGGCGGTCTCTCGCGGTCGCGCCGGCTGAAGAACGCCGGCATGACCGGCATCATCTACGTCGCGTTCGCGCTCGCCGTCATCCCGCTGATCTGGCTCGCGGTGACCGTGATCGTCAACGGCATCGACATCTTCTTCATCTCGAACGCCGACGGCCTCGACGCGGGCTTCAACCTCGAGTTCCTCCAGCAGAGCATGCGCGGCGTGTTCGGCTCCGAGGCGCCCTACGGCGGCATCCTGCACGCGATCTGGGGCACCGTCCTCATGACGATCGCGGCGACCGTCATCTCCGTGCCGATCGGCCTGCTCACCTCCATCTACCTGGTGGAGTACGGCACGGGTGCGCTCAAGCGCGCGATCACCTTCTTCGTCGACGTGATGACGGGCATCCCGTCCATCGTCGCCGGTCTGTTCGCCTACTCGCTGTTCGCGATCATCATGGGGCCGGGCACCAAGCTCGGCATCGTCGGCGCGGTCGCGCTCTCGGTCCTCATGATCCCGGTCGTGGTGCGCTCGTCCGAGGAGATGCTGCGCCTCGTGCCGAACGAGCTGCGCGAGGCCTCCTACGCGCTGGGCGTGCCCAAGTGGCTCACGGTCATCAAGGTCGTGGTCCGCACCGCGATCGCCGGCATCACCACGGGCGTCACCCTCGCGATCGCCCGCGTCATCGGCGAGACCGCGCCGCTGCTCGTCGCGGTGGGCGTGACCGACTCGATGAACTTCAACCTCTTCGACGGCCGCATGATGTCGCTGCCGGTGTTCATCATCTCCGAGTACGAGAAGGGTGTCCTGCCCTGCAACACCGCCACCTGCATCGGTGAGATCACGCAGTACCGCGCCTGGGGCGCCGCGCTGGTGCTCATCCTCATCGTCATGGCGCTGAACCTCATCGCGCGCCTCATCGCCCGCTACTTCTCCCCCAAGACCGGCCGCTAGCCAGAACCGGAGCTCCTGTGTCCAAGCGCATCGACGTCAACAACCTCAACGTCTACTACTCCAACTTCCTTGCGGTGGAGGACGTGTCGCTGTCGATCGAGCCCAAGTCCGTCACGGCGTTCATCGGCCCCTCGGGCTGCGGCAAGTCGACCTTCCTGCGCACGCTCAACCGCATGCACGAGGTCATCCCCGGCGCCCGCGTCGAGGGCGAGGTCCTCATGGACGGCGTCAACCTCTACGCGGACAGCGTCGACCCCGTGACGGTCCGCCGCCACGTCGGCATGGTCTTCCAGCGCCCCAACCCGTTCCCCACGATGTCGATCGCGGAGAACGTCCTCGCGGGCGTCAAGCTCAACAACAAGCGCATCTCCCGCGCCGACGCCGACGACCTCGTCGAGTCCTCGCTGCGCGGCGCGAACCTGTGGGAGGAGGTCAAGGACCGCCTCGACAAGCCCGGCTCCTCGCTCTCCGGCGGCCAGCAGCAGCGCCTCTGCATCGCCCGCGCGATCGCGATCAAGCCCGACGTGCTCCTCATGGACGAGCCCTGCTCGGCCCTGGACCCCATCTCGACCCTCGCGATCGAGGACCTCATCCAGGAGCTCAAGAACGACTACACGATCGTCATCGTCACCCACAACATGCAGCAGGCCGCGCGCGTGTCCGACCGCACCGCGTTCTTCAACATCGCGGGCACCGGCAAGCCCGGCAAGCTCATCGAGATGAACGACACCCCGACGATGTTCTCCACGCCGTCCGAGAAGGCCACCGAGGACTACATCTCAGGCCGCTTCGGTTGAAACCTCGGGGGTATCCCCCCACACAGAAGCGGGGCCGATGCGTGTGCATCGGCCCCGCTTCTGTGCATCATGCCTGGTAGAGGACGATGCGTGGATTCGCTTGCGTGGAGGGGTGCACCGGTCGCGTGGAGGGGTGCACGCCGGCGGAGGGCTAGAGGGAGTCGAGCTCGACCGCGTACTCGGGGAGCGTGCCGTCGAGGACGGGCACGAACTCGGCGACGTGGCCGGCCTCGTCGGTCTGGACGGTGATCTCCTGGAGCGAGCCGGGCGCCGCGGTCGAGGTGCCGGTGATGTGCGCCTCGCCCTCCTCGCCGCCGAGCTTGACGAGCGTGCCGGCCGGGACGTCGACCGTGACGATCCCCTCGCCATCGATCGAGGCGGCGACCTGCACGTCCTCGTCGCCCGAGTTGTAGAGCGAGCCGATCAGGACCGCGGGGGAGCCGAGCTCCTCCGTGATGACGATGAGGTTGAGGCCCGTCACGTCGCCGAACTCGATGCTGAAGCCGTCCGACGCGTCGTACGCGTCCTGGGTGGTGATGGGGTTGACGGCGGAGCAGCCGGCGGCCACGAGGGCGAGCGCGGCGAGCGGCAGGAGGCGAACGGGGTGCTTCACGGCGGGGACCTTTCCGGGTTGCGTCCCTCGAAGGATAGTGGCTCCCCGTGACGGGCGGCCACCGTGCGTGGACGCGGCACCGCGGCGGGTGCGGGCGGCCGGAGCGCCGGGCCCGAGGTCCCCCTGCCCGCCCCTTTTGGGCACTTGATGCCGTCAAATCGCGTTCGCGAGGACCAACGGCCCGCTGCCAGGCAAGATGCGCCTGTTATTGGGGAAATGCCAAATGGTAGAATAGAACTCCGTCGAGAAGGGGATTACTCCACCATGAACTTCGTCGTTGGCGAGACCGTCGTCTACCCCCACCATGGGGCGGCCCAGATCCAGGACATCAAGAAGCGCATCATCCGGGGTGAGGAGAAGACCTACCTCAAGCTCAAGGTAGCGCAGGGTGACCTGACCATCGAGGTGCCGGCCGAGAACGTCGACCTGGTGGGTGTCCGCGACGTCGTCGACCAGGCGGGTCTCGAGAAGGTGTTCGGCGTCCTGCGGGAGCCCTACATCGAGGAGCCCACCAACTGGTCGCGCCGCTACAAGGCCAACGTCGAGAAGCTCGCCTCGGGCGACGTCATCCGCGTGGCCGAGGTCGTCCGCGACCTGTCCCGCCGCGACACCGACAAGGGCCTCTCCGCCGGCGAGAAGCGCATGCTCCACAAGGCGCGCCAGATCCTCGTCTCGGAGCTCGCGCTCGCCGAGAAGTGCGACGAGGAGGCCGCCGAGGCCCGTCTCGACGAGGTCCTCGCCTCGTGACCGTCGCGGCCGTCGTCACGGCCGCCGGCTACGGGACCCGGCTCGGGTCCGACCTTCCCAAGGCGCTCGTCGCCGTGGCGGGCGAACCGCTCGTCACGCACGCCGTGCGCCGGATCGCGCGCGTCGCCGCCCACGTGGTGGTGACCGCGCCGCCCACCCATCTCGACGACTTCGCGCGCGCCCTCGCCGGGCTCGACGCGCGCATCGTCCCCGGCGCCGGCACCCGGCAGGAGTCCGTCAACGCCGGGCTCGCCGCGCTCGCGCCGGAGCCGGCCGACATCGTCCTCGTGCACGATGCGGCCCGCGCCTTCCAGACCGTCGCCGCCATGCGCGCGGTGGTCGCCGCCATCGAGGCGGGCGCCGACGGCGCCATCCCCGTGGTGCCCGTGGTCGACACGCTCGTCACCGCGCCGGGGCCCGATGGGGCGCTCGGCGACCCGGTCGACCGCGCCGGCTTCCGCATCGTGCAGACCCCGCAGGCCTTCCGCGCCTCGGTGCTGCTCGACGCGCACGCGCGCGGCGGCTCGTCCGCGACGGACGATGCGACGCTCGCCCGCGCGCTCGGCTACCGCGTGGTCGCGACCGACGGCCACGAGAGGGGCGTCAAGATCACGCATGCGGGCGACCTCGCGCTCGCCGAGCACATCGCGGCGCTCGCCGCGGAAGAGGAGAAGGTGTGAACCTGCCCCGCACCGGGATCGGCGTCGACGTCCACGCGTTCGGCGGCTCACGGCCGTTGATGGTCGCCGGCCTCGAATGGCCTGGCGAGCCCGGGCTCGAGGGGCACTCGGACGCGGACGTCGCCGCGCACGCCGCGTGCGACGCGCTGCTGTCCGCGGCGGGGCTCGGAGACCTGGGCTCGAACTTCGGCACCTCGCGTCCCGAGTGGGCCGGCGCCGCGGGCGTCGCGCTGCTCGCGGAGAGCGCGCGGCTGGTGCGCGCGGCCGGCTTCGAGATCGGGAACGTGGCGGTCCAGGTGATCGGCAACCGGCCCAAGCTCGCGCCCCGTCGCGCCGAGGCCGAGGCGGCCCTGTCGGAGGCGTGCGGCGCCCCGGTGACCGTCGCCGGCACCACCACCGACGGGCTCGGGCTCACCGGCAGGGGAGAGGGCGTGGCCGCGATCGCGACCGCGCTGATCGTCGCCGTCTCCTGACGTCCGGCCGGGGGCGACGCGGGAGGCCGGGACCGCCGCATCGTGCCTGCACGCACGGGACCGGTAGCCTGGGCGCGTGACCCTCCGCCTGTACGACACCGCCACCCGCGACGAGCGCGTCTTCGAGCCGCTCATCCCCGGGAAGGTGGGCATCTACCTGTGCGGACCCACGGTGCAGAGCGCGCCGCACGTAGGCCACCTGCGCAGCGCCGTCGCGTTCGACGTGCTGCAGCGCTGGCTCGAGCGATCCGGCTACCAGGTGACCCTGGTGCGCAACGTCACCGACATCGACGACAAGACCCTGGTCAAGGCCGCCGAGGCCGGCTGGGACTGGTGGGCCTGGGCGCTGCGCCACGAGCGCGAGTTCCAGGCGGCGTACTCCGCGGTGGGCGTGCGGCCGCCGGCCGCCGAGCCGCGCGCCACCGGCCACATCCCCGAGATCATCGCGCTCATCGCCCTGCTCATCGAGCGCGGCCACGCGTACGAGAACGGCGGCTCGGTGTACTTCGACGTGCGCTCGTACCCGCAGTACGGCGCACTCACCCGTCAGGCGCTCGACGACCTCTCGCCCGCGCAGGACTCGCCGTCCGAGGACAAGCGCGACGTCCACGACTTCGCGCTGTGGAAGGCCCGCAAGGACGATGAGCCCGGCACCGCCTCGTGGGACTCCCCGTGGGGCCCCGGACGTCCGGGCTGGCACATCGAGTGCTCCGCGATGGCGCAGCGGTACCTCGGCGACGCGTTCGACATCCACGGCGGCGGCCTCGACCTGCGCTTCCCGCACCACGAGAACGAGCAGGCGCAGTCCCACGCCGCGGGCTACGGCTTCGCGCACCTGTGGATGCACTCGGCGTGGGTGACGCAGTCGGGTGCGAAGATGTCGAAGTCGCTGGGCAACGGGCTGCTGGTGTCCGAGGTGCTCGCGACGCACGAGCCCGCCGCGCTGCGCCTCGCGCTCGCCGCGGTGCACTACCGGTCGATGCTCGAGTACTCGCCGCAGACCCTCGAGGAGGCCTCCGCGCAGTGGGGCCGCTTCCAGGGCTTCGTGACGCGCGCGTCCGAGAAGGTAGGGGCGCCGTCCGCGGCCGACGTGGCGGCCGCCGAGCTGCCCGCCGCCTTCGTCGAGGCGATGGACGACGACCTGGGCGTGCCCCGCGCGCTCGCGGTCATCCACGAGACGGTCCGCGCCGGCAACGCCGCGCTCACCGCGGGGGACGATGCGGCGGTCGCCGCGGCGCTCCTCGCCGCCCGCGCGATGCTCGACGTGCTGGGCCTCGACCCGGCCGCCCCCGAGTGGGCGACCGAGAAGGCCGGCGCCTCGACCGCCGCGATGGCCGCGCTCGACTTCCTGGTCAAGGCGGACATCGAGGCGCGCGCCACCGCCCGTGCCGAGAAGGACTGGGCGACCGCCGACGCGATCCGCGACCGCCTCGCCGGTGCGGGGATCGTCATCGCCGACGCCGCCGACGGTGCGCGCTGGTCGCTCGCGAGCGAGGGCTGAGGTCAGCCCCCCGTCACCCCTCCACACCAACCGGGCACCCCTCCACACCGCCGGCCCGATGTGAACGGGTACACGGCTCGATCGGGTGCCCCGCGCATCGTCCTGTGTGGAGGAGTGAACGGCGGGTGTGGAGGAGTGCTCAGGGAGCCGGTGCCGTCCCGCGCCGTTTACCCTTGTAGGCATGGCTGGTAACTCGAAGCGCCGCGGCGCGACCCGTAACGCGGGATCCAAGAAGGGCGCGTCGGTCGGCACCGGCGGCCACGGTCGCAAGGCGCTCGAGGGCAAGGGCCCCACCCCCAAGGCGGAGGACCGGCCCTATCACAAGGCCCACAAGGCCAAGGTGCGCGCCGAGAAGGAGGCCTCCAAGCGTCCGCAGAAGGTCGCCAGGGCGACCCCGCGCGACCGCACGTCGGCCGCATCGGACCTCGTGGTCGGCCGCAACAGCGTGCTCGAGGCGCTGCGCGAGGGCATGAAGGCCACGCAGCTGAGCGTCTTCAACCGCATCGACGCCGACGACCGCGTCACCGAGATCGTGTCGCTCGCCGTCGAGCAGGGCCTCACGGTCCGCGAGGTCACCAAGGCGACGCTCGACACCATCTCCGACGGCTCGCCGCACCAGGGCGTCGCGCTCGAGGTGCCGCCGTACGAGTACGCGCACCCGCAGGACCTGCTCGAGGCGCCGTCGCCGGTGCGCATCGTCGCCCTCGACGGCATCCAGGACCCGCGCAACCTGGGCGCCATCGTGCGCTCGGCGGCCGCGTTCGGCGCCTCCGGCGCGCTCATCCCCGAGCGTCGCGCCGCGGGCATGACCGTCGCCGCGTGGAAGGTGTCCGCGGGGGCCGCGTCGCGCCTGCCCGTGGCGCGCGCGACCAACATGGTCCGCACGCTCGAGGAGTACAAGAAGGCCGGCTGCTTCGTGCTGGGCCTCGCGGGCGACGGCGAGGTGGACCTGCACGAGTCGAGCCTGCTCGACGGGCCGCTCGTCATCGTGGTCGGCGCCGAGGGACAGGGCCTGTCCCGCCTCGTGCGCGAGACCTGCGACCAGGTGGTGTCGATCCCGATCGCGGCGTCCACCGAGAGCCTCAACGCCTCGGTCGCCGCCTCGATCGCGCTCTACGAGGCGTCCAAGGCGGTCTGAGCCCGGGGACCCCTCCACACCGCCCGGTGACCCCTCCACACAGGACGATGCGCCGGGCGCCGGATCCGGGCATGTGGCCGTTCACATCGGGTGGCTTGTGTGGAGCAGTGCCCCGGGTGCGTGGACAGGTGAACGCGCGAGCCTAGAACCCGGCCTCCTCGCTGGCCTCCGCGGCGTCGCTCTCGGCCTCCGCCGCATCCGCCGCGCGCCGGTTGCGCTCGTCGATCTCGCCCGAAAGGGGCGAGCGCTCGGGGGCCGCGACGCGGGTGGTGGCGCGGCGCACGGTGGGCGGAGGCGCGGTGCCCGGCTCGGGCGCGGGCACCTCGCCCCACGCGTAGGTGTTGTCGTTCTCGAACGGGTCGCGCTTGACGAACTCGGTGCCCACCTCGTCGGTAAGGGCGGGCAGCTCCGCGGTCATCTCGGCGATCGAGCGGCCCAGCACCGCGCGCTCGTCGGGGCGCAGCGGCAGCACGTTCTTCACGTAGGACGCGGTCGCGACCGGCATCGGCACGTCCTTGCCGGCCGACTCGGCGAGGTACCAGCGGTGGTCGAGCACCTCGTGGAACACCTGCGCCGGCTCGAGCTTGCCGCGTAGCTCGCGCGGCACCGCGCGGACGGTCGGCTCGAAGATCGAGGTGAGCCACTCGTGCGCGGCGAAGGCCTCGTCGTCGTAGCCGCCCGCGCTGACGACCCGGTACTCGTCGAGGTCGTTGAGCAGGCGACGCGCCTGGTTCTCCTGCACGTCGAGGCCGGTGAGGCGCATGAGGCGGCGCGAGTGGAAGCCGGCGTCCACCACCTTGGGGCGGATGCGCAGCCCCTGGCCGTCGGGGGTCGAGAGCATGTCGAGCTCGCCCACGTCGAAGCCGAGCTCGTTGAGCTCGCGCACGCGCTCGGCGACCTTGAACGGCACGTTCGCGTCGAAGGTCTCGGTCTCCGTGAGCGCGGCCCACAGCTTGTCGTACTTCGACTCGAGACGCTCGCCGATCTTGAACGGGTCGATGCCCTCGTCCAGGTCCTCGTTGGCCTGCAGGTCGAGGATCTCGCCGATGATGTTGGTGGTCGCGATCTCGAGGTCGTACGCGCGCTGGCCCGACGTGAGGGTCTCGTGGAGGTCACCGGTCTCGGCGTCCACGAGATAGGCGCTGAACTCCGAGGCGTCGCGGCGGAACAGCGCGTTCGACAGCGACACGTCGCCCCAGTAGAAGCCGTTGAGGTGGAGGCGCACCAGCAGCACCGACAGCGCGTCGATGAGCCGGTTGAGCGTGCCCTTGCGCAGCGCGGTCGAGAACAGCGCGCGGTAGGGGAGGGAGAACGCGAGGTGCTCCGTCACGAGCGCGGCGGACAGCTCCTCGCCGGTGGGCGTGAACCGGCGCGTCACCACGGCCACGGCGTGCACGCAGGGCGTCTCCATGCGCTCCAGCTCGCGCAGCATCTGGAACTCGCGGTACGCGATCTCGCGGTTGGTCTCCTTGACGGCGAGGACGTTCCCGCCGTGGCGGACGAAGCGCACCACGTGGCGCGACAGTCCCCTCGGCAGCGCGGCGATGCGGTCCTCGGGCCAGGCGGAGAGGGGGATGTCCCACGGGAGCTCCATCAGCGCCGGATCGGCGGCCCCGGTGATGTGCGGCATGGGTCCAGCGTAACGAGAGGCGCCCGGGACCCCGTGTACCGTCCGGGGATCTGCTCCGCACGGCGCCCAACGCGACACGCCGTGTGCGGGCGGACGATGCGCCGGCCGGGCCGGCGTGTCGCCGCCGGGACCGTGCTGAGCGAACCGGTGGGGGCGCATCGTCCCCGGGGACGCCGAAGGGGGCGGCCCCGGCGTGAACCGGGACCGCCCCCTTCGGGAAGCGGTGAGGCTTACTTCGCGAGCGTGCGCGACGCGTCGGTGTGAACCGCGTGCGTCGAGATGCGCTGCTGCGTGGCGGACGAGAAGACGTGCTGCTCGCCCGGGCGGATGGTGACCCAGATGGTGTCGCCCTTCGCGGGGACGTCGCGCGGGTCGACGCGGACGATGCCCTCTCCGGAGCCGCCCACCTTGACGTCGCCGGCGGTGGCCAGCGGGGTCGGGAGGGTGCCGTAGACGAACGCGTCCGAGCCGAGCTCCTCGACGACGTTGACCTCGACCGGGAACGCGCCCGGCGTGTTCGGGGCGACGCGGTCGAGCGACTCCGGGCGGAAGCCCAGGATGACGTCGCCCTTGTCGTCGGCGGTCATGTTGGCGACGGTGTCGCGCTCGAGCTGCACCTTCGAGTCGCCGACGAGCGCGTAGCCGTCCTCGACGCGGAAGGTCGACAGGTTCATGGCCGGCGAGCCGATGAAGCCCGCGACGAACACGTTCTGCGGGGTGTCGTACATCTCGCGCGGCGTGCCGACCTGCTGGAGGAGGCCGTCCTTGAGGACCGCGATGCGGTCACCCATGGTGAGGGCCTCGACCTGGTCGTGCGTCACGTAGACGGTGGTGGTGCCCAGGCGACGCTGCAGCGCGGCGATCTGCGTACGCGTCTGGACGCGGAGCTTGGCGTCGAGGTTCGACAGCGGCTCGTCCATGAGGAACACCTGCGGCTGGCGGACGATCGCACGACCCATGGCGACACGCTGACGCTGACCACCCGAGAGGGCCTTCGGCTTGCGGTCGAGGTACTCGGTGAGGTCGAGGATCTTCGCGGCGGCCTCGACGCGCTCACGGATCGTGGCCTTGTCGACCTTGGCGATCTTGAGCGCGAAGCCCATGTTGTCCGCGACGGTCATGTGCGGGTAGAGCGCGTAGGACTGGAACACCATCGCGATGTCGCGGTCCTTGGGCTGCACGTGCGTGACGTCGCGGTCACCCACGTAGATGGCGCCCTTGTCGACGTCCTCGAGGCCCGCGAGCATGCGGAGCGAGGTGGACTTTCCGCAACCGGAGGGGCCGACGAGGACGAGGAACTCGCCGTCGGCGATCTGCAGGTCGAGCTGGTCGACTGCGGGGCGCTCGGTGCCGGGGTAGATCCTCGACGCCTTGTCATAAGTAACGGTGGCCATGGCCAATGTTTCCCTTCACCGGCAGGTACGTGCCGGACGATCCGTTGTGAAGAGTGCCGCTGTGGTGTCCACTTTGACACTGCCGGGTTCTGTCCGGCCCGCCCATACTCTCACACCCCGACCGGGACCTGGGACCCCCCCGACCGCCCATGACAAAGGTGACGCATGTGACCGGCGGAGCCGTCACATGCGTCACCTTTGTCATTGCGAATCGCCCGGTAGGTTGAGGACATGGCCGGGCTGCAGCGCGAGGTGGGTGACATCGTCGGCGGCTACCGCGTGCTCGGGCGGCTCGGCTCCGGCGGGTCCGGATCGGTGTACAAGGTCGCCGACCAGGGCGGCCACCAGGCGGCCCTCAAGCTCGTCGACGCGCGCCAGGACGAGGTCGCCGCCGCGCGCCTCGAACGCGAGGTGCGGGCGCTGCAGTCGCTGCGCCACCCGGCGGTCCCGCACATCCTCGACGCCGAGCTCGACGAGGACGAGACCTTCGTCGTCTTCGAGCTCGTGCCCGGCGAGACGCTCTTCGACCATGTGCAACGGCACGGCCCCCTCGCGGGCGACGCGCTCGCGGCCTTCGCGGACCGCACCGCCTCCGCGCTCGAGGCGGTCCACGCGGCGGGCGTGGTCCACCGCGACGTCACCCCGTCGAACGTGATGATGGGTCCCGACGGCCCCGTCCTCATCGACTTCGGGCTCGCCCACCGCTCCGACGACGCGCGCCTCACCCGCGAGGGCCTCGTGAGCGGCACGCCCGGCTACGTCGCGCCCGAGGTGATCGACGGCGCCGAGCCCGGCACGCAGGCCGACCGCTGGTCCTGGGCCGCCACCGTCGCCTTCGCGATGACCGGTCACGGGCCCTTCGGCTCGGGCTCCGGCGCGATCGGCCGCACCCTCGAGGACGACGTCACCCTTCCCGAAGTGCCCGGCGCGCCCGCGCTGCGCGCCGCACTCGGCCGCGACGTCGCCGGACGCCCCGGGATGAGGGACGTGGTCGCGGCGCTGCGCGGCGCGACCGTCGTGATGCCGGCGCTCCCGCCCACCGCGGTCGCGCCGACCGGACTCATGGCCGAGGGCTGGGAGGACCCCGACGCCACGGCCGTCCTCCCCAGCGGCGAGCAGCGCGTCCCCGCCGTCCCCGGCGACGATGCGGACGATGCGGGGCAGCACTGGGTCGAGCGGCTCCCGTGGGAGGAGGAGGGGGACGAGGACCGCACGGACCTCGACCACCTCGACCACCTCGACGAGGAGGGCGAGGCCTGCCCGTACGCCCCTCGCCGTCGGCTGCTGCTCGCGCTCGCGGCCCTCGTCGTCGTGGCGGCGGCGCCGCTCGCCCCGACCCTGTCCTTCCTCGTGATGGCCGGCGTCGCGATCCTCGCCCGGGGCGTGTGGCGCCGCGCGGTCGCGATCCAGGCGGCCGAGGCCAAGCGCGGCAGGCGGCGCACGTCCGACACCGTGGTGCAGACCATCGGCCTGCCGTGGCACACGCTGCGGGCCGCCGCCGAGGCCGTGCCCGCGATCCTCACCTCCGCCGCGCTGGGCATCGGCGCCGGCGCGGGGGCGTGGTGGCTCGTGTCGTCGGGGAACGTGATCGGCGCATCGGCCGACGCCCAGTACTACGGTCACGCCGCGGCCCTCGCGCTCGGCGCCGCGGTCGCCGTGATCGCGATGGCGTACGGGCCGTTCATGTCGGGCACGCGCGACGGCGCCCACCGCATGGCCGCCGCGGTCTCGCCCACGGGCGGGCTGCGCGCCGCGTGGACGCTCGTCGCGCTCACCGCGATCCTGGTCGCCGCGATCGGCGTCTACGTCCAGCTCGCGCCGTGGTGGTGGCCGCTGCCCGATCTCGCGCTCGGGTGACCCGCGCCGG
Organism: Demequina litoralis; assembly: GCF_030418455.1. GTDB lineage: Bacteria > Actinomycetota > Actinomycetes > Actinomycetales > Demequinaceae > Demequina > Demequina litoralis. The sequence goes on from NZ_JAUHPW010000004.1 coordinate 106,773, forward strand.
ACGACGGCGGGCGCCGGAACAGACGGCGCCGCCGGGACGTTGGGCGGGCAGGCGGCACGCGGTGCCCGCGGTACCGTGAGCGTGCGCGAGACGAGGAGAGCGACGATGAGCACCGAGGCGATCGAGGCCCAGAGCGAGGCGCCCGCCGGGCGGTGGGCGACGGTGCAGCCGTGGCTGAGCCTCGTGGTGCGCGTGGCGATGGCGGTCATCCTCGTCGCGGCCGCGGTCCCCAAGATGGTGGACATCCCGCAGTCGATCATCGCGGTGCGCGCCTACCGGATCCTGCCCGAGGCGGTCGTGCCGCTCGTGGGCACCATGCTCCCGTTCGTCGAGCTCGTCCTCGCGCTGTTCCTCTTCGCGGGCCTGTTCACGCGCCTGTCGGCGATCGTGTGGCTCGTCATGATGGCGGGCTTCGTCACGGGTGTGATCTGGGCGTGGGCGCACGGGCTGAGCATCGACTGCGGCTGCTTCGGCGGCGGCGGCGAGGTCGCCGAGGGCACCACCAACTACCCGCTGCACATGCTCGAACGCGCCGGCTTCGTCGCGCTGGGCACGTACCTGCTCATCTGGCCGCGGTCGAGGTTCTCCGCGGACGGCTGGATGCGGGCCGCGTGACGCGCATCGTCTAGATTTCTGCTGACCCCGACTTACGAACCCCTGGAGAGATCCATGTCCGCCAAGAACACCAAGGGCGACGCACGCGCGGCCGCCAAGGCCAAGGCGCAGGCGCAGGTGCGCGCCAAGGAACGCCGCACGACCATGATGATCATCGCGGGCTCCGTGGTGGGCCTCGTCCTCTTCGGCGGCCTCATCTTCTTCATTGTCAACCAGAGCAAGGTGCCGGAGCTCGGCGCCGAGGGCGCGACCGCCCCGGCCGCCGCGGACGCGACCGGCGGCATCCCCGTCGGCACCGGCGGCGTGGTCGGCGAGGACGTGCCGGTCGACGTGCCGCGCGTCGACGTCTACCTCGACTTCATGTGCCCCATCTGCGGCACCTTCGAGGCGATCAACGCGGACGACCTGAACGAGCTGCGCGAGGCCGGCGACATCGCGCTGTACTACCACCCGATCTCGATCCTCGACCGCTTCAGCTCGGGCACCGAGTTCTCGACCCGCTCGGCGGGCGCGGCCGGCGTGGTCGCCGACCAGGCGCCGGAGTACTTCAACGACTTCATGGCGACGATGTTCGCCAACCAGCCCGAGGAGAACACCACCGGCCTGAGCGACGACGAGATCGCGGACCTCGCGAGCCTCGTCGGCATCCCGGACGACGTGGTCGCGAACCTCGACGACACCGACTTCAAGAAGTGGGCCACCGCGGCGACGCAGCAGGCCTCCGTCGACGGCATGCAGGGCACCCCGACGGTGCGCGTGTCCGAGTCGGGCGACTTCGCGGACGGCGCGATCCTCGAGGACGTCAACTACTTCGAGGAGGGCGTGCTCAAGGCCTACCTCGAGGGCCTCGGCTCCTAGGACTCTCCGCCCGAGCGCCGCATCGTCCTCCGGGACGGTGCGGCGCTCGCGCGTCGGGGGCGGGGCGGCCGCCCGGTATCCTGGCCGCCGCAGGCTGGCATGGCGCAATCGGTAGCGCAGCGCTCTTGTAAAGCGAAGGTTGCGGGTTCGAGTCCCGCTGCCAGCTCCACCTCCTCCCGCGCGCGCCGGGGCCGGTCAGAACAGCCCGTCGCCGGCGGGCGTGCCCCAGCGGATCGGGCCCGCGCCCTGCTCCTCGAGCAGGCGGTTCACCCGCGAGAACGGCCGCGACCCGAGGAAGCCGCGCGACGCGCTCAGCGGGCTCGGGTGCGCGGACTCGACGCGCGGCACGTCCCCGAGCAGCGGGCCCAGCGCCCGCGCATCGTTGCCCCACAGGATCGCCACGAGCGGACCGCCGTGCGCGGCGAGCGCCTCGATCGCGAGCCCCGTGACCTCCTCCCAGCCGCGCCGGCGGTGCGAGCCGGCCTCGCCCGGACGCACCGTGAGCACCCGGTTGAGCAGCATCACCCCCTGCGCGTGCCAGTGCGACAGGTCGCCCGAGGTGAGCATCTCGCCGGTGTCGTCGTGCAGCTCGCGCGCGACGTTGCGCAGCGAGCGGGGCATGGGGTGGTCCGGCGGCACGGAGAAGCTGAGCCCCACCGGGTCACCGGGGGTGGGGTAGGGGTCCTGCCCCACGAGCAGGACGCGCACGTCCGCGAGCGGCAGCGTGAAGGCGCGCAGCACCGCGTCGGGGTCCGGCAGGTAGCCGCGGCCGGCCGCGGCCTCCGCGCGCAGGAAGGCCTCGAGCGCGGCGAGCGTCGGCTCCGCGGGCGCGAGCGCGGCGGCCCAGTCGGGGGCCACCCGGGTGCGCCACGCATCGTCCACGCGGCCACCCTAGCGAGGGGACGATGCGCGGGCCGGGCGGCGGGCGGCGGCAGCCGGGCGCGCCCGCCGCGCGCCTGTCCGGAGCGTCCCGTACGCGCGGTTAGGGTGGAGGCCATCACGAGAGGGGGACGGATGGACGCGGGTGCCGCAGCGGCGGTCGAGCCGGCCGGGCTGACCGAGCGCGACGCCGACATCCTCTCCTTCGAGCGGGGCTGGTGGCGGTTCGCCGGCGCCAAGGAGGACGCCGTCCGGGAGCGCTTCGGGCTCACCGCGACGCAGTACTACCAGGTGCTCAACTCGCTCATCGACGACCCGGCGGCGCTGGCCCACGATCCCGTGCTCGTGCAGCGCCTGCGACGCATGCGGGCGACGCGCGGCCGCGGCCGCGCCACGCGTGCCGGGGACGCCTGACCTCCGACCGATAGGGTGTGCCCGTGACCGACGAGTATCCGCGAGACGAGTTCGACGAGATCGCCGAGAGCGGCGGCCCCGTGGGCGTGCACCGCGCGCCCCGCCCGTGGTGGTGGATCATCGTGGTCCCCGTGGTCGTGTTCGTCGTCGCCGGCCTGCTGGCCTTCGGCGTCGCGCGGTTCCTGTGGGACACCGGCAGCGGCTCCGACTCCTCGGCCACGCCCTCCGTGACGGCCTCGACCGAGCCCAGCGCGTCCGCGTCGGCGACGCCCGAGCCGAGCGTCTCCGCCTCCGCCACCGTGGAGCCGAGCGAGACCGCCGAGCCCGAGCCCAGCGTCACCCCCGAGCCCGAGCCGGTCATCTCGTACGACGCCCCGATCGCGGTGCTCAACGGCACCGGCGTCTCCGGCCTCGCCGGCGAGCGGGCGTCGATCCTCACGGACGCCGGCTTCACCGACGTCTCCGCCGCGAACCTCACCGGCTCGCCCTCCGCCAACGTCGTGATCTACGACAGCGAGGAGCGCGCCGACACCGCCCAGGAGGTCGCCGACCTGCTCGGCATCGACGCGGTCGAGTTCGGCGACACCGAGACCCTCGCCGACATCGAGGTCCAGATCGTCTCGCAGTAGCGGGACCGCCGGACCGCCGCATCGTCCCCGGTGCGGACGATGCGCGCCACGCCGTCGGCGAACAGGCTCCACGGCGTTTGCACTCGACGGGGGAGAGTGCCAGAATCGGCGTTAGCACTCGCCAGGTGCGAGTGCTAAGAGACCTAGGGTTCTCCGCCGAGGTGCGGGGCACGGCGTGACAGGAACGCCGGGCTCCGCATCGTCCGTCGCGGGCGGTGGGGGACCGTCATCCATCGGAAGAGGTACTACCCCCATGGCAAAGATCATTGCCTTCGATGAGGAGGCCCGCCGCGGCATGGAGCGGGGCATGAACGCCCTCGCCGACGCCGTCAAGGTCACTCTTGGACCCAAGGGTCGCAACGTCGTGCTCGAGAAGAAGTGGGGCGCCCCCACCATCACGAACGACGGCGTCTCCATCGCCAAGGAGATCGAGCTCGACGAGCCCTTCGAGAAGATCGGCGCGGAGCTCGTCAAGGAGGTCGCCAAGAAGACCGACGACGTCGCCGGTGACGGCACCACCACCGCGACCGTGCTCGCCCAGGCGCTCGTGCAGCAGGGTCTGCGCAACGTGGCCGCCGGCGCCAACCCGATCGCCCTCAAGAAGGGCATCGAGAAGGCCGTCGAGGCCGTGACCGCCGAGCTGCTCGAGGCGGCCAAGGAGGTCGAGACCAAGGACGAGATCGCCGCGACCGCGGGCATCTCGGCCGGCGACCCCGCGATCGGCGAGCTCATCGCCGAGGCGATGGACAAGGTCGGCAAGGAGGGTGTCATCACCGTCGAGGAGTCCTCGGCTCTGGGCCTCGAGCTCGAGCTGACCGAGGGCATGCGCTTCGACAAGGGCTTCCTCTCGGCCTACTTCGTCACCGACCCGGAGCGCCAGGAGGCCGTCCTCGAGGACGCGTACATCCTGCTCGTCGAGTCGAAGATCGGCTCCGTCAAGGACCTCGTGCCCGTGCTCGAGAAGGTCATGCAGACCGGCAAGCCGCTGATGATCATCGCCGAGGACGTCGAGTCCGAGGCCCTCGCGACCCTCGTCGTCAACAAGATCCGTGGCACCTTCAAGGCCGTCGCCGTCAAGGCGCCGGGCTTCGGCGACCGCCGCAAGGCGATGCTGCAGGACATGGCGATCCTCACCGGCGGTACCGTCATCTCGGAGTCGGTCGGCCTCTCGCTCGACAGCGCGGGCCTCGAGCTCCTCGGTCAGGCGCGCAAGGTCGTCGTGACCAAGGACGAGACCACCATCGTCGAGGGTGCCGGTTCGGAGGAGCAGCTCCAGGGCCGCGTCCGCCAGATCCGCGCCGAGATCGACAACTCCGACTCGGACTACGACCGCGAGAAGCTCCAGGAGCGCCTCGCCAAGCTCGCCGGCGGCGTCGCCGTCATCAAGGCGGGCGCGGCCACCGAGGTCGAGCTCAAGGAGCGCAAGCACCGCATCGAGGACGCCGTCCGCAACGCGAAGGCCGCCGTCGAGGAGGGCATCGTCGCCGGTGGTGGCGTGGCCCTCATCCAGGCTGGCACCACCGCGTTCGAGGGTCTCGAGCTCGAGGGTGACGAGGCCACCGGTGCCCGCATCGTCGAGGCCGCGATCACCGCGCCGCTGCGCCAGATCGCGATCAACGCCGGCCTCGAGGGCGGCGTCGTCGTGGAGAAGGTCAAGGGCCTCCCGGTCCACTTCGGCCTCAACGCCGCGACCGGCGAGTACGTCGACCTGCTCGCCGCGGGCGTCAACGACCCGGTCAAGGTGACCCGCTCGGCGCTGCAGAACGCGGCGTCGATCGCGGCGCTGTTCCTCACCACCGAGGCCGTCGTCGCCGACAAGCCCGAGCCCGAGCCGGCCATGCCGGCCGGCGGCGCGCCCGACATGGGCGGCATGGGCTTCTAAGCCCGTCTCGCGCTTCTCGCACGAAGCCAGCGCGAAGGCCTCCGTCCCCGGTTCGCCGGGGGCGGGGGCCTTCGTCGTCGGCGGGCGCGATTCCCAATGACAAGGGTGAAGGATGTGACTGGGGTCGACGGCGGCTTGCGTCGGTCGGGCGGGTCCCGTGGCTCCCGTGGGTCGGCGAGGGACGATGCGCGGCCGGCTACAGCAGCGCCACGAGCCTGCCCCGTACCTCGCCCCGCTTGAGCCGCTCGATGCCCTCGGGGATCTCGTCGAAGCCGATGGTGGCGACCTGCGGCTCGACCTCGCCCGAGGCGAACAGCGCGTAGACCTCGGCGACGTCGTCGAGGGTGCCGCCATTCGAGCCGAGGATCCGGGCCTGCTTGAGAATCACGTCGCGCGTGTTGAGCGTCGCCTCGAGCCGGCCCATGCCCACCACCACGATGGTGCCGTCGCGACGGATCGCGTCGACCGCGCCCGCGGTCGTGGTGCCGAAGCCGGCATAGTCGACCACGAGGTCGAAGTCGCCGCCGGCGAGCTCCGCGATGTCCTTGACCACGCGGGACGCGCCGATCTCCTGCGCGAGCGGCCAGACCTCCTCGTTGATCTCGACCGCCGTGACGTCGGCGCCCTTGACCACCGCGACGCGCGCGCCGATCTGCCCGAGGCCGCCGAGGCCGATCACGGCCACCTTGTCGCCCGCCTTCACCTCGCCGATCGTCGCGATCGCGTGGTACGAGGTCATGCCGGCGTCGGTGCCCGCGGCGGCGAGGTCGAAGGGCAGGCCCTCGGGCATGCGCACGAGGTCGATCGCGGGTACGCGGTGCAGCGGGGCGAAGCCGCCGTCGCGGCCGTAGCCGGGAGCGACGCCCGAGCCCCCGGTGGGGCATACGCCCACGCGGTCGCCGACCGCGTAGCCCTCGACACCGTCGCCGATGGCGGTGACGACGCCGGCGATCTCGTGGCCCATCGTCACGGGGAGGACCGGGAGGAGGGCGAGCCAGCCCTCGTCCTCGAGCACGCCCACGTCGGAGTGGCACAGTCCGGCCGCCTTGACCTCGAGCACGACCTCGCCGGGCCCGGGCGTGGGGTCGGGGAACTCGTTGAGCGCGAGCGGCTGGTGGGTGCCGGTGAACTGCCATGCCTTCACGGCGTCTCCTCTCGTCGGGTGCGCGAGGCGGAGCACGGCCATCGTGCGCCTCGTCGCGTCACGTGTCCCTCCAGACTATTGACACCTGTCAATTAGCGCCAGGGGTGAGATACGTGGATGCACGGCGCTGATTCCCCATGACACAGGTGAAGGGTGTGACCGGCGCGGGCGGCGGCTCGAGTCCCACCTGTCACCCTTGTCATTGGGAATCCGCGCGGCGCTGTGCCGCCGTCACCCGCAGGCCCGAGGCGCGGAGGCGGCGGATCAGCTCGCGCGTCGACACCTCGACGGCGCCGAGCGCCACGAGCGCCTCGCGCCGCTCCTCCGGGTAGTCGTAGTGGTCGCGGTCGAAGGCCCGCGGCGGGATCCCGGCACGGTCGGCGAACGTGTGCAGCTCCGCGAGCGACTCGTCCGAGACGAGGTGACCCCAGATGCGCCCGTGGTTGGGCCACAGCGGAGGGTCGATGAGGATCACCCCCCGAGCGTAGGCCTCACCGCGCGAACAGCCGCGACGCGGTCGCCTCCGCCTCCTCGTAGGACCGCGCCGCGTGCGCGAGCGCCGTGGTGATCGCGTCGAGCGCGGTCTCCACATGGGTCTGGGCGCCGCGCCACTGCTCGCGCACGTCCGCGAATGCCGCGGCGGCGGAGCCCTGCCACGTGGAGTCGAGGCCCGCCAGCTGCCCCATGAGCGCCGCGACCTCGGCTCGGATCGCGTCCGCCGAGCGGGCGGCGCGGGCGGAGGCGGCCGCGACCTCGGCCGCGTCGACGTGATACTGCATGCTTCCTCCTCGGTGGCGAGGGCCGGACCGGCGGTCCGACCGGTGCACCGAGGCTAGGCAGGCGGGCGCAGCGCGCGGGGGCGCCTCCCGCGAGGCCGGGGAGGGCTCAGCCCGCGTCCGTGGCCGGGGACATCGCCGCGATCTTCTTGTCGAGGCGCGCGGCCTCGGCGGCGAGGTTCTGTCGTGCCTGCGACTCCCACGTCGCGCCGAGCGGCGTCGTGTAGAGCCGGTTGCGCGCGAGCAGCTTGCCCACGATCGCGCGGCGGCTGCGCATGAAGCGGTCGTCGGGGACCTCGGCATACTCCTCGCGCACGTCCGCCAGGTAGGCCTTGTAGCGCTGCGGATCGGCGGCGAGGATCGCGAGGTCCGCGTCGGACAGCACCTGCGCGTCCGGCGTGTCGGGGGTGGCCGCGTGCCGCGAGAGGCCCTTGACCATCTCCGCGACTGCGTCGATCTTCGCGTCGGGCACGCCGAGGTCGCGGAGCTCGAGCCGCGCGAACTCGGCGCTCGCGTCCTCGTCCTCGCCGCCGCGCTGCGCGTAGGCGGCCTCGGAGTCGGAGGAGAACACCGCGCCGTGGTACCAGGCCGCGAGCCGCACGCAGTGCGGCAGGCGGGTCTCCTGCTGGAGCTCGTCGACGCGCTGGAGCAGCTCGACCAGGTGACGGACGTCGTGGAAGCGGCGGGCCGGGTTCTCCCACCGCCGCAGCAGGCGCGAGCCCGCCTCGGCGATGTCGTCCTCGGGCGCGGCAGCACCCACCGCGACCGCCTCGCGCACGAACGCGGGTAGCAGCCAGGCTGGCGTCGTAGCCGTGGACATTCTCACCTCGACCGGTTCGGGGACTCCCAACCCCACCAGTCTGCCCACAACACCCCTCCGTGCGCAAAGAACGGCCGGGAGCGTTCCCGGAGCCGCGCATCGTCCGCGTGTGAACGCCCGCCAAACGGCGCATCGTCCCGCGGCACGATGCGGCGCCGCGGCCGTGCGCCGGGGCCCGCCGTCGCAGGGTCCGGCTAGAATCGTGCGGGGCGCCGAACCGCGGTGCCCGCATGACGAACGAGGTAGATGTGCCCACTGGAAAGGTGAAGTGGTTCGACTCCGACAAGGGGTTCGGATTCATCGCGAGCGAGGACGGCTCGGAGGTCTTCCTCCACGCGTCGGCCCTGCCCGCCGGCACCACCGTGAAGCCGGGCGCGAAGGTCGACTACTCGGTGGCGGACGGCCGCCGCGGTCCCTCCGCCCTCAACGTCACCGTGCTCGAGCCGGCGCCGTCGGTCGCGGCGAACATGCGCAAGCCCGCCGACCAGATGACCGTGATTGTCGAGGACCTCATCAAGATGCTCGACGGCGTGTCCAACACGCTCCGCAAGGGCCGGTACCCGGAGCCCGCCAAGGGCAAGCAGGTCGCCGCCGTGCTGCGCGCCGTCGCGGACCAGCTGGACGTCTGATGGCCAAGGACGCCGTGCTGCTCGAAGCCGTCGAGACCGCCCGCGACGCCGCCGTGGAGACGGCCGGCGACGAGGCTCTCGTCGGCGACCACCTCCGCGCCGTCGTCGAGGAGGACCGCCTCGTCACGCACCTCTTCGCGTGCACCATGCCCGGCTACCGCGGCTGGGTCTGGTCCGTCACCGTCGCGCGCGCGCCGCGCCAGAAGGCCGCGAGCGTGTGCGAGGCGCACCTCGTGCCCGCGGACGATGCGCTGCTCGCCCCCGCGTGGGTGCCGTGGGCCGACCGCGTCCGCCCCGGCGACCTCGAGCCCTCGATGGTGCTGCCGTACATCCCGGACGACGCCCGCCTCGTGCAGGGCTTCGAGTCGGCCGGCGACGAGGACGAGGACCGGCTCGCGAACTGGGAGCTCGGCCTGGGCCGGCCGCGCGTGCTCGGCCCCGACGGCCGCGCCGACGTCGCCGACCGCTGGTACCGCGGCTCGCACGGCCCCACCGCGGCGTCCGCGATCGCGTCGACCTCGCCGTGCTCGACCTGCGCCTTCTTCATCCCGCTCGCGGGCTCGATGCGCATGCGCTTCGGCGCGTGCTCGAACGAGTGGTCGCCGGACGATGGCCGGGTGGTGAGCGTCGACCACGGCTGCGGCGCGCACTCCGAGACCGACGTCGAGCGCGGCGCCACGCAGTGGCCCGCCGTGGACCCCGTCTTCGAGAATGACGTCGCGGTCGAGATGGATCTCACGGCCGAGCCGGAGCCGGAGGCTGAGGCCGACGAGGCCCCCGAGGTGGAGGCAGCGGCCGAGAACGTCGAGCCTGAGGCTGAGGCTGAGGCCAAGGCCGAGGCTGCGCCGGCGGACGAGGTCGCCGAGACCCCCGCGGAGGACGTCGCCGAGCCGGTCGCCGAGGAGGTCGCGGTCGAGGAGGCCCCCGCGGAGGAGGTCGTCGATGACGCCCCCGCCGACGAGGCGCCTGCCGAGACCGCCATGGACGAGGCGCCCACGGAGGCGGACCCCGCCGCGGAGGAGCGCCAGGCTGACTGAGGCCGACGCCCCGGCGTCACGGAGACGGGCGGCGCGCGCCCTCGCGGCGCGCGTCTACGTCCCCACCTTCATCGCGGAGATCGGCATCGGCGCGATGCTGCCCGTGCTCGCGCTCAGCGTGATCGACATGGGCCACACGGCCGCGTTCGGCTCGCTCGCCGTGGTCGCGTACCAGCTGGGCCGCATGCCCGGCTCGGCGCTCGGCGGCGGCCTCGCCCACCGCATCGGCTCCGCGCACGCCGCGCTCGTCACGCACGGCGTGATCGCGCTGGGCTCGACCGTCGCGGCTCTCGCGCCCGACCTCGCGGTGTTCATGCTCGGCGCGGTGCTCGTGGGGCTGGGCCACGCGTCGTACCACGTGGCCCGCCAGGACCAGATCCTCGGCGTCATCTCGAGCGGCTACATCGCGCGCTCGCTCACCTCGCTCGCGGGGGTGTGGCGCATCTCCAACTTCGTGGGCCCGCTCCTCGGCGCGGGGCTCATCGCGATCTGGGGCGTCGACGCCATCTACTGGCTCGGCACCGCCTGCATCCTGGTGGCGATGGCCGTCCTCGGGGCCGTCGGCATGCGGGGCGACCGCCGCATCGTCCGCCCCGACCACCGCGTCTCCCTCGCGCAGATGGCCCGCGAGCAGCGCCACGTCCTCACCACGCTCGGCGTCACGGTGGTCGCGACGGGAGCGCTGCGGCAGGCCCGGATCGCGGTCATCCCGCTGTGGGCCACGCACGTGGGCCTCAGCCCCGAGGTCGCGACGCTCGTGTTCTCGATCTCGGCCGGCATCGACATGCTGCTCTTCTACCCGGCCGGCCTGACGATGGACCGCCGTGGGCGCCTGTGGACCGCGATCCCGTCGTCGCTGCTGCTCGCGGCAGGCTTCATCGCCCTGCCGTTCACCGACGGCGTCGCGCAGGTGACCGCCGCCGCGCTGATCCTGGGCATCGGCAACGGCTGGGGGTCGGGCCTCATCATGACGCTCGGCGCCGACGTCGCCCCCGAGCGCGGGCGCTCCGTCTTCACCGGCATCTGGATGATCCTTCAGGACGTGGGCGGGCTGGCCGGGCCGGCGCTCGTGTCGCTGGGCGCGGTGATCGCGCTGCCGGTGGGTTTCTTCGCGGTCGGCGGGATCGGGCTCGGCACCACGGGCGGCTTCCTCGCGTGGGTGCCGCGCGTGCGGCCCGCGCACCAGCACCAGGTGGACTAGCGGAAGTTCTCCGTCGCGTACCAGGTGGTGCCGTCCTCGGTCACCGCGGCGCCGGCGCCCATCTGCGTGTAGGCGGGGTTCATGAGGTTGGCGCAGTGCCCGGGCGAGTACACCCAGTTGACGTGGAGCTTGCCCATCGCGCTCGACTCGGCGAGCCCGGTCGAGCGGTAGACGACGCCCACGTTCTCCGCGCCGGGGCGGCCGGGGTTGTGCGTGAGGGCGTCGGCCAGGGCGGACGTGCCCGAGTCCTGCGCCGCCATCTGCTGCGACCAGCTCGTGGCCGCGGATGCGAGGTCCGACGCCCACGTGAGGGGCGCGATGCCCAGCTTGGCGCGCTCGGCGTTGGTCGCGGCGAGCAGCCCGCTCACGCTCGACGCGGACGAGGGCGCCTGCGGGTTCGCGCAGTACGAGGTGAAGCTCACGGTGGGGGCGGCCGCCGGCGACGAGGTCGCGGGCGCTGCCGGCGCATCGTCTCCCGTCACGGTGGTGGTGGACGATGCGGGGGCCGCCACGGGCGCGGGCTCCGGCTCGGGCGGCGGGACCGTGACCGTTACCCGGCGGAGGTCCGAGGCGTCCGCGGCGGTGCCGGACGCGTGGATCGACGCGACGGGCTCGGCCCGGACGGGCTCGACGACGGGGGAGGCGTCCTGCGCGTAGGACGCGGTCGCGGGGACGAACGAGTACGCCCCGGCGAGGGCGGTGGATGCGACAAGCACCGGGAGTCCGCCGAGCAGGAGGGCTGGAGCGCGTCGACGACGTCGGCGGGTGCGCTCCAGCACCTCCTGCTCTTCGGTCATGTCAGCAATCTCTCCACGAGGTAGTCCATGCACTGCACCAGCGACTCGACGTCCTCGGGATCCACGGCCGGGTAGACGCCGACGCGGACCTGGTTCCGTCCGAGCTTCCTGTACGGGTCAATATCGACAACCCCTTGAGCGCGGAGGTGTCGGCGGAGCTCGGCGCTGTCGACGCGCGGGTGCAGATCGATGGTCGCCACCACGGGGGAGCGCAGGCCAGGGTCTGTGACGAAGGCCTCAGCCCAGTCCCTCCCCGCGGCCCAGTCGTAGAGGGTCCCCGACGACCGCGCCGAGCGGCCGGCCGCGAAGCCCAGCCCGCCGCCGGCGAGCATCCAGGCGAGCTGCGCCCGCATCATCACGAGCGTCGCGACGGCGGGCGTGTTGAGCGTCTGGTCGGCGCGCGAGTTGTCGAGTGCGACCTTGAGCGACAGCGACTCCGGGATCCACCGGCCGCTCGCCGCGATCTGCTCGATGCGCGCGATCGCGGCGGGGGAGATGATCGCGAACCACAGGCCGCCGTCCGACGCGAAGCTCTTCTGCGGCGCGAAGTAGTAGACGTCTGCCTGCGCGATGTCGACCTCGATGCCGCCGGCCGCGGACGTCGCGTCCACCACGGTCAGCGCGTCGCCGATCCCGGCGGGGCGCAGGACCGGCACCGCGACGCCCGTCGAGGTCTCGTTGTGCGGCCACGCGTAGACGTCGATGCCGTCCTCGGCCTCGGGCAGCACGGCCTCGCCGCCCGGGGCGGTGCGGATGGACGATGCGGCGAGGTGGGGAGCGAGGTCCGTCGCCTTCGCGAACTTCGAGCCGAACTCGCCGAACGCGCAGTGCTGGGCGCGCTCGCGCACGAGGGAGAAGGCCGCGGCGTCCCAGAACATCGTCGAGCCGCCGTTGCCGAGGATCACCTCGTAGCCCTCGGGGAGCGCGTAGAGCTCGGCGAGCATCGCCCGGACGTCCCGCACGAGGCCCTTGACCGGTGCCTGCCGGTGCGAGGTGCCGAGCACGCCCGGCTGGCTGTCCACCAGGGCCTTCAGCTGGGCGTCGCTCACCTTCGAGGGGCCCGAGCCGAAGCGCCCGTCGCGGGGCAGCAGGGCCGCGGGGATGGTGATGATCTCCGTCATGGCATCACTGTAATGGCGGCCTGCTGGCATCATTACGGGCGTGTACCGCCTTCAGCCTGCCCTTCAGAACTACGCGTGGGGGATGACCGAGGTCCTCGAGGACCTGGTCGGCCGCCCGCGCTCCGGCGCGCCCGTCGCCGAGGCCTGGTGGGGCGCGCACGCGTCCGCCCCCGCGCTCGCGACCGCCGCGCACCACGACGGCGCCGACGAGGCGGGCCTGCACGCGGGCGACGCGCTCCCGCTCGACGAGCTCATCTCGCGGATCCCCGAGACGATGCTCGGCCCGGACCTCGCCGGCCGCTGGGAGCGCCTGCCGTACCTGCTCAAGGTGCTCGCGATCGCGAAGCCGCTGTCGCTCCAGGTGCACCCCACGCTGGACCAGGCCGAGGCGGGCTTCAAGGACGAGGACGCGCGCGGCGTGCCCGCGGACGCGCCCACCCGCACCTTCAAGGACCGCTCGCACAAGCCCGAGATGATCGTCGCGCTCACGCCGATGACGCTGCTCGCCGGCTTCCGGCCCGCGAACGCGGTCGCGCAGGACCTCGTGTGGCTGGGCCAGCCCTGCACGCGGCGCTGGGCCGAGGAGCTCGCGAACGCCACCGAGCCGACGGTCGCGCTGGGCGAGTACATCCAGAAGGTGCTGCGCGACCCCGAGGCCCCGGCGGCGCTCGAGGCGCTTGTCGAGGTCGGCGGCCGCTCGGGCGTGCCCGAGTCCCTCGCCGTCGCGTCCGCGGCCGCGCTCGAGTTCCCCGGCGACCCGGGCGCGCTCGTCGCCATCGCGCTCAACGTGGTCCGCCTCACGCCCGGCCAGGCGTGCTTCACCACGGCGGGCGTCATCCACTCGTACCAGTCGGGCGTGGGCGTCGAGATCATGGCGAACTCCGACAACGTGGTGCGCGCGGGCCTCACGCCCAAGCCCGTCGACATCGACCTGCTCGTCGACCTCACCGACGGCACGCCCACCCCGCCGCCGCGGGTGATCGTCGAGCGCGAGGGCGCGGTCACGCGCTTCCCCACGCCGGTCGACGAGTTCGCCCTGTCGATGGTCGAGCGCGGCACCGCGGCCTTCGCTCCCGGCCCGCGCATCGTCCTCGCGGTGGACGGCACCGCGTCGGTCCACGGCGAGCGCGGCTCGGTGTCGCTGTCGCGCGGCGAGGCCGTGTTCGTGCCCCACGGCGACGGGCGTCTCGTGGTCGACGCGGTCGGGTCGACGTTCGTGGTCGAAGTGCCTACAACCGAGGTCTAGGACTCCACTAGCCTGGGGCGCATGTCACTTCGCATCTCCGTTTTCGGTACCGGTTATCTGGGGGCCACGCACGCGGCCGGTATGGCGGAGCTCGGTCACGAGGTGGTCGGTGTCGACATCGACCCGGCCAAGATCGAGCGTCTCTCGCGCGGCGAGGTCCCCTTCTACGAGCCCGGGCTGCCCGAGCTCCTGAGGAAGCACGTCGAGTCGGGCCGGCTGCGGTTCACGACCGATGCGGCCGAGGCGGCCGAGTTCGCCGACGTCCACTTCATCGGGGTGGGCACGCCGCAGAAGAAGGGGTCGTATGCGGCGGACATGACGTTCGTCGACTCGGTCATCGAGACCCTCGCGCCGCTGATCACGCGTCCCGCGGTGATCCTGGGCAAGTCGACGGTGCCGGTGGGCACCGCGGCGCGCCTGGCCGCGCGGGTGCGGGAGCTGTCGCCGGTGGGCGACGACGCGCAGCTGGGCTGGAACCCCGAGTTCCTGCGCGAGGGCTTCGCGGTCGAGGACACGCTGCGTCCCGACCGTCTCGTCATCGGCGTCGACAAGGACCGTCCGGGTCGCATCGAGGAGGTCGCGCGCGAGGTCTACGCGGACGCGATCTCGCGTGACACGCCGTTCCTCGTGACGGACCTCGCGACCGCGGAGCTGGTCAAGGTGTCCGCCAACGCGTTCCTGGCGACCAAGATCTCGTTCATCAACGCGATCGCGGAGGTGTGCGAGGCCACCGGTGCGGACGTGGTCGAGCTGGCGGACGCGATCGGTCACGACGCGCGCATCGGCCGCAAGTTCCTGGGCGCGGGCCTGGGCTTCGGCGGCGGCTGCCTGCCCAAGGACATCCGTGCCTTCATGGCGCGTGCGGGCGAGCTGGGCGTGGACCAGGCGCTGACCTTCCTGCGCGAGGTCGACGACGTCAACATGCGTCGCCGTGAGCACGTCATCGGCCTGGTCGAGGGTGAGCTCAACGGCCGGCTCCAGGGCGGCAAGGTCGCGGTGCTGGGCGCCGCCTTCAAGCCCGAGTCGGACGACATCCGCGACTCGCCGGCCCTGGACGTGGCCGGTCGCCTCCACCTCAAGGGTGCCGACGTGCGCGTCTTCGATCCGGAGGCGATGGCCAACGCCGCCAAGGTGTGGCCCACGCTGACCTTCACCGAGTCCGCCGCGGAGGCGGTCAAGGACGCCGAGGTCGTCGTCGTGGCGACCGAGTGGAAGGAGTTCCGCTCGCTCGACCCGCACGCCGTCGCGGACCTCGTCGCCGGCAAGGTCGTCATCGACGGCCGCAACTGCCTGCCCGCCGAGCGGTGGATCGACGCCGGCTGGCGCTACCTGGGAATGGGGCGCCACTCGTCATGACGGACCTCATCGACACGACGGAGATGTACCTCCGCACCATCTACGAGCTGATCGAGGACGGCGTGACGCCCATGCGCGCGCGCCTCGCGGAGCACCTGGGCCACGCCGGCCCGACGGTGTCCCAGACGATCGCCCGGATGGAGCGCGACGGGCTCGTCGTCGTGACGGAGGACCGCCACCTCGAGCTCACGGCCGAGGGGGAGGCGCTCGCGATGCGGGTGATGCGCAAGCACCGCCTCGCGGAGCGCCTCCTCACCGACGTGATCGGGCTCGACCTCGCGCACGTCCACGACGAGGCGTGCCGCTGGGAGCATGTGATGAGCGAGCGGGTCGAGAGGCGGCTCCTCGAGGTGCTCGACGCGCCCACCGTGTCGCCCTACGGCAACCCCATCCCCGGCCTGTCCGAGCTCGGCGTCGAGGATGCCGGCGCATCGTCCGCCGAACGCCGCCTGACCGACCTCGTGGACGACGGTGTGGCGCAGGTCACACTCACCCGCATCGGGGAGCACCCGCAGGCCGACCTCCAGCTGCTCGGCGAGATGGTCGAGAACGGCGTCCTGCCAGGAGCGACGGTGGGGCTCGCGGGGGGTCCCGAGACGGTCGAGATCACGCTCGACGGAAGGCGCGGCATCCTGGGCCGAGATCAGGCGCGCCACATCTTCGGCTTGCCTTCTTAGCGAACTTTGATAAATTTTCGATAACAACGAACGGCCACGACGGCATGGAGACCTCCTCCACGGCGCCCCGACCAAGACGAAACGCTCGAAGATGACGCGAGCGCTGAGGGTGCAGAAACAACGACGCGCACGGGGCGCGGAAGGAACGAAAACACAGTGAAGTACGGATACATGCGCGCCAAGACGCGCGCGGTGGCCGCCGCCACGGGCGCAGCGCTCGTGGTGGTCCCCCTCACCGGGGCCGCCGCTGCAGCCTTGGTCACCGATGAGTCCGCCGACTCCGGTGCCCGTCTCGACGCCTCGGCCTACACCGCGTACAGCAACGACATCGCGGACATCCCCGAGGTCAGCACGGCAGCCAAGAAGGACGCCTACACGATCGACACCCCCACGGTGAAGGTCAAGGTGCCGCCGCCGCCGGAGCCCGAGCCGGAGCCCGTCGTCGAGGAGGTCACGACCTACGAGTCGACCACCTCCGACAGCACCACGTCGAGCGACGCCACCACCGTGTCGAGCGTCCAGACCACCACCCCCTCGGCCGACGTCCAGGCCGCGATCTCCGGCTCCGCCGTGATCGCCGAGGCGTCGAAGTACGTGGGCGTGCCCTACGTCTCCGGCGGCTCGACCCCGTCGGGCTTCGACTGCTCGGGCTTCGTGTCGTACGTCTACGGCCAGCTCGGCATCTCGCTGCCGCGCTCGTCGAGCTCGTACTGGTCCGTGGGCACCCGCGTGTCCTCGCCGCAGCCGGGCGACATCATCGTCACCCCGGGCCACGTCTCGATCTACGCGGGCCCGAACCTGCAGATCGACGCCGCCACCCCGGGCACGACCATCCAGTTCCGCGCGATCTGGCAGTCGAACCCCACCTACGTGCGCGTCACCTGATCGCATCCGCGTCGCGAGGGCCGTCACCGCAAGGTGGCGGCCCTCGCTGCGTCCCCGGGCGGTGGCTGACCTCCCCCGTCCTGGTGGTACCACTCGCTACGACTGCGGCCGCTATCGTCCCGATTGGTACCACCGGGACGCCCCGGGGCGCTCGGGGCACGATGCGCGGGTCGCCGGGCCTGGCCGCCGCATCGTCCTTCCGCCCCCGGCGACCGGGCTACGGTGGTCCCATGAGGACGACGATGGTGCCGAACCTGGGACGTGAGATCTCGCTGGTGGGCCTGGGGACCTGGCAGCTGGGTGGCGACTGGGCCACCGTGGGCGACGAGACCGCGCAGGAGGTGCTCAACGCCGCCGCGGACGCCGGCACCCGCCTGTTCGACACCGCGGACGTGTACGGCGACGGCCGCTCCGAGAAGGCGATCGGCCGCTTCCTCGCCGGCCGCGCGGACCGCGCCGACTTCACCGTCTTCACCAAGATGGGACGGCGCGCGCAACCGCACGTGCCCGAGGCGTACACCCTCGACAGCTTCCGCCGGTGGACGGACCGCTCGCGCGAGAACCTCGGCGTCGACACGCTCGACCTCGTGCAGCTGCACTGCCCGCCCACGCCGGTCTACTCGGACGGCCGCGTCTACGACGACCTGCGCACCCTGCAGCAGGAGGGGCGCATCGCGCGCTGGGGCGTCTCCGTGGAGCTGGTGGACGAGGCGCTCGCGGCGCTCGAGCAGCCCGACCTCGCGACCATCCAGATCATCGTCAACATCTTCCGCCGCAAGCCGCTTGAGCGGGTCCTGCCGCTCGCGGCCGAGAGGGGCGTGGGCATCATCGCGCGCCTGCCGCTCGCCTCGGGCCTGCTGTCCGGCAAGTACGACGAGCACACCACCTTCGCGCCCGAGGACCACCGCACGTGGAACCGCGACGGCTCGAAGATGAACATCGGGGAGACGTTCTCGGGCATCCCGTTCGAGGTCGGCGTGGCCGCGGCGCGCGAGGTCGCCGCGCTGACCCCCGAGGGCTGGACGACGGCGCAGATGGCGCTCGGCTGGCTCGCCCAGGTGGGCGTCGCGACGATGATCCCCGGCGCCTCCAAGGTGTCGCAGGCGCAGTCGAACGCCGCGGCGGCGGAGTTCCCGGAGCTGCCCGCGGCGACCATGGACCGGCTCGAGCAGATCTACGAGACGTACTGCCGCGCGCACGTGCACGACGTGTTCTGAGCGCAGGCGCGGGTGCCGGTGCGGCGGGACGATGCGCGGGTCGCCTCCCGTGCAGCCGGTACCCTTGTCCGCGTACCCCACGCACGCGCCTGTAGCTCAGGGGATAGAGCACCGCTCTCCTAAAGCGGGTGTCGCTGGTTCGAATCCAGTCAGGCGCACCGAGTTCAGGTGCCTCGACACGCGGTGCCGCGCGCGCCTCCGACCGGCACGCGCCGTCCCCGTAGGATGACCCACGTGACGGACGCGGCCGAACGACTGCCAGCCCGTGACCGGACCCGGGCGACGCTGCTCGCGGCCATCCGGTCCGGCGACGGCGTCACGCGCGGCGACCTGGTCGAGATGACGGGCCTGCCGTCGAGCACCGTCACCCACGCCATCGGCGCGCTGCTGCGCTCCGGCACGGTGTACGAGGCGGAGCCGGAGTCCAAGGGCCCCGGCTCGGGCAGGGGGAGGCCCGGGCGCGTGCTGCGCGCCGTGCCGCGCGGGCGTCACGTGGCCGCGCTCGACATCGGTCACACGCGCATCGTGGCCGCGATCGCCGACGACAACGGCACCCCGCTCGACACCGCCACGAGGGAGATGGACGTCGACCTCGACGCGCACGCCGCGCTGGACGTCGCCGCCCGCCTGGTGGCGGCCCTCGCGTCGCGGTTCGACGTGCACGACATCGTCACGTGCGCCGTCGGGATCGCCCTGCCGATCGAGACGCGCACGGGCAGGGTCCGCGCGAGCCTGGGGCTCTCGAGCTGGGACGGCCTGTCGCCCGCGGAGGAGCTCGAGCGGCGCACGGGGATCCCGACCCACGTGGAGAACGATGCGCTGCTCGGCGCCGTCGGCGAGACCGCCCGCGGGGCGGCGCGGGGCAAGGACCATGTGATCTTCCTCAAGATCTCGCACGGCATCGGCGCGGGGCTGGTGCTCGACGGCGAGCCGTACCGGGGGGCGTCGGGCCTCGCCGGCGACATCGGCCACACGAAGGTCCCCGGCCGCTCGGAGCTGTGCAGGTGCGGCGAGCGCGGCTGCCTCGAGGCGACCGTCTCGATCACCTCGGTGATGGACCAGATCGCGGCGACGCACCACGGCGCCATCGTGGGCTTCGACAGGGGCGACGACGTCGACATGGTGACCCGCCGGATCCTCGAGGACGCGGGTCGCGAGCTCGGCGCGGTCGTGGCGCAGACCGCCAACCTGCTCAACCCCGAGGTCGTGGTGATCGGCGGCGCGATGGCGATGGCGCACGAGTCCTTCATGGAGGGCGTCACGTGGGCCATGCGCGAGTACGCGCGCCCCACCATCGCCGCGGCGACGGAGGTGTGCGTGGCGTCGCTGGGGCGTGACGCGACCGTGATCGGGGCCCTCCATCTGGGCGCGCGACGCGCGGCGGCGCTCGAGCCGGCGCCCGCGTCCTAGCGGTCACCGGCCGGTGCCAGCGGCCGAATTCAGACGGTAATCATTCAAATAAGTCGATATCTGCTCGTGCTGTGACCAATTCGTTATCTGAATAGGCCAACATAGGCGCGAAAAGCGTTGACTCGACCGTCTTCCACGCTCGAAGATGAACCTGTGCAACGACGTACACCTTCAGGCGACCCCACCGACGAGCCCTGGGCCGAGCCGCTCGCCTCGAGCGCCCTGCCGCGGCCCCTGGTCGAGGACGATGTCGCGACCATCAGCGGAGCGGTCTACGCGAGCCGGCCCGGCTACCGCCCGCTCGAGCTGGACCTCTACGCCCCTGCCGACGCCTGGGCCGACGGCGGCCTCGCGGAGCAGGGGAGGCGCCTCCCCGCGATCGTGTGGATCCACGGCGGCGCCTTCATGCTCGGATCGCGGCGCCTGCTGCCGACCTTCCTCGAGGAGGCCGACTTCTTCGCGGCGCTCGCGCGGGCCGGCTTCGTCGTCGCGACGATCGACTACCGCCTGTCGAGCGAGGCGCGCTGGCCCGCGCAGCTGCTCGACGTGCGCGCCGCCGTCCGCTGGCTGCGCTCCCGCGCCGACGAGCTCGGCATCGCCACGCATGCGATCGCGGTGTGGGGCGAGTCCGCAGGCGGTCACCTCGCCGCGTGCGCGGGGCTCCGCGGCGACGCCACGCATCCCGACGAGGCGCCCGGCATCCCGCTGCCGTCCGTGGCGGCCGTCGTCGACTGGTACGGACCGACGGACTTCGCCGCGATGGACCGCCAGGCGCCGCCGGACGCGCTGCAGGTGCACGATGCGCCCGACTCGCCCGAGTCGCGGCTGGTCGGCGCGCCGGTGCAGGACGCGCACGGCCCCGTCTCCGATGCGGACCCCGCGACCCATGTCGCCCCCGGGTGCCCGCCCGTCCTCATCCGCCACGGCGTGCGGGACCGGCTGGTGCCGTTCGGCCAGAGCATCCACCTCGCGGCGGCGCTCGAGGCCGCGGGCGCCGACGTCCGGCTGCGCCCCGTCGAGGGAGCCGGCCACGTCTTCGAGGGCCATCCTCACCCCGTCGACTTCGTGCACGAGGCCGTCGACTTCCTCCGCGAGGTGATGCCTTCGGCCCTCTCGCACCCCACCTCCAGGACACACCGATGAAAGGCACCGTCATGAGTCAACGCGTCAAGGTCGACGCGCCAGCTGCCACGCCGCCCGAAGGGGGGCCGCGCAACCCGCTGTCCTCCCTGCTGCGCAGCGGGCTCCGCATCCGCGCGCTCACGGGCGCGGACTGGTTCAGCGCCCTCGCCGCGCTCGCGCTGCTGATCGCGGTGATCGGCCTGATGAACCCGGCGTTCCTCAACTCCACCCAGCTCATCAACGTGGTCCAGCAGTCCGTGTACATCGCGCTGATGGCCGCGGGCATCGCGTTCCTGGTGACGCAGGGCGAGGTCGACCTGTCGGTGGCGGGCAACTACGTGCTCACCGGCATCGTCGCCTCGATGCTCATCCAGGGCGGCATGAACACGTGGGTCGCGGCCGCGATCGCCCTCGGATGCGCGGTCGCCGTCGGAGCGCTCAACGCGCTCATCGTGCAGGGGATCGGCATCAACTCGCTCATCGCGACGCTCGCGATGGGGTGGGTGCTGCGCGGCCTGGCGGCGGCGCTGTCCGAGGGCAAGCAGATCATCGGCATGCCGGTCGACGATGCGTTCTTCCGCATCCTCGGCGGCGAGAAGATCCTGGGGCTGCCGGTGTCCGTGTGGATCCTCATCGTCGTGATCTCCGCGCTGACGGTGCTGCTGCGGTCGACGCCGTTCGGCTACCGGGTGCGCGAGATCGGCTCGAACGAGGACGCCGCCCGCTTCGCGGGCATCCCGGTCAACCGCACCAAGACGCTCGCGTTCCTCCTGAGCGGCGGCCTCGCCGGCCTCGCGGGCCTCCTGGGCCTCGCGTTCTTCACCAGCGGAGACCCGACCTCCGGAGGCGGCTTCGAGCTGTTCGCCGTCGCCGGCGCGGTCATCGGCGGCAACCCGCTCACCGGCGGTACCGCGACGATCTTCGGCGCCGCGATCGGCGCGATCCTGCTCAAGACCGTCGGCGTGGGCCTCGTCTACTTCTCGATCCCGGCGGTCTGGAGCCAGTTCGCCACCGGCGCGATCATCATCCTCGCGGTGTCGCTCAACGGCCTCATGGCCCGTCGCAAGCAGCGCCGTCGCGAGACCTAGCGGGCGTTCTCGGTCCCCCTGTTCACCAGCAGTTCCCAACGAAGGAGAGAAGTGACAATGAAGTCCATCCCGACCAGTCTGCGCGGCCGCATCGGCGTCCTCGCGGCCACCACCGCGGTCGCCGCCGCAGCCCTCGCCGGCTGCAGCTCGAGCGCCTCGGAGACCACCACCTCGGCCGACGCGACCGGCGCCACCGAGCCGGCCGCCGAGTCCACCCTCGAGCCCGGCTCGATCAAGCTCGGCATCGCCTACTGGGACACCATCACCTACGCGTTCCAGCTCATGCTCAAGGGCTCCGAGGCCGTCGCCGCGAACGACCCGGCGATCGCCCTCGAGTCCACCGCTCCCGACTCGGGCGACCCGTCCAAGCTGCTCCCCCTGTTCCAGGCGGTGGCGCAGACGCAGACCGACGGCGTGGTCCTCCAGACGCTCGCCGCGGACCCGTTCTACCGTCCGGTGCTCGACACCACCGGCAGCGGCACCCCGGTCATCGCGATCGACGCCCCGCCGCCCGCGGATGCCGGCGTCGACCTGTTCATCACGAACGACAACACCGAGCTGGGCCGCATGCTCGCACGAGAGGTCCTCAAGGACCTCGACCCGGACGCCAGCGGCGAGATCGTCATCGGCACCAACGGCCCGGCGGTGCCCCCGCTCATGGCCCGCGTCGACGGCATGATCGAGGTCGTGGAGCAGGAGTTCCCGAACGTGACGATCGTCGGCCCGATCTCGACCTACGGCACCTCCGGATCGCCGCAGGAGAACTACGACGCATGGGACGGCATCTGGCGCCAGCACTCCGACGCCCTCGCCTACATGGCCCCCGGGGCCCAGGACGCGGTGTCGCTCGGCCTGATCCAGACCCGCAACGGCGTCGAGCTCCTCGCCGGCGGCATGGACCTCGAGCCCGGCTCGCTCGACGAGGTGAAGACCGGCCGCATCGCGGCGCTGGTGTCGCCCGAGCACTGGCTCAAGGGCTACATCGCCACGAAGATCCTCGCGATGCACGCCGAGGACGGCTTCGAGATCCCCGTCGGCACCTGGGACACCGGCGGCCTCGTCGTGAACGCGGACAACATCGACGAGGTGCTCGCGCGCCAGGCGAGCGACGACGCGATGCGCGAGGCGCTCACCCCGGTCGGCGACGAGCAGATCGCCAACTTCCAGGACTACATCAACTAGCAAGGTAGGGCAGCCACTCTCATGCACGCGTTCGAGGCGCAGGACATCCGGAAGAGCTACGGCGGGGTGCACGCGCTCCGCGGGGTGGGCCTCGCGGTCCGTCCCGGCTCGGTTCACGCCCTGCTGGGCGAGAACGGCGCCGGCAAGTCGACCCTGGTCAAGATCATGACCGGGGTCACCCGGCCCGACTCCGGAGTCCTGCGCCTCGACGGGCGCGAGGTCGCCTTCGCCAACACGGCGGAGGCGGCCGAGAACGGCGTGGCGGTCGTGTCGCAGGAGCTCAGCCTGTTCCCGCACCTGTCCCTGCTGTCCAACCTGTTCCCGATGCGCGAGCCCCGCAAGGGGCTGCTCATCGACAAGCGCGAGATGCTCCGGCGGGCCGAGCCGATCCTCGACCAGCTGGGCGTCGACGCGGCGCCGGGCACCCTCGTCCAGGAGCTGTCGCTGGCGGACCGCCAGCTGGTCGAGATCGCGAAGGCGCTCGTCACCGAGCCGCGCGTGCTCCTCCTCGACGAGCCGACCTCGGCGCTCGAGGGCGGGGCGACCGACCGGCTGCTCGACATCCTCAGGGTGCTGCGCAGCCGCGACGTCGGCGTGGTGTTCGTCAGCCACATCCTCCAGGAGGTCATGAGCGTCTGCGACGAGGTCACCGTGCTGCGCGACGGCGCGATGGCGCTGTCCGCGGACCCCATCGCGAACCACTCCGTCCCCACGCTGGTCAAGGCCATGATCGGGGACAAGGTGGTCGCCACCGAGACCGTGGCGCGCACCGACGTCGCCGAGCTGGCGGGCACGGCGGAGGGCGCCCTCGTGGTGGACGGTCTCGCGCTCGGCTCGGGCGTCCACGACGTCAACCTCACCGTGAAGCCCGGCGAGATCGTGGGGCTCGTGGGCCTCGCGGGCTCCGGCCCGACCGACGTGCTCCGCGCGCTCGCGGGCATCGTCAAGCCCACCGCGGGCACGGTCACGCTGCCCGGCGGCAGGCCCGCGCCCAAGGGCCACCGCGCCCACGTCGCCGCGGGCGTCGCCTACGTCTCGGGCGACCGCCGCCGCTACGGGCTCATGCTGGAGAAGCCCATCTGGGAGAACATGGTGCAGGTCCGCTCCATGGGGATGTCCCGCGACGGCGCCTTCCTGCGCAAGGGCGCGCTGCTCGAGCGGGCGCGCGGCCACGTCGCGCGCGTCGGCATCAAGGTCGGCTCGCTCGAGGACGACGTGAGCTCGCTGTCCGGCGGCAACCAGCAGAAGGTCGTCATGGCCAAGTGGCTGGACAACGCCCCCTCGGTGCTGCTGCTCGACGACCCGACGCGCGGCGTCGACGTCGGCGCCCGCGCGGAGATCCACGGCCTGCTGCGGGGAGCGTCCAACGGCGGCTCCGTCGTGCTGATGTGCTCCACCGACCTCGAGGAGGTCGTGGCGGCGTGCGACCGCGTCGTGGTCTTCTACCGCGGCCGGCCCGTCGCCGAGCTCGTGGGCCCGCAGATCACCACCCGCACGATGCTCGAGCTCGTCAACACCGGCGCGCCCGAGGAGCAGGCGGCCTGAGGCCGCCCGCCGCGCCCTCCCCGACGACCATGCCTCGCCCCGCTCCGGCCCCGGCCGCGCGCGATCTGCGCGACGCGCTCGCGCTCATCGCGCACGACCCGTCCGCGTACCTCGAGACGTCCCACCCGGTGAACCCCGCGGGGCAGCTCGCCGGCGTGTACCGGCATGTCGGCGCCGGCGGCACCGTCGCCCGCCCCACGCGGCGCGGTCCCGCGATGATGTTCACGTCCGTCGCGGGTCACGAGGACGCGCGCGTCCTGGTCGGGCTGCTCGCGGACCGTCGCCGGGTCGCGACGATGCTCGGCGCCACCCCGTCCACCGTCGCCCACCGTCTGGTGGAGGCGCTCGACAGGCCCCTCCCACCGGTCGTGGTCGACGAGGCGCCCGCCCAGGAGCGCGTCCACCTCGCCTCCGATCCGGGCTTCGACATCCGCCGCCTCCTGCCCGCGCCCACCAACACGCCTACGGACGCCGCACCGTACTTCTGCATGGGGCTGCTGCTCGCGAGCGACCCCGAGACGGGCGTGTCCGACGTCACGATCCACCGCATCGCCGTGCAGGGACGCGACGAGCTGTCGATCTTCTTCTCGCCGGGCCGCCACATCGACGTGTTCCGCGCGAAGGCCGAGGCCGCGGGCAGGCCGCTGCCGGTGACCATCAACATGGGCCTCGACCCCGCCGTGGTCGTCGGCGCCTGCTTCGAGGCCCCCACCACCCCGCTCGGCTACGACGAGCTCCAGGTCGCCGGCGGGCTGCGGGGCGCGCCGGTCGAGCTGGTGGACGCCGTGACCGTCCCGGAGCGCGCGATCGCGCGCGCCGAGATCGTCATCGAGGGGGAGCTGCTGCCCCACGTGCGGGTCGCCGAGGACCAGCACACGCGCACCGGGCGCGCGATGCCCGAGTTCCCGGGGTACTCGGGCCCGGCCCACCCCTCGTTGCCCGTCATGCGCGTCACCGCCGTCACCACGCGCGAGCGGCCGATCCTCCAGACCCTCGTCGGGCCCGGGGAGGAGCACACCTCGCTCGCCGGCATCCCGACCGAGGCCTCCGTGCTGCAGGCCGTCGAGCGCTCGATGCCCGGCTTCGTCACCCAGGTCCACGCCCACACCGCCGGGGGCGGCAAGCTGCTCCTGGTGATGCAGGTGCGCAAGCGCGGGCCGCGCGACGACGGCATGGCCCGCCAGGCCGCGCTCGTCGCGCTCGCGACGTTCCGCGAGCTCAAGAACGTCATCCTCGTCGACGCGGACGTCGACGTGTTCGACACCGACGACGTCATGTGGGCGATGACCACCCGCATGCAGGGCAGCACCGACATCGTCGTCGTGCCCGGCGTCGCCGGCCACGTGCTCGACCCCTCGCAGCAGCCCGCCTACGATCCCGCGATCCCGGCACCGGGCGTCACCTCCAAGACGATCTTCGACGCGACGGGGCCGTTCGCGATGCGCGACGAGTTCGCCCGCGCGGCGTTCATGGACGTCGACCCGCGGCCGTGGGCGCCCGGGCTGAGCTTCCCCTACCTCGACGACGCGGCCCCGGCGGGAAGCGCGCGATGACGACGGACCGGATCATCGTCGGCATCACCGGGGCGTCGGGGACGGCCTACGGCGTCCGCGCGCTCGAGCTGCTCCGCGAGGCCGGCATCGAGACCCACCTCGTGATGTCGAAGGCCGCCCACGTCACGCGACGCTACGAGTCCGACCTCGTCCGCGAGGACATCGAGGCGCTCGCCGACCACGTGCATCGTCCCGGGGACATCGACGCCGCGATCTCGTCCGGCTCGTTCGTCACGCGCGGCATGCTCATCGCGCCCTGCTCGATGCGCACCCTCGCCGAGATCGCGTCGGGCGTGTCGACGTCGCTGGTGAGCCGCGCCGCGGACGTCGTGCTCAAGGAGCGCCGGCGGCTGGTGCTCATGGCGCGGGAGAGCCCGCTGCACCTCATCCACCTGCGCAACATGGCCGCGGCGACCGAGGCGGGCGCCGTGATCTTCCCGCCGGTGCCCGCGATGTACGCCAACCCGACGTCGATCGACGACGTCGTGACGCACTCGGTCGCTCGCGCGCTCGACCTCTTCAACGTCCACGTGGAGTCGATCCCGCGGTGGGGCGGACCGGGATGACGGCGGCCGCGGATCCCCTCCGCGCCCTGCGCGACCTGCTCGCGGCCGAGCCCGGCGTGTGGCTCCTCGGCACGCGCGCGGCGGACGGGATGCGGACGCGCCCCGTGCGGGTGTTCGCCGACGAGGGCGACGCGGACCTCGTCGTGCTCACCGGGGCACGGTCCCGCAAGGCCGCCGAGCTCGAGCTGTGGCCCGAGTTCACCCTCGCGGGCCCCGTCGCGGGCGGATGGCTCGCGGCGGAGGGGAGCGCCCGCGTCGTCAGGGACGCGGCGCCCGTCGCCGCGTGGGTCGCGCGGCACGCCCCGGGGGTGCACGCGGGAGAGGTCTGCGCCCTCGTGCTGGCGCCGGCGCGCGCGCGACGGTGGAGCGTGAGCTCGGGATCGCCGTTCGACAACACGGTCGCCACCCTGCTGCCGTGACCTAGGCCCCGCCCGCGCGCGCCGCGACGGGCATAACGTGGTCACATGGTCGGGACGGTCCGGCGCCATCTCGAGACGATCGTCCTGGTCGTCTCGGGCCTCCTGCTGGCCGGCGGCGCCGTCGCCTGGTGGACCTCCGCCCCCGACGCCGCGACCGCGCTGTGGGTCGCCGGCACCGTCCTCGGCCTCCTCTACATCCTCCCCGCGACCGTCGCCGCGGCCCTGCGCCGTCGCCCCACGGTCGACGTCATCGCGGTGCTCGCGCTCGCGGGAGCCCTGTGGGTCGGCGAGCCCCTCGCGGGCGCCATCATCACCCTCATGCTCGCCACGGGCCAGGTGCTCGAGGCCCGCGCCGACGCGCGCGCCCGCCGCGAGCTCAGCCTCCTCACCGAGCGCGCGCCCCGTACGGCGCGCCGGCTCACCCCGGCGGGGCTCGAGGAGGTGCCGGTGGACGATGCGGAGGTCGGGGACCACCTGCTCGTGCGCCCCGGCGAGGTGGTCCCGGTGGACGGGCGCCTCACCGCCGCCGCGACGTTCGACGAGTCGGCGCTCACGGGCGAGTCGGTGCTGGTCGAGCGATCGGCGGGCGAGGACGTCCGCTCGGGCGTGGTCAACGCGGGCTCCCCGGTCGAGATCGTCACCACCACCACGGCCGCCACCTCGACGTACGCGGCGCTGGTGCGCCTGGTCGAGGAGGCGCAGGCCGCCTCCGCCCCGTTCGTGCGCGCCGCCGACCGGTGGGCGGTCGCGTTCGTGCCGCTCACCCTGCTGCTCGCCGGAGGCGCGTGGTGGGCCTCGGGGGACCCGGTCCGGGCCGTCGCGGTCCTCGTGGTCGCCACCCCCTGCCCGCTGCTCCTCGCCGCGCCCATCGCGATCGTGTCGGGCCTGTCGCGCGCGGCCAGGCTCGGCGTCGTCATCAAGGGCGGCGGAGCGCTCGAGCGCCTCGCCGTCGGGCGCGCCATGGTGGTCGACAAGACCGGCACGCTCACCCGCGGCCGCCCCGCGGTCAGCGACCTCGTCGCTGCCGACGGCCACGACGCGGACGAGGCCCTGCGCCTCGCGGCCTCGCTCGACCAGCTCTCCGCGCACGTCCTCGCGGGACCCATCGTCGAGGCGGCCCTCGCGCGCGGCCTCGACCTCACGCTGCCCGAGGCCTCCGAGGAGGTCCACGGCCAGGGGGTGGCCGGCACCGTCGAGGGGCACCGGGTGCGCGTCGGCCGGCCCACCTGGATCACCGGGCCCGAGCCCGACCGCTGGGCCCGCCAGGTGCGCCGCCGCGCCGACCTCGACGGGTCGATGAGCGTGCTCGTCGAGGTCGACGGCGAGCCCGCGGCCGCGGTGCTGCTGCAGGACCCCGTGCGCCCGGACGCGCCCCGCATGGTCCGCGCGCTGCGCGCCGCCGGCGTGCGCCGCATCGTCCTCGCCACGGGCGACCGGGCGGACGTCGCCCAGATGGTCGGCCGCGTCGTCGGGGTCGACGAGGTGCTCGCCGAGTGCACCCCCGAGGACAAGCTCGCCGCGCTCGCGCTCGAGCGGGAGCACGGCTCCACGGTGATGGTCGGCGACGGCATCAACGACGCGCCCGCGCTCGCCGCCGCCGACGTCGGCGTCGCGCTCGCCGCCCGCGGCGCCACCGCATCGTCCGAGGCCGCCGACGTGGTCCTCACCGTCGACCGGGTCGAGGCGCTCGCGGACGCCATGCGCGTCGCCCGCCGCTCCCGCCGCATCGCGCTGCAGTCCGTCGCCGTCGGCATGGGGCTGTCGCTCGTCGCGATGGTCGCCGCCGCGCTGGGCTACCTTCCGCCGACGCTCGGCGCGGCGCTCCAGGAGGTCATCGACCTGCTCGCGATCGCGATCGCGCTGCGCGCCGTGCTGCCGGGCCGGGACCGCGCGCCCGCGCTGTCGGAGATCGACCGCGCGACGCTCGCGTCGCTGCGCGAGCAGCACGACGGGCTCGCGCCCCTCGTCGAGCGGGTGGCGTCCGTCGCGGACGGCCTCACGAGCGCGGCCCCCGACCTCGCCCCCGCGCGCGACCTCCTCGACGCCCTCGAGACCGAGCTGCTGCCGCACGAGCGGGAGGATGAGGCGAGGCTCGTGCCGCTCGTGGCGCGCGCGCTCGGCAGCCACGACGCCGTCGCGGCGCTCAGCCGCTCCCACGCCGAGATCGAGCACCAGGTCGTGCGCCTGCGACGCCTCCTCGACTCGGTCGGGGAGGGTCCCGACGCGGCCGGCCCCGAGGACGTCGTCGAGCTGCGGCGCCTGCTCTACGGCCTGTACGCGGTGCTGCGCCTCCACAACGCGCAGGAGGACGAGGACGCCTTCAGCCTCGTGCCCGCGCACGGCGGCTGAGGTGCCCGGCACCGCGACGGTCGACGCCGTCATCGTCGGCGGCGGGGCCGCCGGGCTGTTGCTCGCGGCACACCTGGCGGCGATCGGCTGGGGCGACGACGTCCTGGTCCTCGACGACGGCGCGCAGCCGCTCGAGGACCGCGCGTGGGCGTGGTGGAGCACCGGCGGCGCGCTGCTCGATCGCGCGTCCTCCCGCGCGTTCGAGGTCGCCGACGTCGCGGGGGAGGGCTGGGCGCGCCGGCTCGGGCTCGGCCCGTACGCCTACCGCGTCGTCACCGGTCCCGAGCTGGGGGAGGCGGTCGCGCGCATCGTCCGGACGCGCCGCGGCTACCGGCGCCTGTCCGGCACGGCCCGCGGCCTCGCGGTGGACGATGCGGGGGTGCAGGTCGCGTACGAGGACCCCGACGGGCGCGCGCGAGCGGTGCGGGCCCGCTGGGTCTTCGACTCGGTCGGGCCGGGCGCGGCCGCGCCGGTGCCCGACCCCGATGCCGTGCTCGACGTCGCGGGCATCCGCATCGAGACGGCGCGCGACGCGTTCGACCCCGCGGCCGTCACCCTCATGGACTTCCGGACGGGCCAGGAGGACGGCGTCGCGTTCGCGTACGTGCTCCCCACCTCCGCCCGCACCGCGCTGGTCGAGCGCACGGTCTACGCGGGACCCGAGGGGCTCGGCGGTGCGGCGGACGCTCACGAGGCGCGGCTCGCCGCCTACGTGCGCGACGTGCTGGGCCTGGGCGAGCACCGCATCGTCGCCCACGAGAGCGGCACCATCCCGCTGGTGCTGCGCCCGCCCGCGCGACCCGACGGGCCGGTGGTGCCGATCGGCGCCCGCGCCGGCATGGTCAAGCCGTCCACCGGGTACGCGTTCGGCCGGATCCAGCGGCACAGCGCGGCGATCGCCGCGGCCCTCGCGGCGGGGCGCTACCCGGGCCGGGCCGTGCCGCATCGTCGCTGGGCGCGCACCCAGGACGCCGCGCTGCTGCGGGCGATGCGCACCGACCCCGCCGCCGCGCGCGGCTTCCTCGAGGCGCTGCTCACGCGCAACCCCGGGCCGCGGATCCTCGCCTTCCTCGACGAGGACCTGCCCGCCGCCGAGCACCTGCGGCTGTATGCGACCCTGCCGCTGCCACGGCTCGGGCTCGTCGTCGCCGCCGGCTCGTCGCGACGCTCCCGGTAGCGGCGGCCCGGGTCGCGCCGCGGCGCGCGTACCCTTGCTCACCATGGGAACGGTGCCCGGAGCCGGCCGCGACGTCGCGGCCCACGCGGTCGCGCGTCTGCCCGGCGAGGCCGCGGCGGACCCGTCGTCGCTGCGCTCGCACAACCTCGGCATCGTCATGCGGCTCCTGCGCGACCACGGCACGCTCTCCCGCAAGGACATCGAGCACGCGACCGGCATGGTGCCCGCTTCCGTCACGAACCTCGTCGCGGACCTCCACGACCGCGGGCTCGTGCGCGACGTCCGCGGCGGCGGCTCGGAGGTGCGGCGCCGGGGCCGTCCGCGGGTCATGGTCGAGGCCGTCCCCGACCGCTGCCTGGCGCTCGCGGTCCGCATCGAGCGCACGCGCGTCACCGGCGAGCTGCACTCGAGCGCGGGTCACCTGCTCGACTCGTCCTCGCGCGGCGTCACGCTCGCGTGGGGTCAGCCCGGCGACGTCGCGCACGCGATCGCGGAGCTCGTCGGACGCGCCCAGCAGCGCGCCGCCGAGCACGGCGCGGTCCTGTTCGCCTGCATCGTCACGATGCCCGGGCCGGTGGGCAGCGACAACCGGATCGCGGACACGGCGGAGTTCGGCTGGGGGCACCTCGGGCTGGTCGACCTCATCCACGCCGCGGGCGTGCCGGCGGCCGTGCGGGTCGAGGTGGTGAACGACGCGAACGCCGCCGCGCTCGCCGAGCATGCCGCGCTGCCGATGCCGCGGCCCGCGGTCATGCTCTACGTCGAGGGCTCTGCCGCGACCGGGGTCGGCGGCGGCGTGATCGCGGACGGCCGCATCCTCGAGGGAGGCCGCGGCTACGGCGGCGAGCTCGGGCACGTGACGGTGGACTGGCGCGGCCGGTCGTGCGCGTGCGGGGCGAACGGCTGCCTGGCGGCGTACCTCGGGCCCGAGGCGCTCCTCACGTCCGCCCGCCTCACCGACCTCGCGCAGATGGCGGGCCGGCAGGCCGCGATGGACGAGCTCCGCGCGCGCCTCGACCGCGGCGAGAAGCGGGCCGTCGACGTGGCCCTGCGCGCGGGCGACATCCTCGGCGCCGCGATGCGCTCCGTCTACGACGTGGTCAACCCCACCGCGCTGGTCCTCGGCGGCTACCTCGCGGGCATGCGCCGCTGGCTCGAGCCCGGCATCCAGATGCAGCTCGCGCCGCGCACCGAGCGTCTCGCGCCGCTCGCGATCGAGTCCGGGCGGCTCGGGCGGCGCGCGGGGCTCGTGGGGGCGGCGCGGCACGGCCTCACGCCGATGTTCGACGACCCGACCCTGGTGCCCGCCGTGCGCCGGGACGATGCGGTGGCCGAGGGGGCCTGACCCCTCCCGGCCCGTTGGCCTCTCCACGCGGCGGGCTCTGATTCGAGCCCTTGCCAGGTGTGTTGCCGTTCACATCCCGCGTCTGCGGTGGGGGAGCGGCCCGCCCGCGTGGAGGGGTGATCGGGGGTCAGGCGGCGGTGAGGCGCGCGAGGCGCATGTGCTGGTCGTCCCACAGGCACGTCTGCATCCACAGCCCGCCGGCGAGCACCGAGGCAGGCGAGTGCTTCGGCACGGTGAGCAGCTGCGTCACCTCGTACTCGCCCGCGGCGTAGCCGGTGAGACGCACGGTGTCGCCCACCTCGAGGCCGAGGACGACGGCGCCGCCGCAGTGGTTGTGCGAGGACACGACATCGCCCGCCATGAAGTCCTCGAACACCCATCCGGCGCATAGGTCGAGCGCCTCCTGGTGGCCCGTGAGACGCACATCGAACGTGTGCTCGGGCTCGGGCTCGGGCGCCGCGGTGACCTCGACCTCGGGGGTGTCGAGCGCGAAGGCGGCATCGCTCTCGGCGGTGATCGGCCCCACCCCGCTCGAGGTGGAGGGCGTGGAACCGTGGAGGGCCGCCAGGGTGTCGGCCGCCGCCGCCGGGACGATGCCGGCGACGGCGGTGAGGGTGAGGGCGGCAAGCAGCGCGATTCGTGTCCTTGGCATGGAGGGGGCCTTCCGTCGGGGGCGGGGTGCGACGCCTCAGCACCGTCGGCGGATCCCAGCAATTGTCACAATTCGGACACGGAATGGTCCAGGGTTATTCCCGAACCTCGCGCCGTGCCGGGTCCGCTCCGCACGGTTCGGCGCGCGACACGCGGGGCGATCCGCGCATCGTCCCTCGCAGACGCCGCGTGTCGGAGCGGGTTCCGTGCGGAGCGGATTCGAGGGGGCGGCGCGGCCTGTCGGGCGTCGCCCGCGCCGACCTGTATTGTCGACAATATTGTCGATAGCGCGGGCCGGCAGCGTCGCCGGACCGCCTGCGGGAGGAGGGTCCCATGGCTGCTGATGCACGGGTGCTCGAGGACCTGAGGGCCGCCATCCTGCGCGGCGAGTTCGCGCCGCGGCAGCGCCTCGTCGAAGCCGAGCTGTGCGAACGATTCGATGCGAGCCGCTTCGCCGTCCGCGCCGCGCTCCAGGCACTCGAGGCCGACGGGCTGGTCGAGCGCCAGCGCAACGTCGGCGCGCGTATCCGCGAGATCGGCATCGAGGAGGCCGTCGAGATCAGCGAGGTGCGCCAGGTGGTCGAGGGGCTCATCGCGCGGCGCGCCGCCGAGCGTGCGAGCGACGCCGAGGCGGAGGCGCTCGCGACGATCGGCCGGGAGATGCACGCGGCGGTGGCCGCAGGCGAGGTGGGGGAGTACAGCGACCTCAACGCGCGGCTGCACTCGACGCTGCGCGACATCGCCTGCCACGAGAAGGCGAACGGCATCATCGCGCACCTCCACGGCCAGATGGTCCGCCACCAGTTCGCGCTGTCGCACCAGCCGGGGCGCTCCAAGGTGTCCGTGTGGCAGCACCAGGCGATCATCGACGCCGTGGTGGCGCGGGACGGCGACGCCGCCGAGGCGGCGATGCGTGCCCACATCGCCTCGGTGATCGAGGCGTTGCGGGCGATCGCGACGCCCTGACGCGACGGCCCGACGGGTGGCGCTCCCGGGCCGCTCCGGAGGCCCCGCCGGCACGGCGTCCACGGTCCGTGACCGAAACGTTGCCAATATCGGCTACAAGATTGTCGACAATCCTGTTAGCGTGGGTCCTGCCACGCCCTCAAGGACGAGGGCGCGGGTCTCAAGGAGGAGCCCCATGCACGTTCAGTCCCTGTCGGTCCGCATGAGGACCGCGCTCGGAGCCGTGGCCGCCGTCGGCGTCCTCGCGCTCACCGCCTGCAGCTCGGATGGGGGTGGCACCGGCAGCAGCGAGTCGGCGGAGCCCATGGAGTCCGAGACCGGCGGCGCGATGATGGAGACCGTCGACGTCACCGTCGGCGTGATCCCCATCCTCGACGTCGCCCCGCTCTACCTCGGCATCTCGGAGGGCTTCTTCGAGGAGGAGGGCCTCACCATCACCACCGAGCTCGCCCAGGGCGGCGCGGCCATCGTGCCCGGCGTGGTGAGCGGCCAGTTCCAGTTCGGCTTCAGCAACGTCACGTCGCTCATCCTCGCCGAGTCCAACGACCTCGGCGTCGTCGCGGTCGCCCCCGGCGGCTCGACCACCGGCGACCTCATGAACGACTGGGCCGCCGTCATGACCCTCGCCGACTCGGGCATCTCGAGCCCCAAGGACCTCGAGGGCAAGAAGGTCGCGGTCAACACGCTCAACAACATCAACACCTCGACCATCAACAAGATGGTGCGTGACGACGGCGGCGACCCGTCGACCATCGAGTACGTCGAGCTCGCGTTCCCGGACATCGTCCCGGCCGTCGCCTCGGGCGACGTCGACGCCGGCCAGGTCGTGGAGCCCTTCGCCACCATCGCCAAGGGTCAGGACATGGTCAACCTGGGCTCGAACTACGCGGCCACGGACCCGAACCTCATGATCGCGGAGTACTTCACCTCGGCGACCTACGCCGAGGAGAACCCGGACGTGGTCGAGGCCTTCGCGAACGCGCTCACGAAGTCCTTCGAGTACGCGACCGAGAACCCCGACGCCGTGCGCGCCGTGCTCGCCGACTACACGAACATGGACGAGGCGACCCAGCAGGCGGTCACCCTGCTGTCGTGGCCGTCGGAGATCGACTCCAACACGGTGCAGCTGCTCGCCGACCTCGCGGTCGAGGACGGCTTCCTCACCGAGGTCCCGGACCTCTCCCCGCTGCTCCCGTAGCGGAACCCGCATCGTCCGGGCCGGGGCGGCCCACCGCCTCGGCCCGGACGGCACCCCCTCGACACTGGAGAGCCCGTGACCACCACCCCCACGGCGGCCCCGCCCGAACCCCGCGCGGCCCGCCCCCGCACCCGACGGAGCGGCCGGCGCAACGACGCCTGGCTCGGCGTCCTCGGCGTGCTCATCGTCCTCGCGGGAGCCGAGCTGCTCTCCCGCACCGGCATCGTCAACCCCGACTTCCTGCCCCCCGTCACCGAGATGTACGCCTCGCTGTTCCAGCTGCTGGGCGAGGGCTCGTTCTGGGAGTCGCTGTGGCTCACCGTGCGCGGCTGGGCCGTCGGCCTCGCGGCCGCCATGGCGCTCGGCATCGTCGTCGGCTTCGTGATCGGCTCGTCGCGCTTCCTGCGGGAGTTCACCAGCTCGACCGTCGAGTTCCTGCGCCCGATCCCCTCGGTCGCGCTCATCCCGCTCGTCGTGCTGATGTTCGGCACCAAGCCCGCATCGGCCTTCCTGCTGGTCCTCTACGCGGCCTTCTGGCAGGTGCTCGTCCAGGTGCTGTACGGCGTCGCCGACGTCGACCCGGTCGCCCGCGACACCGCCCGCTCGTACCGCTTCGGCCCTCTGCGCGTCGCGCGGTCCGTCATCTACCCGACGGCGCTGCCGTACATCATGACCGCCTTCCGCCTCGCGGCCGCGGTCGCGCTCATCCTCGAGATCACCGCGGAGCTCGTCATCGGCGTGCCGGGCCTGGGGCGCGACATCGGCATCGCGCAGAGCTCGGGCAACGTCCCCGCGACCTACGCCCTCGTCATCGTCGTCGGCCTCATCGGCGTCGCCGTCAACCTGTTCGCCCGCTTCGTGGAGCGCAAGGCGCTCTGGTGGCACCCGTCCGTGAGGAGCGAGGTCGCATGAACGCCGCCCGTCTCGCCCGCAGGGCCTTCATGCTGCTGGGCCTGCCGTTGATCCTGCTCGCCTTCTGGTGGGTCGCCTCGGCCAGCAGCACCAGCCCGTTCTGGCCGCCGCTGCAGACCATCCTCGAGACCTTCCCGAAGACCTGGACGTGGGACCGCATCGTCTCCGACGTCCTGCCCAGCCTCGCGCGCCTCGGGATCGGCTACGCGCTCGCGGTGGTCGTCGGCATCGTCGCCGGCACCGCGATCGGCCTCATGCCGCGTCTCCGCGCGCTCTCGGAGCCGGTGCTCGAGTTCTTCCGCGCGGTCCCGCCGCCCGTCCTCGTGCCGATCATCGCGCTGTTCGCCGGCTACACCGGCTGGCTCGGCAAGATCGTCACCATCGCGCTCGGGTGCCTGTGGCCCATCCTGCTCAACACGGTCGAGGGCGTGCGCGGCCTCGAGCCCGTCCTCAACGACACGGCCCGCAGCTACCACCTCAGCCGGTGGCGCCGCCTCGTGTTCGTGGTCCTGCCGGGCGCCAGCCCGCGCATCTTCACCGGCGCCCGTCAGGCGCTGTCCATCGGCGTGATCCTCATGGTCATCTCGGAGCTGTTCGGGGCCAACCGCGGCCTCGGCGCGGCCATCGTGCAGTTCCAGAGGAGCTTCGCCATCCCCCAGATGTGGACCGGCATCATCCTGCTCGGCCTCATCGGAGTCCTGCTCGCGGCCCTCTTCAAGGTCGTCGAGAACCGGATGCTCGCCTGGTACGTCGGGCAGCGCCAGATCGAGCGAGGAGAGTAGAGATGTCGATCATCCAGACCGTCCGCATGAGGTCGGCAGCCGCCGGCGCCCCGGCCGCGGGTGCGGGTGCGGGGGACGATGCGGTCGCGCTCGACCTGCGCGGCGTCCAGAAGACCTACGACACCCCCGGCCGCCCCCAGGTCGAGGCGATCCGTCACCTCGACTTCAGCATCCGCCGCGGCGAGCTCGTGTGCGTGGTGGGCCCGTCGGGCGCCGGCAAGACCACGCTGCTGCGCTCGATCGCCGGCCTGCTCGACCTCACCGCCGGCGAGGTGGTGCTCGACGGCAGGGTCGTCTCCGGCCCGCCCGAGGGCATGGCCGTGGTGTTCCAGGAGTACGGCCGCAGCCTGTTCCCGTGGATGACCGTCCGCCAGAACATCGAGCTGCCGCTCAAGGAGAAGGGCATCGCGAAGGCCGAACGGCGCGCCAAGATCGACCGGGCGCTCGAGGAGGTGGGGCTCACCGAGGCCGGGGAGCAGCACCCGTGGCAGCTCTCGGGCGGCATGCAGCAGCGCGTCGCGATCGCCCGCGCGATCGCCTTCGAGCCGTCCGTGCTGCTCATGGACGAGCCGTTCGCCGCCGTCGACGCGCAGACCCGCGCCGAGCTCGAGGACCTCGTGCGGAAGCTGTGGAAGGACCTCGGCGTCACCGTGCTGTTCGTCACGCACGACATCGACGAGGCCGTCTACCTGGGCGAGCGCGTCATCGTGCTCTCCAACCGGCCCACGGTGCTGATGGAGGACGTGCGCGTCGACCTGCCCGCCGAGCGGGACCAGCTCACCACCCGCTCGGACCCGCACTTCGGGGAGCTCCGCGGCCACGTCTACGAGCTCATCCAGCAGGCCAAGCGAGGCGTGCGCCCCGACGCTCCCGCCGCATCGTCCCCCCAGGAGGCCTGACGTGGAGACCGTGATCCTCACCGACCCGCCGCGGCCAGCCCGCGAGACCGTCGAGGCGTTCTCGAGCATCGGCGTCGCGACCGTGCACGAGGCGATGGGGCGCACCCGCTCGATCTCCGCGCTGCGCCCCATCCAGCAGGGGGTGCGCGTGGCCGGCACCGCTGTCACGGTGATGAGCTGGCCGGGCGACAACCTCATGATCCACGCGGCGATCGAGCAGTGCGGGCCCGGCGACATCCTCGTCGTCACCACCCGTGAGCCGTCCTCGCACGGCATGTTCGGCGAGCTGTTCGCGACGGGGCTCCAGCAGCGCGGCGTCGTCGGCGCGATCATCGACGCCGGCGTGCGCGACACGCAGGAGATGCGCGACATGGGCTTCCCCGTGTGGTCGCGGCACATCAACGTCATGGGCACCGTGAAGTCCACGCCGGGCGCGATCAACGTGCCGATCGTGGTCGGCGGCCAGGTCATCGACGCGGGCGACATCATCGTCGCCGACGACGACGGCCTCGTCGTCGTCCCCCGCGACGAGGCGGACGATGCGCTGGTCAAGTCCCGCGCGCGCCTCGACAAGGAGGAGGCGACCCGCGCCTCGTTCCTCGAGGGCGAGCTGGGCCTGGACCGCTACGGCATGCGCCCCGTCCTCGCGGACCTGGGCGTCACCTACCGCCGTCACCCCGACGCGGACCCCGCATGAGCGGCATCCCCTGCGCGCTCATGCGCGGCGGCACCTCGAAGGGAGGGATCTTCCTCGCGGAGGACCTGCCCACGGACCCCGCCGCGCGCGACGACCTGCTGCTGCGGATCATGGGCAGCCCCGACGTGCGTCAGATCGACGGGCTCGGCGGCGCGCACCCCCTCACCAGCAAGGTCGGCGTGGTGAGCGTCGCGGGGGACGATGCGGCGGACATCGACTACCTGTTCCTCCAGGTCGCGGTGGACCGGCCCGTGGTGTCGACCTCGCAGACGTGCGGCAACATCCTCGCGGCGGTGGCGCCGTTCGCGATCGAGCGCGGGCTCGTGCCCGCGCGCGACGGCGCGACGGTCGTGCGGGTGCGCATGGTCAACACCGGCACCGTCGCGGCGCTGACCGTGCGCACGCCCGGCGGCGAGGTCACGTACGACGGCGACGCGGAGATCTCCGGCGTGCCCGGGTCCGCGGCGCCTGTCGAGGTGGCGGTCGAGCCCGCCGCGGGCGCGCTGCTGCCGACCGGGAACCCGATCGACACCATCGCCGGCGTCGAGGCGACCCTCATCGACAACGGCATGAAGTCGGTGCTGGTCCGCGCCGCGGACCTCGGCCTCGAGGGCGGGGAGGACCCCGCCGCGCTCGAGGCCGACCCGGCGGTGGTGCGACGCGTGGCCGAGATCCGTGCGGCGGCGTTCCCCCTCATGGGCATCGACGGCACGCCGGAGACCACCACGACGCCGAAGATCGTGCTGCTGTCCGCGCCCGCCGCCGGCGGCACCGTCCGCACCCGCAGCTTCATCCCGTTCCGCGTCCACGAGGCGATCGGCGTCCTCGGCGCCGCGTCCGTCGCCGCCGGCGTGCGGCTCGCCGGGACGGTCGCGGACGGCCTCGCCGACATGCCCGCGGACGGTGCGCCGATGCGGGTCGAGCACCCCACCGGCTTCCTCGATCTGCACGTCGACCCCGTGCCGGGCGACCCGGGCGCCGTGGGCGAGTCCCGCGTCATCCGTACCGCCCGGATGATCATGGACGGCCGCGTCCGCCCCCACACCTACCCCACCACCGCGACGGAGGAACCACGATGACGATGCCGCAGGGCCACGTCGCCCACCTCGGCTACGCCATGCTCGACACCCCGGACCTCGACGCGACCGTGTGGTTCTTCGAGAACATCCTCGGCATGACCGAGACCCGCCGGGTCGACGGCATGTCCTTCCTCCGGGCCTACGACGACTACGAGGAGTGCTCGATCATCGCCTGCCAGGCGCCCACGTCCGGCATCCGCCGCACCGCGCTGCGCGCGTCCAGCGAGCGGGCGCTCGAGGAGCGCGCCGTCGCCGTCCAGGACGCCGGGCGCCCCGGGCGCTGGGAGGACGGCATCGCCGGACGCGGCCGCACGTTCGTCACCACGGATCCGGACGGCCACCAGCTCGCCCTCTACTACGACACCGTCTGGTACGAGGCGCCGGAGGACCTCGCCGCCGGCCTCAAGAACCAGGCGCAGGCGAAGCCCAACCGCGGCATCGGCGTGCGGCGCTTCGACCACATCAACTTCCTCGCGGCGCGCCCCGAGGACAACGCGGCCTTCCACATCGACGTGCTGGGCGCGCGACCCACCGAGCAGATCCGCATGGACGACGGCCGCATCGCGGCGAAGTGGCTGTCCTTCGGGCAGAAGTCGTACGACGTCGTCTACACCGAGGACTGGACGGGCGGCAGCGGCCGCCTCCACCACCTCGCGTTCGCGACGGACACCCGCGAGGAGATCCTCCGGGCCGCGGACCTCTGCCTCGACCAGGGCGTCCACATCGAGACCGGCCCGCACAAGCACGCGATCCAGCAGACCTTCTTCCTCTACGTCTTCGAGCCCGGCGGCAACCGCATCGAGATGTGCAACCCGCTCACGCGCCTCGTGCTCGCGCCCGACTGGCCGCTGGTGACCTGGACCGAGCCCGAGCGCAAGCGAGGACAGGCCTGGGGCCTCGGCACCATCGAGACGTTCCACACCCACGGCACGCCGCCCATGGAGGGGCAGGACACGCAGGCGTACCGGCCCACCGGGATGCTGGGGAAGCGCCCGAGCGGGGACGCGCGGCGATGACCCGGGTCGCTCTCATCGGGTTCGGCGAGGTGGGCCGGGTCTTCGTCGAGGACCTCCGCGGCGCCGGTCAGGCCGACATCACCGCCTGGGACACCGCCTTCGCCGACCCCGGCAGCAAGGCCTCCCGCAACGCCCGCGAGCTGGGCCTCGCGCCGGCGCCGAACGCGGCGGCGGCGGTGGCGGGGGCCGACCTCGTCGTGTCCGCGGTGACGGCCATGAACTGCGTGGCCGCCGCATCGTCCGTCGCCCCGGGTCTTCAGCATGCCGCCTGGTACTTCGACCTCAACTCGAGCTCGCCCGGCCACAAGCAGGAGGCCGCCGCGGAGATCCACGCCGCGGGCGGCCGCTACGTCGAGGCGGCGCTGATGTCGCCCATCGAGCCGCGCCGCCTCGCATCGCCCTTCATCCTCGGAGGCCCGCACGCGCAGCGCTTCGGCGAGGCCGCCGGAGGCTTCGGGCTCACCGGCGCGCGCGTCGGCGCGGCCGTGGTCGGGGTCGCCGCCGCGACCAAGCTGTGCCGGTCGGTGGTGGTCAAGGGCCTCGAGTCGCTGCTGTCGGAGTCGCTGCTCGCGGCCCGTCACTACGGCGTCGACCGTGAGGTGATCGCGTCGCTGTCGAACATCCTGCCCGAGGCGGACTGGGAGGCCATCGCGGGCTATTTCATCTCCCGGTCGCTCGAGCACGGGGTGCGGCGCGCGGAGGAGATGGAGGAGGCCGCCGCGACGGTGGCCGAGGCCGGGGTGACGCCGTGGATGGCGTCGGCAACGGTCGAGCGTCAGCGCTGGGCGGCGCAGTTCGGCGAGGTGCTGCCGCAGGGCTCCACCCCGGAGCTGGTCGACGCGGTGCGGATCGCCGCAGGACTTTTCGAGGAGGGTGACGGATGATCATCGACTGCCACGGCCACTACACGACCGCTCCGGCCGCGCACAGCGACTGGCGCGAGGCGCAGCTCGCCGCCTGGGAGGCGGGGGAGGCGCCGCCGCCGTACCCCGAGATCTCCGACGACGAGATCCGCGAGTCGATCGAGTCCAACCAGCTGCGGCTCATCCGCGAGCGGGGCGCGGACGTCACGATCTTCTCGCCGCGCGCGTCCGCGATGGGCCACCACCTGGGCGACCTCGGCACGTCCGTCGCGTGGACGGCGGCCTGCAACGACCTCATCGCGCGGGTGGTCGGCCTCTTCCCGGGCACGTTCGTGGGCGTCGCGCAGCTGCCGCAGGCGGCCGGCGAGGGCCTCGACGCGGCGGTGCGGGAGCTCGACCGGCGGATCGCTGAGGGGTTCGTCGGCGTCAACCTCAACCCCGACCCCAGCGGCGGCCACTGGACCTCGCCGCCGCTCACCGACCGCTACTGGTACCCGGTCTACGAGCGCATGGTCGAGCACGACGTGCCCGCGATGATCCACGTCTCCGCGTCGTCGAACCCGGCCTTCCACGCCACCGGCGCGCACTACATGAACGCGGACACGTCGGCCTTCATGCAGCTGCTCCAGGGCGACCTGTTCGCGGACTTCCCGACGCTGCGCCTCATCATCCCGCACGGCGGGGGAGCGGTGCCGTACCACTGGGGCCGCTACCGCGGCCTCGCGGACATGCTCAAGAAGCCGGCGCTCGCCGACCACCTCATGGGCAACGTCTTCTTCGACACGTGCGTCTACCACCAGCCGGGGATCGACCTGCTCACCGGGGTGATCCCCGCGGAGAACATCCTCTTCGGCTCCGAGATGGTGGGCGCGGTGCGCGGCATCGACCCGACCACGGGCCACTACTTCGACGACACGCTGCGTTACATCGAGGCCGCGTCGCTGTCGGACGGGGATCGCGAGGCGATCCTGGCGGGCAACGCGCTGCGGGTGTACCCGGGCCTCCGGGCGGCCCTGGAGCGCGCCTCCGCCTGACCCCACCCGTGCGGAGCAGACCTCCGGGGGCTGGTGACCTTGGTCCCTCGCGGCCGACATCTATTGGTCATATGTTCAATAGTGTCAGCGACGACCGAACACCCCCCAGGAGTCACCCGTGCCCGCCACCGCCTTCAGCCACGTCCTCGAGCCCGTCACCCTCGGCAGCCTGCAGCTGCGCAACCGCGTCATCATGGTCCCGATGGGGACCGAGATGGGCGACCACGACGGCCACCTCACCGACCGCGAGGTCGCGTACTACGCCGAGCGCGCCGCGGGCGCGGGCCTCGTGTGCACCGGCATCAACGCCGTGACCGACGACTACGAGGTCATCAACGAGGGGCTGGGCCGCGTCGACACCGACGCCGCGATCCCCGGCCTGCGCAAGCTCGCCGAGGCGTTCCACGCGCGCGGCGGCGCCGTGTCCGTGCAGCTCACCGCCGGGCTGGGCCGCAACATCAACAACATCGACCCCGAGCGGCTGCCGATCTCGGCGTCCGACAACACCCACTGGCTCGACCCGAGCGTGCGATGCCGACCGCTCGAGACGCACGAGATCAAGGTCATCGTCCAGCGCTTCAAGGAGGCCGCCGAGCGTTGCGCCCAGGCCGGCATCGACGCGATCGACATCCACGGCCACACCGGCTACGTCATCGACCAGTTCCTGTCGCCCGTGTGGAACCGCCGCACCGACGAGTACGGCGGCTCGGTCGAGAACCGCTGCCGCTTCGCCGCGGAGATCATCGCCGCGGTCAAGGAGGGCGCGCCCGGCCTGCCGGTGAGCTTCCGCCTGTCGGTCGACCACCACTTCGAGGGCGGTCGCACGCCCGCCGAGTCCGTCGAGATCGCGCGCCAGCTCGAGGCCGCCGGGCTCGATCTGCTCATGGTCGACGAGGGCTCGTACGAGGCGATGGACTACGTCTTCCCGCCGTACTACCTGGGCGACAACTGCATGATGGGCTCGGTGCGCATGTTCAAGGAGGCGCTGTCGATCCCCGTGCTGGGCTGCGGCAACCTCACGCCCGAGCGCGCCGAGTCCGCCATCGCCGCCGGCGAGATGGACTTCGCCGGCATCGGCCGCGCGCTCATCGCGGACCCCGAGTGGGCGCTCAAGCTCGCCGAGGGCCGCCGCGAGGACATCCGCCCGTGCATCCGCTGCAACCAGCTGTGCGTCGGCAACGCCTTCGTGGGCCAGCCCCTCGGCTGCGCCGTCAACCCGACCGTGGGCAAGGAGCGCGAGCGCGTCCTCACGCCCGCCGCGACCCCCAAGCGCGTCGCCATCGTCGGCGCCGGACCGGCCGGCCTCGAGGCCGCTCGTGTCGCGGCCCTGCGCGGCCACACCGTCGACGTGTACGAGAAGGGCGAGCAGCTGGGCGGCGTCCTGTGGCCCGCCGCGACCCCGGAGTTCAAGAAGGAGCTGCGCTCCATGATCTTCTGGTGGGAGCGCCAGCTCGCGGACCTGCCCGTCACGGTCCACCTCGGCACGGAGATCGCCGCGGACTCGCCCGAGCTCGACGGCGCCGACGCCATCATCGTCGCGGTGGGCACCGAGCCCGTGGCGCCCCCGATCCCGGGCCTCGACGGGGACAACGTCGTCGAGGTCATCGACGCCCACCTCGGCGCGGACCTCGGCCACCGCATGGTGGTCTGCGGCGGCGGCCTCTCGGGCGCCGACTTCGCGCTCGAGATGCAGGAGAAGGGCCACGACGTCACCGTCGTCGAGATGGCCGACGGCATCGCCCCCGACCTGCTGATGATCAACCGCATCACGCTGCTGCGCGACCACGCCGAGGCCGGCGTCACCCTGCTCACCGGCCACCGCGTGGTCGAGGTCAACGCGGCCGGCGTCAAGGTCGACGGTCCCGACGGCCCGGTCCAGATCGCCGCGGACACCGTGGTGAGCGCGTTCGGCGTGCGGCCCGCGACCGCGCTGGTCGAGGCGCTCCAGGCGCGCGGCGCCGTCGCTGTCGGCGACTGCGTCAAGCCCGCCAAGGTGGGCGACGCGATCAACGCCGGATTCGAGGCGGCCTTCGCGCTGTAGAGACCGTGGGAATCTCTCCACGCGGGCACTCGCGCCGACGGGCTCGAACGGGCCGCCGCGGAGCGATCCGCCGTCGACACGCCGATGCGGTGGTGGGGGAGTGGCTCACCCGCGTGGAGGGGTCCACGGGTAGGTCCGAGGTCCGCGGCGCGGCGCCGCACCGCGCCGTAGCGTGGATCGACCCTCGGAGGGACCCGTGACCCAGCCGCCCGCGCCCACGACGGGCACCCGCGCGCCCCGCGCGGCCTGGCTCGTGCTGATCTCCGGGATGGCGCTGTACTTCGTCGCGATCGTCAACCGCACCGCACTCGGGGTCGCCGGCGTCGCCGCGCTCGACCGCTTCGGGATCGAGGCCGCGTGGCTGTCGATCCTCGCGATCGCCCAGGTCGCCACCTACGCGGCGCTGCAGCTGCCGGCCGGGGCGCTGCTCGACCGCTGGGGCGCGCGCCGGCTCATGGTCGGCGGCGCGCTGCTCATGGCGGTCGGCACAGGGCTGCTCGCCGTCACGACGAGCCTCCCGCTCGCGATCCTCGCGCGCGTGCTCATCGGCGCCGGGGACGCCCCGATCTTCATCTCCGCCTGCCGACTCATCCCGCTGTGGTTCCCGCCGCGCCGCGTGCCCGTGCTCGTCCAGGTGACCGGGCTGGTGGGGCAGGCCGGCCAGCTCGCCACCTCGATCCCGGTCGCGTGGCTGCTGCACGACCTCGGCTGGAGCGCGACCTTCGCGGTGCTCGGCGCCGCGACGCTGGCGGTCGCCGCGCTCGCGGTCCGCGGCATCCGGGTCCCCGCGACCTCGGCCGGCCCCGAGCGGCCCGCCGCTCCCGCATCGTCC
Organism: Demequina litoralis; assembly: GCF_030418455.1. GTDB lineage: Bacteria > Actinomycetota > Actinomycetes > Actinomycetales > Demequinaceae > Demequina > Demequina litoralis. The sequence goes on from NZ_JAUHPW010000004.1 coordinate 151,682, forward strand.
CTCCGCGAGTCCATCCGCCTCGCCTCCCGCCCGGCCGGCACCCGCCTGGGCTTCTGGACGCACTTCCTGTCGCTGTGCTCGGCGAACACGGTGGCGCTGCTGTGGGGGGTGCCGTTCTTCGTGTCGACGCAGGGCCTGTCGCTGGGCGAGGCGAGCGCGCTGCTCATGGTCATCACGCTGACGAAGATGGCGGCCGGCCCGCTCGCCGGCTCGTTCACGGCCCGCCATCCGCTGCGGCGCAGCTGGCTGGTGCTCGGCTCGGCGGTCGCGACGGCGGTCGCGTGGGTCGCGATCCTCGTCCCCGACACGCCGCGCCCGGTATGGGAGCTCGGCGTGCTCATGGCGGTGATCGGCGCGGGCGGGCCCGTGTCGCTCATCGCGCTCGACTACGCGCGCACGTTCGGTCCCGAGGAGGCGATGGGCACCGCGACGGGCTTCGTCAACGTCGGCGGCTTCGTGTCGACCATCCTCGGCATCGTGCTCGTGGGCGTCACGCTGCAGCTCGTGTCGCCCGACGGCGCGACCTCGTACACGCTCGACGAGTACCGCCTGGCGTTCGCGACGCTGCTCATCCCGTGGGCGCTCGGCATCGTGGGCGTGCTGCGCAACCGGCGGCTCGCGCGCGCCGACATGGCCGCCGCGGGCGTCGTCGTGCCGCCGCTGCGCGAGGCGCTCCGCCGCCTGCGATGAGGCGCTGAAAAGGGACGATGGTGACGTTCACATCGCGGGTTTGACGGGGGGCCGTCCGTGGTCCCACAATCCTCACAACAGTGCGTGTCGGCTGCATAAGTCGGCGCGCACTGTCTCTTTTTCCGGTCTGTCCGGGATGGGTGGACGATGCGCGGGACGGGCGGCCTCGGAGGCGGCGGCGTGGTGCGCGGAAGGGCCGTGACCGGACCGTTACCGTAGGACGGTGGTCGACTACATCGGGCGCGCGCTCGTCGCGGACGCCCTTCGCGAATGGAGGGAGCAGCTCCAGCAGCTGGCGACCGTCTCACCGCTGCGCGACCTCGCGCTGAGCGAGACGACCACGGTGGATCTGCGCGGCTCGCATCCCGGCGGGCTGGCCCCCCTCTTCGCCGGTCGCGCCACCTCCCTCGGGGTCCTCATCCGCGACCCCGAGCACTACGCCCAGGCGCTCCACCGCGTGCGCCTCATCCGCGAGACCGCCGAGCGGGTCAAGGCCGCCACCGGCGTCTGGACCGCCGCGATGGTCATCGGCACCGTCGCCTGGGACGAGGACGGCCGGCGTCGCGAGATGCCGCTCGTCATGCGGCCCGTCCACTTCGAGTCCGCCCGCCAGGGCGACGTGCTGCTCACCATGCTCGACCAGGTCGCCGTCAACCCGGTCTTCCTCACCGAGGCCCGCGACCGCGACGCCGACGCAGGCCTCGCGGCCGTGCTGCCGCAGGCCGGCCCCGGTCTCGAGTTCGACCCGCGCCCGCTGTGGCAGCACGTGCGCACGCTCGGCGAGGCGTTCCCCGGCATCGAGGTCGCGGACCGGCTGTTCGTCGGCGCGTTCGACGACCCCGAGCAGCGGCTCCTCGACGACCTCGACGACATGGACCCGGTCATCGGCGCCTCCGACATCCTCGCCGCGACCGCGGGCGACCGCGACGCGCAGGCGCTGCTCGCGCAGCCGCTCCCGGCCTTCCCCGTGGGCGACCGCGACCCGTTCGCCGAGCGCGGCGTGGGCGACCTCGACGACGGCGAGTTCGCCGCCCTCGACCTCATCGCGACCGGCCGGTCCGTGTTCCTCCAGGCCCCTCCCGGGTCCGACCCCGTGGGCGCGGTCGCGGCGATCGTCGCCGATGCGGCGGCCTCGGGTCGCGCCGTCATGGCGGTCGGCGGCACCGAGCAGTCGGTGCGCGCCGTCGCGAAGCGGCTCGACCGCGTCGGCGTGTCCGAGGCGTACGTGTCCGGCGCGGTCGCCTCGTGGAACGAGACCGCCCGCCGGCGCCTGCTCACGTCGATGACGATGGGCGTCGAGGACATCGACGACGACACCCTGCGCACGGCGGGGGAGAGCCTCCTCGCCGCCCGCCACGAGCTCGAGACCCGTCTCGACGCGCTGCACCGCCCGCATCGTCCCTGGGACGTGAGCGCGTACGAGGCCGTCCAGGCCGTCGTGCGGCTCATCTCCACCGCGCCCGCGCCGATGACGCAGCAGCGGCTGGGGCCGGAGGCCGCCGCGCTGGTCGCCGAGCACGGCTTCGCCTCCGTCGCGCACGCGCTCGTCGAGCGGCTGCGGCCCGACGCGGCGCCCGAGGAGCCCGCGCCCGCGACCTCGCAGGCGACCACCGTGCTGGTGCCGTGGTGGTCCGACGTGACGGACGATGCGGAGGAGGGCGCGCTGCTCGACGAGGCGCTCGCGACGCTCGTGGTCCGCCACGTGCCCAAGATGCGCGCCGAGGCCCAGATCGCGGCGCACGAGACCGGCATGGACGAGGCGCCGACTATCGCCGCGTGGGCGGACCAGGTGGGCCTCTTCACGGACCTGCGCGCCACGCTCGAGATCTTCTCGCCCGCGGTGTTCCACCGCTCGCTGCACGACCTCGTCGCCGCGACGGCGCCCCCCGGCACGGCGCAGGCCGGCACCCTCGCGCGGCGCGACCGCCGCGCGCTGCGCCGCCGCGCGGTCGAGCTGCTGCGTCCCGGCCGGACCAAGGACGACCTGCACGAGAACCTCGTGGCCGCGCACGCGCAGGCGCTGCGGTGGCGCGCGCACTGCTCGGCCGGCGGCTGGCCGCTCGTCCCCGACGACTTCGACCTCTACGCCGACCGCATCGAGAACGTGCTGCGCCTGTGGTCGCGGCTCGCGGGCCCTGTCGCGCAGGTGTCCGGCGAGCAGGACCTGCTCGACCAGCCGTGGGAGCACGTCCGCGACGTGCTCGAGCGGCTCGCGGAGGGCGTGCCCGGCACGCTCGAGGCCGCCGAGGCGGTGCCGGTCGAGCGCGACCTCGAGTCCGCGGGCCTCGGCCCGCTGCTGGCGGAGCTCGCCGCGCGCGACGAGGCCGACGCCTCGCCCGAGCAGCTGCGCCGCGACCTCGAGTTCGCGTGGTGGGCCTCCGCCTTCGACGCGATCGTGTCGGCGGACCCGCGCCTCACCGAGGAGGGCGCCGTCGGCCGCGTGGTCGAGCAGTTCCTGCTGCGCGACCGCGAGTTCTCCGACGCCCGCGTGGGACCGCTCATGCGCGCCGTCGCCGAGCGCCGCCGCATCGCGATCGCCCGCCACCCCGACTTCGCGCGCGACCTCTTCGCGACCCTCGTCGAGGGGGCCGACGCGCCCTACCGCGAGCTGTGGCGCGACCACCAGCCGCTCGTGAGCGCGCTGCGCCCCATCACGCTGGCGACCGCCGAGCAGGTGTCGCGGCTCGCGCCACCCACCCGCTGCCTCGACGTCGCGGTCGTGTTCGGCGCCGAGTCCCTCGCGCTCGCCGAGACCGTGCCCACGCTCGCCCGCGCACGCCAGGTGGTGGTGGTCGGGGACGCCGAGGCCGCGACCCGCAGCGCCGTCTCCGTCTTCGCCCACATGCTGCCGCGCGTACCCCTGCACGCCCTGCCGCAGCCGCGCGACCCGCGCGTCACAGGCGTGCTCGGCACGCTCGCGTACGGCCGCTCGCTCAGCTCGCTGCCGTCCGCCGGCATCCCTCACGCGCTCGACGTGACGCTGCTCGACGCCACCGGCTCGGCCGCCGCGGGCGAGCACGTCGTCCAGTCCACGCATGCCGAGGTCGCCGCCGTCATCGACCACGCCGACCGCGTGGTCCACTCGATGCCGCGCCGCAGCCTCGCCATCGTCGCGGGCAACGAGCTCCACGCGGCCCGCATCCGCGACACGCTCGACGAGCGCGGCACGCGCCTCGCCGAGGCCGTCACCGTGGTGACGGTCGGCAACGCGGCCGGCCTCGACGTCGACGAGGTGATCCTCACGCTCGGCTACGCGCGCGACGCGGCGGGCACGCTGCCCGCGAGGCTCGGCGCGTTGTCCGAGGAGTGGGGCGCGCAGGCGCTGGCCCAGGCCGTCGTCGCGAGCCACGAGCGGCTCACCGTGGTGACCGCGCTCGGCGCCGACGACCTCGCGGCGATCGCCGAGGGCGGCGAGGCGGACGCGATCGACGGGCTGCGCGAGCTCGTGCTCGCGGTCGGCTCGGAGCCCGTGCCGCCGGAGCGTCCCGAGCCGGCGCCGGGCGACTGGCTGCTCGCGGACATCGCGGGCCGCGTGCGCGCCGAGGGATACGCCGTGCACGTGCGCTACGGCGCGGGCGCCGACGCGATCCCGCTGGTCGTCGGCGGCCGCCACGACCGCGGCTACCGCGTCGCCGTCGTGACCGACGAGGCGTCGCGGGGCGGCTCGGCGAGCGTGCGCGACCGCATGCGCCACCAGTATGCGAGCCTCGAGGCGCTCGGGTGGTCCGTGGTGTCGCTGTGGACGCTCGACGTGTTCATGGACCCCGACGCGGCCGTCGCCGCGATCATCGACGCGGTCGAGCGGGAGAAGGCGCCGCTCGTGTGGGAGCAGCCGGCGCTCGACCTGGGCGTCGAGACCTCCGAGATCCGCGTGCCCGCGGAGGAGGTCTTCGACGTCGCCGCGGTCGACGACGTCACCGGCGCGATCCCCGAGCTGCGCGCCGAGGAGCCGCCCGCGCCCGTCGAGCCCCCGGCCGAGCCCGAGGCCCCCGACGTCACGCTCGGCATCTCCGTGATGCTGGCCGAGCAGATCCTCGCCGACAAGGTCGAGACCCGCGCGCTCCAGCAGGTGCAGGCCGAGCTCGACCTGGACGGCGCGGACGCCGCGACGGACGATGAGGACATGACCGACGACCCGACCGAGGACACGACGGAGCCGGAGCAGGACGCCGCGGAGCCCGCGGACGGCACCCCCGAGGAGCCCGCGCAGGAGCCCGAGGCGGCCGAGGACGAGGCGACCGAGGACGATCCCGCGGCCGACGCATCGTCCCTGCCCTCGCCGCCGCCCATCCGGCCCGCGTCGCGCGGGGCCGGCCGTCCCCTCATCCCGACGCGCGCCAGCGAGGACCTCGACGAGGGCTGGGGCGGCTCGCACGGCGGCTCGAGCCGCGACGAGGAGATCAAGCGGGAGCGCCCGCCGCACTGGTGAGCGGCGGGGCCTCGATCAGGAGGCGCTGGAGGCGGTCTTCGCGTCCGAGCGCGAGTCCGTGCGGTAGAAGCCCGAACCCTTGAAGGTCACGCCGACCGAGCCGAAGCGCTTGCGCACGGGGGACGTGCACTCGGGGCACTCGGTCAGCGCCGCATCGTGGATGGACTGGACCGCATCGAACGCGTGGTCGCACGCGGTGCACGCGTAGGAGTACGTAGGCATGCGCACATTCTACGCGGGGAGCGGGAATGCCCCCTCGGGTGTGATGACCATGTCCACGCCGAGGTCGTGCCGCTCGCGCGGGAGCGGGTGCTCGCGCGCATCGTGGACCTCGTTCGCGAAGGTGAGCGCGACCACGGGTGCCGCGGGCCGGGCCTCCATGAGCGCGCGGTCGTACCAGCCGCCTCCCTGGCCCAGCCGCGTGCCCGAGGTGTCCACCGCGAGGGCGGGCACCACGATGACGTCGGCCTCCGCGAGCGTCGCGGACGGCAGGAAGTCGCCGCTGGGCTCCGGCGGGCGGCCCGGGGCACGCTCGACCAGGTCCTCGACGCCGTGGTAGACGCCCCAGCCGCGCTGGAGGCCGTCGCCGAGCAGCGGGATGAGCACCTTGACGCCGCGGCGGTGGAGCGCCTCGATGAGGAGGTCGGTGCCGGGCTCGTGCGCGCGGGACGCGTACACCGAGACGCAGCGCGCCTCCTGGATGCTCGGCAGGCCGAGCACGAGGTCGCGAAGGGCGGCGGCCGCCTCGTGGCGCCGCCTCTCGCTCCGTTGGAGCCTGTCGCGTCGGATGCTCGCCCTCAGGTGCGCCTTCGCCTCGTCCGGTTCGAGTGCGCGAAGAGAGCTGTCGGACATCGGCGTCATGGGCACCATTGTGCCAAAGGTGAGTAAATCTTTGTTCCACCTCCGGGCATGTCCCTAGGCTCTGCACATGTGTCGAGCAGGAGGTCGCCCGTGCTGAGCCGCACCCTCGAGGAGCACCGCGCCGCGGTCACGAACGCGCTGGCGCCCATCCCGCCGCTCACGGTGCTCGTGGGCGACGCGGCGGGCGCGACCCTGGTGGAGCCGCTCGTCGCGGCCGCGCCGCTGCCCGCGCACGACGTCGCGGCGTGGGACGGCTACGCGGTCCGCGCCGGCGATGTCGGCGCCGACGCGCTCCCCGTCGCGCACGACGTGTCGTTCGCCGACCGCGGTCCGCGCACGCACCTGCCGGGGACCGCCGCGCGCGTCGCCTCCGGCATGCCGGTGCCCACGGGGGCCGATGCGGTGGTCCCGCTCGTCGCGACCGATCGGGGCGTCGCGCGCGTCGCCTTCCACGCCCCCGTCCGGGCGGGCGCCGGGGTGAGGCGCGCGGGAACCGATGCGGCGGCCGGGCGGATGGTCGTGCCCGCGGGCCGGCGCCTGGGCGGCCGGGAGCTCGCGCTCGCGGCGTCGCTCGGCCACCCGCGCCTCACGGTGCGGCCCGTGCCGCGCGTGGTCGTGCTCGCGACCGGGAGCGAGCTGGTCGACCCCGGCTCGGGGCGCGCCGGCGTGCCCGAGGCCACCGGCCACCTCATCGCCGTCGCCGCCCGCAACGCCGGCGCCCACGCCTACCGCGTGGGCCCCGTGCCCGACGACCGGCCCACGCTCCGCACCGCGATCGAGGACCAGCTGGTCCGCGCGGACCTGCTCATCGTCACCGGCGGGCTGAGCGACGGCGGCCAGGACACCGTCGCGCAGGTGCTGCAGGACCTGGGCGACGTGGACGACGTGCGGCTCGCGCTCGAGCCGGGCCCGCACCACGCGTTCGCGATGCTGGGCGAGGAGGGCGCGCGCCGCGTGCCGACCATCGCGCTGCCGGGTGCGCCCGCCGCCGCGGCCCTCGCGTTCGAGGCGTACGTGCGGCCCGCGCTGCGGCGCATGTGCGGCTTCACCGAGGTGGTCCGGCCGGGCGTGCGCGGGCGGCTCGACCGCGGCTGGCCGTCGCCGCCGGGGATCACGCAGGCCGTGCCGGTGCGCCTGGGCCTGGACCCCTCGGGCACGGTGACCGCGAGCCCGGCCTGCGAGCCCGGAGACGTCACGCTCGCCGCGCTCGGCGACGCGGACGGCATCGCGTGGGTCGACGCCGCGACCACGGAGGTGCGCGCGGGCGACGTGCTGCGCTGCACGGTCTGGGACGACTGATGGGCCGCGACCTCGTCCTCGGGGCGCCCGGGCTGCTGCTGCGCCCCCTCGCGCCGCGGGACGAGGACGAGTGGATGGCGCTGCGCGCGGACAACCGCGACTGGCTGCGGCCGTGGGAGGCGACAGTGCCCCCCGAGGCCGCGGCGGCGGACATGACGTTCCGTGCCTTCGTGCGTCAGGAGCGGCGTCAGCGGCGGCTGCTCGAGGCGCTGCCGCTCGCGATCGAGGTCGACGGCGCGCTCGCGGGCCGCGTGGTGATCGCCGGGATCCAGTGGGGCGCGCAGCGCTCCGGTTCGCTCGGGTACTGGGTGGCGCGGGACCGGGCGGGTAGCGAGCTCGTGCCGCGCGCGGCCGCGCTGCTCACGGAGCACGCGTTCCGCGTGGGGCTGCACCGCGTCGAGATCGCGATCCGGCCCGAGAACGCGGCGAGCCGGCGGGTGGCGGAGAAGCTCGGCTTCGTCGAGGAGGGACGGCGGCGGTCGTACCTCTACATCGACGGCGGCTGGCGCGACCACGCGATCTTCGCACGCACTCAAGACGACCCTCGTACCGGACGATATTGGGGTGTCGGCGGCTGACACGCCGGGCGCGTTGCGTCGCTCGCGGGCGGCGCGGCCGTAACGTCGTGCCATGCCTCCCGCTGGACTGCTCGCGATCATCGCCCTCGGCATGGTGCTCGCCTACGTCATCCCCCAGCGGATCCGCGAGCGCGCCGACTACGCGCTCGTGCGGACCGAGGACCGGTACTCCGCCGAGATGCGCGTCGTGAAGACCACCGCGTCGCGCGTCGAGCGCCCCGTTACCCGCGCCTCGTCCGACTCCGGCGAGGTGCCCCTGCTCGTCACCGGCGCCGCGCGCGCCTCGATCGCCTCGCTGGGCGCCGACGCGATGTCGCGCCCCGCCGGCCCGATCGACAAGGCCGCCACCACCGCCCAGCGTCAGCTCCTCGCGATGCGCAGCGACCGTGCCACGGCGCTCGTCGAGCGTCGCGCCCGGGCCCGCCGCCGTGCGCGGGTCGCGCTCGGCGTCACCGTCCTGGCCGCCGCCGCATGGGTGCTGGTCGCGTTCGGCCTGGTGCACGCGGTGGTGGGCGCGGTCGTGACCGCGCTGCTCGCCGGCGTCCTCGTCCAGGGCGCCCGCGCCGCCGCCGCTCAGCGTCGCGTCGACGCGCGGCTCTCGCTCGTCGCCCGCGAGGTGGGCGCCGCGGCGACCGCCACCCAGGCGCTGCGCAAGGTCACCGCGGATCGCGCGGCCGGCCGCGAGTCGCAGCCGTCCGACGTCGAGACGCAGGCCATCAAGATCGTCACGTCCGCGGACCTCGCGCCGCTGTCGGCCCCCGCGCCGATGCCGTTCGCGAAGGTCACCACCTCGGTCGAGCCCGTCGCGCAGGCGGCGGCCCCCGAGGAGTCCGCGGCGTGGAGCCCCCGCGAGCTGCCGGCCCCGAGCTACACGCTCAAGGCCGAGGTGCGGCCCGCGCAGGCACGCCCGCTCGACACGGGCGACATCGCCGCGGCCTCGTACCGCGCCGAGGAGGGCGAGGGGGCGCCGGCCGCTCCCGCGACCGGGTCGCTCGACGCGATCCTGGCCCGCCGCCGCAGCGCCTCGGCCTGAGCTGCGGCGCGCATCGTCCCCGCCCTCGCCCCCGGGCGCCCCCCGTCGGGCGCCCTGGTGGTACCAATCGGGACGACCAGGGCCGCACTCGTAGCGATTGGTACCAATCGGGACGACCAGGGCCCCACTCGTAGCGATTGGTACCACTCAGCCGCCCTGGTCAGCTACTCGGCCGCCGAGGTCAGGCGCCGCCGCACGCGACGAGGGCCGGGACCCTCGCGGATCCCGGCCCTCGTCCCTGCGGTCAGGCGTCAGACGCGCACGCGGCGCCCGTTCGCGATGAGCGCCGGCGCCGCCGGGGTGTCGACCCCGGGCAGCATGGCGAAGAGCCGGTCGAACACGTTGACGCGGTCGAACTGCATCGCGTGCTCGCGTGCGCGGGTCTCCCACCACTCGGCGTCGGCCTCGTCCATGCCCGCGGCGCACACGTTGAGCGCGACCGTGAGCGCAGACGGGTCGCCGGACGGCACCACCACCGCGGTGTCGCCCACCGCCTCGAGGATGCCGCCCGTGTCGCACGTGATGACGGGCCCGCCGCCGGCGAGCATCTTCTCGACGAGCGCGATGCCGAACGTCTCCGTGAACTCCGGTGCCGGCTTGGACGGCAGCGCGTAGGCGCTGCAGGCCGCCATGAGGTGCGGCTTCTCGTCGTCGCCCACGTCCTCGAGGAAGACGATGCGGTCGCGCGCCGCGGTGCGCGACGCCACCTCCCGGAAGTACGGCAGGTCCGGGCCGCGGCCCGCGATCACGAGGGTCTGGGACTCGCACGCCTCGGAGGCCGCGAAGCCGCGGATGAGGTCGTCGACGCCCTTCGCCTTCTGCAGCCGCGAGAGGTAGAGCACGAACTCGCCTCGCCCCAGCCCGCGGGAGGCGAGCACCCGGTCCGTCTCCGCATCGTCCAGCGCCAGGTAGGCCGACGTGTCGATCGCCGGGTACGAGATCCGCACCCGCTCCTCGCACTGCGCCGCGAAGGCCGTGCCGTACATGGCGTCGAGCTCGGCCGCCGAGGCCACGATGACGTCCTTGGTGTACTGCGACACCGCGACGCACACGTCCTGGCTGAGATAGGTCGACAGCACCGCGGCCGCCGCCCCGAACTCGCCGGTGTCCACCGCGGACCGCACCACGTCGGTGATGTCCGAGCCGACCGCCTCCGCGATCGTGGTGACGTTGACGGGCAGCCCCGTCGACCGCGCGATCCGCAGGGCGTCCGCGACCGCGGTGGTGTGCGGATGCAGGTACAGCGACATCGCGACGGTCGGCACGCCGTCCGTGAAGAGCTCGACGAGGCGCCCCACCATGCCGGCCAGGTAGCGGCCGTCGGGGATCTTGTAGCCGCCCACGGGCCCCGGGCGCTCGACGGTGATGCCGGGGGAGTACGGGAGGACGGTGTCGAGAGGCTTGAGCGGCAATCCTGTCTCCTCGAGGCGATCGAGGGGCCAGGTGACGATGCGGACATCGTCGAAGCCTCGGGTGAGCGCGACCTCGGCGAGGTTGCGGGCCTCGCCCGAGTGGCCGCAGATGACGGGGTCGGCCCGGACGATGATGACGAGCCTGCGGTTGACCTCGGTGTTCATGACACCTCCTTCACGGGAGCAGCCCCACGGTGGGGCGGGGGGTGGACGGCGGACGCTGCTTGCGCCCCCAGTCGCTCGGGGAGTCCCCGAGCACGAACCGCAGCTCTCCGCCCAGATGGAGCTCGGAGCCTGCGATCCAGGACGACTCGACGGGGGACCCGTCGAGGGTGACGGACCGGACGTACTGCACCGGCCCGCCCGGCCGGGGCTCGATGAAGCCCTCGGTCACGATGTGGAGTTCGCCGCGCGCCATACGCATCCTCGCTGACGCGAAGGCGGGCGGGTGGAGCAGGAAGAGGCTCTGCCCCGCGACGGGGAAGAGGCCCAGGGAGGCCCAGACGTACCACGACGATAACCCGCCGGAGTCGTCGTTTCCAGGGAGTCCTCCGCGGCCCGGGCCGAACATCTGGTGGACGATGCCGTGGACCACCTCGGCGGTCCGGTCCGGCCGGCCGGCGTAGTGGTAGGCCCACGGGGCCTCCATGTCCGGCTCGTTGTTGAGCCCCTCGAAGCGGCCCAGCCCGTAGCCGGCCACCATCTCCTCCGCGGAGGGGCGCTCGCCGGGCTGCACGACGGGCTCCGCGCCGTAGCCGAAGAAGCGGTCGAGCATCGCCACGAACGCGTCGTCGCCGCCGGCGAGCTCGATGCGTGCCGCCATGTCGTGCAGCAGCCGGAACGAGTAGTTGTAACGGGTGCCCTCGTAGTACGTGGACTCCCGGAGCAGGCCGGTGTGCGGGTCGAAGGCGTTGCGCCACCGGCTCGCCATCTCGACGTCCTCGCCCAGCTGCGCGCGGTCGCCCAGCAGCTCCGCGACCACGCCGGCGCACCAGTAGCCGTACGCGAGGTCGAGCGTGTGGCTCATGGGCTGCGCGTACCCCTGGAGCAGGAACTCCTCGCCGTACGCGCGGCGCAGGTCCGTCTGCATGTGGACCAGCGCCCAGTCCCAGTCGATGCCGTGCACGCCCAGGTGGGCGAGGTCGGCGAGCAGCGTGTGCACGAGCGCGCTGCCCTGCCGACTGAAGCGGTCCGAGCCGCGCGCCATGCGGTAGCCGATGGGCAGGTTGCCCTCCTGCTCCGCGATGGTGAGCATCGCGTTGGCGAACTCCACGACCCGCTCGGGCATGAGCGCGGTGAGCAGCGGCAGCTGCGTGCGGTAGATGTCCCACATCGTCGACACGTCGAAGACGAACGGTCCCTTGGCCCCCCAGAAAGGGCTCTCGTCGGACGCGAAGCACGGCTTGATGAGCGAGTGGTAGACGGCCGTCGCGAAGACCTCGCGCCGCGCATCGTCCTCCGTCTCGACGCTCACGGCGTCGAGCAGCCCGCGCCACGTCTCGCGCGTGCCCGCCAGGCGGCTCGAGAAGGTGCCGAGCTCGCCGAGGTCCGCGCGCAGGTTGCGGCGGGCCTGGTCGACGCCGCGCAGCGAGAAGCCGATGCGCAGCTCGACAGTGCGGTCGGGTGCCGCGGCGCCGATCCACATGAGGCCGAAGGGACGCAGCGTCGACGGGCGGATCGAGTCGAGGTCGAGGCGCGTGCCGGCCTGCATGAGCCGGCTGTCGTACCAGAGCATCTGGCGCCAGTCCTCGGCGTCGCACTCGATGTAGACGGCGAGCGGCACGCCCTCGACCACGATCTCGCCCTGCACCACGCCCGGCTCGACCGACTCGAGCCGCGCGCGCAGCGGCAGCGTCGCGCCGTAGGGGATCTCGAGGCCGCCGAGCGAGAAGTCGACCACCAGGCGGGCCGACGGGTGTTCGGGGAACGTGTAGCGGTGCACCACGGACTTCGGGCCGGCGACCAGCTCGGCCTCGATGCCGTTCTCCATGACCGCGTGGTAGTAGCCCGGGTGGGCCTCCTCGTCGACGATCTCCCACGAGCGGTCGAGCTCGTCGAGCGGCTCGAGCATCGGGGTGACGCGGAAGTAGTTGTAGTACTTGCGGATCGCGCCGGTGCCGGACTGCTGGAAGTGCGTGAAGCCGGAGGCGACGTTCTTGTCGTGCAGGCGCGTCGGCACGCCCTCGGTGGAGAGGTCGTACAGGCCGTAGCCGGTGGGGTAGGCGCCCGAGTAGGCGCACGCGGACACCATGCCAAGCGGGTAGCAGGCCCCCGGGTGGGTGTTGCCGACCTGGGGCTTCGGCCACCACCAGGTCGCGGCGATGCCCGTGGGCACGGGGAGCGAGGTGGCCTCGGTCCCGATGAACGGATCGACGTCGTCGTACACGGCGGCACCTCCTTCCCGAAGCCTGCTCCTGACGAGCGGGGGCCGCACGTCGTCGTGTGGCCTTGGAGTGACGGTAGGTGGCGCGAATGTCACCGTTATTGCGCGATTGTGACGAACTCTTTAACTTTTGCCCGGACTTTGCCGGGACGATGCGGCGGCCGGGCGGGGCCTCGGCGGCCGCTGGGCGGCCCGTGGGTGTACTTGCCGGCCCCCGAGAGGTGCTAATCTATTCGAGCACTTGGGGCTGTGGCGCAGTTGGTAGCGCGTCTCGTTCGCAATGAGAAGGTCAGGGGTTCGATTCCCCTCAGCTCCACCAGAGAGAAGGGGCCCGCCGGCAGGCGGGCCCCTTTCTTCATGTCCGGGAGGCCCTCGCCGCCGTCCGGCGGCAGCGACCGGCCTACGGGTTCGTCGAGGCGCCGCGATCGGCCGCGGGCAGGTGCCCGCGCCTCGCCTGCGGCGCATCCGCGTCGCCGGGCTCCGGCGCGCCTGAGGACCGCGCCGCCGCGGGCCCCGCGGTCGCGCCGTGGAGGAGGACGCTGAGCAGCACCGTGAGCGCGACCACCGCGATGGCCTGCGCGACCAGGGGGTGCTGGGACTCCGCGAGCTCCTCGACGGCGATCAGCGCGAACACCACCGAGGCGAGGCCACGTGGGCCGAACCACCCCAGGAAGAGCACGTGCCGAGGAGGCAGGCCCGCGCCGACGAGCGCGAGGGCCACGGGCAGCATCCGCAGGACGGTGAGCGCGAGCACCGCGTAGAGGACGGTCCAGCCGTTCGCGTAGGCGAGGATGACGGGGATCAGGCCGGCGCCGAACAGGAACCACACCCCCAGCGCGAGGAGCTCGCCGCCGAGCTCCGGCAGCACCACGTCCGCCTCGGTGTCCACGACGTCCTTGGCGGCGACCGCGCTGAAGGCGAGGCCGGCCGTGAACGCGGCGATGAAGGCGTTGGCGCCCGCGGCCTGCGCGAGCCCGAACGCGCAGACCGCGAGCGACAGCACGGCGATCCGGCGCGCCCCCGGCGTGGTCCAGCCGCGACGCGTCGCGACGGTGGCGGCCCAGCCGCCCAGCACCCCGACGGCCACGCCCGCGCCCGCGCCCACCGCGAGCTCGCGGACCACGGTCGCGAACGCGACGGACTCGGTCGCCGACGTGAGGCCCAGCGCGCTCGCGGTCAGCACCACGCCCACCGTGACCACGGGCGTCGCGATCCCGTCGTTGAGGCCGCTCTCGACGTTGAGCGACCGGCGCAGGAGCAGCGGGATGCGCCGGTCCTCGATCACGGGCGCGCTGAGCGCGGCATCGGTGGGCGCGAGGGCCGCCCCGATGAACAGCGCCAGCGCCCACGGCATGTCCGGGCCGAGGAGGAAGGCCGCGACGGTGCCGAGCACGATGGCCAGCGGCAGCCCGATGCCGAGCAGGCGCAGCGGCACGGCCGCCTGGCGCCGCAGCGCGCGCAGGTCGATGCGCGAGGCGTCGGCGAACAGCAGCATCGCGAGGGCGAGCTCCGCCACCGCGTGGGCCGACCGCGTCTCGACGTCGATGGCGAGCGGCCCCCACCACGGGTTGCCGAGCAGGAACCCGACGAGCGTGAAGAGCATGGGACCGGTGAGGTTGTGGCGGGAGAGCGCGCCCGACACGAACGCCCAGGCGGCGATGAGCAGCGCCAGCGCGGTGATCGACGTGGCGTCCATAAGCCGACGCTACGGCGCTGCGGGCATCCCTACCAGAGGGAACGCCTCGCCTCCGCGGGGTCGGGCCGCGAGCCGCGCGCCGCGCCTGGTCGCGAGGGTTCCCGTCGGAGCCGGCGGTGCTCGCGTCGATGAGAGCATGTGGCCATGCTGCGCACGCTCCAGTCCTCGCTCGTGCTCGAGGCCTCCGGCCCGGCCCGTGTGGTGCTCTCGGTCGCCGCCTCCGGCGCGCGGCCCCAGGAGGAGACCCTGACCGTCGAGGTCGACGGCGAGCCCGTCGCCGTGCGCGAGCTCGTGGACGACCACGGCTCGCGCCTCCACGAGCTCGAGGTCGACGGAGGGCGCATCGACGTCTCCTACCGCGCGACCCTCGAGGGACGCCATGACCCGGTGCCCGTGACGGACCTCGATCACCTGCGTTACCTGAGGCCCAGCCGCTACTGCGAGTCCGACACCCTGCACCCGATGGCCGTCGCCGAGGCGGGGGACCGCACGGGCCATGACCTGCTCGAGTTCGTCTCGAGCTGGGTGGGGACGCAGCTCGCCTACGTGTCCGGATCGTCGCGCCCGACCGATGGCGCCGTGGCGACCGTGCTCGCCCGTCAGGGTGTGTGCCGCGACTTCGCGCACGTGGTCGTGGCGTTGCTGCGCACGCTCGACGTGCCCGCGCGCGTGGTGTCCGTGTACGCGCCGGGGCTCGAGCCCATGGACTTCCACGCCGTCGCGGAGGCGCTCGTCGACGGCGAGTGGTGGGTGGTCGATGCGACCGCCCTCGCGCCGCGACAGACGATGGCGCGGATCGCCACCGGTCGCGATGCGGCCGACACCGCGTTCCTCACCACCATCGGCGATCCGGTCGAGCTCGTCTCGATGGAGGTCGGCGCCGTCGTGGACGACCTTCCGCGCGACGACGTGCGGGAGCGGGTCCGCCTGGGCTGAGGCTGCACGAGCGGCCGCGCCCGAGCCGTTCAGGAGCCGTCGCCGAGCAGCGCGTCGCCCAGGCGTGTCCAGAAGGTGGTCCAGGTGTCGTCGAGCGACAGGGCCTTCAGGGCGAGAGGGAGAACGGCGAGCACCTGGTTCATCGTGAACCGCTTGCGGATGCGTGTGTCGAAGGGCCACGTCGGCATGGCCTGTGCTTCATGGAACTGGCGTGCCACGTCCTCGAAGCGCTCGTCGAGCAGGCGTCGCGTCTCATCGTCGCCGGCCGCCCGCGACGCGTCGCGCATCGCCAGCGCCTCGGAGGCAGCGTGATCCGCGCGGGCGACGGCGTCGCGCCTCTGTTCGCGCATCCGCTCGTGGAACCAGCCGAACGGGAGCAGGAACGTGAGGAAGGAGAATGCCACCACCGTGACGAGCAGGACGGCGTAGGGACCGCGCCACGCCTCGTATCGCTGCTCGAAGAGATCGGTGAGCGGCCAGATGCCCAGGTAGATCGCGATCGCTGCGAAGATGCTGGCGCTGAACAGGAAGAGTTCGCCGACCGGGCGCAGGCCGGCGGCGCCGTCCGGGTGGCCCGGTCGGGCCTTGATGGTGACCCCTTGCGCGGCGAGCGACCGACCCAGGCGGCCGTAGCCGATCGCGCGTCCCAGGAACAGCCCGGCCAGGGTCGCACCGAGCAGCTCGAGCACGAAGAGCCCGACGTTGACCGGCGTGATCCTGCCCGACCAGATCCATGCGACCGTCATCAGCGTCGCAGCGACCGTCGCTCCTGCCCGAGCCCACCCGCGCGCCGAGCCGTTCAGCCGCTCGACGATCGCCTCGGCCTCGGGGGCCGCGCCGCGCTGATCCTGCAGGGCGCCTCCCGCCGCGAGCCGCTTCACGCAGGTCGCGGCGCGTTCCGGAAGTGCAGCGGACACGGGGAACAGCACGGCGAAGAGGATGGCGCCGGTGACCAGGAGCCAGTCCCATGCCGGGAGATCCGTTCCGTACCACCACCATTGGATCAGCACGGCTGCCCCGACGAGGCTCGATGCGATCCATGGCCAGGTGCTCAGGAGGAGCGTCTCGGGTGCGGTCAACGTCCGCTTCGTCGGACCCGGGCGCCAGCGGTCCGTGCGACGTGCGTCTCGTGGTCTGGTCACCCGGATCACCGCCCTCCAGTCCGGCTGCCCCGGTGCGGAGACTGCGTGCTGGTCCGCCTACGGGCCCACCCTTCCATCATGGCGCCTGCGGCGACGCCCCGCCTACAGGGCCTCGAGCAGCACCGCCGATCCCTGGCCGCCGCCGCCGCAGATCGCGGCGACGCCGAGCGCCCCCGAACCGAGGCCCGCGAGCGTGCGCGCGGCGTGCCCGACGATGCGCGTGCCCGACGCCCCGATGGGGTGGCCCAGCGCGATCGCGCCGCCGTGCGGGTTGACGAGGCGCGGGTCGAGGCCGAGGCGGGCGGCGGAGGCGATCGCGACGGCCGCGAAGGCCTCGTTGATCTCCGCGGTCGCGAGATCGGTGGCCGCGCGTCCGGCCCTCGCCAGCGCGGCCTCCGCCGCGGCGGCGGGCTGGTGGTGGAGCGACACGTCGGGCCCGGCGACGAGCGCCGTCGCGAGGATGCGGGCGAGCGGGCGCTCCGCGAGGCCCTCGCGCGCGAGCACGATGGCCGCGGCGCCGTCGGTGATCTGGGAGGCGTTGCCCGCGGTGATGGTGCCGCGGCCGCCGAAGGCGGGGCGCAGCCGCGCGAGCGACTCGGCCGTGGTGTCGGCGCGGAGGCCGTCGTCGGCGACCACCGCATCGTCCCTCCGCGGCGGCGTCAGCGGCGCGATCTCCTCGGCCTGGACGTCCGCGGATGCGGCGAGACGGCGGTGCGACTCGGCGGCCCACGCGTCCTGCTCCTCGCGCGTGAGGTCGAAGCGCTCGGAGTGCTCCTCGGTGGACGCGCCCATCGAGCGCCTCTCGAAGGCGTCGGAGAGGCCGTCGTCGGCCAGCGTGTCGAGCATCTCGATCGCGCCGTAGCGCGCCCCCATGCGCGACCCCACGTACGCGTGCGGCGCGAGGGTCATCGACTCCTGGCCGACCGCGAGCACCACGTCCGCCTCGCCGGCGGCGATGAGGCGCGCGCCGTGCGCCACGGCCTCGGTGCCGGACAGGCACACGACGTTGAGCGTGGATGCCGGCACCGTCATGGGCACGCCCGCCGCGACCGCGGTCTGGCGCGCGGGGTTCTGGCCCGCACCGGCCTGGAGCACCTGGCCCGCGACCACCTGGTCGACGCGGTCGGCGGCGATGCCGGCCCGCTCGAGCGCGGCCGCGGCGGCATGCGCCCCGAGGGCCGTGGCGGGGATGCGGGCGAACTGCCCGCAGAACTTGACGAAGGGGGTGCGGGCGTAGCCCGCGACGACGACGCTCACGCGGGCACCTCCACGCGGACCGGCGCGCCGGTGGCCTCGGCGACCTGCTCGAACGTGACGCCGGGGGCGAGGCGGCTGAGGACCAGCCCGCGGTCGTCGACGTCGAGCACGCACAGGTCGGTGACGATGCGGTCGACCACGCGGACGCCCGTGAGCGGAAGCGTGCACTCCTCGACGATCTTGGGGGCGCCGTCCTTGGCGACGTGGTCCGTGATGACCACCACCCGCTTGGTGCCCGCGACCAGGTCCATCGCGCCGCCCATGCCCTTGACGAGCTTGCCGGGGATGGTCCAGTTGGCGAGGTCGCCGTGCTGCGACACCTGGAGCGCGCCCAGGATCGCGGCGTCGACGTGCCCTCCGCGGATCATCGCGAAGCTCGTCGCCGAGTCGAAGAAGCTGCCGCCCGGCAGGACCGTGACGGTCTGCTTGCCCGCATTGATGAGGTCGGCGTCCTCGTCGCCGTCGATCGGGAACGGGCCCATGCCCAGCATCCCGTTCTCGCTCTGCAGCGTCACCGTCACGCCCGGCGGCAGGTGGTTCGCCACCAGCGTGGGGATGCCGATGCCGAGGTTCACGTACTGGCCGTCCTCGAGCTCCTCGGCGGCGATCGCCGCCATCTCGTCCCGCGTCCACCCCATGATCAGGCCTCCCTCGTGGTGCGCTGCTCGATGTCCTTGACCCGCGGCGTCGAGCGCACGAGCCGCTGCACGAAGATCCCCGGGGTCTCGACCGTGTCGGGGTCGAGCGGGTGCGGGTCGACGTGCTCGGCCTCGACCAGCGTGATCCGGCCCGACATCGCCGCGAGCGGGTTGAAGTTGCGCGCGGTGAACCGGTAGCGGAGGTTGCCCGCCGTGTCGGCACGATGCGCCCTCACCAGGGCCACGTCCGCGACGATGCCCCGCTCGAGCACGTAGTCGACGCCGTCGAAGGTCGCGGTGGGCTTGCCCTCGGCGACCGGGGTGCCCACGCCGGTGCGCGTGTAGAAGCCCGCGATGCCGGCTCCGCCCGCGCGCATCCGCTCGGCGAGCGTGCCCTGCGGCGCGAACTCGACCTCGAGGTCGCCCGCGAGGTACTGCTCCGCGAAGCGCCGGTTCTCGCCGACGTAGGACGCGACCACCTTGCGCACCTGGCCCGACTCGAGCAGGATGCCGAGCCCCTTGCCGTCGACGCCCATGTTGTTGCTCACGATGGTGAGGTCGCGCGCGCCCGTGTCGCGCACCGCCTCGATGAGGTCGGTGGGGTTGCCGCTCAGGCCGAACCCCCCGACCGCGATGATCTGCCCGTCCCTCACGACGTCCCGCACCGCATCCGCGGCGCTGGGGTACAGGTTCCCCATGGTGCCTCCGACTCCGTTGTCTGACCACATCGTGGATGCAGTGGACGCTAGACCTGAGGGGCGATTCGGGTCAATGGGCGCGCAGGATGTGGTCATCGGGGGCTAGGGTGTCCACAAAGTGGACGATGCGGGGGTGGCCGTGGCGGAGCAGGGGGCCCAGGTGGTGGCGCGGGTGGGCGCGGTGCTGCGCGAGCTCAGCGCGGCCGCGGGCGAGCCGGCGACCACCTCGCGGGTCGCGCAGGCGACCGGGCTCACCCGGCCCACCGCGCATCGTCTCCTCTCGGCGCTCGCGGGCGAGGGCCTGGTCGACCGCGACGCGGGTGGCGGCTGGGTGCTGGGGCCCGAGGCGTACATCCTGGGCGCCGTCGCGGCCGACCGCTACGACATCACCGAGCTCGCGCGCGACGCGGTGCGCGAGGTGGCCCGCGCGACGGGGGAGAGCGCCTTCCTGTCGGCGCGACGCGGAGACGAGTCGGTGTGCCTGCTGCGCGAGGAGGGGTCCTTCCCGCTGCGCTCGCACGTGCTGTACGAGGGCATCCGCTTCCCGCTCGGGGTCGCGTCAGCCGGCCTCGCGATGCTCGCGATGCTGCCGGACGCGGAGCGCGAGGCGTACCTCGCGCGCGCCGACCTCGTGGACGGCTGGGGTCCGGCCCACGCGGCCGGCCCGCTGCGCGCGCGCCTTGCCGCGGGCCGCGCGACCGGCTACGTGGTCAATCCCGGGCTCATCGTCGAGGGCTCGTGGGGCATGGCCGCCGCGGTCTTCGACGCCGCGGGCCGGCCCGCGTGGGCGCTGTCCGCCACGGGCGTCGAGTCGCGGTTCGGGGCCGACCGGCAGGGCGAGATCGGGAGGGTGCTGCTCGAGCAGGCCCACGCCGTGACGCAGAGGCTCCGCGCCCGCTGACCCGCGCCCGCGGGATAGGTGACACCGTGTGTCATCCATGTTTCCGCTGGCACCCCCGCCGTGACACAGGGGACACGCAGGTGTCGCGTCGGTTAACGGTGGCCCGGACCTTCCCCGGCCCCGTGGTTCTTATCGGAACGGCCGCCTCCTTGAAGGATCGATGACGTCAACACACGTCGATCGAGAACCGAGGAGGTGACCGTGGCGAAGTACCTGGCCAAGCGGCTCGGATCGGCACTGCTCGTCCTGTTCGCGCTGTCCCTGCTGTCCTTCGGGATGGTGCGCATGATGCCCGGCGACCCCGCGCTGCAGTACCTGAACATCGACAACCCGGACCCCAACCAGCTCGAGGAGGTCCGCGCCGAGCTGGGCCTCGACCGCCCGTGGACCACGCAGTACCTCGAGTGGCTCGGGGGCGTCCTCCACGGGGATTTCGGCACGTCGCTCACCAAGTCGGCGGAGATCGGGACGATGCTCGGGGACCGCTTCCCGGTGTCGCTGCAGCTCGCGCTCATCGCCGTCATCGTCGGCCTCGTCATCGGCCTGCCCAGCGGCGTCGTCTCGGCGGTCCGCCAGGGCACGCCGCTGGACGGCCTCATCCGCGGCGGATCGTTCATCGCGCTGTCCGTGCCGGCCTTCGCGATCGGCGCCGTCCTCATCATGGTGAACGCCTTCACGTTCAAGCTGCCGCTCATCGGGTACACGCCGTGGGACAAGGGCCCCGTCGCCTCGATCCTGTCGCTGCTGGTGCCGGCGCTCGTGCTCTCGCTCGCGATGTCCGCGGTGATCTCCCGCTACTCGCGCGGCACGGTGCTCGACACCCTCTCCCAGGACTACATCCGCACGGCCCGCTCGAAGGGCGTCCCCACCGGGCGCATCGTCCGCGGGCACGCGCTCCGGAACGCGCTCATCCCCGTCACCACGGTGGTGGGCATCCAGCTCGCGGCGCTCATCGGCGGCACCGTGGTGATCGAGAGCATCTTCCAGATCCCCGGCATGGGCTCGATGCTCATCGAGGCGATCAACAGCTCGGACTACCCGACCATCCAGGCCTGCGTGCTCGTGCTGGGCGCGTGCTTCGTGCTCATCAACCTGCTGGTGGACCTGCTCTACCCCGTCATCGACCCCCGGGTGCGTGCCTCATGATCAAGCTGAAGAAGAACGGCGCGCTCGTCGCCGGCCTCGCGATCCTCGCCGGTCTCACGGTCTACGCCGTCCTCGGCCCGCTCGTCGGGGGCTACGACCCGAACCTCACGACGGGCGGCCCGTTCGAGGGCCCGTCGGGCACCCACTGGCTCGGGACCGACAACATCGGCCGCGACAACTTCGTCCGCCTCGCGATCGCCACCCGCTACGCGCTGGTGATCTCGCTCGTGAGCTCGGTGATCGCCATGGTGATCGGCACGGGCATCGGCCTCATCGCGGGCTACGCGGGCGGCCGTCTCGACAACGTGCTCATGCGCGGCACCGAGATCATCATGGCCATCCCCGCGATCCTCTTCGCGCTCGTCATCCGCGTGATCATCGGGCCGGGCTTCCTGCCGCTCATCATCGCGATGGCGATCATCGGCGCCCCCGGCTTCGCCCGCATCATGCGCTCGCCCATCCTGGTGCTGCGCGACCGCGACTTCGTGGTCGCCGCGGAGATCGCGGGCGTGCGCAAGCCCTGGATCGCCCTCAGCCACCTGCTGCCCAACGCGACCACGCCGATGCTCGTGAACTTCGCCTCGACCGCGTCGCTCGCGGTGCTCATCGAGTCGAGCCTCAGCTTCCTGGGCCAGGGCGTGCAGGCTCCCGACCCGAGCGCGGGCCGCATGATCTCGGAGTCGATGCGCTACATGCAGCTCGACCCGCTGCTCATCGTGCTGCCGGCCGTGCTCATCACGCTGCTCACGGTCGCGTGGAACCTGCTCGCCGACGGCGTCCAGATGGCGCTCTCGCCCAAGGCCGGCAACCTCGCCGTGCCGACCCGCGGCCGTCGCCGCAAGAAGACGTCCGGAGCGGCCGGCAGGGCCGCCTCCGGCACGACGGTGGAGGCGGGCGACGCACCCGTGACCGCCGACACCCCCCAGGACGAGGCGGCCCCGGCCCGGGTCTGACCCACCCGCCGCGCCCCGTCCCACCCCATCCAAGGAGGAGACCCGCATCATGAGGACCATCACCCGAGGGATCGCCGCCACGGCCGCCGTGGCCGTGCTCGGCCTCTCGCTCGCCGCGTGCGCGAGCGGCTCCGAGACCGGCTCGAGCGAGTCGGCCGAGGCGCTGCCCGCGGTCGAGGGCGGCGCGCTCGTCTACGCGAGCGACGTCCAGCCGCTCGCCGGCGGGCTCGACCCCTACGTCGCCCAGGCCTTCGCGAACTCGAACGCGCTCGTCCAGATCTACGAGCCCCTGCTCGCGAAGGACGCCGACGGCACGATCATCCCGTGGCTCGCCGAGTCGTGGGAGCAGGTCGACGACCTCACCTACACCTTCACCCTGCGCGACGGCGTCACGTTCTCGGACGGCACCCCGCTCACCGTCGACGACGTGGTCTTCTCGCTCGAGCAGATCCGCGCCTCGTCCGCCGGCGCGAGCTACTTCCCGACCGTGGACCAGATCAGCGCGCTCGACGAGACGACGGTGCAGCTGACGACGCTCGTCCCCGACGCGACGATCCTCAACATCCTGTCGTACCGCGCCATGGCGATCGTCAACCAGGCCTGGTACGAGTCCACCTCGGAGGCGGACCGCCAGACCTCCGCGCTCGGTACGGGCCCGTTCGTGCTCGACGAGTGGCAGGACCAGGTCTCCATGACCTTCACCGCCAACGAGTCCTACTGGGGCGAGGGCCCCGAGGTCGACACGCTCGAGTTCCCCTTCATCGGCGACGAGAACGCCCGTGCCGCGCAGCTCCGTCAGGGCTCGGGCACCGACATGGCCTGGTTCCGCGACCCGATCCAGGTGCAGTCGCTCGAGTCCGAGGGCTACACCGTGGGTGAGAACGCCGCGACCCGCTCGCTCACCATGTACGTCAACGCCTCCGACGGCCCGCTCGCGGACGTCAAGGTGCGCCAGGCCGTCTCGAAGGCGATGGACCGCCAGGCCCTCATCGACTTCGCGATGGGCGGCATGGCCGAGCCCAGCCTCGTGGTGCCGGTCGGCGACCCGTGGGGCATCGCGCCCGACGAGTCGACGCCGAACTACGCGCACGACGTCGAGGGCGCGAAGGCGCTGCTCGCCGAGGCCGGCCAGGCCAGCCCGACGATCACCCTCACCTACGCCTCGGACGCGGCCTTCGCGCTCGACGTGCCGATGGTCGAGGTCCTCAAGCAGCAGCTCGCCGAGGCGGGCATCACGCTCGAGCTCGTCGGCAAGCCCTGGACCGAGGTGCTGCAGTCCTACATCGGCGGCACCTGGACCGACCTGGTCCTCGTGCCCGGCGTCTACATGCCGGACCCGTCGGCGTACTTCGCGACCGTCCTCACCCCGGGCCTGCCCATGGTCACCACCGTCGACGAGACCTCGCCCGAGGTCGCGCTGTACATGCAGCTCCGCTCGACCTTCGACGAGGCCGAGCGCGCCGAGGTCCTCGCGCAGCTCGAGGCCGCGGTCGCCGAGAACGTCAACGTGCTCGTCGCCTACACCGGTCCGCAGCGCTACGAGGTCTGGGGCGACACCGTGACCGGCTACGAGGTCGACCCGTACACCTACCGCGAGGGCCTCGCCGCCACGGCGAAGACCTCCTGAGGCCTCCGGCGGGCGGCGCGCGGCCCCGCGCCCGCGCCGCCCGCCGGGACCCACCCGATCCACCCACGCACCACACAGAGGAGGACGCCATGACCGCGACGATCGCCACCACCGACGCGCTCGCCGTCGAGGACCTCAGCATCAGCTACGGCGGCGGCACCCCCGTCGTCTCCGGCGTCGACCTGCGGGTCGGCCCGGGCGAGATCCTGGGCGTCATCGGGGAGTCCGGCTGCGGGAAGTCGAGCATCGGCTTCGCCGTGCTGGGCCTCCTGCCCACCACCGCCCGCGTCGACGCCGCCCGGCTCGACGTCGGCACGCGCCCCATGGGCGACGCCGACGAGGAGGACTGGAACGAGGTGCGCGGCCGCGTCGCCTCGATGGTGTTCCAGGAGCCCATGTCCGCGCTCAACCCGTGCATGCGGGTCGGCGCCCAGATCGCCGAGGTGCTGCTGGTGCACGGCCTCGCGGACAAGGAGGCCGCCCACGCCCGCGCGCTCGAGCTGCTCCGCCTGGTCCAGGTGCCCGAGCCCGAGCTGCGCGCCAAGCAGTTCCCCCACCAGATGTCCGGCGGCATGCGCCAGCGCATCGTCATCGCGATGGCCCTCGCCGCCAACCCGCAGCTGCTCGTCGCCGACGAGCCCACCACCGCCCTCGACGTCACGGTCCAGGCGCAGATCCTCGACCTGCTGGACCAGATGCGCCGCACCACCGGCGCGGGCGTGCTGCTCATCAGCCACGACCTCGGCGTCATCGCCCAGACGTGCGACCGCGTGGTCGTGATGTACGCCGGCGAGATCGTCGAGGAGGGCGTCCCCGCGGAGGTGCTCGCGCACCCCTCGCACCCGTACACCGCGGCGCTGGTCGCCTCGATCCCCACCACCACGACCGCGGCGCGCGAGGACCTGCCGATGATCGCCGGCGGCGTCCGCGACTCCGACCGCGCGACCGCGGGCTGCCGGTTCGCGGCACGATGCGCGTTCGCCACCGAGGCGTGCGCCGCGCCCCAGCCGCTGGTCCAGGTGGCACCCGCCCACACGGCCCGCTGCTGGCGCAGCACCGAGCTGGAACTCTCGACCCGCACGGAGGTGACGGCATGACCGCCACGGAGCTCGACCTCGCCCCCCGCCCCGAGCAGGCGGCGGAGCCGCTCATGACGCTCAACGGCATCCGCCAGGAGTTCCCGGCCTCCGGCGGGCGCACCGTCCACGCGCTCGACGGCGTCACCCTCGAGGTGCAGCGCGGCGAGACGCTCGGCATCGTCGGCGAGTCGGGCTGCGGCAAGTCGACCCTCGCCCGGGCCGCGCTGCTGCTGCGCAAGCCCACCGCAGGGGAGATCCGCTTCGACGGCGCCGATGCGCTGAGCATGCGTGGCGGCCGCCTCCGCGCCCACCGCCGCCGCGCGCAGATGGTCTTCCAGGATCCCAACGACTCGCTCGACCCGCGCTACAAGGTGCTCCGCTCCGTGATGGAGCCCCTGCTCGCCGCCGGCGTGCCGCGGCGCGAGGCCAAGGACAAGGCGCTCGCCGCGCTCGAGGCCGTCGGCGCCCCGGACGGCGCCGCCGGCCGCTTCCCGCACGAGTTCTCGGGCGGCCAGCGCCAGCGCATCGCGATCGCCCGCGCGATCGCCACGGAGCCCGAGCTCGTGGTCCTCGACGAGCCCACCAGCGCGCTCGACGTGTCGATCCAGGCGCAGATCCTCAACCTGCTGCTCGAGCTGCAGGAGAGCAAGCAGCTCACCTACATGTTCATCTCGCACAACCTCGCGGTGATCCGCCACCTGTCGCACCGCGTCGCGGTGATGTACCTGGGCCGCATCGTCGAGGTGGGCCCGGCGGCGCAGGTGCTCGCCGACCCGCTGCACCCGTACACCGCGGCGCTGCTGTCCGCGGTGCCGGACCCCGAGGCGGGCAAGCGGGAACGGATCATCCTTCAGGGCGACCCGCCGAGCCCCACCCAGCGCGCCGCCGGCTGCGCCTTCGCGAGCCGCTGCTGGCTCGCCACCGAGCAGTGCCGCACCGAGGCGCCGCCGCTCGTCCACACCGACGTCGCCGCGGACGCCACCGGCGGCCACCTCGTCGCGTGCCACCGTCCCGGCGAGGGCCAGGAGGCGCTGCGCCTCGGCCTCCGTCCCGCATCGTCCACCACCGTCTGACAGAAGGAGCGTCACCATGACCGAGACCGTCACCATCCTCACCGCGAAGCTGGTCCGCACGCTGGACGATGCCGTCCCGACCGGTACCGCCGTCGCCGTCCGCGGCGACCGGATCCTCGCCGTCGGCACCCCCGAGGTGCTGCTCGCGACCTACCCCGGCGCCGAGGTCGACGACCGCTACGCCGACCAGGTGCTCGCCCCCGGCTTCGTCGAGGCCCACTCCCACATGGGCGCCGGCATGGACAGCCCGTTCTACCTGGGCTACTTCCCGCGCATGACGCCCGACGGCGTCCCGCTGCACGGCGCCCAGTCGTGGCAGGGCGTGCTCGACGCCCTCAAGGCCTGGGACGCGGAGCTGCCCGAGGGCGAGGTCCTCAACGCCCGCGGCCTCGACATGCTCTTCCACCCGGGCGAGACGCTCGACCGCCACGCGCTCGACTCGGTGAGCAGCACGCGCGGCATCTACGTCATCCACGCGAGCGGGCACGTCGCCACCGCCAACTCCGTGCTGCTGGACAAGGCCGGCTACGGCGCCGACACGGACATCGAGGGCGTCGTCAAGGGCGAGGACGGGCTCCCCACCGGCGAGCTGCAGGAGATGGGCGCGATGATGCCCGTGATGGCCGCGCTCGGCATGGACTTCTCCAAGGGCATGACGAGCGAGAAGGGCATGTACGACTTCGCCGCCGACGCCCGCAACCACGGCTGCACCACCGCCACCGACCTCGCGAGCTTCGACGCCGTCCGCCCCGGCGGGCTGGGCCTGCTCACCGAGGTCACGAGCCGCGAGGACTTCTCGCTGCGCCTGGTCCCCGCCACCTTCGGCGGCATGACAAAGTCCGCGGAGGAGGCCGAGGGCATGGCCGCCCTCGTGAGGTCCATCCAGGACAAGGGCAACGCGAAGCTCCACCTCGGCACCGTCAAGCTCATGCTCGACGGCTCGATCCAGCAGCACACCGCGAAGCTGCAGGACCCCGGCTACGTGTGCGGGCACGACGACGGCATCTGGAACACCGACGCCGAGACGTTCCGCGCGCAGGTGAGCGCCTTCCACAAGGCGGGCCTCAACATCCACGTGCACTGCAACGGCGACGAGGCGACCGAGGTGTTCTGCGACGCCGTCGAGTCGGTGCTCGCGGAGACCCCGCGCTGGAACCACCGCCACACCGTCACCCACTCGCAGCTCACCACCCGCGCGCAGTACAAGCGCATGGCCGAGCTGGGCATGGGCGCCAACATCTTCTCCAACCACATCTGGTACTGGGGCGACCAGCACATCGACCTCACGGTGGGCCCGGACCGCGTCCAGCGCATGAACGCCGCCCGCACCGCGCTCGACTCGGGCGTGAAGATCGCGCTCCACTGCGACACCCCGGTGACGCCGCTCGACCCGCTGGCCACCGCCTCGTACGCCGTCGAGCGCCGCACCCCGACCGGCCGCTCGTGGGGCGACGCCGAGCGCATCTCCGTGAAGGAGGCCCTCGAGGCCATCACCATCGGCCCGGCGTACCTGCTCAAGCTCGACCACCTGGTCGGCTCGATCGTCCCCGGCAAGTACGCGGACTTCGCGGTCCTCGACCGTGACCCGTTCGAGGTCGCCGAGGCCAAGGAGCTGCGCGACATCACCGTCCTCGGCACCGTCGTCGGCGGCGTCCACTTCCCGTCCCCGGTCGTCGCGACCGTCTGATCCGGACCCTGAGAGAGGAGCACACCGTGCCCATCCCCAACGACGCGCTCGGCCGCGAGGCCTACGAGCTCGACCGCGCGCACGTCTTCCACTCGTGGTCCGCGCAGAAGGCGCTCGACCCGATGGTCATCACCGGCGGCGAGGGGTCCTACCTCTGGGACGCCGACGGCAGGCGGTACCTCGACTTCTCGTCGCAGCTCGTCTACACGAACGTGGGCCACCAGCACCCCAAGGTCGTCGCCGCGATCCAGGAGCAGGCCGCGACCCTCGCGACCATCGCGCCGGCGCACGCGAACGACAAGCGGTCGAAGGCCGCGAAGCTCATCGCGGACCTCGCGCCCGAGGGCATGAGCAAGGTGTTCTTCACCAACGGCGGCGCCGAGTCCATCGAGAACGCGATCCGCATGGCGCGGCTGCACACCGGGCGCACCAAGGTGATGTCCCAGTACCGCAGCTACCACGGCTCGACCGCGACGGCCATCCAGGTGACGGGCGACCCGCGCCGCTTCCCGAACGAGTTCGTGCCCGCCGGCACGGTCCACTTCTTCGGGCCGTTCCTCTACCGCTCGGCGTTCAACGCGACCACCGAGCAGGAAGAGTGCGACCGCGCGCTCGAGCACCTCGAGCAGATGATCACCTTCGAGGGGCCCGGCACCATCGCGGCGATCGTCCTCGAGACCGTCCCCGGCACCTCCGGCATCATGCCGCCGCCGCCGGGCTACCTCGCCGGCGTGCGCGAGCTGTGCGACCGCTTCGGGATCCTCATGATCTGCGACGAGGTGATGGCCGGCTTCGGCCGCACCGGCGCGTGGTTCGCGATCGACCACTACGGCATCACCCCGGACCTCATCACCTTCGCCAAGGGCGTGAACTCCGGCTACGTGCCCATGGGCGGCGTCATCATCCGCGACGAGGTCGCCGCGACGTTCGACGAGCGCGCCTACCCCGGCGGCCTCACCTACTCGGGCCACCCGCTGGCCGCGGCGGCCGCCGTCGCGACCATCGAGGCGATGCACGAGGAGCAGGTCGTGGAGAACGCGGCCCGGCTCGGCTCGGAGGTCTTCGGGCCCGCGCTGCGCGAGATGGCCGAGCGCCACCCCTCGATCGGCGAGGTCCGCGGCCTGGGCGCGTTCTGGGCGCTCGACCTGGTCAAGGACCGCGAGACCAAGGAGCCGCTCGCCCCGTACGGGGGCGCGGCGCCCGCGGTCACCGGCGTCCTGGCGGCGGCGCGCGAGGCCGGCCTGCTGCTGTTCAACCAGTTCCACCGGATCCACCTGTGCCCGCCGTGCAACCTCTCCGACGAGGAGGCCCGCGAGGGCCTCGCGATCCTCGACGAGGCGCTCGAGGTCGCGGACGCGGCCTACGAGGGCGTGCGGGAGCCGGCCCTGGTCTGACGGCCGGAGCGAGACCGGGAGGGGGCGGGCCCAGCACCGCCCCCTCCCTTCGTCTCTCCCGGTCATCCCTCCACGCGGGACGATGCGGGAGCGGCCCGATCCGGGCATGTCGCCCGTTCACATCGGGACTTCTGGTGGGGGAGCGGCTCGGGCGCGTGGAGGAGCAACCGGGGTGCCCGGGGAATGCGGGCTACTCGGCGAGCTGCTCGCGGATCGCCTCGCCCAGCAGCTCGACGCCGCGCGGGATCGCCTGCAGCGGGATCGTGTTGAAGCCCACGCGGATGTGGTTCCGCTTCGCGCCCTCGAGGAAGAAGCGCTCGCCGGCGTCGATGAGGACGCCCTTGCCGCGCGCGATGGCCGCGGCCCGGGTGCCGTCGAAGCCCTCGGGGCCCGTGAGCCACACGCTGAGACCGCCGGCCGGCACCGGTCCGAGCGGGAACGGCAGGTGCCGCTCGAGCTCCTCGGTCAGCACCTCCCACTTGCGGACCAGGTGGCGGCGGTGCTGGCGCAGCGCGCGGTGGTACTCGCCGGACTCGATGAAGAGCCCGAGCGCGCGCTGCAGGTGGCCCGACGGATGCTTGGTGAGGTAGCGCCGGCGCTCGCGGAGCGCGGCGATGAGCGCCGCATCGGCCACCACGAAGCCGAGCCGCAGGCCCGGCGCCACGAACTTCGAGAACGTGCCCACGTAGATGACGCGTCCCGTGCGGTCGAGCGACTTGAGCGACGGCGTGGGGCGGCCCTTGAAGCGGACCTCGGAGTCGAAGTCGTCCTCGATGATGAGCGCGTCCTCGGCCTGCGCGGCGCGGAGGATCGCGGCGCGGCGCGAGTAGGACGTGGTGACGGAGGTCGGGTGGTGGTGGCTGGGGGTGAGGTAGACGAACTCGGAGCGTGCCGCATCGGCCTTCGACACCCGTGCGCCGGAGGCGTCGACCTCGACCGGGTGGAGCGTCGCGCCCGCGTTGCGGAAGATGTGCCACGCGTCGACGTAGCCGGGGTTCTCGACGCTCACCGTGTTGCCCGGCTCGATGAGGAGGTCCGCGAGCATCGAGAGGGCCTGCTGCGCGCCGTTGGTGATGATGACCTCGGACGGGCTCACCGACATGCCGCGCGGCGGCAGGATCTCGCGGCAGATCGCCTTGACCAGCAGCTCGTCGTCGGCGTCGACCGAGTCGCGGAGGCTGGCCGCCATGTGCGGCCCGGCCAGCGCGTCGTTGAGCGCGCGCAGCCACGCGCGGGCGGGGAAGGACGACAGCTCGGGCTGGCCGGGCAGGAACGGGAAGGGGTAGCGGTTCCAGTCCGGGTGGGCCGCCGCGTGGTGGAGGTCCTCGCCCAGCGGGCGCGGCAGGCGTGCCTGCCAGTCGACCTGGCCGGTCGGCACGGACCGGTGGTGCGGCGCGCGGGCCGGCTGAGGGGCGGACGATGCGCCGGGCTGGGCGGTCGCGAGCCGCTCGGCGGCGGGGTACAGGCCCGAGCGCGGACGCGACTCGATGAGGCCCAGCGCGGTGAGCTCCTGGTACGCGGCCGAGACCGTGTTGCGCGACACCCCGAGCACGCCCGCGAGGTGGCGCGACGACGGCAGCGGGCGATGCGGCTTGAAGCGGCCCTCGAGCAGCGACTGCTCGAGGAAGCGGCGGACCTGCTGGAAGAGCGGCTCGCGGCTGTCGGGGTCGAGGTACTGGCGCGCGCGGTCGCCGAAGGCCTCGTCGGTCTCGATGTCGCGTTCGATGGTCATGCGTCCCTCCTGGGCGCGCCTCACGCGACGATCCCGCGTGCGGCGAGCACCGCGCCGGACACGAGCGACAGGATCAGCGCCGCCGTGCGCACCGCGCCGGCGGGGATCCGTCTCACGAGCGGGGCGGCCGCGACCGCGCCGACGATGACGGCGGGGGCGAGCGCGAGGCCGGCCAGCGCGTCGAGTCCGAGCGGACCCGCACCGGCCCTGCCCGCGGACAAGGATAGCGAGATCAGCGACAGCACCGACGTCACGGCGAAGTACGCGGACAGCGTCGCGCGCATCGTCCTCACCTCGTCCGGGCGGTAGACCACGGCCATCGGCGGGCCAGGCAGCGCCGCGATCGGGGTGAGCGCGCCGCCCAGGCCGCCGGCGACCGCCACGCTCGCCGGGGTCATCCGCGCGCGCCACGCCAGCAGGGACAGGGCCGATGCGGCGACCACCACCGCGCCGACCACCACCTGGGTCGCCGCGGCCGGGGTGACGTGGGCGATCAGCGTGCCGGCGACGATCCCGGGCACGGCGGCGACGGAGGCGCGCATGAGGTCGCCCCGGTGGAGCCAGCGGCGCTCGCTCCATGCGGCGACGATCATGACGACCACGGTGATCGCGAGGACCGCGCCGATGCCGAGCTGCGGCGCGACGAGCACGAGCAGGGGCACCGCGACGATGCCGAAGCCCATGCCGGTCGCCGACTGCACCACCGTCGCGAGCGCCACGACCGCGCCCGCGGCGAGCCAGGCCGCCGCCGTCATCCACGCCTCGTCATCATGTGCCGATACTGCTGGCTCCCGCGCGCGCGGGCCAGGTCCACCGGAGGCCGATCCCAGGGGCCAGCCGTTACGCCGGGGAAACACTGTGGCACCCGGTGCCCGGCGTCGACTGGCCCTGGCCCGCCGTGGTCCGGCCAGCCATAGTGGACCCAGGCCGCCGGGATCCCGGCAGGCATCCACACCAGAACGGAGAGCAGTAATGGCACAGCGGACGGCGGTCGTCACCGGAGCGAGCAGCGGGATCGGCGCGGCCAGCGCGCGCGCCCTCGCGGCCGACGGCTGGCACGTGATCCTCGGCGCCCGCCGCGTCGACCGCCTCGAGGCGCTCGCCGAGGAGATCGGCGGCACCGCGCTGCGCCTCGACGTCACCGACCAGGAGTCCGTGGACGCCTTCTGCGCCGCGATCGAGTCCTGCGACCTGCTGCTCAACAACGCGGGCGGCGCGCTCGGCACCTCGTCGATCGCCGAGGGCGACGTCGACGAGTGGCAGTGGATGTACGACGTCAACGTGCTCGGCACGCTGCGCGTCACGAAGGCGCTGCTGCCCCAGCTCGTCGCGTCGGGCGACGGCCAGGTCATCAACATCGGCTCGATCGCGGCGCGCGAGCCCTACAAGGGCGGCGGCGGCTACAACGCCGCCAAGCACGCGGTCGCGGCGATGACGCGCGTGCTGCGCATCGAGCTGCTCGGCCAGCCGGTCCGCGTCTCCGAGATCGACCCGGGCATGGTCGAGACCGAGTTCTCGCTCGTGCGCTTCGGAGGCGACGCCGAGAAGGCCGCCAAGGTCTACGAGGGCGTCACCCCGATGAGCGCCGAGGACATCGCGGACGCGGTCCGCTGGGTCGCCTCGCGCCCCAAGCACGTCAACATCGACCAGATCCTCATGCTCGCGACGGCGCAGACCTCGGCCCAGGTGGTCCACCGGGAGGCCTGAGCCCGGGGGAGGCTCACAGCGACCTCCCAGGATGGGCGAGTACCCTGGTCGGGTGCCCCGCGCGGGAGGTCACGGTCGCGTCAAGATGCGGTCGGGCCGGGAACCGTCGCGAGGGCCCATCGGTTACCGGGTCGACCCCCTGTCCCGCGCGCCGCCGCGATCGATGCGGACGACCCCCGTGAGGAGATCCATGAAGAAGAACGCACTGACTGCCGTCGTGCTCGGCTCGATCGCCGTGCTCGGCCTGGCCGCGTGCAGCCCCGCCTCGGAGTCGGACGCGTCGCCGTCCGCCTCGGCCGCCACCGACGCCGTCGCGGTCGACCCGGCCGCCGACGCCGCCGCGCTCGAGGCCATCGAGTGGGAGGAGGCGGACGGCGTCCCGGCGCTGACCTTCGACACCCCGCTGACCGTCACCGACATCGCCACGCGCCACGTCACCGACGGCGACGGCGAGGTCATCGAGGAGGGCCAGAACGTCACCCTCGACTACGTGGTCTACTCCGGCACGGACGCCTCGCAGATCTACTCGACGTTCGAGGCGGGCACGCCCGAGGTCGTCACCATGGCCGACGGCCAGGTCGTCGAGGACCTCTACGACGCGCTCATCGGCCAGAAGGTCGGCACCGACCTCCTCTACGTCTACCCCGACACCTCCTCCGAGGACGGCGCGGCGGTCGTCATGGCCGTCACCGCCTCGAGCGCGGTCACGCCGCTCGAGCGCGCCGAGGGCACCGCGGTCGAGCCGGCCGAGGACCTCCCGACCGTCACGCTCGACGACGACGGCATGCCGTCCATCGACTTCTCCGACGCGGGCAAGAAGCCCGAGGAGCTCGTGATCCAGCCCCTCATCGAGGGCGACGGCGCGAAGGTCCAGGAGGGCGACCAGATCACGGTGCACTACACCGGCTGGATCTGGAAGGGCGACCAGTTCGACTCCTCGTGGGACCGCGGCGCCGCGACGTCCTTCACCCTTGCGTCGGGCTCGCTCATCGACGGCTGGGTCGACGGCCTCGCGGGCCAGACGGTCGGCAGCCAGGTGCTCCTCGTCATCCCGCCGGACCTCGCGTACGGCGACCAGGAGTCGGACACCATCCCGGCGAACTCGACGCTGGTGTTCGTGGTGGACATCCTCGCCGCGAGCTGACGCTCGACTCACGCACGAAGGCCCCCGCCGCGGCGGGGGCCTTCGTCGTCTGCGGCTGCGGTCAGTCGTCGGCGGCGTCCTTGGCGGAGGACGATGCGCGGGCGGGCTCGGCCGCGGGGCTCGCCTCGTCGATCGGGATGACGTCGTAGGTGCGCCCCGAGTTCTTGACGATCGCGGTGATGAGCGCCGCCACCGGCAGCGCCATGAACGCGCCCAGCGGGCCGGCGATCGCACCGCCCGCGAGCGCCCCGCCGAAGGCGACCGCGCCGTTGAGCTCCATCGTCTGCGACGAGAAGCGCGGGCTCAGCCAGTAGTTCTCCGCCTGCTGGTACACGAGCACCCATGCGAGCAGGATGAGCGCGGGCACGAGGCCCTGCACCGCGAGCACGATGATGATGGGCAGCGCGGCGCCGATGTACGTGCCGATGAACGGGATGAACTCCGACACGAAGCCCATGAACAGCGCGAGCGGGATCGCGTAGACGAGCGGCAGCCCCACGAGGAGCATCACCACGAAGCCGAGGCCGCCGCACACGCCCATGAGCAGCAGGCGCGAGTAGAAGTAGCCGCCGGTCTGCTCGATCGAGGTGTCCGCGATCCACGCGAAGGTGCGCTGGCGGGCCGGGGGCATGCGCGACATGAGGGCCCGCATGATCTGCGGCCACTGGGCGGCGATGTAGAACGCGAAGGTCGCCACCGTGAAGAGGTCGAAGATCAGCCCGATGCCCGAGGTCACGATGCCGAGCACCTCGTCCGCCCACGTCGCGACGACGTCGGAGAAGCTCGTGAGCGCATCGTCCGTCGCCGTCGTGTCGATCGGCAGCCCGAGGACGTCCCGGCTCCACTCGCTCAGGGCGGAGGTCCAGCCGGGCAGGTTGTCGTGGACCGCGTCCGCGAAGCGTGCGATCGCGGGGATGAGGACCGCGACCATGAACACGACGAGCAGCACGGCCGCGAGGTACATGAGGCCGACCGCGGCGCCACGCCGCATCCCGTAGCGGCGGTGCAGGCCGGTGACCCCCGGCAGCATCGCGAGGGCGATGAAGAGCGACAGCACGAGGATGCCGAGGAGATGACGCATCTGGAACGCGATCCACAGCCCCAGCATGACCGTGAGGACCACGCCGACCGTCCGCCACAGCGCGCGGCGCACCACCGAGTCGATCCACAGCGGCGCGGGCTCCTCCGCACGCATCGCGGCCTGCTCGGCGGCCGCGCGGGCGACCTCCTCCGGCAGCTCCTCCGTGTCGGGCGCCGGCGAGTCGGCCGTCACAGCTCCGCCTCCGCGTGGCGGCCGAACGTGAAGGCGCGCACGATGCCGACGATGCCGAGCACGACGAAGACGAACGCGGCGATCCACACGAGCACCGTGGCGGTGATCGCGGGTGCGCCGAGCACGACCGCGCCGGCGATGATGCTGATGATGCCGTACGCGATCGCCCAGCCGCGCGAGCGCGCCTTCCCGGACTCGACCAGCACCATGATGCCGTCGATGATCCAGCCGATGCCGATCGCGATCGCGACCACGAGCAGCAGCACCGCCGCCGAGGCCTCGAGGTTGCGCAGCGTGATGACGCCGGCGAGCAGCATGAGCACGCCCATGATGATCGCCAGCGCCCGCAGGCCGCCGGAGAGGGCCGAGCCGAGCACGCCCATCGCGATGCGGGCGACGCCCGCGACGGCGAAGTAGATGCCGATGAGCACCGCGCCCACGCTCAGCGTGTGGCCCGGCCACACCATCAGCGCGATGCCCACGCCGAGCGCGACGACGCCCAGCACGGCGAACATCACCCGCACCGCCGTGATCGCGCGTGCGGTGAGCTCGCGCGCGTCCATCTCGAACCCGATGTTCCTGGTCTCCTGCATGAGAGCTCCTCTCGCGGCCGCGCCTCCGCGTGGCGGCTGGTCTCACGCTACCGCCGCCGACGCGCGCCGCGAGGGAATCCCCGCGGGGCGCCCGGACGCCGGTGCTGACGATGTAATGGTGAGGCTTTTGTGCACATTGCGCGCCTTGCGTGCGAGAATGGTCGCTCGGATGCAGGTTGCTTGCGAGGGGGGAGTAGGCATGTCGCTCGACGACCTGGACCGACGCATCATCGCGGAGCTGCGGCTGGACGGCCGCGCGAGCTATGCGGAGATGGGCGCGCGCATCGGCCTGTCGCCGTCGGCGGTGAAACGTCGAGTCGATCGGATGGTGGCCGACGGCGCCATCCAGGGCTTCCACGTCCGCCTCGACCCCGAGCTCGACGGCGCGGGCACCGAGGCGTACGTCGAGGTGTTCTGCACGGGCACCGTCGCGCCGGACGAGCTCCGGCGCATCCTCAAGGCGATCCCCAACGTGGTCGAGGCCTTCACCGTGACGGGCCAGGCGGACGCGATCGTCCGCCTGCGCGCCTCCACGATGACGGATCTCGAGGCCGCGCTCGAGCACGTGCGGCTCGCCCCGCAGGTGGACAAGACCCGCAGCGCGATCATCCTGTCGCGGCTCATCGAGCACCGCGACGGCTGACCGGGGGCGGGCTCAGATCCAGCTGGGCAGCCACATGTGTGCCTGCCAGTACCGGAACGGGATGGGCGTGCCCACCCACAGCGGCATGAAGAGGCCGGATACCAGCAGGATCGCGGCGAGGATGCAGCCGACCGCGATGGTGCCCCGCCGCGACCAGCCGCCGTCGAGGTCCTCGGGCTGCGCGATGCGCCTCAGCGCCCAGACGAGCGTGAGCACCATGAACGGCATGAACGCCACCGAGTAGAAGGTGAAGATGGTGCGGTAGGCGTACGGCAGCCACGGCACCCAGCCGGCGAGCACGCCCGCGGACACCGACAGCGCGAGGACGTCGCCGCGCCGCACCACGCGCCACAGCGCCCACACGAGCGCCGCGGTCGCCAGCCACCACAGCAGCGGGTTGCCCAGCGCGTGGATCGCGCTCACGCAGCGCTCGGCGCCGCAGTCCGCGTCCGGGGCGTCCTCGAAGTAGAACGCGGTGGGGCGCCACTGCACGAGCCACAGCCACGGGTTGGACATGTAGTTGTGCTCGGTGGTCAGCCCGGTGTGGAAGTCCCACATCTGCAGGTGGTAGTGGAGCAGCGAGTTGAGCGCGTCCGGCAGCCAGGTCGCCCCCTCGCCCGGATGCTCCGCGGCCCACTGCCGGTCGTACGAGCCGTCGGTGAGGAACCAGTTGGCCCACGTCGCCACGTACACGACCGGCACGATGACGAGCGTCGCGAGGCCCGCGGGCACCGCTCGCGCGAAGGCCCCGGCGAACCACCGCTCGCATCCGAGGTCGCGGCGCGCGAGCGCGTCCCACACGACCGACAGCACGAGCAGCACGGCGGCGAAGTAGAAGCCGGACCACTTCACCGAGCCCGCGAGGGCGAAGGCCAGGATCGCCGCCAGCCGCCACCACCGCACCCCGGTGCGCGGCCCGAGGCCGGGCACGGGCGCGTCCGGCCACAGGCGCAGCTCGGCGCGGGTGCGCGCGACGCCGTCCTCGAGGATCCGCCGGGTGCGGTCGCGGTCGACCACGAGCAGCCAGAAGCCGAGCGCGACGAAGAACGCGAGGTAGCCGTCGAGGATCGCGGTGCGCGACAGCACGATCGCCTGCCCGTCGACCGCGACCAGCACGCCCGCGACGCCGCCCCACAGGGTGGACCGGAAGAGGCGTCGGCCGGCGAGGGCGACGAGCACCGCGGTGAGCGCGCCGAGCACCGCCCCGATGACGCGCCAGCCGAACGGGTCGTTGCCGAAGAGCTGGATGCCGAGCGCGATGAGCAGCTTGCCCACCATCGGGTGCACCACGTAGTCGCCGTCGGTGGTGAGGCCCGAGGTGTCGCCCGACACGAAGGCCTGGTCGTCCCCGGTCCAGTCGCCCTCGTAGCCCAGCTCGGTGATCGAGTAGCCGCCGCGCGCGTAGAACACCTCGTCGAACACGAGCGCGTGGGGATCCGCGAGCGACGCGAGGCGCAGGATCGCCGCGAGGAGGCCCACGCCGACGGCCATGAGGGTGGTGCGCCAGCGCCACAGCGTCGCGAGATTCACACGCGAAGCCTAGCCGCGCGCCACGCCGGTCCGGCCGCGCCGCGGCGTGTGCGACCCTGGGGGCATGACCGGACGGATCGTGCTCGCCGCGACGCCCATCGGGAACGTCGGCGACGCGTCCGAGAGGCTGCGCGACGCGTTGGCGACCGCGGACGTGGTCGCCGCCGAGGACACCCGCCGTCTGCGGGACCTCGCGGGCCGGCTCGGGATCCGGATCCAGGGCGAGACCGTCGCGCACCACGACCACAACGAGGGCGACTCCGCCGCCGCCCTCGTCGAGCGCGCCGCGGCGGGCGACACCGTCGTCGTGGTGTCCGATGCGGGCATGCCGGCCGTGTCCGACCCGGGCTTCCGCGTGGTCGAGGCGGCCGCCGCGGCCGGCGTCGACGTCACCGTGCTGCCGGGCCCGTCCGCGGCGCTCGCCGCGCTCGCGCTGTCGGGCCTGCCCACCGACCGCTTCGCCTTCGAGGGCTTCCTGCCCCGCAAGCCGGGGGAGCGGGCCACCCGGCTGGCCTCGCTCGCGACCGAGGAGCGCACGCTCGTCTTCTTCGAGGCGCCGCACCGGCTGGCCGCGACGCTCGCGGCGATGGCCGAGGCGTGGGGCGGCGACCGCCGCGCATCCGTGTCGCGCGAGCTCACCAAGACCTACGAGGAGACCCGCCGCGGCCCGCTCGCGGAGCTCGCGGCGTGGGCCGAGGAGAAGGAGCCGCGCGGCGAGATCGTCGTGACGGTGGAGGGCCGCGCGGCGGAGGCGCCCGGCGTGCCGGCGCTCGTCGACGAGGTGCTCGCCAGGGTTGCCGCGGGGGAGCGGGCCAAGTCCGCGGTCGCGGACGTCGCGTCGACAGCAGGGGTCCCCAGCCGCGAGCTCTACGCCGCGGTCCTGGCGGCGCGGTCCGCCGAGTGAGCGCGGCGTCGCCGCGTCGCCGGCGCCGCCTGGTCCACGCCGCGGTCGTCGCCGCCTCGTGCTTCGGGCTCGGCATCGGGGCGGGCGCGCTGCTCCCGCCCGCCGACGACTGGCTCGCGCTCGCGGGCGCCTCCGATGCGACGGCCGCCGCCCCGACGCCGACGGCCTCCGCGACGCCCGTGCCCGGCGCATCGTCCCTCGCTGCCATCACCGCCGACCCGCAGGCGACCGCGGTGCGCACCCCCGAGGTGGAGGTGACCGCGCCGGACGTCGACGACCCCGACTCGCTCACCGTGGTGGTCAACAAGCAGCGCCCGCTCGATCCGCTCGACCACGTGCCCGACGACCTGGTCACGGTCGAGGGCATCCCCAACGGCGTGACGATGCGCGCCGAGGCCGCCGCGGCGATGACCGCGCTGCACGAGGCCGCCGTCGAGGCCGGCGCGGGCTTCTCGATCTCCACCGCCTACCGGGCCTACGGGACGCAGTCCTCCCTCTATGCGGGCTACGTCCGCTCGCGCGGGCAGGACGGCGCGGACCGGTTCTCGGCGCGACCCGGCTACTCCGAGCATCAGACGGGGCTCGCGGCGGACGTGAGCAACGGCGTGTGCACGCTGCAGGCCTGCTTCGCGACCACCGCGGCGGGGCAGTACCTCGCCGCGCACGCGTGGGAGCACGGCTACATCGTCCGCTATCCCGCGGGCTCGGACGCCGTCACCGGGTACATCTACGAGCCCTGGCACCTGCGCTACGTCGGAGCCGAGGTCGCCGCCGCGATGCACGACGGCGGGATCGCGACGCTCGAGGAGTACTTCGGGCTCGACCCCGCGCCCGACTACCGGTAGGGGGCAGGGCCAGGAGGACGACCCCACCGCGAACACTAGGATGGACGCCATGTCACGCATCCTGTCCGCGGTCGCCTGGCCGTACGCCAACGGCCCCCGCCACATCGGTCACGTCGCCGGGTTCGGCGTCCCCTCGGACGTCTTCAGCCGCTACATGCGCCTCGCCGGCAACGACGTCCTCATGGTGTCGGGCACCGACGAGCACGGCACCCCGATCCTCGTGCAGGCCGAGGGCGAGGGCGTGAGCCCGCAGGAGCTCGCGGACCGCTACAACCGCGTGATCGTCGAGGACCTCACCCAGCTGGGCCTGTCCTACGACCTCTTCACCCGCACCACCACCGGCAACCACTACGCCGTCGCGCAGGCCATGTTCAAGGCCGTGCACGCGAACGGCTACATGCTGTCGGAGACCACCCGTGGCGCCATCTCGCCGTCGACCGGCCGCACGCTGCCCGACCGCTACATCGAGGGCACCTGCCCCATCTGCGGCTACGACGGCGCGCGCGGCGACCAGTGCGACAACTGCGGCAACCAGCTCGACGCGATCGACCTCAAGAACCCGGTGTCCCGCATCAACGGCGAGACCCCCAAGTTCGTCGAGACCGAGCACTTCTTCCTCGACCTGCCGGCGCTCGTGCAGCCGCTCACCGACTGGCTCGGCTCGCGCCAGGGCTGGCGTCCCAACGTCATGAACTTCTCCAAGAACCTGCTCGTCGACGTGCGTCCGCGCGCGATGACCCGCGACATCGACTGGGGTATCCCGGTGCCGCTCGAGGGGTGGGAGGACAACCCTGCCAAGCGCCTCTACGTGTGGTTCGACGCGGTCATCGGCTACCTCAGCGCCTCGATCGAGTGGGCGCGCCGCTCGGGCGACCCGGACGCGTGGCGCCAGTGGTGGAACGACCCGGCTGCCCTGTCGTACTACTTCATGGGCAAGGACAACATCACCTTCCACTCGCAGATCTGGCCCGGCGAGCTCATCGCCGCCAACGGTCGCGGCGCGCGCGGCGGCTCGCTCAGCGAGTTCGGCGACCTCCAGCTGCCCACCGAGGTGGTCTCGAGCGAGTTCCTCACCATGGAGTCCGCCAAGTTCTCCTCGTCGCGCGGCCACGTCATCTACGTGCGCGACATGCTGTCGCGCTACCAGCCCGACGCGCTGCGCTACTTCATCGCGGTCGCGGGCCCCGAGACGTCGGACGCGGACTTCACGTGGGCGGAGTTCAAGCGCCGCAACAACGACGAGCTGGTCGCCGGCTGGGGCAACCTGGTCAACCGCACCGCGTCGCTGCTGCACAAGAACGTGGGCGAGATCCCCGCGCTGGGCGAGCTGGCCGACATCGACCGCGCCGCGCTCGCGGCCTCCGAGGCCGCCTTCACCACGGTGGGCGAGCACATCCGCACGCAGCGCCAGCGCGCCGCGATCAGCGAGACGATGCGCGTGATCGGCGACGCGAACAAGTACCTTGCCGACACCGCGCCGTGGAAGCTCAAGAACGAGGACCCCGAGCGCATGCGCACCGTCCTCGCGGTCGCGGCCCAGCTGGTCTCCGACGCCAACACGATGATGTCGCCGTTCCTGCCGCACTCCGCGCAGAAGGTGCACGAGGCGCTCGGCGGCACCGGCGTGCTCGCGCCCATGCCGCAGATGAACGAGGTCGCCGATCTCGACCTCGCGGACCGCCACTACCCGGTCATCCAGGGCGACTACGCGTCCGTGGGCGGCTGGGCGCGCACCGACCTGGTGGCCGGCACGGCCGTCCCGGCCCCGTCGCCGATCTTCCAGAAGCTCGACGACGAGATGGTCGAGGCGGAGCTCGAGCGGATGGCGGACGAGTAGCCGATGCGCGCCGGAGCCTGGCCGACCGCGCCGGAGGCGCTGCCGGTCGCCGTGGTGGACAACCACTGCCACCTCGAGTTCCCGGCAGGGGAGCCCGAGCTGACGGTCGAGCGGCGGCTCGCGGACGCGGCCGCCGTCGGCGTGGACCGGGTGGTCCAGATCGGCTGCGAGCTCGACTCGGCGCGGTGGACGGCCGATGCGGTCGACCGCTACCCGACGATGCTCGGCGGGGTGGCGCTCCACCCCAACGAGGCGCCGCTGCACGCGGCTGGCACCCACGACAGCGGGCTCTCCTACGACGACGCGCTCGCCGAGATCGCGGCGCTCGCGCGCCACGACCGCATCCGGGTGATCGGCGAGACCGGGCTGGACTACTTCCGCACCTCCGAGGAGGGCAGGGAAGCGCAGGTGCGGTCGTTCCGCGACCACATCGCGCTCGCGAAGGAGCTGGGGCTGCCGCTGCAGATCCACGACCGGGACGCCCACGCGGACGTGCTCGACGTGCTCGAGCGCGACGGCGCGCCCGACGTCACGGTGTTCCACTGCTTCTCCGGAGACGCCGCGATGGCGCGCCTGTGCGCCCACCGCGGCTACTACCTCTCGTTCGCCGGGACCGTGACCTTCAAGAACGCCGAGGGCCTGCGCGCCGCGCTCGCCGTGACACCCCTGTCGCAGGTGCTCGTCGAGACCGACGCGCCCTTCCTCACACCGCACCCGCACCGGGGCGCGCCCAACGCCCCGTACCTCGTCCCGCTGACGATGCGGACCGTCGCGAGCGTCCTCGACGTCGATCTGGCCCTCGCCTGCGAGACCGTCTCCTCAACGTCGGAAAACCTGTACGGCCCCTGGTAGATGGCGGTGTGTGGGGAATCCCACAGACCCCTTGACTCAAGCCGGGTTGGACATCGTCGTTATCAATATGAGACAAAAGTCGTCAGTGAAGCGCGGCCGACCGGTCGCGAGACGAGAGGACCACGTGAGCTATCGACGTTCCAACCCGATGCCTGGCGGGCGCCGTGAGCGCCGCGCCGAGCGCGGCGTGCGGACCCGCGTGCTGACGCAGGTCGGCCTCGGAGTCGCCGTCGCATCGTTCGCCGTCGGCTCGATCGCCGCCGCCGCCGTGCCCGCCCTCACCGACGAGCAGCCCGCCGCCACCCAGGCGGACCTCGCCGCCCTGCCCGAGATCGCCACCCAGAAGTCCGACGGTGCCGTCGTCAAGACGGAGACCAAGGAGGTCGCGATCAAGCCCGGCTCGGTGAAGCAGGACGACCCGGACCTCGAGAAGGGCACCGAGGAGGTCGTGACCGAGGGCGAGCCCGGCTCGCGGGTCATCACCTACGACGTCACCTACGTGGACGGCGAGGAGGTCTCGCGCGTCGAGACCCTCACCCTCACGGTCGAGCAGCCCACCGACGAGGTCATCGCGGTCGGCACCAAGGAGGAGACCGAGGAGGCCACCGCGTCGACCTCCGTCCCCGCCACATCGTCCGTCTCGCCCGGCACCGCCCGTGCGCTCGGCCAGCAGATGGCCGCGAGCATGTACGGCTGGACCGGCTCCGAGTGGTCGTGCCTCGACGCGCTGTGGCAGCGCGAGTCCGGCTGGAACCCGAACGCGCATAACCCGTACTCGGGCGCGCACGGCATCCCGCAGGCGCTGCCCGGCTCCAAGATGGCGACCGCCGGCGCGGACTGGGCGACCAACCCCGCGACGCAGATCACCTGGGGCCTGGGCTACATCAGCGGCCGCTACGGCACCCCGTGCTCCGCGTGGGGCCACTCCGAGTCCGTGGGCTGGTACTGACGCCGGTGGCGCACCTCCTGGGTCCCACCGACAT
Source organism: Demequina litoralis (assembly GCF_030418455.1). GTDB lineage: Bacteria > Actinomycetota > Actinomycetes > Actinomycetales > Demequinaceae > Demequina > Demequina litoralis. Next base: position 194,637 of record NZ_JAUHPW010000004.1, read on the forward strand.
CCGCCACCTCGCGCAGTCGCTCGACACCGCTCCCCACAAGAAGTGGGGTCAGAACTTCGTCGTCGACGCCGGCACGGTGCGCCGCATCGCGCGCCTGTCGGGCGTGGGGCCGGGCGACCGCGTCGTCGAGGTGGGTCCCGGGCTCGGCTCGCTCACGCTCGCGCTGCTCGAGACGGGCGCGGACGTCACCGCCGTCGAGATCGACCCGGTGCTCGCCGGCGCGCTGCCCGCCACCGTGGCGGAGCGCGCTCCGGAGGACGCCGACCGCTTCGACGTGATCCACCAGGACGCGCTCAAGGTCGACGCGCTGCCGTCGCCGCCGAAGGCGCTCGTCGCCAACCTGCCGTACAACGTCTCGGTGCCGGTGATCCTGCACTTCCTCGAGATCTTCCCGACCCTCGAGCGGGTGCTCGTCATGGTCCAGGCCGAGGTCGCCGACCGGCTCGCCGCGCCCCCGGGCTCGCGCACCTACGGTGTGCCGTCCGCGAAGGCGGCCTGGTACTGCGCGGTCCGGCGCGCGGGCGACGTGGGCCGCGCCGTGTTCTGGCCCGTGCCGCGCGTCGACAGCCGCCTCGTGCTGATGGAGCGGCGCGAGCCGCCCGCCACGACCGCCTCCCGCCAGGAGGTCTTCGCGGTGGTCGACGCCGCGTTCGCGCAGAGGCGCAAGGCCCTGCGGGGCGCGCTTTCCGGCATCGCCGGCTCGGCCGCGGCGGCCGAGGCCGCGCTGCGTCAGGCGGGCATCGAGCCGCTCACCCGCGGCGAGCAGCTCACCATCGAGGACTTCTCAGCCATCGCCGAGGCCCTCGCCTCTGGCAGTCTGGGGTCATGACCCGCACCGTCCGCGCGAAGGCGCCTGCGAAGGTGAACCTTCAGCTCACCGTGGGCCCGCGCCGCGCGGACGGCTACCACCCGCTCGTCACGGTGTTCCAGGCGCTGGACCTGTGGGAGGTCGTGGAGGCCACCCCGCGCACCGACGGCCGCATCACGCTCGCGGTCGACGTCGCGGCGGGCTCGCCCATCGACGCCTCGCGCGTCCCCCTCGACGAGACCAACCTCGCGTGGAAGGCCGCCGACCTGCTCGCCCGCACGTTCGGCATCGCGGACGGCGTGGACCTGCGCATCGTCAAGGGCGTCCCGGTCGCCGGCGGCATGGCGGGCGGCTCGGCGGACGCCGCGGCCGCGCTCGTCGCGTGCGCCGAGGCGTGGGACACCGGCGCCACGCGCGGCGAGCTCACCGCGCTCGCCGCGCGCCTGGGTGCGGACGTCCCGTTCAGCCTGCACGGGCACACCGCCGTCGGCATGGGCCGCGGAGACGAGCTCACCCCCGCGATGTCCCACGGGGAGTTCCACTGGGTGCTCGCGACGCAGCGGGCCGGGCTGTCCACCCCGGACGTGTTCGCGGAGTACGACCGCCGCATCGAGTCCGGCGAGCAGGCCGTCTCGGACCTCGACATCGACGGGCCGATCATGCGCGCGCTCATGGCGGGCGACGCCGTCGCGCTCGGCGAGTCGCTCCTCAACGACCTCGAGGGGCCCGCGCTCGCCCTCATGCCGCGCCTCGAGGAGGTCCTCGACGCGGCCGAGGCGGCCGAGGCCTGCGGGGCGATCGTGTCCGGTTCCGGCCCGACCGTCGCCGCCCTCGCGCGCTCGCGTCAGCACGCCCTCGCGATCGCGGCGCACCTCAAGGCGTCGAAGACGTGCGACGCGGTGGTGACCGCGTCGGGCCCCGCGACGGGCACGCTGCTCCTCGATTCCCAATGACGAGGGTGACGCATGTGACGGGTGGGATCGGCCCGCCGCCGCATCGTCCCCCGGCAGTCCTGCTTAGACGCCCGGCTTCTCCCTGAGCGCGTCGCGGATCTCGGTGAGCAGCTCGACCTCGGTGGGGGAGACGGGCTCGTCGGGCGCGGGCTCGCCGGCCTTGCGACGCTCAGCCAGCCTGTTGAGCGGCATCACGATCACGAAGTAGATCGCCGCCGCGATGATGAGGAAGTTGATGATCGCGGTGAGGAAGGCGCCGATGCTGAGCACCGCATCGTCCGCCGTGTCGCCCGGCGTGCCGCCGTTGTTGAGGGTCCACACCCACACGTCGGACAGGTCCGGCTTGCCGAAGATCGCCGCGATGAGCGGGTTGATGACGTTGTCCACGAGCGACGTCACCACCGCGGTGAACGCCGCGCCGATGATGATGCCGACCGCGAGGTCGATGACGTTGCCCCGCGTGATGAAGTCCTTGAAGCCCTTGAGCATGGCTGTCCCTCCCCTGAGACGCTGAGGACGCCCCCACGGGCGCCCTTCCGCACACTACGACGCGGCGGGCCGCGCCGGCATTCCCAGGGACGATGCGCGGGTGGCGTCAGTCGGAGGGCAGGTCCGGGCGACGCTCGAGGGAGGACAGGCCGTTCCACGCGAGGTTGACGAGGTGCGCGGCGACCACCTGCTTGGCAGGCTCGCGCACCTCCGCCCAGTGCTGGCCGGCGAGCGCGACCATGCCGACGAGCATCTGCGAGTACACGGGCGCGACCGCGGGGTCGAGGCCGCGCTTGCGGAACTGGTCGCCCAGCAGTCCCTCGACCTGCGCGGAGACGTCGCCGAGCAGCGAGGAGAACGTGCCGGAGGCCTGCGCGACCGGCGAGTCGCGGGCGAGGATGCGGAAGCCGTCGGGGGAGTCCTCGATGTAGCCGAGCAGCGCGAGCGCGGCGCGCTCGACGAGCTGGCGGGGGTGCGCCCTCTGCGCGAGGGCGCCGGTAAGGGCGCCCAGGAGGGCCTCGACCTCGCGGTCGACGATGACGGCGTACATGCCCTCCTTGCCGCCGAAGTGCTCGTAGACCACGGGCTTGGAGACGTCGGCGCGGGACGCGATCTCCTCGACCGACGTGCCCTCGAAGCCCTTCTCGGCGAACAGCGCGCGGCCCACCGTGAGCAGCTGCTCACGACGCTCGCGGGCGGTCATGCGGGAGCGCGGGCTACGGCGGGGTTCGAGGGTCACAGGCTCAAGTGTGCCGCGAATCCTGGCAGACTTGACGCCCGGGCGCGGCGCGCCGGAACGGCCGCCGCCCCGATCCGCCCTGGTGTAACGGCAGCATGCGGGCCTTTGGAGCCCTGCGGTAGAGGTTCGAATCCTCTGGGCGGAGCCGCCTCCCCGGCGATTGCCAATGACACATGTGACTGGTGGGACGTGACTGGTGGGACGCCCATCGTCCCGCCCGGCCGGCCCCCTTCACGCCTGTTCACATGCGTCACATGTGTCATTGGCAGTCGGGCACATCAGGCCGTTCACCGAACGTTAGACTTGGCGAGTCCAAGCTTCATGCCCCCTGACCGGGGTGCGCCACGTGTGAGGAGAACCGGTGACCCCGACCCCACCCGCAGCCGTGATGATCCTGGCCGCAGGGGCGGGTACGCGCATGAGGTCCGCGACGCCGAAGGTGCTCCACCGCATCGCCGGCCGCTCGCTCGTCGCGCACGCGCTCGCCGCCGCAGCCGAGCTCGACCCCGGACGCACCGTCGTCGTCGTCCGTCACGAGCGCGAGGCCGTCGCCTCCCACATCGCGGACGTCGCGCCGCACGCGCTCATCGCGGACCAGGACGCCGTCCCCGGCACCGGCAGCGCCGTCCGCTGCGGGCTGTCGACCCTCGACGCGACCACCGTCGCGGCCGCCGTCGCGGCAGGAGCGATCGGCGACCGCGCCGTGCTCGACAACCAGGTCCAGGGCTCGGTCGTCGTCACCAGCGGCGACGTGCCGCTCGTCGACGGCGCCCTCCTCGGCGCGCTCGTCGCCGCGCACGAGGAGCAGGGCAACGCCGTCACCGTGCTCACCGCCGAGGTGCCGGACGCGACCGGCTACGGCCGCATCGTCCGCGGCACCGACGGCGCTGTGCTGCGCATCGTCGAGCACAAGGACGCCCCCGCGGAGGTCCGCGCGATCCGCGAGATCAACGCCGGCATCTACGTCTTCGACGCGGCCGGCCTGCGCGACGCGCTCGCACACCTCACCACCGACAACGCGCAGGGCGAGCTGTACCTCACCGACGTGCTCGCCCTCGCCCGCGAGGCCGGCGGCCGCGTGGGTGCGCTCGTCGCGCCCGACGCCTCCGCCGTCGAGGGCGTCAACGACCGCGTCCAGCTCGCCGCGGCGGGAGGGGCGCTCAACCGCCGCATCGTCGAGGGCTGGATGCGCGCGGGCGTGACCGTCGTCGACCCGGCCACCACGTGGATCGACGCGGACGTCGAGCTCGAGGCCGATGCGACCGTCCTGCCCGGGACCCAGCTCCACGGCGCGACCTACGTCGCCGCCGGCGCCACCGTGGGCCCCGACACCACGCTCACCGATGTCGAGGTGGGCGAGGGCGCCACCGTCACGCGCGTGCACGGCTCGCTCGCGAAGATCGGCCCCGGCGCGACCGTGGGCCCGTTCACCTACCTCCGTCCCGGCACGGTGCTCGGCAAGAAGGGCAAGATCGGCGCCTTCGTCGAGACCAAGAACGCGACCATCGGCGCGCACTCGAAGGTGCCGCACCTCAGCTACGTGGGGGACGCCATCGTCGGCGAGCACTCCAACGTGGGCGCGGGGTCCATCTTCGTCAACTACGACGGCGTGACGAAGTCGAGCTCGCACGTGGGCGACCACGTGCGCATCGGCTCCGACAACACGCTGATCGCGCCCGTCGAGATCGGCGACGGCGCCTACACGGGCGCCGGCGCGATCATCCGTCACGACGTGCCCGCGGGAGCGCTCGCGCTCAACGCGGTCTCGCAGCAGGTGGTCGAGGGGTGGGTCGAGCGTCGTCGCCCGGGCACGCCCTCCGCCGCCGCTGCACGTGCTGCACAGGACGCAGACGACTCCCGCGGTCTATCGTCGGGGGCACAGGAGGAGCGCGCGGCCGCGGCCGCCGACCACAAGGGAGAAGCATGAATGCCGTGATCTCGAACCCGAGCGAGCGCCGTCTCGTCCTCGCGGGGGGCCGGGCGCACCCGGAGCTCGCCGAGGCGGTCGCGAAGAACCTCGGGATCGACCTCCTGCCGACCACCGCGTACACCTTCGCCAACGGCGAGCTGTACGTGCGCTTCGGGGAGTCGGTGCGCGGCGCGGACGCGTTCGTCCTGCAGTCGCACGCGGCGCCCATCAACGAGGCGATCATGGAGCAGCTCATCATGGTCGACGCGATGAAGCGCGCCTCGGCCAAGCGCATCACCGTGATCATCCCGAGCTACGGCTACGCGCGCCAGGACAAGAAGCACAAGGGCCGCGAGCCGATCTCGGCGCGCCTCATGGCGGACCTGTTCAAGACCGCCGGCGCCGACCGCGTCATGTCGGTCGACCTGCACACCGCGCAGATCCAGGGCTTCTTCGACGGCCCCGTCGACCACCTGTGGGCGATGCCGATGCTCGCGGACTACGTCAAGAGCCGCACGTCGCCGGGCAACCTCACCATCGTGTCGCCGGACGCCGGCCGCGTGCGCCTCGCCGACCAGTGGTCGGACCACCTGGGCGCCCCGCTCGCGATCATCCACAAGCGCCGCGACCCCTCGGTCCCCAACCAGGTCAAGGTCCACGAGCTCGTCGGTGAGGTCGAGGGCCGCACCTGTGTGCTCGTCGACGACATGATCGACACCGGCGGCACCATCGTCCAGGCCGCCGAGGCGCTGTTCGAGAACGGCGCCAAGGACGTCATCGTCGCGTCGACGCACGGCCTGCTCTCGGGCCCGGCCGTCGACCGCCTCTCGAAGTCGGGCGTCTCCGAGGTCATCATCACGGACACGCTGCCGATCTCCGAGGAGAAGCAGTTCGACAAGCTCACGATCCTGTCGATCGCGCCCCTCATCGCGCGCGCGGTCCGCGAGGTCTTCGACGACGGCTCGGTCACGTCGCTGTTCGACGGCGGCGTCTGAGCCCTCCCGGCTTCACGCCTCACGCGGACGGGGCCCGCGCATCAGGACGATGCGCGGGCCCCGTCGTCGTGGTCGCGGCTAGCAGCCCAGCCTGACGGAGTAGTCCTGGCGGATCTCGATCCACCAGCCTGAGCCGTCCGCCGCGGGGGCGCCCACGATCGCGGGTGCCGAGGCGTACTCGTCGAGCGACACGCCCTCGACCCGAGCCGGGTAGTACTCGCCCAGGCCCTCGTAGTAGGGGCCGGTCAGCGGGTTGTCCGCGGTCGCGCGGTGAACGGCGAGGTCGCCGTAGAGCGTGGTCTCGACCCAGTCCGCCGGGTCCTCGTCGATGCCGAGGGCCGCCCAGTCGAGGTCGGGGCCGCAGAACCGGTCCTGGAGCTCCACGTAGACCGGCACATCGTTGGACACGAATCCGTACTCGTCGTACTCCGCGACGGCGCGGAGCGCGGCCTGGGTGCCGACGGGGTCGGCCCACAGCGGCATCAGCGGGCCGAAGGGGAGCTCGAGCGCGTACGCGACCGCGACCACCCTGCCGCCGCTGGCCACTGCCCAGGAGGTGGCACCGTCATCCTCGGTCACGGTGCCGCTCCCGCTGTCCACCACACGGACCGCGTGGGAGGAGCCGAATGCGGCTACCCGCTCGACGTCCAGCTCCGTGCAGCCGTCGCACAGGAGGTTCAGCTGGTCCGTACCCATGCCGTAGGCGTAGTTCGCGTGGTCGCGGAGGTCCAGCTCGATGCCGTCGGCGCTGGTCCAGGTGGCGGGAAGTGCGAGGGAGTCGTAGTAGGTGTCGGCTGCGGCCAGGTCGGTCCAGCCCTCGCTCGCGGCGGGATCGTGCGGGAACGGCGAGACGACCTCGGACATCTCACCGTCCGCGGCGACCTCGACCATGATGAACCCCCCGAACGAGCCGCCGGCGAGGATGGTCGCCCCGGCGCGCGTCCCGACCTCCCACCATGCTGCGTCCCCCTGCAAGCCGTCCGGCGCGTCGACCGCGACGGGCTCGTCGAGCCAGACCTCGCCGGTCGCGGGGTGCTCGGCCCGGTAGTAGGCCTCGCCGTCGCTCATGCCGGGGTTGCGGCCCTCGTACGAGACGGGCTCGGGCGATGGCGTCGCCGACGCGGACGCCTCGGGCGTCGGCGACGCCGACACCGACGGCGAGGGCGTGATCGCCGGCGCGACGTCGGGCTGGCCGGGCGTGAGCAGCAGCCACGCGCCCGCGGCGAGCACGGTCACGGTGGCGAGGGAGCTGGAGCCCATCACGATCGCGCGCCCGCGGCGGTGAGAGCGGACGGAGCGCACGGCGGCGGTCTCGTCGAACTCGGGGGCGTGGCGCAGGGACGCGGCCATGTCGTGGTGACGCTGGTGGAGGATGTCGCGCAGCTCGTTCATCGTGCGCTCCTCTCGGTCGTGGTGGCTGTCTCGGTCTCGACGTCCCGGTAGCCGGTGCCGAGGTAGGCGTTCATGGTCCTGAGGCCGTCGGAGACGTACCTCTTGACGGCGCCTTCCGACAGGCCCAGGGTGTGGGCGGTCTCGCGCACGGACAGGTCCTCGAGGTGGCGCAGCACCACGCAGGCCCTCACCCGGGGCGGCAGCTGGGCCAGCGCATCGTCCACCGTGTGGGAGGCGACGATGCGGTCGGTGGGGTCGGGCAGGATCTCGCCGGCGGCGTAGCGGCGCATCCGTTCGCGGTCGGCCTTGTCCTTGCGCAGCGAGTCGATGTACTTCGTGGCGATCGCGCGGCGCACGTACTGCTCGGCCTGGGCGAGGGTGTCGAAGCGGCGGGTCCTGGAGAACACCGCGACCACGGCGTCCTGCACGAGGTCGTCCGCGCGCGTAGGCCCGGCGAGTATCGTCGCGAACGCGAGCAGCCGGCCCATGCGCTGGCTCGCGAGCTCGTGGAGCATCGGCTCCCACGTGACAGTCATCGTCCTGTACCCCCAGTCATGACCCCACAACGAGGCCACGCCTCGAAAGGTTGGGCGCGAGTCTGCCAGGGCTCCCGCGCATCGTCCGCCTCCGCACGCCCGCGTGTGCGGGAACTCACACCCGCACCGCATCGTCCCGCGCCTAGGCCCAAGGTCACCCGCGACCGCCACCCGCTCGCCCTAGCCTGCGAGGAGGTCCCCCAAGAACCGGCATCTTCCAGGGGTACGAATGTTCCAAAGGCGGAACCTGTCCACTGTCGCGCGCGCTGGCCTCATCGGCGCCGGCGCGCTCGCACTGTCCGGCTGCGGCGGCCACATCGACGGCGGGGAGGCGAGCCTCGAGCTGCCGGACCTGTCGGGCGTCACGGTCGGCGGAGGCCTCTCGGGGACAGCGCTCCTCATGGTCGGTCTGCTGGTGACGGTGCTCGGCCTCGTCTTCGGCGTGGCGGTGCTGCGGCAGATCCGCAGCCTCCCGGTGCACCGCTCGATGCGTGAGGTGTCCGAGCTCATCTACGCGACCTCGAAGGCGTACCTGATCCAGCAGGGCAAGTTCCTGCTGGCGCTGTGGGGCGTCATCGCCGCGGTGATCGTCCTCTACTACGGCGTGCTCGTCGGGTTCTCGTGGGGGCGCGTGGCGGTGGTGATCGCGTTCAGCCTCATCGGCATGGCGGGCTCGTACTCGGTGGCCTGGTTCGGCATCCGCGTCAACACGTACGCGAACTCACGCACGTCGTTCGCGGCGCTCGAGGGCAGGCCGCTGCCGGTCCACCGGATCCCGCTCAAGGCGGGCATGAGCATCGGCATGGTGCTCATCAGCCTCGAGCTGCTGATGATGCTGGTGATCCTGCTCTTCCTGCCGCGCGACATCGCGGGCGCGTGCTTCATCGGCTTCGCGATCGGCGAGTCGCTCGGCGCCGCGGCCCTGCGCATCGCCGGCGGCATCTTCACCAAGATCGCGGACATCGGCTCCGACCTCATGAAGATCGCCTTCAAGATCAAGGAGGACGACGCTCGCAACCCGGGCGTCATCGCCGACTGCACCGGCGACAACGCCGGCGACTCGGTGGGCCCCTCCGCGGACGGCTTCGAGACGTACGGCGTCACCGGCGTCGCGCTCGTCACCTTCCTGCTGCTCGCGGTCCACGACCCGGGCCTCCAGGCGACGCTGCTGGTGTGGATCTTCGCGGTCCGCGCGGTCATGCTCATCGCCTCGGCGCTGTCCTATGTGGCGAACGATGCGTGGGCCCGGCGCCGCTACCGCGACGCCGACCGCATGAACTTCGAGAGCCCGCTCACCTCGCTCGTGTGGCTCACCTCGGCGGTGTCGATCGCCGCGACCTACCTCAGCGCGGCGTGGCTCATCGGCGACCTCGGCGACGGCCTGTGGTGGAAGCTCGCGACCATCATCAGCTGCGGCACGCTCGCGGGTGCGCTCATCCCCGAGCTGGTCAAGGTGTTCACCTCGACCACCAGCCGCCACGTGCGCGAGGTGGTGAAGAGCTCGCGCGAGGGCGGCCCGTCGCTCAACATCCTGTCCGGCCTGGTCGCGGGCAACTTCTCCGGCTACTGGCTCGGCATCGCGATCGTCGCGCTCATGGGCGCCGCGTACCTGATCTCCGGGATGGGGCTCGACGAGGTCATGCTCGCGCCCGCGGTCTTCGCGTTCGGCCTGGTCGCCTTCGGCTTCCTCGGCATGGGCCCGGTCACCATCGCGGTCGACTCGTACGGCCCGGTCACCGACAATGCGCAGAGCGTCTACGAGCTGTCCGTCATCGAGGAGCTCGAGGGCATCGACGCCGAGATCGAGGAGGGCTTCGGCTTCGCGCCGCGCTGGGAGAGCGCCAAGCGCATGCTGGAGGAGAACGACGGCGCGGGCAACACGTTCAAGGCGACGGCGAAGCCGGTGCTCATCGGCACGGCGGTGGTGGGGGCGACGACCATGATCTTCTCGATCATCATCGCGCTCACCGACGGCCTCACCACCGGCATCGAGAACCTCTCGCTCATCCACCCGCCGTTCCTGCTGGGCCTCATCGCGGGCGGCGCGACCATCTACTGGTTCACGGGCGCCTCGATCCAGGCGGTCACCACCGGCTCGTACCGGGCGGTCGAGTACATCAAGGACACCATCCGGCTCGACGGCGAGACCAAGGCCTCCACCGAGGACTCGCGTCGCGTGGTCGAGATCTGCACGCAGTACGCGCAGCAGGGCATGCTCAACATCTTCCTCGCGGTGTTCTTCGCGACCCTGGCCTTCGCGTTCGTGGAGCCGTACTTCTTCATCGGCTACCTCATCTCGATCGCGCTCTTCGGCCTCTACCAGGCGATCTTCATGGCGAACGCCGGAGGCGCGTGGGACAACGCCAAGAAGATCGTCGAGGTCGACCTGCACGCGAAGGGCACGGCGCTGCACGACGCCACCATCGTGGGCGACACCGTCGGCGACCCCTACAAGGACACCTCGTCGGTGGCGCTCAACCCGGTCATCAAGTTCACGACGCTGTTCGGCCTGCTCGCGGTCGAGCTCGCCGTCGGGCTGGCCGAGCAGGGCAGCCACGCGCTGGTCTACTCGCTCGCGGCCGGCTTCTTCGTGGTCTCGGCGTTCTTCGTCCACCGGTCCTTCTACGGCATGCGGATCAGGGCCTCGCTCGAGGCCGAGCCCGAGGGGGCGGAGCCGGTGCCCGTGCCCGAGGCCCCGGCCCCCGCGCGCGCGGCGGAGCGGATCGGCTGATGCACCCGATCGCGATCGTCCACGACGGCCTCACCGTCGTGGACGGTCGCGTCGCGGGGCACGATGCGGGGGCGACCCTGGTGCGGCGCCTCCAGCGGCTGTTCCCCGGGTCGGCGCTCGTGGGGTCGCGCGCCCAGCGCGCCGACGGCTTCGACGTGGTCCCGCTCGAGCTCGTCGACCCGCGCGGGACCGTGGTGGTGAACATGGACGTGGTGAGCTCGCCCATGGTGTGGCGCACGCTCGCCGCGAGCGGTGCGGAGCCGCGGATCATGAACTTCGTGTGGTGGAACACCTCGCAGTTCACGCGGCCGGTCGAGCGCGCCTCGCTCGCGCTGTCGTGCGCGCTGTTCCCCACGTTCGCCAACTCGCAGCGTACGGCGACCGAGGTCCGCGAGATCGTCTTCGCGCTCACCGTGCCGCAGCTCGCGGAGCGCGCGCGGATCGAGTGGTCGAACCTGGGGATCCGGCTCGACCACGTGCAGCCGCGCGAGGAGCCGGCCGTGCCGGTGGTGCTGTACCCGGCCATCCGGCTGTCCGAGCGCAAGCAGCCCCAGCTGTTCCTCGACGTCGTCGAGCGTGTGCGGCGGCGGACGCCCATCCGGGTCGAGATGAGGCTCGAGGAGTCGCACCTCATCTCCGAGCGGGCGATCCGGCTGTCGCGCAAGGACTGGGCCTGGGTGGGGCCGCTCACCGCGACGCGCGAGGACTACTACTACCGCCTCGCCCGCACCACGGCCTTCCTCGCGACGGCACGGGACGAGTCCTACGGCCTCGAGTACGTCGAGGCGATGGTGGCCGGCGCGGTGGGCGTGTTCCCCGACCGGCCGTGGGCGCGGGCGCTGCTGCCCGACGGCTACCCGCTGCTCTACGTCGACGCTGCCGAGGCCGAGGAGCACCTGCTGCGGGCCGTCACGGACCCTGCGGGCTGCCGCCGCGAGCTCGATGCGGTGGCCGGCGGCGACTTCGTCGCGTGGTTGCGCGGACGCCACGACGACACGCAGTTCGAGGACCGCTTCGCCACCGCGGTCCGCCGGTGGTTCCCCGACGGGTGAGTCAGGCGGAGCCGCGCACCACCACGCGGACGCGCGGCACGTCGGCGGGGTCGGGCGCGAGCCCGAGGGCGAGCCGTCCGGCCCGGCGCCCGTAGGCGGCGGCGTCGATCTCGACGGTGGTGAGGCCCGGGTCCCAGAGCCCCGCGGCCTCGGTGGCGTCGAAGCCCATGACCGCGAGGTCGCGCGGCGCCTCGAGGCCGCATCGGCGCATCGCCGCGAGCACCGCCAGGGCCGTCGCGTCGTCGAACGCGGCCACCGCCGTGATGCCGGGGTGGGATCCCCGCAACGCGACGAGCGCCGCCGCAGCCGCGGCGGCCTCGGCCGCCACCGGCAGCACGACGGTGCCGACCCGCGCGTCGCGGGCGACCGCGGCGAGCTGGTCGGCGCGACGCTGCACGAGGGGTGCGGCCTCCTCGCCGGGCTCGGCGGGCAGCGCGATCGCCACGCCGCGATGGCCGGCGTCCAGGAGGTGCCGCATCTGCACGGCCGCGTGGGCCTGCAGGCCATCGGCCCAACCGCCGTCCTCGTGCTCGCCCGCGCCCGACGCGTAGAGGCCCGCGAGGTCGACGACCGCGCGCGGCACGATCGCGCGCACGGCCCGCTCGAGGTCGTCGCGGCCCGCCGAGTGCACGAGCAGGCTGTGGTCGTGGGCGGCGAGCTCCAGCCCGAGGCCCTGGGTGAACGCCTCGAGCGACGGACCGTGGGGGAGGCCGGCGGTGTCGAGCAGGACGATGCGCGCCGCGCCCTCGCGCAGCGCGCGGGCGACGCCGTGGGGCGCGTAGCCGAGACGCTCCGCCGCCTCCCGCACCCGCGCGCGGGTCGCCTCCGGGATGGTCTGCCCGGGAGCGTCGTTGAGCACGAAGCTCACGAGCGAGGGCGAGACCCCCGCGGCGGCGGCGACGTCCCGCATCGTCGCGCGTGCTGTCTCCATCGCGTGCCCCTCCCCGGACCTTGGTCCTATGCTAGCCAGTGCAACTAAATCGAATTAGTGCGACGTGGCACGCCCGTACCCCCGGATGCGCGGCGCCGCACGGAGGGAGGGTCGATGGAGACCATCGCCAGCACCATGAACGCCGTCCACGTCACCGCTCCGGGCCAGCTCGGCCTCGTCGAGGTCGACGTGCCGCAGCCGGGTCCCGGGGACGTGCTCGTCCAGGTCAAGGCCTGCGGCATCTGCGGCTCGGATGCGATGTACACGCAGTACGGCGGCATCCCGCCGCGCCAGGGAGCGACGCCGCTCGGCCACGAGCCCGCGGGTGTCGTCGTCGCAGCCGGCGCCGACGTCGAGGGCCTGGCCGTGGGCGACCACGTCGTGGTCAACCCGATGGCCTCGGCCGACGGCATCATCGGCTCGGGCGGCGCCCAAGGCGCGCTGTCGGGCTACCTGCTCGTCGCCGGCGCCCGCGAGGGCGTGCAGCTCAAGGTGATCCCCGACCACATCCCGTGGGAGGTGGCGGCCCTCAACGAGCCGATGGCCGTCGCGCGTCACGCGGTCAACCGCTCGGGCGCGAAGGCGGGGGAGAAGGCCGTCGTGTTCGGCGCCGGCCCCATCGGTCTCGGTGCCGCGCTCAGCCTCAAGCTGCGGGGCGTCGCCCACGTCGTCGTGGTCGACATCCAGGCGCACCGTCTCGAGACCGCGCTGAGGATCGGCGTCGACGCGGTCATCGACTCGTCCACCGAGGACGTCACCGCGCGGCTGATCGAGCTCCACGGCGAGGCGCCGCGCAGCTTCGTGCGCGGCACCCGCCCCGACACGGACGTCTACATCGACGCCGCGGGTGCGGCGCCGGTGATCGCGACCGTCGCGGCCTCGGCCAAGGCGGGCGCCCGCCTGTCGATCGTCGCGGTGCACAAGAATCCCGTCGAGCTCGACCTCGGCGGACTGCTCACCACCGAGCTCACGATCGCGCTGTCGATGGGCTACCCGACCGAGATCTTCGAGGTCACCGAGGACATCGTGAACCACTGGGAGCGCTTCGCCCCGATCGTGAGCCACACGCTGCCCGCCGACCAGGCGCTCGAGGCGCTCGAGCTGGCGGCGACGCCCGGCGCCGCCGAGAAGGTGGTCGTCACCTTCGGGTGAGGTCGGTCTCCACACCGCGCGGGGCCTGTGCATCGGACGATGCGCGGGCCCCGTCCGGCATCCAGGTCCAGGCGATCAGCGCGCAGGTCGCGCCCACCGCGAGGCCCGCGACGACGTCGGTGGGGTGATGCATGCCGCGGTAGACGCGGCTGAGCGCCACCGCGACCGGCATGAGCGCGCACACGACGATCACCGTGACACGCAGGGCCCCGTGCCGGATGCGCGTGGCGAGCAGCGCGAACGAGACGTAGACCGCGGTCGAGGCACCGGTGTGGCCGCTGGGGAAGCTCGAGGTCGGGGGAGCGTGGTCCAGCTGGTCGACGTCGGGACGGTCGCGGCCCACGACCGCCGAGCTCGTGAGGAAGACCGCCGCCTCGAGCGCCAGGGCGACGAGGGGCACCGTCGCGAGCCACCACTGCCGCGACGTCCACCACACGAGGGCCGCCACCACGAGAGCGGTGGCGATCACGACCATCGTCGACGCGGAGCCCGAGACGAACGCGGTGACCGTGTCGAGCGCGGGGATGCGCAGCTCGACGAGGCGCTCGTTGACGCCGTTCTCGGGGACCTCGGCGAGAAGGAATCCGACGCCGACGACGGCGGCCCACAGCAGCGCGGTGGGCAGGAGCACGCGGCGCGCGAGGCCGCCCGGGACGTCTCGAGGTGAGGGCGCCGTCGCGCCCGGTCCGCGGCCCACGTCACATCCTCGCGTAGCGGGCGCGGGCGAACGAGTACAGGCCGTACGCGGCGAAGCCGAGCCCCACGAGCACCACGACCACCGGGCCGCCGGGCGCGCCGAGCAGCCACTCGACCGCGCCATCGACGCCCTTGGCCTTGTCGGGGTCCGCGGTCATCGCCGCCGAGACGAACAGGACGCCGACGATGAGGAGCGCGACGCCCTTGGCGACGTAGCCGACCGTGCCCAGGCCCTTCACACCGGTGCCGAGGTGGTCGTGGCCGGGCAGCGCCCGCAGGTCGTCGAGGAATCTCTGACGCGCTCCCTTGACCACGTGGTAGCCGGCGCCGGCGATGATGCCGAGCCCCACCGCGCCGACGAGCAGCCGGCCGGCGGGGGCCTGCATGAGCGTGCCGGCGAAGCCCTGCGCCTTCTGGTCGCCGTTGCCCGCCGCGGAGCCCATGGCGATCGACGCGGAGGTGAAGGCGAGGGCCGCGTACAGCACCGTCTTGCCTGCCGCCTTCGCCCTGTCCATCGCCTCCTCGTCCGACCGCAGCGCATCGGCGGCCTGCCACAGCCCGAGCGCGAGGAACGCGGCGGCGGCCGCCCACAGGACCACGGTGCCGAGGGGTTGGTGGCCCAGGCTGGCGAGCGCGTGACCCTGGTCCGCCTCCGCGTTCGCGCCCAGGCCGATCCTCACGATGAGGAAGCCGAGGATCACGTGGAGGACTCCGGAGACCGCGTAGCCCGCGCGGGCCGCCTTCTCCCAGATGTCGCCTGTCGTGCCGGAGCGGGGACTGCTCGATGTCGACGTCATGCCAGGCACAACCGCCCTCGGTGCGGCCGCATTCCTCGGCTGGCGCATCGTCCCCCCGGCCAGGTATAGTTGTCCGGTTCCTCGGCGAGGGAGGCTCTCGGGCTCTCCGTGATCGACGCGGCAGATGCGAGATGCCCTGCCTTGCCGTGGCCCCATCTGACGTCAGAGGAGAATCGAATGTCCGACCAGCTCACGCTCGCCGCCACCACGCGCACCGAGTTCGGCAAGGGTGCCGCCCGTCGCGCCCGCGCCGCCCACCAGATCCCCGCGGTCCTCTACGGCCACGGCACCGACCCGGTCCACGTGCTCCTCCCGGGCCACGAGACCATGATGGCGCTCAAGCACTCGAACGCCCTCCTCACCATCGAGCTCGACGGCTCGTCGGAGCTCGCGATCGCCAAGGACGTGCAGGTCGAGCCCGTCCGCCGCATCATCGAGCACGTCGACCTCCTCCTCGTGAAGAAGGGCGAGAAGATCACCGTGGACGTGCCCGTGCACGTCACCGGCGAATCCTTCGCGGGCACCATCCACGTCGTCGAGCACGCGTCGCTGCAGCTCGAGGCCGAGGCCACGCACCTCCCCGAGTCGGTCGAGGTCTCGATCGAGGGCCTCGAGGAGGGCGCGGTCGTGCACGCCAAGGACGTCGAGCTCCCCAAGGGCGCGACGCTCGTGACCGACGGTGACATCACCGTCGTCACCATCTCCGTCCCGCGTGGCGCCGGCGCCGAGGAGGAGGCCGAGGAGGCCCCCGCCGCCGAGGCCGCCGAGACCGCCGCGGAGTAGTCTCACACCGATGCTCGCCCGGCTCGCCCGACTGTGGGCGGGCCGGGCGTCGTCGTCTCACGAGTAGTCGGAGGAGGAGCGAGTGTCGAGCCTGGTCATCGGCCTGGGGAACCCGGGCCCCGAGTACGCGGAGACGCGCCACAACGTCGGTCAGATGGTGATCGACGAGCTCGCGCGCCGCGGCGCATCGTCCCTCTCCGTCTCCAAGAAGACCCACACCCGCAACGCGACCGTGCGGCTCGCGGGCGGGCCCGTCGTCATCGGCTGCCCGATGTCGTACATGAACGTGTCCGGCGGCCCCACCTCGTCGCTCGCGAAGTACCACTCCGTGCCGCCCACCGAGGTGATCGTGGTCCACGACGAGCTCGACATCCCCTTCGGCACCGTGAAGATCAAGCGCGGCGGCGGCTCCGCCGGCCACAACGGCCTCAAGGACGTCACCAAGGCGCTCGGCACGCCCGACTACGTGCGCGTGCGTGTGGGCGTCGGCCGCCCGCCTGGCCGCATGGAGGCGGCCACGTTCGTGCTCAAGCCGTTCTCCGCGGCCGAGCGCAAGGAGCTGCCGTTCCTCGTGGACGATGCGGCGGACGCCGTCGAGGCGGTCCTCGAGCACGGCGTCGAGGCGGCCCAGATGAGGTTCCACACGAAGGGCTGAGCCCGCTCAGTCCACGAGGTGCGCGCCGAGGTGGCGGGCGAGATCGGGCCCCAGCTCGAGCGCCTGCTGCACCGAGAGGGTCACGCCGCGCAGCCCGGCGGCCTCGACCACGCGGCCCAGCGAGGTCCGCGACACGTCGAAGCCGTCGACGTCCGCGCGCGACGGCACCAGCTCCTCGATCGAGCCGCCCACCACCGACACCTCGCGCAGCCGCGACCCGGACAGGTCGAGCAGGCCGATCTGCGAGTCGATGATCTCGAGCCGACGCACCTTGGCGTCGCGCAGCGACAGCACGTCGATCCGCGAGGCCACGATCTTGTGCACCGACACGTCGGACCCGTCGAGCAGCAGCGCGCCGATGCGCACCCCCTCGAGCCGGCCCGAGAACACCGTCGCTCCCGGCAGCGCGAGCGTCGCGAACGACGAGCCGAGCATCGTGCTGCCCGTCACGCGCAGGTTCGGCAGCCGGCACTCGCCACCCTGACAGTCGCTGAACATGCACTCCATGAGCTCGACGTCGGGCGCCTCGAGGTCCTCCAGCACGCCGCCGTCGAGGTGCCGCTGCTCGAGCACCGCACCCCGGACGAGATCCTCGGCCCGCATCGGCTCCAACGCCTGTGTATCCACGCTGTCCACTCTACGGAATGTCCCGGCGCACGCATCGTCCCCGGTCGCGCCGGAACTTCCTCGACACCCGCGCCCGGCCGGTGGCTACTATCGAGGGGACGCGGCCGTCGCCCCCCTGAGGAAACATCCAGCGGGGCGGACGCGTTCGACCGGGTGCACGGCATCCGACCGAACCCCGAGCTGGAGGGAGACCCCGTGACGATCGAGACCGCCCCCTGGCACCTGCCCCAGGTGCCCGACGCGAGCTTCGCAGCCGCACTGTTCGACCTGGACGGCGTGCTCACGCCCACCGCGGACGTGCACATGGACGCGTGGCGGCGGATGTTCACGGACTACTTCGAGTCGCACGGCATCACCCCGGCGTACACGGACGCCGACTACTTCCAGTACGTCGACGGCAAGCCGCGCTACGACGGCGTGCGCTCCTGCCTCGCATCGCGCGGCGTCACCCTCCCGGAGGGCGCGCCGGACGATGCGCCGGGCACCGAGACCGTGTGCGGCGTGGGCAACACCAAGAACGAGGCCTTCGCCGCGATCCTGCGCGAGGAGGGCGTGACGCCCTACGCGGGGTCGGTCGCGCTCATCGACCACCTCGAGAGCATCGGGTGCGCGATGGCGGTCGTGTCCTCGTCGAGGAACGCGCCGGCGGTCCTCGAGGCCGCGGGGCTCGCGCACCGGTTCGAGATCGTGGTGAGCGGCCAGGTCGCCGCCGACCACGGCATCGCGGGCAAGCCCGCCCCCGACACCTATCTCTATGCCGCGGAGCTGCTGGGGATCCCGAAGGAGAGCGCGGTCGTGGTCGAGGACGCCATGTCCGGCGTCGAGGCGGGACGCGCGGGCGCGTTCGGGCTGGTCGTCGGCGTGGACCGCGGCGCGGGGGCGGACGAGCTGCGCGAGGGCGGCGCGGACATCGTGGTCGAGGACCTGAAGGAGCTGGTGCAGGCATGAAGGCGGCGCAGCGCGCGCTCGGCGACACGACCGCGCCGGACTACGTGGACCGGTTGAGGTTCCCGGCCGACCCATGGCGGCTCGTCGAGACCGAGTTCGGCTCCGAGGACATGGGCACCACCGAGACGCTGTTCTCGCTCGGC
Source organism: Demequina litoralis (assembly GCF_030418455.1). Lineage (GTDB taxonomy): Bacteria > Actinomycetota > Actinomycetes > Actinomycetales > Demequinaceae > Demequina > Demequina litoralis. The sequence continues at coordinate 212,973 of NZ_JAUHPW010000004.1, forward strand.
AACGGGTACCTGGGCCTGCGCGGCAACATCGAGGAGGGGCACGATGCGTACGCGCACGGCGCCTTCATCAACGGCTTCCACGAGACGTGGCGGATCCGGCACGCCGAGGAGGCGTACGGTTTCGCGCGCACCGGCCAGACCATCGTCAACGTGCCGGACCCTAAGATCATCCGGCTCTACGTCGACGACGAGCCGCTGCTGCTGTCCGTCGCGGACCTGCCCGAGTACTCGCGCACGCTCGACATGCGCACCGGCGTGCTCACGCGCGACCTGCTGTGGCGCACGCCCGCGGGCAACCGCGTCCGCGTGCGCTCGCGGCGCATGGTGTCGTTCCAGCAGCGCCACCTCGCGATCATGCAGTTCGAGGTGACGCTGCTCGACAAGGAGGCCCCCATCGCGGTGTCCTCGCAGCTGCTCAACCGCCAGGCGGGTGCCGACGAGTACCGGTCCTCACCCGGCGGCGGCGTGGGCTTCGACCCCCGCAAGTCGGAGAACTTCAACGAGCGCGTGCTCGAGCCCCGCCTCCACCGCGCGCACGACTCCCACCTCATGCTCGGCTACCAGTGCGTCAACTCCGGGATGACGCTCGCCGTCGCGATGGAGCACCAGTACGACTTCGACGGCGACGTGCAGACCGAGACCGAGATCCAGCCGGACTACGCGAAGCAGGTGTTCCGCTTCCACGCGCAGCCCGGGCGCACGTTCAGCCTCACCAAGGTCGTGACCTATCACACGTCCCGCATGGTGCCCGCGCGCGAGCTCGGCGACCGCTGCCACCGCACGCTCTCGCGCGTGCGCAGCGAGACCGTCGAGAAGCAGTTCGCGGACCAGGAGGAGTGGCTGGGCGACTTCTGGAAGCGCTCGGACGTCGAGGTCGACGGCGACGACCGCGTGCAGCAGGCGATCCGCTGGAACCTCTTCCAGCTCGCGCAGGCCGCCGCGCGGGGCGACGGTCAGGGCGTGGCCGCCAAGGGCGTGACGGGCTCCGGCTACAGCGGCCACTACTTCTGGGACACCGAGATCTACGTGGTGCCCTTCTTCGTCTACACGTCGCCGGGGATCGCGCGGAACGCGCTGAGGTACCGCTTCCGGATGCTGCCCAAGGCGATCGAGCGCGCAGGGGAGCTGGCCCAGCACGGCGCGCTGTTCCCGTGGCGCACCATCAACGGCGAGGAGGCGTCCGCGTACTACGCGGCCGGCACCGCGCAGTACCACATCGATGCGGACATCTCCTTCGCGATCGACAAGTACGTCAAGGCCACGGGCGACGACGAGTTCCTCGCACGCGAGGGCATCGACATCCTGGTGCAGACGGCGCGCATGTGGGCGGACCTGGGGTTCTGGCGCAACATCAAGGGCGACGGGTCCAGCTTCCGCATCCACGGCGTCACCGGGCCGGACGAGTACACCACCGTCGTGAACGACAACCTCTACACGAACGTCATGGCGCGCTTCAACCTGCGCGCCGCGGCGGCCGCGGTGCGCAAGCTCGCGTCGATGTGGCCCGACCAGTACCGCAAGATGGTCGCACGGCTGGGCCTCGAGGACGCCGAGGTCATCGAGTGGGAGTCCGCCGCCGAGGCGATGGCGATCCTGTGGGACGAGGACCTCGGCATCCACCCGCAGGACGCGCTGTTCCACGAGCGCGAGCTGTGGGACCTCGAGAACACGCCGCCCGAGCAGCGGCCGCTGCTGCTGCACTTCCACCCGCTGGTGATCTACCGCTTCCAGGTGCTCAAGCAGGCGGACGTGGTGCTCGCGCTGTTCCTCCAGGGCGACCAGTTCTCCTCGGAGGAGAAGAAGGCCGACTTCGACTACTACGATCCCATCACCACCGGCGACTCGACGCTCTCGGGCGTGGTGCAGTCGATCATGGCGGCGGAGGTCGGGTACCACGAGCTCGCGCTGCGGTACTTCTGGGACGGGCTGTGCGTCGACATCGCGAACCTCCACGCCAACACCGCGGACGGCGTGCACGTCGCCTCCGCGGGCGGCGTGTGGTCGGCCCTCGTGCACGGCTTCGGCGGCATGCGCGACTACGGCGGCGTGCTGTCCTTCGACCCGCGCCTGCCCCCCTCGTGGCCCGAGATGCGCTTCCGGGTCACGCAGCGTGGCACACGCCTGCTGGTGACGCTGCGCGAGGACGAGGTCGCCTTCACCGTCGAGGAGGGGCAGGGTCTCACCGTGATGGTGCGCGGCGAGCGCGTCAGCGTGCTGCGCGGCGAGGACGTCACCGTGCCGCTCGACGGCCAGGGGCCGCGGCTGCCGGGCGCTCCCGACGCATCGGCCTTCCACGGGACGATGCGCTCGGACGGCTCGGTCGTCACGGCTTCGCTGCCCGCGGTGGTCGACGCGGACGGGGAGATCGACTGACGGGTCGTCCCGCGGCCTGGTGCCCGCGGCGCGCCGTTCCCGCTCACCCCGCGCCGCCACCCCTGTGGACAACTGTCCGGATTGTCGGGTTCGTTGTCTGAGGGCGGTGGTGGACTTGTCACATGGCCGAGTCGACCGTCGCCGATCCCCTCGACGGGCTGCGTGTGCGTGTCGAGGCGTCGGGCGGGCTGCCTGACTGGGATGCGGTGGCGTTGATGCGGGAGGCGGTGGGTCGGCGGCGTGAGACGGATCTGGTGGTCGCGCAGATGGCCGCGAGGCTCGCGGTGCGGTCCGGGCCGGGGCGTGCGGGGATCGCGAGCCGGCAGGGGTTCCGGGGGATCGATCAGCTGATCGCGTCGGAGACCGGCGGCACGGTGGCCGAGGCCGAGCGGCTGCGGATCCTGGGCACGGCGCTGTACGGGACGCCGGACGATGCGCCGGGCGGTGCGTCGGTGCTGCCTCATCTCGCGTACGAGGCCAGGGAGGGTCGGCTGAGCGCGGACAAGTTCGTGCTGCTGCGTGAGGTGCTGATGACGCATCCGGACGCGCGTGACATGGATGGGCTGCCGGTGGACGATGCGGTGCGGGCCACCCCGGTGGGGCGGCTGCCGTTGGCGCGGGTGGAGAAGATGGCGGTCGGCAAGGCGGTGATCTCACCGCTGAGGACGGTGCGGTCGCTGGTCGCGCAGCTCGAGGCGGGGCTGACGCCGCCGTCGACGGGCGAGGAGCAGTACGAGGAGCTGTACCGGGCACGGCTGGCGACGTTGCGTGAGGAGGCCAACGGCATGGTCCGCCTGGTCGCGATGCTGGACCCGCTGACCGCCGCCCCGCTGCTCGCGGCGCTGGACGGGTACATGAAGAAGCAGTTCCGTGAGGCACGCGAGGACGGCGGCGAGGATCAGCCGACTGTGGGCCAGATGCGTGCGGACGCCCTGGGCTGGCTCGGGCGGCACGCGAACGGATGCCGCAAGCCCCACGACGCCGTCAAGACCGCCGTCAACATCCGCATCTCGCTGGCGGACCTTCGGACCGGCGACGGCTACGGCGAGCTCGACGGGATCCGGCGTCCACTGCCGGGGGCTCTGTTGGGCTGGTATGCGGCGGATGCGGAGCTCATCCCCACCGTGCTGGGCACGTGCGGCGAGGTCCTCGACCACGGGCACGCGCAGCGCCTGTTCACGCCCGCCCAACGGCGGGCGATCGCGCAACGCGACCGGGGCTGCGCGTGGTGCGGAGCGCCGCCGAGCTTCTGCGACGTCCACCACATCCGCTACTGGGTCGACGGCGGCAGGACCGACCTCGACAACGGCATCATGCTGTGCGTGACCTGCCACCACTGGATCCATCGCGACCGGTGGGCCATCCGGTTCCGCCAGGGCAGCCCCGAGTTCATCCCACCGGCCTCGATCGACCCCGACCAGCGACCCCGACCCGGCTATCAGGTACGCATCAGGCTCGACCCGGCGGAACTGGTCGAGGCGAGCCGCGCCGGACCACCCTGACGCGCCGCGCGTCAGCGGTGCGTGATGCGGGCGAGGAACTCGCGCGTCTCCGGCTGCTGAGGGTCCTCGAAGATCTGCTCCGGCGTGCCCACCTCGAGCGGACGGCCGCCGTGCATGAACACGATGCGGTCGGCGACCGAGCGCGCGAAGGACATCTCGTGCGTCGCCATGAGCATGGTCGAGCCCTGCGCCTTGAGGTCCCGCACCAGGTCGAGCACCTCGCCCACGAGCATCGGGTCGAGGGCCGACGTGATCTCGTCGAGGAGGAGCAGCTCCGGGTCCGTGAGGATCGCGCGCACGATCGCGACGCGCTGCTGCTGCCCGCCGGAGAGGCGGTCCGGGTAGTCCTCGACCTTCTCGCCGAGGCCGAACTTCTCGAGCAGCCCCACGGCCCGGTCCCGTGCCACATCGGCGGGGGTGCCGTGCACCTTGCGGGCCGCGAGCGTGACGTTGTCGATCACGCGCATGTGGGGGAACAGGTTGAAGTGCTGGAAGACCACGCCGATGCGGGCACGCACCTTGTCGACGTCGACCGCCGGGTCGGTGATGTCGTCGCCGCTCAGCAGGATCCGGCCGTCGTCGACGCGCTCGATGAGGTTGATGGTCCTCATGAGCGTGGACTTGCCGGACCCCGAGGCGCCGATGACGACGACGACCTCGTGCTCGTCGACCTCGAGGTCGACCCCCTTGAGGACGTGGTTGTCGCCGAAGAGCTTGTGGACGCCGTGCAGCTCGAGGACGCTCACACCGTGCCTCCGATCTGCTCGCGCTTGGCCATGCGGGCCGAGACGTGGTCGGTGAGGCGGATCATCGGGAAGCTCATGAGCACGAAGAGGAGGCCCGCCACCACGTACGGGGTGAAGTTGTAGGTGCTCGCCGTCGCGATCTGCGCGGCGCGCACCGCGTCGACGGCGCCGAGCACGGAGATGAGGCCCACGTCCTTCTGCATCGACACGAAGTCGTTCATGAGGGCCGGCACCACCTTGCGCAGCGCCTGCGGGATCACCACGAGGCGCAGCGTCTTGGCGTGCGACAGGCCGAGCGACCGGGCGGCGATGCGCTGCGACGGGTGGACCGCCTCCATGCCGGCGCGCAGCACCTCGGCCACGTAGGCGGAGTAGCAGAGCGTGATCGCGATGGTGCCGAGCACCGCGACGGAGATGCGGCTCTCGGGGTTGAGGGCCGGGATGCCGAAGCCCACGAGGTACAGCACGATGAGCACGGGCAGGCCGCGGAACAGGTCCGTGTAGCCGGTGGCGAGGGCGCGCAGCGGGAACCACACGGGCCCGCGCAGGGACCGCATCACCGCGAGCAGCGTGGCGACCACGGCGACCGCGATCGTCGCGAAGAACAGCACGCGGATGTTGAGCCACAGGCCCTCGAGGATCTTCGGGAACGAGTCCCGTGCGATCTCGGGGTTGAAGAACGACTGCTGGACGTCCGCCCAGCCGGGAGAGCTGAGGACCAGCCAGCCCGCGACACCCGCGAAGACGACCGTCGAGGCGAGCGCGACGAGGACCGAGCGGCGGGAGGCGCGCTTGCGGCTGAGGCGGCGCTCCAGCTCGAGCTCGCTGGGAGCCCAGGTCTCCGCCGCTCGGTCCATCATCGTCCGTCTATCTCAGGGCTACTTGAGGACCGGGACGTCGACGGCGTCCGACAGCCACTCGGTCTCGATCGCGGCGAGCGTGCCGTCCTCGCGGAGCGCGTCGACCGCCTCCGTCACGGCCTCGGTGAGCGTCGAGCCCTTGGGGAGCACGAAGCCGAACTCGTCGCCACCGGTCGCGTCCTCGAACTGGCCGAGGATGACGCCGCCGTCGAGCACCGCGGCGGCCAGGTAGAAGGCCGACGGGAGGTCGATCACGAACGCGTCGATCTGGCCCGACGTCAGCGCGGCCACGGTGTCCTCCGAGGAGTTGAAGACCGCGAGGTTCTGGTCGCCCAGGACCTCGGCCGCCACCGTGTACGAGGTGGTGCCGGAGGGCACGCCCACCTGGAGGTCCGCGAGGTCCGCGACCGAGGCGGCGTCCGCGGCGGCGGAGCCCTCGACCGTCACGACCGCCTGGGTGGTCGTGTAGTACGGCGAGGAGAAGTCGACCGCGTTCTTGCGCTCCTCGGTGATGGAGAACTGCTGGATGTTCATGTCCCAGTCCTTCGCGCCGGGCGCGATGGCCGAGTCGAAGCTCGAGCGGACCCACACGACGTCCTCGGCCGCGAAGCCCATCTGCTCGGCGACCGCGTACGCGACGGCGGCCTCGAAGCCCTCGCCCGACTCCGGGTCGTCGCCCACGACCCACGGCTCGTAGGCGGGCTCGCCGGTCGCGATGGTGAGCTTGCCCTCGGTGAGGGTCTCGAGCGCGACCGCGGTCTCGCTCGCCTCGGGGGCGCTCGACGCGGACTCGCTGGCCTCGGGCTCGGACGAGGAGGAGCAGCCCGCCATCATCAGCGCGGAGAGGGCGGTCGTCGCGATCAGGCCGGCGCGCACACGTGTGCTGGTCATGGGTGCTCCTTGGAAGAAGAAAGGGGGGTGGGAGAACGGCCGACGATGGCCGTGAGGCCACAGTGTAGCGGCGGCCCTGAGACAGGCCGTCTCATCAGGCGAGACGCCAGTCGGCGAAGTCGAAGCCCGGCGACACCATGCAGCTGACGAGCACCTCGGCATCGCCCCCGAGCCGCCCCGCCTGCCACGTCCCGGCGGGCACCAGGCACTGCGCCACGTGGCCCGCGGCCAGGTCGGGGCCCAGCGTCACGGTGACCGGCGCATCGTCCGGCGCCTCGCCCTCGCCGCCGAGCCGCAGCTCGAGCGTCCCGGGGCCGTGCCACAGCCACAGCTCGTCCGACGTGACCACGTGCCACGCGCTCTCCTCGCCGGGGGTGAGGAGGTAGTGGATGCACGTGGCCGCGGGGCGCGGGCCGCCCGGCGTCTCGACCGGCAGCTGCGACGTGTACGTGCGTCGGAACCAGCCGCCCTCGGGGTGCGGCGCGAGGTCCAGCAGGCGGGCGGTCGCGGGGGTCGCGGGGGTCGCGGGGGCGTCGGTCATGAGGTGACTCCGGTGTGCTCGGTGAACGAGGGGCGTGCGACGCGGACCTGGCCCGACACGACCGTCGCGGCGGCGCGTCCGGCGCCCGCGGTGACGAGCGTGGCGAGGGTCTCGGCGACGTCCGTGACGGGGAGGTCGAAGAACGCGAGGTCGGCGCGCGCGCCGACCGCCAGGTAGCCGGTGCGGTCGGGCCCCACGTCGAGGCCCATCGCGTGCGCCCCGCCCAGGGTGGCGGCGGACAGCAGCCGCTCCGCGAGGTCGTCCTTCGCGTAGCCCTGGGCGCGGGCGATGCGGTGGAGCTCGGCGACGTCGTCCATGAGGTCGAGGCTCGGCGCGCTCGACAGCGAGTCCGTGCCCACCGCGATCGGGCTGCCCTCGTCGAGGTAGGCCGCGACGGGCGGCTCGTCGAGCCCGATCACCGCGTTCGAGCGCGGGCACAGCGCGACCGAGGTGCCGCGGGCGCGCAGGATCGCGCGGTCCTTCTCGGTCATGTACACGCCGTGCGCGATGTGGCAGTCCGGGCCGAGCACGCCCAGGTGGTCGACGTAGTCCGTCGCGGAGGTGCCGTAGCCGGCCTGGCGCAGGTCGTGCAGCGAGGCCAGGCCACGCAGCTGCCACGGCTCGGTCGAGGCGTGCGCGAACTCGCGCTCGATCGCGGACTCGCCCAGGTGGATGTGGATGCGGCTGCCGCGCTCGCGGACGATGTCGGGGATCTCCAGCAGCGGCGCGATCTCGAGCGAGTACGGCGCATGCGGGGACAGCCCCGTGCCGGGCGGGGAGGGGAGCGCGTCGAGCGCCGCCTCCACCTGCGCGCGGCCCCGCTCGACCCACGCCTCGTTGGTCCAGTCGATGACCTCCCAGTACGTGATGCCGTGCAGCCCCGCGTCGTGGAGGGCGCGCATCGCCTCGAGGTCGGTGACGATGTCCGCGACGGCGGTCGTGCCCGCCTCGAGCATCATGCGGGCGCCCGCGGCGGAGTCCAGCGCCCAGTCGTGGGGCTGCGCGTAGACCGGGTTGAAGGCCGCGACCCAGTCGCGGAATCCCTGGTAGCTGCCGCTCCCGACCTCGGCCATGCCCGTGTACTGGAGGTGCGTGTGCGCGTTGACGAGGCCCGGCGTGAGGACGCCGGGCCAGTGCACGTGGTGCGCGTCGAGGCCGCGCTCCGCGAGCGAGCCGGCGACCCAGCGGCGCTCGCCCACGTGCAGGATCCGGCCGTCCTGGACCGCGATCGCACCATCGACGATGGGCGGCGCCGTCACCGGCACCACGAGCGCGGCGGAGTAGAGCGTGACGCCGGTCATCGCGCTCCCCGGTAGCGGCGCGAGCGCCAGTCCGCGTCCGCGGGGGACGATGCGGCGGCGGGGTCGAGCGCGAGGCGCCGGGAGGTCGCGGCGACCTCCGCGACGTGGGCCACGGCCTCGTCGGCCAGCGGGTGCACGCCCACGCCGGGGCGCGTCTCGACGAGGTGGCGGACGGCGGCGAGCTGGGTCGCGAAGGACAGGTCCATGATCTCGATCGGGTTGCCCTCGGCTGCGGTCACGTTGATGCAGCCGCCGCGGTCGAGGACCAACGTGCCGTGCTCGGTGTCGATGTCGAGGTGGGGGATCGGCGCCTCCGCCACGACCACGGGGGCGAGCGCCGCCTCGTCGAGGTCCACCTCGCCGGGCACGCCGCCGGCGACGGCGACGATCGTGCCGAGCTCGAGCAGCTCGCGGGTGACGGTGCCCTCCACGCCGGTGCAGGAGACGACGAGCGCGCCCTGCGCGAGGTCCTCGGCGCGTCCCACCTCGTAGCCGTCGTGCGCGGCGAGCAGCGCGCGCAGCGGGTCGACCTCCGCGACGGCGACGTGCGCGCCCAGCGCGCGCAGGTGCGCCGCCACGCCCACGCCCACCGGGCCGTAGCCGATCACCAGCACCGGCAGATCGCGCACGGTCGCGTCGGCGTGCTCGATGAGGTCGGCGATCGCGAACACGCAGCTCTGCCCGGTGCCGTAGCGGTTGTCGAATCCGGTCTTGGTGGCCGCATCGTTCACCGCGACCACGGGGGTGCGGAGCACGCCCTGCGCCGCCATGAGCCGCAGCGGCGTCAGTCCCGACGTGGTCTCCTCGGTCACGCCGATCCACCGCTCGATGAGGTGCGGCGCCGCCTCGTGGGCCAGGCGCACCAGGTGCGAGCCGTCGTCGACCACCACGTCGAAGCCCCGGTCGAGCCACGCGAGGGCCGCCTCCCGCTCCGCGTCTCCGGAGAGCGTCGGGTCGGCGTCGACGGGCACGCCGCGCGCGCGCAGCGCCGCCGCGACCTCGGGGTCGGTCTCGTCGGGGTGCGCGTAGACGGCGACGTCCGCTCCGGCGTCCTTGAGCAGCAGCGCGAGGTTCGCGGTCTTCGGCTCGAGCGTCATCGAGACGCCGATGCGGAGGCCGCGCACGGTGCCCGCCGCGGCGAGCTCCTCCGCGAGCGCCGTCGAGACGGGCATGTGCGCGCGCGCGAAGTCCAGGCGCCCGCCGGCGTCGCCGCGCGGGCCCAGGGGCCGCCCGCCGAGGGCGAGCGCCGCATCGTCCCCGCGCACCTCGATGTCGAGGACGTCCGGGCCGGTCGCATCGTCCTCGACGAGGATCGCGCCGAGCGCGCGGGCCATGCCCGCGACGGCGATCGCGGTGTCGGTGTCCTCGGCCTCGGCGCTCACGCGCACCGGCCGTCCGGCGATGAGGAGGTTGGTGTCGCGGGCGAAGCGGCGGAGGATGCGCTCCGCGGTCGCGCGGGGGTCGATCATGGGGGAAAGTCTAGAAGCGGGCGAGGTCTCACCCCGTGCCTAGGATGGTTCCGCCGGATTTCCCGGTCGTTCGTCATGCCCTGGAGGCCCCCTCGTGAGCACCGTCCCGCCGCTGTCCACCGTCCTCGGCGAGTGGGCCGATGCGCGCCTCGGCGACGTCGCGCACGTCCACGCGCCGTCCGTGGCGGCGCCCCCGCTGCTGGCCCGCGCCGCGCAGCAGGACGGCGGCCCGGTGCTGGCGATCACGGCGACCGGCGGCGACGCCGAGAAGCTCGAGGCCGCCCTCTCCGCGTACCTCGACCCGCGCACCGTGGGCGTGTTCCCCAGCTGGGAGACCCTCCCGCACGAGCGCCTCAGCCCCCGCTCCGACACCGTCGCGCGCCGCCTCGCGACGCTGCGCCGCCTGGTCCACCCCGAGCGCGCCGCGGAGGAGAGCGGCCTGCCGGAGCTGCGGGTCGTCGTCGCGCCCCTGCGCGCGCTGCTCCAGCCGCTCGTGCCCGGCATCGCCGACCTCGAGCCCGTCCTGCTGCGCGTGGGCGACATGCGCGACCTCACCGACCTCACCGACGCGCTCGGGGCCGCCGCGTACACGCGCGTCGACATGGTCGAGCGCCGCGGCGAGTTCGCGGTGCGCGGCGGCATCGTCGACGTCTTCCCGCCCACCGAGCCGCACCCGGTCCGCGTCGAGTTCTTCGGCGACGAGGTCGAGTCGCTGCGCTCGTTCTCCGTCGCGGACCAGCGCTCGCTGCAGCCCGTCGACCGGCTGTGGGCGCCCCCGTGCCGCGAGCTGCTCCTCACCGAGGACGTGCGCGCCCGCGCCGCCAGCCTCGTGGACCAGATCCCGTCCGCCTCGGACATGCTCGCCCGCATCGCCGACGGCCACGCCGTCGAGGGCATGGAGTCCCTCATCCCCGCCCTCCTCACCCGCCTGCAACCGGTGACGGACGTGCTCCCCGCCGGCACCCGCATCGTCGCCCTCGAGCCCGAGCGCCTCGCCCGCCGCGCCGAGGACCTCCAGCGCACCGTCCAGGAGTTCCTCGCCGCCGCCTGGGTGAGCGCCGCCGCCGGCGCCGACTCGCCCCTTGAGGCGCAGGGCGCCTTCCTCTCCCTCGAGGACGTCCAGGAGTCCGCGGCCGACCGCGATCTCGGCTGGACCTCCGTGGGTCCGTTCGGCGCGCACGATGCGGTGGAGACCGCCATCGGCGAGGTCGAGGACCACCGCGGCCGCCTCGCCGCGGCGCTCGACGCGGTTCGCGCGCGCCTCGGCGACGGCTGGCGCGTCGTCATCGCGGCGGCCGGCGTCGGCAGCGCGCACCGCATCGTCGAGCAGTGCGGCGAGCACGACCTGCCCGCCCGCGTCGCCGCCCACGGGGACGATGCGGACGCCGGGGTGGTCGCGGTCCTCGCCGGCATCGACGGCGGCGGCTTCCAGGTGCCCGAGGCCCGCCTCATGGTGCTCCACGAGAGCGACCTCACCGGCCGCTCGGTGTCCGCCGCCGGCCCCAAGGTCAAGGTGCCGAGCCGGCGCCGCACCGCGGTCGACCCGCTGCAGCTGCGCCCCGGCGACTTCGTGGTCCACTCCGCGCACGGCGTCGGCCGCTTCGTCGAGCTCACCAAGCGCGTGGTGCGCGGCGTCGAGCGCGAGTACCTGGTCATCGAGTACGCGCCCTCGAAGCGCGGCGGACCGGGCGACCGGCTGTCGGTCCCCACCGACCAGCTCGACCTCATCACCAAGTACGTGGGCGGCGAGACCCCCTCGGTCAACAAGATGGGCGGCGCGGACTGGGCCAAGACCAAGGGCAAGGCGCGCAAGGCGGTCAAGGAGATCGCCGCCGAGCTCATCCGCCTCTACAGCGCGCGCATGGCGACGAAGGGCCGCGAGTTCGGCCCGGACACCCCGTGGCAGCGCGAGCTCGAGGAATCCTTCGCGTTCGTCGAGACGCCCGACCAGCTGTCGACCATCGACGAGGTCAAGGGCGACATGGAGAAGGGCGTGCCGATGGACCGCCTCGTGTGCGGCGACGTCGGCTTCGGCAAGACCGAGATCGCGGTCCGCGCCGCCTTCAAGGCCATCCAGGACGGCACCCAGGTCGCGATCCTGTGCCCCACGACGCTGCTGGTGAAGCAGCACGTCGACACGTTCTCCGAGCGCTTCGCGCAGTTCCCCGTCAAGGTCGCGGCGCTGTCGCGCTTCCAGACGGACAAGGAGGCCAAGGAGATCATCCAGGGCCTGTCCGAAGGCACCATCGACCTCGTCGTCGGCACGCACCGCCTCATCACCGGCCAGGTCCGCTTCAAGAACCTGGGCCTCATCGTGATCGACGAGGAGCAGCGCTTCGGCGTCGAGCACAAGGAGACCCTCAAGGCGCTTCGCACCGACGTCGACGTGCTCGCGATGTCCGCGACCCCGATCCCGCGCACGCTCGAGATGGCCGTCACCGGCATCCGCGAGATGTCGACCCTCGCGACGCCGCCCGAGGAACGCCACCCGATCCTCACCTACGTGGGCCCGCACGAGGACGCGCAGGTGACCGCCGCGATCCGCCGCGAGCTGCTGCGCGACGGCCAGGTCTTCTACATCCACAACTCCGTCAAGACCATCGCGCGTGCGGCGCTCAAGCTCGGCGAGCTGGTGCCCGAGGCGCGCATCGCCGTCGCCCACGGCCAGATGAGCGAGAAGCAGCTCGAGCAGGTCATCGTCGACTACTACGACAAGAAGTACGACGTCCTGGTCTGCACCACGATCGTCGAGACCGGCCTCGACATCTCCAACGCGAACACCCTCATCGTCGAGCGTGCGGACACGTTCGGCCTGTCCCAGCTCCACCAGCTGCGCGGCCGCGTCGGCCGCGGCCGCGAGCGCGCCTACGCGTACTTCCTCTACCCGCCGGACCGCACGCTCACCGAGACCGCGCACGACCGCCTCCAGACCATCGCCGCCAACACCGACCTGGGCTCGGGCATGGCGGTCGCCATGAAGGACCTCGAGATCCGCGGTGCCGGCAACCTGCTCGGCGCCGAGCAGTCGGGCCACATCGAGGGCGTCGGCTTCGACCTCTACATCCGCATGGTCGGCGAGGCCGTCGCCGGCTTCCGCGGCGAGGAGGTCGAGGAGCGCGCCCCGATGACGGTCGACGTGCCCATCGACGCGCACATCCCCACCACGTACATCGAGCACGAGCGGCTACGCCTCGAGGCCTACCGCAAGATCGCCGACGCGGACACCGAGGAGGTGCTGGCCGCGATCGAGGAGGAGCTGGACGACCGCTACGGCACGCTGCCCGAGCCGGTCGCGAACCTCCTCGCCGTGGCGCGACTACGGCTCGAGCTGCGCGCCGTCGGGATCCACGACGTGGTCGCGCAGGGCAAGTACATCCGCTTCAGCCCGCTCGAGCTGCCCGACTCCGCCGCGATGCGCGTCACGCGGCTGTTCCCCGGCACGCTCATCAAGCCGGCGGTGCGCCAGGTCCTCGTCCCGGCGCCGATGACGGCCCGCATCGGCGGCAGGCCCGTCGAGGGGCTCGAGGTGCTCGACTGGGCGAGGACCGTCATCCAGGCCACCCGCGCGCCCGCACTAGGATGACCGGCATGACGTTCCGCCGACGCCTCGCCGTCCTCGCCGCATCGTCCCTTCTCCTCGCCGGCTGCGCCGTCCCCGGCCAGCCCGCCGCGCCGGGCGTCGCGCTCGCGACCGAGGACCAGACGGTCACCATCGCCGACCTCGACGCCGTCGCCGCGGCATGGGAGGCCGACAGCGACGGCGCGATCATGCCGAACCGTCAGGCGCTCGCGACCGCGACGCTGCTGGGCCCCGACCTGGCCGAGGTGGCCGCGGAGAACGATGCGCCCATCAACGAGGGCGTCGCCCGCACCTTCGCCACGGCCTGGCTCGAGTTCGCCGGCGTCGAGAACCCCGAGCCGAGCGACGAGGTGATCGAGTCCACCCAGAACGTGCTCGCGCTCTACGTCATGACCTACATCGACACCACCGGCGCGGTCCTGCGCGACGCGGTCGACGCGCTCCCGGAGGACCTGGCGGTGTCCCCGCGCCTGGGCGAGCTGTCAGGGGACGCGCTCGTCGACTCGGCCCAGGCCGCCGTCGGCGCCGCCGAGGTGGCCGGGCTGGGCAACTACTCGTTCACCGCGTTCATCGACGTCTCGGCCTTCGAGGGCGCCTCGGGTGACTGGGCCGTCACCGAAGGCGGCGAATGACGGACGGCATCGCCCGTCTCGTGGAGGTGATGGATCGCCTCCGCTCTCCCGGCGGCTGCGAGTGGGACGCCGAGCAGACCCACGAGTCGCTCGCGCCGTACGCCCTCGAGGAGGCCCACGAGCTCGTCGAGGCCATCGAGTCCGGCTCGCGCGCGCACCTGCGCGAGGAGCTCGGCGACGTCCTCCTCCAGGTGGTGTTCCACGCCCGCGTCGCTCAGGAGCACCCGACCGAGCCCTTCGGGTTCGACGACGTCGCCGACGCGTGCGCCGACAAGCTGATCGCCCGCCACCCGCACGTCTTCGGCGACGAGGAGGCGGGCACCATGGACGAGCACCTGCGCCGCTGGGACCGCATCAAGGCGGAGACCTCGGGACGCGAGTCCGTCATGGACGGGATCCCCGCCTCGCTCGGCGCCCTCGCCCGCGCGCAGAAGGTCCTGGGCCGTGCCGAGCGCGCCGGCCTGGACGCGCCCGCGGGCGGCGACGGCGTGGGCGACGCGCTGCTCGCGCTCGTGAGGCGCGCCGCCGCCGAGGGCCTCGACGCCGAGACGGAGCTGCGCGCCGCCACCCGGCGCCTCGAGCAGGCCGCACGGGCCCAGGAGCAGGCAGGACGCTCGGACACCGAAGGTTCACCGGGCTAGGACGAACGTCGCCCAGCGCGTACCTGCCCGCATCGTTAGACTCCCAAGAGGTTCATCCATCCAAGCGAAGGAGCATCATGGCCAGCATTGAGGCCGTCGGCGCCCGCGAGATCCTTGACTCGCGCGGCAACCCCACCGTCGAGGTCGAGGTCGCCCTGGAGGACGGCACGTTCGCGCGTGCAGCCGTCCCGTCGGGCGCATCGACCGGCGCGTTCGAGGCAGTCGAGCGCCGCGACGGTGACAAGGGCCGTTACCTGGGCAAGGGTGTCGAGCAGGCCGTGGACGCGGTCATCGACGAGATCGCGCCCGAGATCGTGGGCCTCGACGCCACCGAGCAGCGCATCATCGACCAGATCATGATCGACCTGGACGGCACCGACAACAAGGGCAAGCTGGGCGCGAACGCGATCCTCGGCGTCTCGCTCGCGGTCGCGAAGGCGGCGGCGGACTCGGCCGACATCGCGCTGTTCCGCTACGTCGGCGGCCCGAACGCGCACGTCCTGCCCGTCCCGATGATGAACATCCTCAACGGCGGTTCGCACGCGGACTCCAACGTGGACATCCAGGAGTTCATGATCGCCCCCGTCGGCGCCCCCACGTTCCGTGAGGCGCTCCGCACCGGTGCGGAGGTCTACCACTCGCTGAAGTCGGTGCTCAAGGAGCGCGGCCTCGCCACCGGTCTGGGCGACGAGGGCGGCTTCGCCCCCAACCTGCCCTCGAACCGCGACGCCCTGGACCTCATCCTCGTCGCGATCGAGAAGGCCGGCTTCAAGCCGGGCGAGGACGTCGCGCTCGCGCTCGACGTCGCCGCCACCGAGTTCTTCAAGGACGGCGGCTACCAGTGGGAGGGCGGCGTGAAGACGCCCGACGAGATGATCGCCTTCTACGAGGGCCTCGTCAACGACTACCCGCTCGTCTCGATCGAGGACCCGCTGTCCGAGGACGAGTGGGCCTCGTGGACCGGCCTCGTCGAGAAGGTCGGCGACAAGACCCAGATCGTCGGCGACGACCTGTTCGTCACCAACCCGGTCCGCCTCAAGCGCGGCATCGACGAGGCCGCGGCCAACGCCCTCCTGGTGAAGCTCAACCAGATCGGCTCGCTGTCCGAGACCTCGGACGCCGTGGAGATGGCGCAGCGCGCCGGCTTCGCCGCGATGGTGTCGCACCGCTCGGGCGAGACCGAGGACGTCACGATCGCCGACCTGTCCGTCGCGTACAACGCCGGCCAGATCAAGACCGGTGCGCCCGCCCGCGGCGAGCGCATCAACAAGTACAACCAGCTGCTCCGCATCGAGGAGGAGCTGGACGACGCCGCCAAGTACGCCGGCAAGTCGGCCTTCCCGCGCAGCTTCAAGTAAGCCGCAGCGCAGGCTCAGGACGGGCGCGTCTCCCTCGGGAGGCGCGCCCGTTCCGCGTCCCGGCGCGGTCCGAATCGCGCGACTCGCTGACGGCTGGTCCCGGACTGCGCCCGCGGCCCTGGACAATGACGGGGTGACCGACCCGACGCGCCCTCGCAGGCCCGGCGCCTTCGCGCGCGCCTGGGCCGAGAGCGAAGCCGCCCCGGCGCCCGCACCGCGGACCGCGTCGCGGCCGGCCGGCGAGCGTCGCCCCAGCGTCCCCGGCGCGGCACGCCCGACCACGTCGGCGCCCCCCGTCGCGACCCCCGGCGCCGGCCGTCAGATGCTCACCCGCCTCCGCTCGGGCGCGACCGCGGCCGCCTCGTCCGCCGCCGCGGGCGCCAGCACCGTGCGCGCCCGTGCCGCGGCGTCCCGCGCCACCGCGAAGCCGGCCGCCGCATCGTCCTCCCACACGCCCCGGCCGCGCCGCCGCGCCACTCCCACGACCGGCGGGGTGCGGATCCCCAAGGGCCGCGCCGCGAGCCGGCCCGGCGGACCGTCGGCCCGCGGGCGCACAGCGCCGCAGCGCAACCGCATCGAGCCGGCCAAGGCGCGCGGCTCGTGGGTGAGCGCGATGTCGTGGAGGCTCGTCGTCATCGTGGGCGTCGTCGTGCTGGCCGCCGCGGTGGTGCTGCCATCGCTGCGCGCGTACTTCCGTCAGCAGGAGGAGCTCGCCTCGCTCCGCGCCGAGGCGGTCGCCGCCCAGGAGTCCGTCGACGACCTCACGGCCGAGGTCAAGCGCTGGGACGACCCGGCCTTCGTGGTCGCGCAGGCGCGCGAGCGGCTCGCGTACGTGTTCCCGGGTGAGACGCCGTACCGCGTCATCGACCCGGAGACGGTCGAGGGTGCGGCCGAGGGGTCGCCGGCCGCCGAGGACCCCGCCGAGATCGACGAGTCCGGCACCTGGTACACGCGCCTGTGGGACTCCGTCGAGACCGCGGGCGAGGCCAAGGTGGGCGGCGGGAAGGCGAAGGCCGCCGCATCGTCCACCGCCGCCGACTAGACTCGCGGGGTGAACGACACCCCTGCCACCGAGCGCGACGTCGCCGTCCTCGCCGCCCAGCTGGGGCGCCCGCCCCGCGGCATCGTCGCGATCGCCGCGCGCTGCGTGTGCGGCAACCCGACCGTGGTCCACACCGCGCCGCGCCTGCCCGACGGCACCCCGTTCCCCACGCAGTACTACCTCACGCACCCCGACGCCGTCGCGGCGGTCTCGACGCTCGAGGCCAACGGCGTGATGAAGGAGATGCAGGCGCGCCTGGGCGAGGACGAGGAGCTCGCCGCCGCCTACCGTGCCGCCCACGAGCGCTACCTCGAGGAGCGGTACGCGCTCGGCGACGTGCCCGAGATCCACGGCATCTCCGCCGGCGGCATGCCCGACCGCGTCAAGTGCCTCCACGTGCTCGTGGGGCACGCGCTGGCGGCCGGACCGGGCGTCAACCCGCTCGGCGACGAGGCGCTCGCGCTCATCGCGGACTCGTTCAGCCCCGACCGCTGCACCTGCGCGGTCGAGGTCTGACTACGCTGAGCCCATGCGTGTAGCCGCCATCGACTGCGGGACGAACTCGATCCGCCTGCTCATCGCCGACGTCGACCTCGAGTCCGGGTCCCTCACCGACGTGGTCCGCACCATGACCGTGGTGCGCCTGGGTCAGGGCGTGGACCGGACGGGGGAGTTCGCCCCCGAGGCGCTCGAGCGCACCTTCGCCGCGACGGACGTGTACGCCGCGCAGTGCCGCGAGCACGGCGTCGAGGCGATCCGCTTCGTCGCGACCTCCGCGACCCGTGACGCCCGCAACCGCGACGTGTTCCTCACCGGGATCGAGGCGCGCCTGGGCGTGGTGCCTGAGGTGATCTCCGGCGCCGAGGAGGCCGCGCTGTCCTTCCGCGGCGCGACCGGCGCGCTGGACGCGGCGCACGACGCGCCGTTCCTCGTGGTGGACCTGGGCGGCGGCTCCACGGAGGTGGTGCTCGGCACCGAGCGCCCGGACGCGGCGCACTCGATGGACGTCGGCTGCGTGCGGATGACCGAGCGTCATCTCGCGGGCGACCCGCCGTCGGAGGAGCAGGTCACGGCCGCCGAGGCCGACGTGCACGACGCGATCGACATGGCCTTCGCGGGCGTGCCCGTCGAGCGCACCCGCACCCTCGTGGGGCTCGCGGGCACCATCACCACGGTGACGGCGCACGCGCTGGGCCTGCCCGAGTACGACCGCGACGCCATCAACGGTGCCGTCATCCCGATCGACGACGCCATCCGGGCGTGCGACGAGCTGCTCGCCTCCTCGCGCACCGAGCGGTCGGCTTTGGGCTTCATGCACCCGGGCCGCGTCGATGTGATCGGCGCGGGCGCGCTCGTGTGGCGCACCGTGATGACGCGCGTGCGCACCGCGGTGGTCGAGGCCGGCGGCGCGTTACCGCACGTGGTGACGAGCGAGCACGACATCCTCGACGGCATCGCCTTCTCGGCGGCCGAGCGGGGCTGAGCCGCCGCATCGTCCCGCCGCCCCCGTAGCCCAACTGGCAGAGGCAGCCGGCTTAAACCCGGCCCAGTGCGGGTTCGAACCCCGCCGGGGGCACTGAACCCTCTACGCTGGTGCGCCATGGCTGCCGGCGCGACGATCCACACCTTCGAGATCACGCTCGCGGACGTCGACCGCGGCGTCTACGAGGACCTCTCCCTCCGCGCGGCGCGCCACCCCTCCGAGACGGACGCGTTCCTCATGACCCGCGTGCTCGCGTACTGCCTCGAGCACGAGGAGGGGATCGCGTTCGGCGAGGGCATCTCCACGACCGACGAGCCTGCGGTGCTCGTGCGCGACCTCACGGGCCGCATCACCGCGTGGATCGAGGTGGGCGCCCCCGAGGCCGACCGCCTCCATCACGGCAGCCGCCTCGCCGACCGTACCGCCGTCTACACCCACCGCGACCCGGCCAAGGTGCTCGCGCGCTGGGACGGCAAGCGCATCCACCGGCGCGAGGAGATCGTGCTGCGCAGCTTCGACGCCGGCTTCGCGGACGATGCGGCGGCGCTGCTCGCGCGGCGGAACGCGCTGACGGTGTCCGTCACCGAGGGGCACCTCTATCTCGAGCTCAACGGCACGTCGCTCGACTCCGCGGTCCACACGCGGGCGCTGGGCTGAGCCGCCGGCCGGCGGCTCGCCGATTCCGCCAGCTCCGCCGCCGCCGCCTGCTCCGCCGCCGCCACGTCCGTCGTAGTGGTACCAATCGGGACGAAGTCGCGTCGGTTCGTCCCGATTGGTACCAACGCGACGGTGGGGAAGCGGCCCGACCGCCAGGGCGGCCGCCGCCCCGCAGGCCTGAGCGGAGACTAGGGCCGCTCGGCCGGCACCGCCGCGGCGCGCGCCTCGCGGGCCCACGCGACCGCCGCGTCCAGCGTGCCGAACGTGTACACGTGGAGGCGCACCTCGCCGTGGCGCTCGTCGAGGCGGGACCCGAGCTCCGCGACGAAGCGGTCGGGGCCCGCGGTCCCCACGAGCGACGTGAGCGAGAAGCCGTACTTGCGCGCGATGCCGGCGCTCGTGCCCACGCCGCAGCGACGCGCGAAGGCGAGCAGGCGGCGCACGCCGGCGGGGCCGGGGATGCCGACCCGGATCGGCAGCGTGATGCCCAGCGCGCGGGCCCGCTCGATCCACGCGACGACCGCGTCGACGTCGAACGAGAACTGGGTGGTGATGGACCCGGCGAGCCCCTGCTCGGCCAGGGCCGCGGCCTTGGCACCGAGCTCCGCCCACAGCACGTCGTCCGCGATCGCGGGGTGGCCCTCGGGGTAGCCCGCGATGCCCACCTCGGCGACGCCGGCCTCCGCGAGGACGCCGGACCGGATGAGGTCGAGCGCCGAGGCGTACGGTCCGGCGGGCGTGCGCGGGTCGCCGCCCACGACGAAGAGCCGCTCGTGCGCCTCGTGCGCGCGCAGCCCCTCGA
The DNA here is from genome assembly GCF_030418455.1 of Demequina litoralis. Lineage (GTDB taxonomy): Bacteria > Actinomycetota > Actinomycetes > Actinomycetales > Demequinaceae > Demequina > Demequina litoralis. The sequence goes on from NZ_JAUHPW010000004.1 coordinate 232,851, forward strand.
GGGTCGCGCGCAGGTCCGACTCGGACGAGAAGCGGCGGGCCGCGAGGTGGGGGACCGGCACGAGCGCGGCGCGCGCGGCCGCGGCGGCGGCCTCGCGGCGCTCGGCGGCGCCCTCGGTGCCGAGGTGCGTGACGCTCACGCGCGTGCCCGCGGGCAGGTCGGCCGCGAGGGCGACGAGCGCCGGCGTGTCGCGCGCGGTGATCTCGACGGACAGGTCCTCGAGAAGCATGGGGGTCCGGTGCAACGACGGGCCTCCTTCGGTCCGTTGAAGCAGAGAAGCACCGCCATTGTACGGGCGTCGTGCACGCGGTGCCAGGGACGGTCGGTCCTGGTGCCGGAGGGACGATGCGGCTCCGCCCCGGCGGGGAGGTCGCGCCGGGGCGGAGGGTCGGGGTGGTCGGCGGGTCAGAGGATCGCGGTGAGCTCCTCGCTCGCGGCGGCGCGCACGGCCTCGCGCGCGTCGGCGGCGGTGCGTGCCGCGCGTGCGACCTCCGCCAGGGCCTGGCATTCGTCGAGCGTGTGCAGCGACAGCGCGAGGCGCACGGCGGAGACCTTCTTGGGTGCCATCGACAGGCTCGACACGCCGAGCCCCGCCAGCACGAGCGCGAGGAGCGGGTCGCCCGCGGACTCGCCGCAGACGCCGACCGGCTTGCCGTGCTCCGCGCCGCCCGCGCACGCCGCCGCGACCACGTCGAGGACGGCCGGCTGCCACGGGTCGAGCAGGTCGGAGAGCTCGCCCTCCATGCGGTCGGCGGCCATCGTGTACTGCGCGAGGTCGTTGGTGCCGAGCGAGCCGAAGTCGACCTCCGCGAGCACGTGCCGCGACCGCAGCGCCGCCGCCGGCACCTCGATCATCACACCCGACTTCGGCAGCCCCGCAGCCTTCACGCGGGACGCGAACCACGCGGCCTCCTCCGCGGTGGCGACCATGGGGGCCATCACGCGGACGTCGGCCCCGGTCTCCTTCGCCGCCATCGCGAGGGCGGACAGCTGCGAGTCGATGAGCTCCGGCATCGCCTGGCACAGGCGCAGCCCGCGGCGACCCAGGGCGGGGTTCTCCTCCTCGCCCAGGTCCGCGAACGCGAGCGGCTTGTCCGCGCCCGCGTCGAGCGTGCGGACCACCACGCGGCGGTCGCCGAACGGCTTGAGCACGGCCGCGTAGATCGCCGTCTGCTCGTCGACCGACGGCAGCGAGGACGCCGACAGGTAGAGGAACTCGGTGCGGAACAGCCCGACGCCCTCGACGTCCTGCGCGCCCGCGGCCACCGCATCGTCCACCCCGCCGATGTTGGCGAGCAGGGCGATCGGGTGCCCGTCGCGCGTGGCGCCCGGCCCGGAGACCCGTGCGAGCGCGGCGGCGCGGCGCTCGCGGCGCTCGCGCTGCGCCTCGATGAGCGCCATGTCGGGGTCGATGGTGACCTCGCCGGCGTCGCCGTCGACCGCGACGGACGTGCCCTCGGGGATCTCGGTGGCGCCGTGCAGCTGGACCACCGCGGGGATGCCCATCTGCGCGGCGAGGATCGCGGTGTGCGAGGTGCGGCCGCCGGCAGCGGTGACGATCGCGGCCACGTGGTTGCGGTCGAGCGCGGCGGTCTGCGCGGGCGCGAGGTCGTGGGCGACGACGACGGACGGCGCCTCGAGGGTGGGCACACCCGGCGCGGGCACGCCCAGCACGTGCGCGACGGCGCGGTCGCCCACGTCGCGCAGGTCCGTCACGCGCTCGGCGAAGTACCCGCCGAGCGCCTCGAACTGCGCCGCGTACTCGTCGACCGCCGCGGCGATCGCGGTCGCCGGGCCCTTGCCGGAGCCGACCTGCTTGCCGGCCGCCTTCGCGAGGCCCTTGTCGCGGGCGATCATCGCGGTGGCCTTGATGATGGGCTGGGCGTGGGCGTCGGCCCCCTCGGCCCGGGCGTCGAGGTCGGCGGCGACCGCCGCGAGCGCCTCGAGCACCAGGTCGGTGGCCGCGCCCGCGTCCGCCGGGGCCGGCTCGTCGGCCGGGGGCCGGACCGGCGGTGCGACCTGCACCACCGGCCCGACCGCCGTGCCCGGGCTGACGCCGACGCCGTGACGGGTGTCGCCGGACATGTCAGCCCTCCTCGGCGTCCAGGTCGCGGGAGAGGAGCGCGACCAGGGACTCGAGGGCGGCGTCCGCGCCGTCGCCGTCGGCGGTGAGGACCACCTCCTCGCCGTGCTTGGCGCCCAGGGCCATGACGCCGAGGATGCTGGTGGCGTCCACCGCGTCCTCGCCGGCACGGCCGATCTCGACGTCCAGCCCGGTGCCCTCGGCCGCCTCGACGAAGAGGGCGGCGGGGCGGGCGTGCAGGCCCACGGACGATGCGATGGTGACGGTGCGCTGTGCCATTTCGGTTCTCCTTAGGTGACGAGGTAGCGGGTCAGACGGTGGCGACCGCGTCGACGGTCTCGAGCTTCTTGTCGCGGGACTTCAGCACGAGCACGATGCTCGTCATCAGCGCGACGCCGGCCGCGAGGGCCACGAGGAACCACAGGAAGCCGCCCATGAGGGGGAGCACCCAGATGCCGCCGTGCGGGGCGCGGAGCGTGACGCCGAAGACCATGACGAGGCCGCCGGTGAGGGCCGAGCCGGCGACCGAGGACGCGATGACGCGCACCGGATCGGCGGCCGCGAACGGGATCGCGCCCTCCGAGATGAACGACGCTCCCAGCAGCCAGGCCGCCTTGCCGTTCTCGCGCTCGGGCTCCGAGAAGAGCTTCGGGCGGAGGGTGGTGGCGAGGGCCATCGCAAGCGGGGCGACCATGCCGGCCGCCATGACCGCGGCCATGATGGTGAGGGCGGGGGCGTCCGTCGCGGTGCCCGCGGCGGCGAGGCCCGCGGTGCCGAAGAAGTACGCGACCTTGTTGACCGGGCCGCCCAGGTCGAAGCCCATCATCGCGCCGAGCACGAGGCCGAGCACGAAGGCGGATCCGCCCTGGAGGCTGGTGAGCCAGTCGTTGAGGCCGTCCGACAGCGCCTTGATCGGTGCGCCGAGCAGCGTGATGAACAGGCCCAGCGTGATGAGGCTCGACAGCAGCGGGATCACCACGACCGGCATGACGCCGCGGACGCCCTTGTGGACCTTCCAACTGGCGATCCACCTCGCGGTGAGACCGCCGAGGATTCCGGTGACGATGCCGCCGAGGAAGCCCGCGCCCATGGTCGCGGCGATCGAGCCGCCCACGATGCCGGGGACCAGGCCGGGACGGTCGGCGATCGCGAACGCGATGAAGCCCGACAGGATCGGGACCAGGAACCCGAAGGCCGCGCCGCCGATGACGAACAGCAGCGCCGCCCAGCTGGTGAGCGACAGCCAGTCGAAGTGCTGGGCGATGTTGTACGTGTCGTCCGACGTCAGGTTGTAGTTCACGATCTCGATCGCGCCGTTCTCGCCCAGCGCGATCTGCGCGAGCATGAAGGACAGCGCGATGAGGATGCCGCCCGCCGCGACGAACGGGATCATGTAGCTCACGCCCGTCATCAGCCACTGGCGGATCTGCGTGCCGATGCCCGCCTTCTTGTCCACCTTGGTGGCGAGGCCGGACGATGCGGCGGCGGGGGCGGCGGCGACGGCCGCCTCCGGGTTCGTGCGCCACTCGGACGCCTTCGCGGCGGCCTGGCTGATGAGCGCCGGGCCGTCGGAGATCGCCTTCTTCACGCCGACGTCGACGATGGGCTTGCCGGCGAAGCGCTCGGCGTTCCGCACCTCGACGTCGTGGGCGAAGATCACCGCGTCGGCCGCCGCGATCTGCGCCGCGGACAGCGGGGTGGCGCCGGCCGAGCCCTGGGTCTCCACGACCATCGTGTGGCCGGCCTCCTTGGCAGCCCGCTCGAGGGCCTCGGCGGCCATGTAGGTGTGCGCGATGCCGGTGGGGCAGGAGGTCACGCCCACGAGCGTGAGGCCGGACGATGCGGCGGGCGCCTCGGGCGCGGCCTCCGGCTCCGCGGCGGGTGCGGCCGCGGCGGCGGGGGCGGGCTCGGGTGCCGGGGCGACGGCGATGTCGCCGACCTCGGCCTCGACGATCGCGACGACCTCGGCCTCGGTGGTGGCGGCCCGCAGCGCGCCGGTGAACTCCTTCTTCATCAGCGCCTTGGCGAGCTTGGGAAGGACCTTCATGTGCGCCTCGGAGGCGCCCTCGGGGGCCGCGATGAGGAACACGATGTCGGCGGGGCCGTCCTTCGCGCCCCAGTCGATGCCGTCGGCGCTGCGGCCGAAGGCGAGGGTCGGCTCGGAGATACCGGCGCTGCGGGCGTGCGGGATGGCGATACCGCCCGGCAGGCCCGTGGCCATCGTCTCCTCGCGCTTGCGCACGTCGCCGAGGAACACCTCGAGGTCCGTGCAGCGTCCGGTCGCGACCAGGGTCTCCGCCAACGCCCGCGTGGCGTCGTGGCGGTCGGTCGCGCCGAGCGCGAGCACGACCTGCTGCTCGTTGATCAGTGACATGGGGGTGTTCCTTTCGGGGTCAGCGCTGACCCAGTGCCAGGGCGGCGGGCGGGTTGTGCGAGAGGTCCACGGGGATGCCGTGGAGATCCGCGGGGGAGGGGACGCGGCTGCCGGGGAGGGTGACGGCCGCGGCGCCCCAGGCGACGCCCTCGGCGAGGGCGTCGGAGGCGGGGGCGGAGCGGGACAGGCCGTGGAGCAGGCCCGCGAGCATGCAGTCGCCGGCCCCGACGGTGGAGACGGCGGCGGTGATGGTGGCGCGCGCGTGCAGCGCCTCGTCGGCGGTGACGAGCAGGGCTCCGTCGCCGCCGAGGCTCACGGCGACCGTGGCGATGCCGCCCGCGACCAGCTCGGTCGCGGCGGCGCGCACGTCGCCCAGGGTGGGAAGGTCGTGGCCCACGAGCTCGGCGAGCTCCTCGTGGTTGGGCTTGATGAGGTCGGGGGAGGCCGCGACCGCGGCGGCGAGGGGGGCACCGGAGCTGTCGATCGCGACGCGCGCGCCGGCGGCGCGGGCGCGCGCCACGAGCTGCGCGTAGAGGTCCTCGGGGGCGCCGGGCGGAAGGCTGCCGCAGCCGACGATCCAGGAGGCGTCCGCCGCGCTCGCGGCCGTCGCCTCGAGGAGCGCCTCGACCTCGGCGGCGTCGAGCGTGGGGCCGGGCTCGTTGAGCTTGGTGGTGGTGCCGTCGGGCTCGAGCACCGAGATGTTCATGCGGGCGGCGCCCGCGATCGGCACCGAGCGGCGTGGCACGCCCGCCGCGTCGAGCAGGTCCTCGAGCAGGCGCCCCTCGGGTCCGCCCACCGGCAGCACGGCGAGCGCGTCGCCGCCCTGCGCCGTGACGGCGCGGGCGACGTTGACGCCCTTGCCGCCCGCGTCGACGCGCACGTCGGAGGCGCGGTGCACCTCGCCGCGGAGCAGCGCGTCGATCGTGATGGCGCGGTCGACGCTCGGGTTGGGTGTCAGCGTGACGATCATGCGGTCACCACCTCGGGTCCGGCGGCGCGCAGCTCCTCGGCCACGTCGTCCGCGAGGTCGATGTCGGTCACCACCAGGTCGACCTCCTCGAGGTCGGCGAAGCGGTGGAGGTGGTCGTCGCCGGCCTTCGAGGAGTCCGTGGCGACCACGACGCGGCGCGCGGCGGTGACCATCGCGCGCTTGGCCTCGGCCTCCGCCTGGTCCGGCGTGGTGAGGCCGCGGGAGGCGGAGATGCCGTTGGTGCCGATCACGGCGACGTCGACGACGACACCGGCGAGGGCCGCCGCCGCCCACTCGCCGACGGCCGCGGCGGTGACGCCGCGGACCCGTCCGCCCAGCACGTAGAGCGTGATGCCCGGGCGGCCTGCGAGCGAGGCGGCGGCCGGGATCGAGTTGGTGATGACGGTGAGGTCGATGTCGACGGGAAGGAGGTCGACGAGCGCCTGCGTGGTGGAGCCCGCGTCGAGCAGCACCGTGCCGCCGGCGGGGATCTCCTCGAGCACGCGGGAGGCGATGCGGCGCTTGACGTCCATGCGGGTCGCGGAGCGCGAGGCGAGGGTCGGCTCGGCCTCGAGCCGCTCGACGGGGATCGCGCCGCCGTGCACGCGGCGCAGGGAGCCGCGCTGCTCGAGGGCGGTGAGGTCGCGGCGGATGGTCTCGGGGGTGACGGCGAGGGTCTCGGCGAGCGAGGCGACCTCGACACGGCCCGCGGCGCGCGCCTCCGCCAGGATGCGCTGCTGTCGCTCCGTCGCGTACATGTGACTCCCTTGTCTGGATCCGGAACCCGGATTCCCACATCAAAACACAGAACCAAAAACAAAGCAACAGAAACGGACACAAGCGGGCGGACGCATCGTCCCGCCACGCCGAGGTCCGGTGCGGGCGAGAGGCCGTGCAACACGGGACAAGCCTGGGACGTTGGGGAGACGACCCCTCTGGTCGGGACCGCCTGGGCCCCGTCTAGACTGGAGCGGTCGCCCACCAAGGAGGAAAAGTGGCAAGTCCGGTGTTCAGCAACGCCAAGGAGTTCAAGGCCGACCCCCTGCTCGCGCAGCCGACGGCAGCCGACCTCGAGCGCCAGTACCAGGCGCCGGCCGGCACCCCGGGCTACGTGGTCGAGGAGCGGATGTCCTACTCGGGCGTCATCAGCAAGACCACGATCCTCGGCCTCATCACCATCTCCACCGGCGCGGTCGGCTACGTCGTCGCCGGCCAGTCCGCGATCGCGTACATGATGGCGCTCGGCGCGGGCCTCGTGGCCTTCGTCCTCGCGATGGTCGCGACCTTCCAGCGCAAGGGCGCCAACCCCGTCGTCGTGGGCCTCTACGGCATCGCCGAGGGCTTCTTCCTCGGCGCGATCACGGTCGGCATCGAGCAGAGCTTCGACGTCCCCGGCGCCGGCCTCCAGGCCCTCGTCGCGACCGCGATCACGTTCCTCGTGTGCCTCGCGCTCTTCCGCTCCGGCAAGGTCCGCTACACGAGCAAGCTGCGCAAGATCTTCATGGTCGGCGCGGTGTCGTACCTGGTCTTCGGCCTGGTCAACATCGGCTACCTGATCTTCAGCGACAACGCGCAGGGCTTCGGCCTCTACAGCAACGAGATCTCGATCGGCGGCTTCACGTTCCCGCTGGGCCTCGCCATCGGCGCGATCGCGATCCTGCTCGCGTGCATCTCGCTCATCGGCGACTTCGACTTCATCGAGAACGGCGTCAAGAGCGGCCAGCCCAAGGCCCTCGAGTGGACGGCGGCCTTCGGCCTCATCGTCACCCTCGTGTGGCTCTACATCGAGTTCCTGCGGATCATCGCGATCTTCGCCTCGAGCCGCGACTAGCGGACGGCACGAAGGCCCGACCCCTGCCGGGGTCGGGCCTTCGTCATGTCCGGGAGCGACCGCTACGCGTAGCTGACCTGGCAGAAGCCGTGGTTGCAGTACCCGTCAGGGTTCTTGTGGAGGTAGCCCTGGTGGTAGTCCTCGGCGTAGTAGAACGTGCCGTCGCCGGCCTCCGCCGCGCGCGCGACCTGCGTCGTGATCGCGCCGAAGCCCTGCTCCTTCAGCCGGGCCTGGTAGCGCTCGAGCGAGGCCTGCGCGGCCTCGAGCTGGGCGTCGGTCGTCGCGAAGATCGCGCTGCGGTACTGCGTGCCGATGTCGCCGCCCTGGCGGTTGGGCGTGGTCGGGTCGTGGTTCTCCCAGAATGCCGCGAGCAGCTCCTCGACCGTCACCTGCGACGGGTCGAAGACCACCTGGACGGTCTCGGTGTGGCCAGTGAGGGACGTGCACGTCTCCTGATAGTTGGGGTTGCGCGTCCAGCCCCCCATGTAGCCGACGGCGGTCGAGTACACCCCCGGCGTCTGCCAGAAGATGCGCTCGGCACCCCAGAAGCAGCCCATCGCCACGTACAGCACCTCGTGGCCCTCGGGCCACGGGCCCTTGAGGGGTGTGCCGAGCACCACGTGGCGGTCGGCGATCTGCATCTCCGCCTCGCGTCCCGTGAGGGCCTCGTCGGGCGTGATCATCGTGGTCTTGTCGAGTCCGAGCATGAGCGCTCCCTTCCCCGTTGGCAAACGTGCCCCGCCCCGGTTCTGTTCCGACCCGGGCGACCCGCCATGGTAGTCCGCGCCCCCGCCTCCCGGGACCGGACGATGCGCGCGCTAGGCTCGCGTCATGCCTCCTTCGGCGCCTGACGGCACCCCCGAGAACGACGCCCCCACGGACGTCGTCACGGAGAACGTGCCCGTCTGGCTGCGGGTCTCCGCGGCGTGGTCGTGGCGCCTCATCGTGGTCGGCATCGTCATCTACGTGTTCTTCACGGGCTTCACCACGCTCGCCTCGGTGGTGCTGCCGATCATCATCGCCCTGCTCATCGCCGCGCCGCTCGAGCAGCTGGTGGGGAGGCTCGAGAAGTGGGGTGTGCCGCGCACCGCGGGCGCCGCGCTCGCGATCCTCGCGCTCGTCACCGTGGTGCTGGGGCTCGCGGTCGCCGCGGGGTCCTCGATCGTCGCCGGCTTCGACGATCTCCAGCAGGCCGCGGTCAAGGGCTTCAACCAGTTCCTCGACTGGCTCGTCGACGGTCCCATCCACCTGTCGCGCGAGCAGATCGACGACGGCCTGAACAACGTCACCCAGACCGTGCAGGACAACGCGTGGGGCGTCGCCACGGGTGCGTTCTCCGTGACCGGCACCATCGGCTCGCTGTTCGCCGGCTCGATCGTCGCGCTGTTCTCGCTGTTCTTCTTCATGAAGGACGGCCGCAAGCTGTGGCTGTGGTTCGTCAACCTCCAGCCCACGCGCCGCGGCGAGCGCATGGACCGGGCGGGCATGAGCGCGTGGCTCACGCTGCGGCGCTACACGGAGACGAGCGTCTTCGTCGCGTTCATCGACGCGGTCGGCATCGGCCTGGGCGCGTGGATCCTCGGCCTGCCGCTCGCGCTGCCGATCGCCATCTTCGTGTTCCTGCTGTCCTTCATCCCGCTGTTCGGCGCGACCATCTCGGGCGCGATCGCGGTGGCGGTCGCGCTGGTCGACGGCGGCGCCACCAAGGCGCTCATCATGCTCGCGATCGTGCTCGCGGTGCAGCAGATCGAGGGCAACGTCCTCTACCCGTGGTTGTTCGGCAAGGCCGCGTCGCTGCACCCGCTGGTGATCCTGCTCTCGGTCGCCACCGGCACGCTGCTCCTGGGCCTCGTGGGCGCCGTCATCGCGGTGCCGATCGTGTCCTTCTTCTACGCCTTCGCGCGCTCGCTTCACAGCCAGATGAGCGCGGAGGAACCGCCGGACACGGGACAGATCCTCACCGAGCATCCACGTGAGGCGATCAAGACGCTCATGGCGAAGACGGGCGAGATCCGCATCCGCCGCCGCCCGCACGACGACGACCACACCGACGATCACCCCTCGGCCTAGACTCCTTGGCGTGCAGTGCGCCTACTACGACTCGGACACGTGCCGGTCGTGCACCCTCATCCCGGTGCCGCACGCGACCCAGGTCGAGCGCAAGCAGGCCGGGCTCGAGGGGCTGATCCGCGACGCGATCGGCGGCCGCGCCGACGGCATCGACTGGCAGCCCGCGCTGCTGAGCGCCGAGCAGGGCTTCCGCACCAAGGCGAAGATGGTCGTCGGCGGCACGATGGACGAGCCGACGATCGGCATCCTCGACGCCCGGGGCCGCGGCGTCGACCTGCGCGACTGCCCGCTCTACCCCGAGCCGCTCGCCGCATCGTTCCCCGTGCTCGCCCGCTTCGTGCACGTCGCCCGTCTCGAGCCGTACGACGTGCCCGCGCGCCGCGGCGAGCTCAAGCACGTCATCGTGACGCTCGCCCCGAATGGCGAGCTCATGGCGCGCCTCGTGATGCGCTCGACCGAGGCGCTCGCGCGCATCCGCAAGCATCTGCCATGGCTGCTGGAGGAGCTGCCGGGCCTCGCGGTCCTCACGGTCAACGTGCTCCCCGAGCACAAGGCCGTGCTCGAGGGCGAGCGCGAGATCGTGCTGACCGAGCGCGGCTCGCTCGCGATGGAGATGGGCGACGTGGTGCTGCACCTGCGCCCGCAGAGCTTCTTCCAGACCAACACCGCGATCGCGCGCGGGCTGTACGCGCAGGTGGCCGGCTGGGTGGACGATGCGGCGCCCGCCACGGTCTGGGACCTCTACTGCGGCGTGGGCGGCTTCGCGCTGCACTGCATCGCGCCGGGTCGCGCCGTCGTCGGCGTGGAGTCGAGCGAGCAGGCCGTCGAGAGCGCCCGCACGAGTGCCGAGGAGCTCGCGCGGGAGGGCCGGCCCGGCGCCGACGAGGCGCTGTTCGTCGCCGCGGACGCGACGATGTGGGCGAGCGAGCAGGAGCTCGTGCCCGACCTCGTCATCGTCAACCCGCCGCGGCGGGGGATCGGCGCGGAGCTCGCCGGCTGGCTCGAGGCCTCCGGCGTGCGGACCGTCGTCTACTCGAGCTGCAACGCCGTGACGCTCGCGCGCGACCTCGCCGCGATGCCGTCGCTCGCGCCGGTGCGCGGCCGGCTGCTCGACATGTTCCCGCACACGGCCCACTACGAGGCGGTCGTGCTGCTCGAGCGCCGCTAGCCTAGGGTCACCCCTGCTACGGAGGCCCCCATGCGCGTTGTCGCCCCGCTCGCCGCCCTGCTGCTCGTCGCCACCGCGTGCTCGGGCACCGGCGAGTCGCCGTCGCCCTCGCCGTCCGCCTCGGCGGAGGCGACCGGGGAGGCGTTCGTCGCCCCCGAGCTCGTCACCGTGGACCCGAGCATCGTCGCCGGCATCGACGTGCAGGTCGCGGAGAGCCTCGAGGTCGGCAGCTACACCTACGTGGCCGTGCCTACCTTCCCGAACGGCGCGGACCTCACCCAGGCGCTGCGGGACGCCATCCAGCTCAGGATCGAGGCCTTCCAGCAGTACGAGGTCCCCGACGACGCCGACGTGAAGCCCGAGCTCACGGTGTCGTGGAGCCTCGTGGGGTCCTCGCCCGACGTGCTGGGGGTCCGGCTCGTCAGCGCCGAGGTCGGCGGGGACACCTTCGACGGCAGCTCCCGGACGGTGTGGCTGGACCTCGCGACGCGCGAGGCTCGCCCCGTCGCGGACCTCGTGGAGCCCGAGGCGATCGCCGAGCTGCTCGACCGCATCATCGCCGCGGGGGAGGAGGACCCGCGCGTCGACAACCAGAGGCTCTACGACCAGATGGACGGCGAGCTCGAGGCCTTCGACTCCGTCGCCTTCACCCCCGACGGCAACCTGTGGGTCGAGTTCGACCGCGCGCAGGTGGCCTCCTCGGTGACCCCGGTCGGCATCGAGGTCGAGGCCGAGGGCCTGCTCTCGGACTTCGGCGAGGCCGCACGGACGGCCGCGCTCGAGCCGTCGGACCCCGACGTGCAGCCGCCGCCCTCGCCGACGCCGACCGCGACGGCCCCGGTGACCGCCCCGACCGGCGCATCGTCCCGCCAGACCCAGACGCTCGGCGACGACACGGACTGCTCGGTCGAGCAGTGCATCGCGCTCACGTTCGACGACGGCCCCGTCGCGGGCACCGCCGACCTGCTCGACCTCCTCGCGGACCGCGGCGTGAAGGCGACGTTCTTCATGGTCGGGCAGAACGTCGCGGCCAACCCCGCGCTCGTGCAGCGCATGGCCGACGAGGGGCATGCGCTCGGCAACCACTCGTGGGACCACCCGCAGCTCACCCGCCTCGACGCGGACGGTATCCGCGAGGAGCTCGAGTCCACCTCGAACGCGATCGAGGCCGCGGCGGGCGTGGCGCCCGCGCTGGTGCGACCGCCGTACGGTGCGACGGACGACGCCGTGGCCGCCGTGGCGGCCGAGCTCGGCCTGTCGCAGATCCTCTGGGACGTGGATCCCGAGGATTGGAAGGACAAGGACGCGGGGATCGTCCACGAGCGGGTGGTCGCCGCGGCGCACCGCAACGCGATCATCCTGTCCCACGACATCCACGAGACCACGCGGGCCGCCTACGCGGCGATCATCGACGACCTCATCGCGGCGGGCTACACGCTGGTGACCGTGCCGGACCTCATCGACGACCTGGAGCCCGGCGGGCGCTACTTCAACGGGGACTAGCCGCCGAAGGGCTCCGCGTGGAGCACCTTGACGGTGATCTCCTTGCCGTTGGGCGCGACGTACGAGGTCTCGTCGCCGGCCGTGCGACCGAGGAGCGCGGCGCCGAGGGGCGACTGCGCGCTGAACACGTCGAGGTCGGTGCCCTCGGCGATCTCGCGGGAGCCCACGAGGAACTTCATCTCGCGGCCCATGACCTCGGCGGTCACGACCGTGCCGGCGTCGATGGTGCCGGAGAACTCGACCTCGCCCACGTGCGCGTTGGCGAGCTTGTGGCGGAGCTCCTCGATGCGGGCCTCCATCTTGGCCTGCTCGTCGCGGGCCGCGTGGTAGCCGCCGTTCTCCTTGAGGTCGCCCTCCTGGCGGCGCTCGTCGATCTCCTTGACGATCTCGGCGCGCTTGACGTTGACGAGCTCGTCGTACTCCGCCTGGAGACGGTCGTACGCCTCCTGGGTGAGCCAGGTCCCGGTGGTCTCGGTCACGTTCGTTGCCTCCTCGTGTGACAAGGTGAGCCACGATACCAAGGGCCCTGCGACGGGCCCAAGTCCCGTGGACGGCGTCACACCGTCAGCCGACCGGCACGCAGTACTGCACCTGCGCGGTCGTCGCCTCCTCGGTGGTGGTGATCGTGGCGGTGAGGCGCTGCTGCGCGCCGTCGGCGTACGTCACCCGCTGCGTCGCGACCCCGACCTCGGTGAAGCGCGGGTTGAGCGCGCGCACGGCGCAGTGCACGTCGGTCTCGTCGTAGAGGTAGACGTCGTACGTCACCGTCACCTCGGTCGGGGAGGCGACGGAGAAGCCCACGTCCTTCCAGCGGACCGGCTCGTGCGCGGCGACGAGCGCGTACCAGGCCACCGCGCCGATGAGCGCGGCGAGCCCGACGGCGACCAGGATCCACTGGCGGGGGCTCAGGCGGGGCAGCGCTCCGGACGAGTGCTCGTCCTGCTCGGACTCGGGGGTGCTCATGATGAGGCAGGATAGTCCGGTCAGAGAGGTGGACATGGCTTCAGACTTCACCGGCGGCCCGGGCTTCCTTGCCTTCGTCGTCACCTTCGGGCTCGTCGTCGCCGGCGTGCTCCTGTTCCTGTCGCTCAGCAAGCACCTGCGCAAGGTGCGGGCGCAGGCCGCGCGCGAGGCGGCCGAGCGCGAGCAGGACGCCGCCGCATCGTCCCCGGACGATACGGGGTCAGGCGACGGCGAAGGCCGCGATGGAGGCGGCGATGAAGTGACAGGTGAACCCGGCGATCGTTAGCGCGTGGAAGATCTCGTGGAACCCGAAGTACTTCTGGGATCCGCGGGGCCACTTGGTGCCGTAGATGATCGCGCCCACCGTGTAGCAGAGGCCGCCCACGATCACGAGGGTGACGACGGCCGCGCCGCCCGCCTCGTAGAACGGGCCGATGAAGCCGATCGCGACCCACCCGAGCGCGACGTAGATGGGCACGTACATCCATCGCGGCGCGCCCAGCCAGATCACGCGGAACAGCAGGCCCAGGAGCGCCCCGCCCCACACGACGGCGAGCACCCACACGCTGGTGGGCGGCTCGAGCAGCAGCACCGTGAGCGGCGTGTACGTGCCCGCGATGATGAGGAAGATGTTGGCGTGGTCCATGCGGCGCAGCACGCCCCGGGTCGTGTCGGACCAGTCGCCGCGGTGGTAGACCGCCGAGGTCCCGAACAGCATCACCGCGGTGAGCGTGAAGATCGCGAACGAGACGCGCCCTGCGAGCGTGGGGGCGATGGCCGTGAGGATGAGCCCGGCGACCAGCGCGAGCGGGGCGGCGCCCAGGTGGAGCCAGCCGCGCAGGAGCGGCTTACCAGGCACGGGGAGGTTCTCTGCCATGAACCTACGATACCGTAGGTTATGCGCCGGGAGTACGGTTGACGCACCGCCCGCGCGCAGGCCGGGCACGATCAGGAACGGACGTCGATGGGTCTCAGCTCGCTGCTGTACGGCACGTACGAGAAGCGGCTGGCGCGCACCCTCAAGCGGACGGGGAAGCCGCCGCGGCACATCGGCGTGATCCTCGACGGCAACCGTCGCTGGGCCAGGCAGACCGGCGCGTCCGCGTCCCACGGGCACCAGCGCGGCGCCGACAAGATCACCGAGGTGCTCGAGTGGTCGCAGGACGCCGGCGTCGAGGTCGTGACGCTGTGGATGCTGTCGACCGACAACCTCCAGCGCGACCCGCAGGAGCTCGCGCCGCTGCTCGAGATCATCGCCACCGCGGTCGAGCACCTCGCAGACGACGGCCGGTGGCGCCTCCGCCACGTGGGCGACGCCTCCCTGCTGCCGCCGGAGACGGCGGGGCGGATCTCCGCCGCGGTCGAGCGCACGATGGACGCGCCCGGGCTGCACGTCAACGTCGCGGTCGGGTACGGGGGCCGGCACGAGATCGCCGAGGCCGTGCGCAGCTTCCTGCGCGCCGGCGTGGACGCCGGGCACTCGCTCGAGGAGGTCGCCGAGGACTTCTCGGTCGAGCACATCGCGGACCACCTCTACACCAAGGGCCAGCCGGACCCGGACCTCGTCATCCGCACGTCGGGCGAGCAGCGTCTCGGAGGCTTCCTGCTGTGGCAGAGCGCGCACTCGGAGTTCTACTTCTGCGAGGCCTACTGGCCGGACTTCCGGCGCATCGACTTCCTGCGCGCGCTGCGCGACTTCTCCCAGCGCGAGCGCCGGCTCGGGCGCTGACCCCCGGGGATCTCTCCACGCGGGCCCGTGCGCGGTCCGGTTCGCCGGGGTGCCCCATCGGCGTGTCGCGCGCGACACGCCGAGCCGCGTCTGGAGGAGCGCCTCGCGCGCGTGGAGGGGCGCTCGGGGGTGGGCGCATCGTCCCCGCAGGCAGACCTGCCGCCCCCTGACGAATCGGACACGCCCGAGCGCGGGTTGCAAGTTACATCTGTGTGAACTCTTCGCGGCGTGTCTCCCAGCGCGGGTGGATATCGGCGTAGCGTCGGCCTCGTGGTAACGCAACGACGTCGCATCGCCGGGATGCGAACGTAGACAATCGCCGACAGGGCGATTGGCGCCCTGCGGCCTGAACGCTGGGAGCCCTGTTGACCACCTCGCCTAGCACCGTCCCCGCCACCGAGACCGACGCCGTCGCGCAGACGGCGGTCCGCACGTTCGTGCTGGACACGTCGGTGCTCCTGTCCGATCCGCGTGCGTTGAAGCGGTTCGCGGAGCACGCGGTGGTCCTGCCCGTGGTCGTCATCACGGAGCTCGAGGCGAAACGGCACCACCCGGAGCTCGGCTACTTCGCGCGCTCGGCGCTGCGCATGCTCGACGAGCTGCGTGTCAGCAACGGCAAGCTTGACGAGCCGGTCGACGTCAACTCCAGCGGCGGCACGCTGCGCGTCGAGCTCAACCACACGGACACGGAGGTGCTGCCGTCGGGCTTCCGTCTGGGCGACAACGACACGCGCATCCTGGCCGTGGCCGCGAACCTCGCGGCGGAGGGCCACGACGTCACGGTCGTGTCGAAGGACCTGCCGATGCGCGTCAAGGCCTCGGCGCTGGGCATCGAGGCGGAGGAGTACCGCGCGGAGCTCGCGGTCGAGTCCGGCTGGACCGGCATGCGCGAGATCCAGATCTCCGACGAGCAGATGGCGGGCCTGTGGGAGCACGAGTCGCTGCCCACCCCGGACCCGGCGCTGTGCGGCGAGGACCTCAGCGCGCTGCCGGTGCACACCGGCCTCGTCATCCACGCGGGCCGCGGCAGCGCGCTCGGCCGGGTGACGGAGGACGGCGCGGTGCGGCTGGTCCGCGGCGACCAGGAGGTGTTCGGGGTCCACGGCCGCTCGGCCGAGCAACGCATCGCGATCGACCTGCTGCTCGACGAGTCCGTCGGCATCGTGTCGATGGGCGGGCGGGCCGGCACCGGCAAGAGCGCCCTCGCCCTGTGCGCGGGCCTCGAGGCGGTGATGGAGCGCCGGCTGCACAAGAAGATCATGGTCTTCCGGCCGCTCTACGCGGTGGGAGGCCAGGACCTGGGCTACCTGCCGGGAGACGCCGCCGAGAAGATGAACCCCTGGGCGCAGGCGGTCTTCGACACGCTCGGCGCGATGGTCTCGAGCGAGGTGCTCGAGGAGGTGATGGCGCGCGGCATGCTCGAGGTGCTGCCGCTCACGCACATCCGCGGCCGCTCGCTCCACGACGCGTTCGTGATCGTCGACGAGGCGCAGTCGCTCGAGCGCAACGTGCTCCTCACGATGCTGTCGCGCATCGGCCAGCAGTCGCGCGTGGTCCTCACGCACGACGTGGCGCAGCGCGACAACCTCCGCGTGGGCCGTCATGACGGCATCGCGGCGGTCATCGAGGCGCTCAAGGGCCACCCGCTGTTCGCGCACGTGACGCTCGAGCGCTCCGAGCGCTCGGCGGTGGCGGCGCTGGTCACCGACATGCTGGAGAGGCTCGACCTCTAGCCGCGCTCGGCCTCGGATGCGACGATGCCCGGCCCCCGCGAGGGGAGCCGGGCATCGTCGCTGTCAGGGTGCGACTACTCGGCGGCTGAACCGCCGTCGACCGCGCCCTCGAGCAGCGGCACCATGCCCTCCAGGGCGACCGGGATCGACGAGGGGGAGTTCGCGAAGAACGCGCCTTCGAGCTCGGACTCGGTCAGCCACACGTTGCCGCCCGTCGCGGTGGTGTTGAGCGTCCCGAAGAGCGGCAGCGACTCGAGGGACGTGCGGGCGTCGGGGTTGGACGCGACCTGCCACACGAGCGTGTCGAGGTCGCCGAGCATGTCGAGCTGCTCCGCGCTGATCGACAGGAACGTCTCGCTGCCGGGCACTGCTGTCACGTCGAAACCGAGCTGGGCCAGGAACTGGTTGCGCACATCGGTCGAGGCGTACACGCCGGCGTTGCCTTCCCAGAAGAAGCCCACCTGCGAGGTCAGGCCCTCCCACTCAGGGTGCGCCTCGCGTGCCGCGGCGAACTGGGCGTCGACGTCGGCGATGATCTCCTCCGCCTTGTCGGAGGTGCCGGTGGCGGCCGCGAGCAGGGTGAGCTCGTCGGCGAGCGACACACCCCACTCGACGGTCTCGACGCCGTCGGCGCCGGTGCCGGGGCGGGTCACCACGGGGGCGATGCCGGAGAGCAGGTCGAACTCCTCCTGGGTCATCGTGTGGCTCGGGTAGGTCGCGACGATCAGATCGGGCTCGAAGGACGCGATGAGCTCGGCGTCGTAGGTGTCCCCGGGCGTGAAGGTCTCGGGCTCCGCTCCGGCCGCGATGCGGTCCGCGTCCGCCCACGGGGCGGTGCCGAGCTCGTAGCCCTGCCAGGACTCCGGCACCGCGACGGGGGCGACGCCGAGCGCGTAGAGGTACTCGTGCTCGTGCGAGCCGAGCGTGACGACGCGCTGGGGCTCGGACTCGACGGTGACCTCGCCCATGGCGGTGTCGAGCGTCACGGGGAACGCGGCCGAGGTCTCCTCGGTGGCGGCGGGCTCGGCGGAGGTGCTCGAGCCGGCCTCGTCGGTGGTGCTCGACGCGCACGCGGCGAGCGCGAGGGCCGCGGCCGCGGCCATGCCGATCGCGCCGGCGCGGCGCTTGGTGGTGGTGAACATGCCTGTCCTTTCGGGGGATGGGTCGTTGGGACGGTCGGGACGGTCGGGGTGCGAGGCGGGGGCGCGGGTCATCGCGCGCCCCCCGGGCCGTGCGCGGGAACCACCAGCGGGGTGCCGGTGACGGGGTCGGCGAGCACACGGGCCTCGAGCGCGAACACCTCGCGGATGAGGTCCTCGGTGAAGACGTCGGCGGGGGCGCCGGCGGCCGCCACCACGCCGTCGCGCATCGCGATGACGTGGTGGGCGTAGCGCGCGGCCTGGTGGAGGTCGTGGACGACCATGACGATGGTGCGCTCCTGGCGGGTGTTGAGCCGGTGGAGCAGGTCCATGACGTCGTACTGGTGCGCGATGTCGAGGTACGTCGTCGGCTCGTCGAGGATCATCACCGGGGTGTCCTGCGCCAGCGTCATCGCGATCCAGGCACGTTGCCGTTGACCGCCCGACAGCTCGTCGACCACGGCGTCCTGGATGTCGGTGAGCGCGGTCGAGTGCAGGGCCGACAGCACGGCGGTCTCGTCCTCGGCGCTCCACGGCCGCAGCACCTTCTGGTGCGGGGTGCGGCCGCGCGCGACCAGCTCCTTGACGGTGATGCCGGCGGGGGCGATCGGCGACTGGGGGAGCAGGCCTACCCGCCGCGCGACGTCGCGGGTATGCATGCGGTGGATGTCCTCGCCGTCGAGCAGGATCGTGCCCTCGGTCGGATGCAGCAGGCGCACGAGCGCGCGCAGGAGCGTCGACTTGCCGCAGCCGTTGGGGCCGACGATCGCGGTGATACGGCCGTCCGGCACCTCGACATCGACGCCACGGACGATGGGATCGCCGCCGTAGCCGATGACGGCATTGCGTGCCTGCAACCTGGTCATGCGGGACCTCCTCGGGATGCGCGCCACACGAGCCACAGCAGGTACGGGGCGCCCACGGCGGCGGTGAACACGCCGACGGGAAGCTGGACGGTGGTGGGCATCATCTGCGCGACCTGGTCCGCCGCCAGCAGCAGCAGTGCACCCATGAGCGCGGATGGGATGAGGGTGACGCCCGCGTTGCGGGTGAGGCGCAGCGCGATGGCGGGCGCGACGAGCGCGATGAAGCCGATGGGACCGGTGATGGCGACGGCGCCGGCCGCGAGCAGCACCGAGCACACGGCGAGCATCCCGCGTGCGGCGGCCACTCGAATGCCCAACGCGCGCGCGGCATCGTCGCCCATCTCCATGGTGCGCAACGCTCGGGCGTGCCACAGAACCGGCGGCAGGAGGATCGCGAGGACGGCGGCGGCGACGGTCACGTGCGTCCACGTGCGCCCGGTGACCGAGCCGACGAGCCAGCCGAGCGCGTTGCTCGCCTCGTGCACGTCCATCCGCGTGAGGAAGTACTGGGTGGCGGCCTGCGCGACGAAGCCCATGCCGATTCCCGCGAGGATGAGACGAAGGGGCACGATGCCCCGCTTGAAGGACAGAGCGAAGATGAGCGCGGCGACGGTGAGCGCGCCCACGGCGGCGCCCGCTGCCGTGACCCACAGCGAGGTCGCGCCGACGAGCCACAGCGTGAGCACCGCGCCCGCGCCCGCGCCCGCCGAGATGCCGATGAAGTCCGGGGACGCGAGCGGGTTGCGCGTGAGGGACTGCAGGATCGCGCCCGACAGCCCGAGCATCGCGCCGACGAGCACGGCCGTGAGCGCGCGCGGCGCGCGGACCTGGCCCACGATGAAGTCGGCGGGGGCACCCACGGGGATCCCGACGGCGGCCCTGAGCGAGTCCAGCACCGTGATGTTCGACTGCCCCTGCATGAGGGCGAAGACCAGCAGCGCCGCGAGGGCGGCCGACATGATGAGGCCCACCGCGAAGGTGCGGCGGTGCGTGGTGATCCCCACGGGGCCGAGCGTCAGGGTCCTCATAGCTCCACGACCTTCATGCGTCGCGCCATGAGCGCGAAGATCGCGCCGCCGATGAATGCGGTGGTGATGCCGACGCCGATCTCGCCGGGGGGTGCGATGACGCGGCCGATGACGTCGCACACGAGCACGAGGGCGGCACCCCCCAGCGCGCTGATGACCAGCAGCCACGGCAGCGAGGCGCCGACCAGCGCACGGGCAAGGTGCGGCACCGCGAGGCCGACGAACACGATGGGTCCTGCGGCGGCCGTAGCGGCGCCCGCGAGCAGGGTGACGATGAGGATGATGGCGGTGCGCGTCGTGCCGATGCTCACGCCGAGCGCACGGGCCGCGTCCTCGCCCAGCGCGATCGCCTGCAGCTGACGCGACGCGACGAGGCCCGCGAGGATCGCGACGACGACGATCCATGCGAGCGCGGTGACGTCGTAGTTCTGGCGGCCGGTCAGCGAGCCCGCGACCCAGAGTCGGTACTGCTCGATCGTCTCGTCGTTGAGCAGCAGGATCGCGTACGTCACGGATGAGATGAGCGCCGTGAGCGCGACGCCGGCCAGCGCGAGGCGCACCGGCGCGCCGGCGGCCGCGCCCCGGGCACCGATCGCGTAGACGAGCACCGCGGCGAGGCCCGCGCCGACGAAGGCGACGGGCACCTGCGTGGCGTACGAGGTTGCGAGCCCCGTCGCGAGGCCGATCACGACGGCGAGCGCGGCGCCCGCGTTGATGCCCAGGAGCCCAGGGTCCGCGAACGGGTTGCGCGTGAGGGATTGCATGAGCGCGCCCGCGACGCCGAGCGCCGCGCCTGCCAGGACTCCGATCACGGTGCGCGAGACCCGCAGCTCGCTCACGATGAGCTGCTCCGGGTCCTGGGGGTCGAGGTCCGTGAGCGCCTGCCAGACCGTGCCGAGGTCGATCGATCGCGAGCCGACCGCGAGCGACAGCGCGATCGCGACGCCGAGCGCGACCAGGCACAGGACCGCGATGACGGCACGCTTGCGCATCGCACTCCTCGGGTCGGTGGGCCGCGCGGCAGGGCGCGTCGGTAAGGCCTGCCTAACCTAGCCCATCGGAGGGGTATTTGGAAACGCGGTCGTGCGCTAAATGCGGGCGGCGATCACGCGTGCGGGCCGGCCTCCGCGTCGATCTCCGGCGCGGGGCAGGCGTCGTCCGGCACGGCGACGTCGATCCCGTAGAGCGCGCGGATCGCCTCGAGGTACTGGTTCGCCTCGCCCGCCTGCGCGTGCTCGCGGGCCCGCACCGTCGGCGTGTGGAGCAGCGTCTTGGCGAAGCGGCGCAGCGCGAGCTCGACCTCGTCGGCGCGGTCGATCGCCTCCTGCGGGGCGCCCGCCGCGGGACGGACCCGCGCGACCTCGCGCTCGAGGAGGCCGAAGACGTGCTCGCGTAGCGCGACCACGGCGGGGTCCAGCGAGCGGGCGTTCTCGCCGTCGCCGAAGCGCGCGACCGCGTGGGCCACGATCGATCGCGCGGCGTCGATCGCGCCGACGGCCTCGCCGGGGGCGTGCGCGCCCACGTCGTCGAGACCGATGACGGTGACGCCGCGGAGGTCGCCCACGCCGGGTGCGATGTCCCGGTGCAGCGCCAGGTCGATGAGCGTGAGCGGGGAATCCAGGCCGTGACGCGCGGACGCGACCAGCGCGGGCGTCAGCACGACGGACTCGCCGCCCGAGCACGCGAACACCACGTCGGCCTCGCGCACCGCGAGCTCGAGCCCCTCGAGCTCGACCGCGTCGATGCCGTGACGCAGCGCGAACTCGTGCGCGCGGCCGGACGGGGAGAACACCGCGTCGACGCTCGCGCCGCGGCCGTGCAGGGTGCCGACCGCGGTCTCGGCGAGCGCGCCGGTGCCGATGATGAGGACGCGTGCGCCGTCCCAGGCGACGGACTCGTCGGCGAGGTCGAGCGCGACGGACACGACCGAACGGCCGGACGTGCCCAGGCCGGTGGACGATGCGACGACGCGCGACGTGCGCAGCGCGGACTGGAACAGGCGGTCGAGGCGCGGGGTGAGCTGCTGGCGGCGCTGGGCCTCGAGGTGCGCGCGGCGCACCTGGCCGCTGATCTCGCGCTCGCCCACGACCATCGACTCGAGGCCCGAGGTGACGGACAGCAGGTGGTGGATCGCGTCGTCGTCCTCGTACGGCGACATCGCGCCCTCGATGGTGGACGGGTCGAGCGCGCTCGCGCGGGCGATCGCCTCCACGACCTCGCGGCGGGCGGCGGCCGGGTCCTCGGTGTCGACGTACACCTCGAAGCGGTTGCACGTGGGGAGCACGACGGCTCCCGCCACGGAGCCGCCGGCGGCGATCAGCTCGGCGGCCAGCGCGTCGGCGCCGACCTGGAGCTGCTCGAGCACGGCGAGGTCGCGATTGCGGTGCGAGGCGACGAGGGACACAAGGGACACGCCCACAATTCTGACACGGGACCATGACAGGGCAGAATTGAGGGCGTGTCCGCCCTGCCCGCCTCGCATCCCCTCGTCGACGGCCGCGTCGCCGACGCCCCGCTCCTCGCCGCGCTGAAGGGGGAGCGTCCGTCGCATCGTCCCGTCTGGTTCATGCGCCAGGCGGGCCGCTCACTGCCCGAGTACCTCGAGGCGCGCCGCGGCACCACGATGCTCGAGTCCTGCCTCACGCCCGCGCTCGCGGCCGAGATCACGCTGCAGCCCGTGCGCCGCTACGGGGTCGACGCGGGCATCTTCTTCTCCGACATCGTCGTGCCCATGAAGGTGGCCGGCGTGGGCGTCGAGATCGCCGCCGGCGTGGGCCCCGTCTTCGAGCGCCCGATCCGCACGATGGCCGACGTCGAGGCGCTGCCCGCGCTCGGCGAGGCCGGCGACGGCGGCGCGTTCGACGCGTCGCTCGAGCCCATCCGCGAGGCCGTCCGCCTCACCGTCGCGGAGCTGGGCGGCACGCCGCTCATCGGCTTCGCGGGCGCACCCTTCACGCTGGCCGCGTACATGGTCGAGGGCCGCCCCTCGCGCGACCACCTCGGCGCCCGCCGCCTCATGATCGAGGCGCCGGAGGTCTGGGACGCGCTCACCGCGTGGACGTCGCGCGCCGCGGGCCTGTTCCTGCGCGCCCAGGTCCTCGCGGGCGCCTCCGCGGTCCAGCTCTTCGACTCGTGGGCCGGCTCGCTCGCGGCCGCCGACTACGAGGCGCACTGCCGCCCCGGCTCCGCCGCCGCCCTCGCGGCGGTCGAGGACCTGCCGGTGCCGCGCATCCACTTCGCGGCGCACGGCTCGCACCTGCTGCGCCCCATGGCCGAGGCAGGCGCCACGGTCATGGGCGTCGACTACCGGCTCCCGCTCGACGAGGCCTCGCGCCTCCTGGGCGGCGCATACCCGCTGCAGGGCAACATCGACCCCGCGCGCCTCGGCGCGCCCGCCGAGGTGCTCGAGGCGCACGTGCTCGACGTCCTCGCCCGTGGCGCGGAGGCCCCGGGCCACGTCGTCAACCTCGGCCACGGCGTCCCGCCGGAGACCGACCCCGACCAGCTCCAGCGCATCGTCGACCTCGTCCACACGCGTGGCTGAGCGGGTCCTCGTCGTCGGCGGCGGGGTCTCGGGTCTGCTCGCCGCGCGCCGTCACGCGCGCCGCGGCGCCGTGGTCACCGTCCTCGAGGCGGGGGAGGGCTGGGGCGGCCGCGTCAGCTCCGTCGAGGTCGAGGGCCTCACCGTCGACGCCGGCGCCGAGTCCTTCGCCACCCGCACCCCGGCCGTCGAGGGCCTCGCCCGCGAGCTCGGGCTCGGTGGCGACCTCGTCGCGCCCACGCGCGCGCCCGCGTGGGTGGTGACGCCGGAGCGCGCGTACCCCCTTCCCACCACCGGCTGGCTCGGCATCCCGACCCGCCCGCTGCTCACCGACGTGCGCCGCATCATCGGATGGGGCCCGGCGGCCGAGGCCGCGCTCGAGCGCTCCCGCCCCCTCGGCGAGGTGGCGGACGATGCGACGGTCGGGTCGCTCGTGCGGGCGCGGCTGGGCGAGCCGGTCGCCGAGCTGCTCGTCGCGCCCGTGCTCCAGGGCGTGTACTCGCGGCCTCTCGACGAGCTGCCGCTCGCGGCGATCGACCCGAGCCTGCCGCAGCAGCTGCGTGACGCGGGCAGCCTCCTCGAGCTCGCGCGCCGGCGCCGCCGCCTCGCGCCCGCGGGCTCGGCGGTCATGGGCATCCGCGGCGGCATGTGGCGCCTCACCGACGCGCTCGCGGGTTCCGCGCGCGAGGCGGGCGTGCGCCTCGTCGTCGGCACCGCCGCCGAGTCCGCCGAGCACCTCGACGGCGCGTGGCGCGTGCGCGCCGGCGGCGGCACCCTCGTCGCCGACACGCTCGTGCTCGCGGTGCCGCGCCCCGTCGCGCATCGTCTCGTGCCGGGCCTCCCGGAACCGCCCGTCGAGCGCCGCGTCGCGCTCGCCACGCTGGTCCTCGACGCACCCGAGCTCGACGCCTCCCCGCGAGGCACCGGCGTGCTCGCGCTCGGCGGCGTCACCCGCGCCAAGGCGCTCACGCACGCGACCGCCAAGTGGCCCTGGCTGCGCGACGCCGCCGGCGGCCGTCACGTGGTGCGCTTGTCCTACGCGCTCGGCGAGCCGGGGGAGGACCTGCTCGCGCACGCGCTGCCGGACGCGAACCGCCTGCTGGGCGTCGACCTGCCGGAGTCACGTGTCCGCGCGTCGCGGCTGGTGGAATGGCCCGACGCGTCGCCCGCCCGCGTGAGCGACACGCGCCCGCTGCCCGGCCTCGAGCTCGTGGGTGTGGCGGCAGGGCTGTCCGGGCTGGCCGCGATCGTGGGGGCCGCGACGCCCAGGACCTAGGTCCCAGCGATTTCCCACGCGGGACCAATCCATCGGAAGATGGTGCGCATGACCGAGAACCCCTCAGGCTTCACCCTGTTCGCCGTCCTCGACGGCATGCTCCACGCCCCCGACGAGGAGCTCGCGGAGGTCGTCGAGCACTTCGACGCCGCGGTCGCCGAGCTGGCCGACCACGACGTCACGCTGCGCGGCATCTACGACGTGTCCGGACTGCGCGCCGACGGCACCGTGATGCTGTGGATCCACGGCCCCGTGCTCGAGGACCTGCAGCTCGCGCTGCGCGAGCTGCGCGCCACCGAGCTGCTCGCCGAGACCACCCTGACCTGGTCGGCCGCGGGCGTGCACCGCGACGCCGAGTTCAACAAGCGGCACGTGCCGGGCTTCCTGCGCGGCGAGCGTCCGCGCGACTGGCTCACCGTCTACCCGTTCGTGCGCTCGTACGAGTGGTACCTCCTGCCGGAGGAGGAGCGCTCGGTGATGCTGCGCGACCACGGCATCAAGGGCGCCGCCTTCAAGGGCGTCGTCGCCAACACCGTCGCGGCCTTCGCGCTCGGCGACTACGAGTGGCTCCTCCCCATGGAGGCCGACGAGGTCACCGACCTCGTCGACATGATGCGGGAGCTGCGCTACACCGAGGCTCGTCGCCACGTGCGCGAGGAGCTGCCGTTCTACACCGGTCGTCGCGTGACGACCGCCGAGGCCGTGGAGGTGCTCGCCTCATGACCGCCGCATCGTCGCTCCCCCCGCTCGCCGCATCGTCCCGCACGGTGCCGGCGACCACCTACGACGCGATCCTCCTGGCCGGCTTCGGCGGCCCGGAGGGTCAGGACGACGTCATCCCGTACCTGCGCAACGTCACCCGCGGCCGCGGGATCCCCGACGAGCGCCTCGAGGAGGTCGCCCACCACTACCGCCACTTCGGCGGCATCAGCCCCATCAACGACCAGAACCGCGACCTCAAGGCGGCGCTCGAGGCGGAGATCGCGGAGCGCGGCCTCGGCCTGCCCGTGTACTGGGGCAACCGCTTCTGGGCGCCGTACTTCGCCGATGCGCTCAAGGAGCTGCACGCCGACGGCCACCGCAAGGTGCTGGTCCTGGTGACCACGTCGTTCTCGAGCTACTCGGGCTGCCGTGCGTACCGCGAGGACCTCGCGACCGCGCTCGCGGAGACCGGCCTCGAGGGCGAGCTCGAGCTCGACAAGGTGCGCCAGTACTTCGACCACCCCGGCTTCGTGAACCCCAACGTCGACGCCGTGCGCGGCGGCCTCGCCTCGCTGCGCGAGCAGGGCCTGCTCGAGGGCGCCCACGTGATGTTCGCGACGCACTCCATCCCCACCGCGGCGGCCGACGTCTCCGGCCCGCGCGAGTCGCTCCCGTCGGGCGAGGACGTCCCCACGGGCGGCGCGGACGAGTGGTACGCCGGCGGCGGCTGGTACGTCGCGCAGCAGCGCGCGGTCGCGGCGCTCGTCATGGACCGGGTCGCCGACGAGTTCCCCGACGTGCCGTGGTCGCTCGTGTTCCAGTCGCGTTCGGGCTCGCCCGAGATCCCGTGGCTCGAGCCCGACATCAACGACGCCATCGAGAAGCTGGACGATGCGGTCAAGGGCCTGGTCATCTCGCCCATCGGCTTCGTGTCGGACCACATGGAGGTCGCGTGGGACCTCGACAACGAGGCCGTCGAGACGTGCGAGGAGCGCGGCATCGTGCCGGTGCGCGTCCCGACCGTCGGCGTCGACCCCCAGTACGTCGCGGGGCTCATCGACCTGGTCGAGGAGCGCCACGTCGCGCCGGGCGGCACGCCGCGCGAGCGCGAGGCCCTCACGGACCTCGGCCCGTGGCAGGACGTGTGCCCCACGGACTGCTGCCTGGGCCGCGCCGCGAAGCCGACCATCGCCTCCTGCTGAGACGACTTCCAATGACAGATGTGACGGGTTGTGTCTGTGTGAAGGATGGGGCCGCCTCGTCGCCCTGCCCCCACGCGTCACATCTGTCATGGGGAATCGGATAACGCAACAGGGCTGTTGCGTTAATTGGCCGTCACCGCCTACAGTGGCTCGCACCGGGCGGCCGCGGGGCCGCCCCCGCCCCACCTGGAGACGCCCATGACCCTCACGCGCGAGGCCCTCACCGACGTCGCGGCGATCGCCGCGGCCGCGCCCCACACCCAGGTCCGCCTGGCCACCGTGCACGGCGCCGCGGTCGTGATCGGCGAGCACCCGGACGGGTCGATGTGCGTCGACGGCTTCCGCCGCCTCATGGCCGCCTGGGTGGAGGGCTGCGAGCCGCAGGTCGACTCGGTCGCCTTCGTGGGCGCCACCTACGAGGCCGGCGTGCTCACGTGCGGGGACTCGCGGCTCTTCGCGACCCGCCTGAGCGCGCAGGACACCGCCGCGTGCCTGCGCGAGCGCTCCGGCTGGCCCGACGAGGCCCACGCCGTGGTGCGCGAGGACCTGCTGCTCGACGTCAGCGTCGTGCAGGTGACCTCGGACGCGCTGGACGCGGACGCGCTCGACGCGGCCGTGCGCGACGCGCAGGCCGCGTGCGTGGTCGAGGAGCTCTGCCGCGAGGTGTCCGCGGCGTAGGACGAGCCCGCCGGATCGGGGACGACCGGCGGAGACGAGCGACGGGCCCCGGGGATCTCCCCGGGGCCCGTCGGCGTCTCTCGCGGCGCGGAGGCTAGCCGCGCGCGGCCTCCTCGAAGGCGCGGCGCGGGTCCTGGATGCGGCCCATCGACACGAGGTCGCGGCGGAAGAAGGCCGCGGCGGTCCAGTCGAGCGCCACGCGCGCCTTGCGGTTGAACGTCGGGATCGCGAGCAGGTGGTACGTGCGGTGCATCACCCACGCCGGCCATCCGCGCAGCTTGAAGCCCATGGTCGTGGCGACGCCCTTGCCGAGGCCGAGCGATGCCACGACGCCGAGGTGCTTGTGCTTGTACTGCTCGAGCGGGCGGCCGTCGAGCCGGCGCGCGATGTTGGCGCCCAGGTGCTTGGCCTGGCGCACCGCGTGCTGCGCCGAGGGGGCGCACCAGTCGCCCTCGTCCTCGACGAGGTTGGGGACCTGCGCGCAGTCGCCCGCGGCCCACGCGTTGCCGATCGGCACGCCGTGCTCGTCGATCACCTGGAGCGTCGCCGCGGTGTTGACGTGACCGCGCGGGCCCAGCGGCAGGTCCGACGACTGGATGACGGGGGAGGGCTTCACGCCCGCGGTCCACACGACGGTGTCCGCCTCGAAGCTCTCGCCGTTCGACAGCTGGACGTGGCCGTCGACGCAGCTCTCCAGGCGCGTTTCGAGCAGCACGCGCATGCCGCGGGCCTCGAGCTCCTCGACGGTGTAGGCGCCCATCTCGGGGCCCATCTCGGGGAGGATGCGCGGCGCGGCCTCGACCATGACGAAGTTGAAGTCGTCGGCCGACAGCTCGGGGTAGTAGCGCAGCGAGGCCTTGGCCATGTCCTCGGTCTCCGAGAACGCCTCCACGCCGGCGAAGCCGCCGCCGACGAACACGAAGGTGAGGAGCTTGCGGCGCAGCTCCTTGTCGTCGGTGGTCGCGGCGCGCGCGATGCGACCGAGGACGCGGTTGCGCAGCGCGATGGCCTCCTCGACGTACTTGAAGCCGATGCCGACCTCCGCGAGGCCCGGGATGGGAAGCGTGCGCGACACGGCGCCGAGCGCGACGACGACCTCGTCGTACTCGACGGTGAGCTCCTCGCCCAGGTCGGTGGTCGCGACGACCGTGCGGGCGGCGTGGTTGATCGAGTCGATCTTGCCCTGGAGGATGCGCGCGCCCTCGAGCTCGCGGCGCAGCGGCACGACGGCGTTGCGCGGCGCGATCGACGCGGCGCCCACCTCGGGCAGGAACGGCGCGTACGTCATGTACGGGCGGCGGTCGATGACGGTGATGTCGACCTTGTCCTTGGCCTTCCGCATGAGCGTGAGGGCGGTGTAGAGGCCGACATAGCCTCCGCCAAGGATGAGGATTCGGGTGCGTGACATGAGGACACCTCCAGGGAGGGGAACCCGGGGCGGCAGCACGCTGTTCCCGCGCCCGCCGTCCCGCGGCGGTGCGATCGTGAACCCGACGATTCTAGGCGAAGAGCACGGGTGCTAGCGGCGCCCCACCATGGTGGTGACGTCGAGCAGCTCGTCGAGCTGCTGCACGGTGATCTCGCCGCGCTCCACGAAGCCGAGGTCGATGGTCGCCTCGCGCACCGTCAGCCCGGCCTTGACCGAGTGCTTCGCGATCTTCGCGGCGTTCTCGTAGCCGATGACGCGGTTGAGCGGCGTGACGATCGACGGCGACGCCTCCGCGAGGCGTCGGGCCTTGTCGACGTTCGCGACGATGCCGTCCACCGTGCGGTCCGCGAGCACGCGGCTCGCGTTCGCCAGCAGGCGGGTCGACTCGAGCGTGCCGAGCGCCATCACGGGGATCTGGACGTTGAGCTCGAAGGCGCCGGACGCGCCGGCCCAGGCGACCGTCGCATCGTTGCCGACGACGCGGGCGCACACCATGAGCACCGCCTCGGGCACCACGGGGTTGACCTTGCCCGGCATGATCGACGAGCCCGGCTGCAGGTCGGGCAGCTGGATCTCGCCGAGGCCGGTGTTGGGGCCCGAGCCCATCCACCGCAGGTCGTTGCAGATCTTGGTGAGCGACACCGCGATGGT
This sequence comes from Demequina litoralis, assembly GCF_030418455.1. GTDB lineage: Bacteria > Actinomycetota > Actinomycetes > Actinomycetales > Demequinaceae > Demequina > Demequina litoralis. Next base: position 261,787 of record NZ_JAUHPW010000004.1, read on the forward strand.
GCGCAGCGCACCCGAGACCTCGACCAGGCCGTCGCGCGCGGACTGCGCCTCGAAGTGGTTGCGGGCCTCCGTGATGGGCAGCCCGGTGTCCTCCGCGAGCAGCGCGATGACGCGCTGCGGGAAGCCCTCGGGCGTGTTGATGCCCGTGCCGACCGCCGTGCCGCCCAGCGGGACCTCCGCGACGCGCGGCAGCGCGACCATGAGGCGCTCGACGCCGTAGCGGACGGCCGCGGCGTAGCCGGAGAACTCCTGGCCCAGCGTGACGGGGGTCGCGTCCATGAGATGCGTGCGGCCCGACTTGAAGACGTCCGCGAACTCCTGGGCCTTCGCCTCGAGGGAGGTTGCGAGGTGCTCGAGCGCGGGGATGAGGTCGCCCACGAGCGAGGCGGTCGCGGCGACGTGCACCGACGTGGGGAAGACGTCGTTCGACGACTGCGACGCGTTGACGTGGTCGTTCGGGTGGACGTCGCGCCCGAGTCCGCGCGTCGCGAGCGTCGCGATGACCTCGTTGGTGTTCATGTTCGACGAGGTGCCGGAGCCGGTCTGGAAGACGTCGACGGGGAAGTGGGAGTCGTGCGCGCCCGAGGCGACCGCGTCCGCGGCGGCGACGATCGCGTCGGCCACGTCCTGCTCGAGGACCCCGAGCTCCGCGTTCGCGCGGGCCGCGGCCTTCTTCACGCGGGCGAGCGCCTCGATGTGGCGTCGCTCGAGCGTGGTGCCCGAGATGGGGAAGTTCTCGACGGCGCGCTGGGTCTGCGCGCGGTAGAGGGCGTCGGCGGGGACCCGGACCTCGCCCATGGTGTCGTGCTCGATGCGGAACTCCGTTGTCATGGCGCCCAGTGTGGCATGGCAGGACCCGGCATCGGGCCCGCCGTGACGAGATCGCACACGATTCGCACGGGACGATGCGCGGGCCGGGCGGTCCGACCGGTGGGCCGGTCGGACGGGTCAGGGCGCGTCGAGCTCCGCGCGCGTGGGCGGGTTCGCGCCCGGTCGCGACACCGTGATCGCGGCGATCCGCGCGCAGGGCCGCAGAAGGCCCGTGACGGCCTCGTCGGACATCCCGCGCAGCGCGTCCCGGTGCGGGCGGCCGAGGAGGCCCGCGCCCCAGAGCCCGTCGATGAGGCCCGCCATGAACGAGTCGCCGGCCCCGACCGTGTCGGCGACGGTGACCGCGGGTGCCGGCTCGTGGATCTCGCGGCCGTCGTGGGTGAACGCGGTCGCGCCGTCGCCCCCACGGGTCACGACGACGAGGGCGGGCCCCATGCCGGCCCACGCACGCGCGGCCTCGTCGACCGTGCGGTCGGGGTACAGCCAGCCGAGGTCCTCGTCCGAGGCCTTCACCACGTCCGCGAGCCCGACCATCCGCTCGATCGCCGGGCGCGCGTCGTCGGGCGAGCCCATGAGCGACGGCCGCACGTTCGGGTCGTACGTGACGGTCGAGTTGAAGCGCAGCGCATGCACGAGCCGGAGGACCTGCTCCGCGCCCGGCGCCATCACGGCCGCGATCGAGCCGGTGTGCACCGCGAGCGGGGCGTTGCGCAGGCGCACGCCGTCCGCGAGCTCCCACGCGATGTCGAACTCGTAGGTCGCGGCGCCGCCCGCGTCGAGCGTCGCGGTGGCGACCGAGGTCGGACCCGGGCCCGCGGAGCCGGGCACGAGGCGCACCCCGTCGTCCTGGAGGTGGTCCGCGACGAGCACGCCGTTGGGGTCGAGCCCGAGGCGCGTGAGCAGGTCGACGTCGCGTCCCAGGCGGGCGAGCCCGAGGGCGACGTTCGCGGGCGAGCCGCCCGGGTGCGCGGCGGTGCCGTCGGGACCCATCACCACGTCGACGAGGGCCTCGCCGACGACGAGCACGTGGTCGTTCATCGCTCGTCCTCGTCCTCGGCGACCACGCCCACGATGCCGGCGTCCGCCGCATCGTCCCCCTGCGCGGAGGCGATGCGCTCGTAGGCGCCGTCGAGCAGCGCCTGGCAGCGTGCGGCGAGGGCCTCGCCGCGCTCCCACAGGCCGAGCGACCGGTCGAGGGTGGCGCTGCCCGCCTCGAGCCTCGCGACGATGGCGATGAGCTCGTCGCGGGCCTCCTCGTACGAGAGGGCGTCCACGGGGCGGTCGAAGGGCTCGGCGGCGTCGCTCATGACCGCTACCGTACCCGCGCTCGCTTAAGGCCGAGGAGCGATCTGCCGAGAACAGCGTCATACCCCCGTAGCAGGGCGCTCTCATAGGGCACGACTCGGACGACACGATGAGGTGGACATGTTCAGCGACAGCAGCGCACAGCAGACCGCACGCCAGAGCGCGCAGCGGGTCATCACTGCAGGGGTCACGGACGGGGAGCTCCAGACGCTCGCCCGATCGTCCGAGGTGAAGGTGCGCGCCGCGGTCGCGGAGCACGCGGGGACGCCGCTCATGACGCTGCTGCGCCTCGCCGAGGACCCGGCGGCGGACGTGCGGATGGGCCTGGCGCGCAACCGCCGCGAGTCGATCCCGATCGAGATCCGCGAGGACCTCGCCAAGGACCGCAACGTCGACGTCGTCTACGCGCTCATCGACAACCCTGCGGTGCCCGACGCGCTCATCGCGCGCCTGGGGCGTCAGCTGCACAAGGAGTACGCCAAGGCGGCGCGCGCCCGCATGGCGGCGGTCAAGGCCGGCACGTGGGCGCCGGCCGCACCGGCCGCGGACGCCGTCGACGCGGCCGTGCCGGCGGCCGAGGTGCCCGCGTTCGCGGCGGCGGAGGCCGCCACGGTCCAGGACCCCCGGCAGGAGCCCGCCACGTCGTCCGCCCGGGCCGACGCGCTGGACGTCCTGCTCGGCTCCAAGCGCTGATCGCGGCGGCTCAGCCCCGCGCGACCGCCTCGACCTCACCGCGTGCGAGCCTGACGCGCAGCACGTCGCCGGCGTGCACGTCCGAGGCGTCGCGCACGACGCCGCCCGAGGCGTCGCGCACCACCGCGAAGCCGCGTTCGAGCGTGCTGAGCGGGCTGAGCGCGCGCAGCGAGGCCGTCAGCTCGCGGATCGCAGCGGCGTCGCGGTCGATGCGCGCCGTCACCGAGGCGGCGCTGCGCTCGCGCAGGCGCGCGACGGCCTCCGCGTACGGCGCGAGCATCGCGTGCGGATGGGCGAGCACGGGGCGCGAGCGGAGCGCCGCGAGCCCGGCCGACTCGCGCGCCACCGCTCGCTCGACCGCCGCGGCCATCGACAGCCGCGACCGCGCGATGCCCTGGGCCTCGGCGGCGGCGTCGGGAACGATGCGCTTGCCGGCGTCGGTGGGGGTGGATGCGCGGCAGTCGGCGACCAGGTCGAGCAGCGGCGAGTCCTTCTCGTGGCCGATCGCGCTGACCAGCGGCGTCTCACAGTTCGCCGCGGCGCGCACGAGCGCCTCGTCGCTGAACGGCAGGAGGTCCTCGAACGAGCCGCCACCGCGCGCGACGACGATGACGTCGACCGCCTCGGCCGCGTCGAGCTCGCGGATCGCCGCCGTGGTCTCCGGCACGGCGCGGGGCCCCTGGACGGTGACGCGGCGGATCTCGAAGGCGACGCCGGGCCACCGGCGGGTCGCGTTCTCGACCACGTCGTGCTCGGCGTCGCCCTGCGTCGCGCACACGAGGCCGACCACGCGCGGGATGAAGGGCAGCGGCACTTTGCGGTCCAGGTCGAACAGGCCCTCGCGGGCGAGCGCCTCCTTGAGGGCCTCGAGCCGCGCGAGCAGGTCGCCGAGGCCCACCTGGCGGATCGCGCGGCCGCCGAGCTGCAGCGAGCCGGAGCGCGTCCACCATTCGGGCTTGGCGTGGAGCACCACGCGCGTGCCGTCGACGAGGTCCACACCGAGCGCCTCCGCCTCGCGTGCGGGGATGGTCGCGGACATCGACATGTTCTCGTCGGTGTCGCGCAGCGTGAGGAAGACGAGGTGGCGCCACCGCTTGACGTTGAGCACCTGCCCCTCGACCCACACCGCGGGCAGGCGGGACACGAAGTCGCCGATCTTGGGGGAGAGGTGGCGGACCGGCCACGGACGCTCGGCGGACGTCTCGCCGGCGGTGGCGGGAAGCGTGTGGGAGGCAGGGGTCTCGGTCACGCGGCCCAGCCTGCCACGTAGGATGGAGGCCATGCCCGACACCACCACCAAGCGCGTCCTGCTGGCCGCGCCGCGAGGCTACTGCGCGGGCGTCGACCGCGCGGTCATCGCGGTCGAGAAGGCCCTCGAGCTCCACGGCGCGCCCATCTACGTGCGCAAGGAGATCGTCCACAACAAGTACGTGGTCGAGACGCTCTCGGAGCGCGGCGCGGTGTTCGTCGACGAGACGGACGAGGTCCCCGAGGGCGCGCGCGTCGTGTTCTCCGCCCACGGCGTCTCGCCGGCGGTGCGCGAGGCGGCCGACCAGCGCAACCTCCTCACCATCGACGCGACGTGCCCGCTCGTGACGAAGGTGCACAAGGAGGCCATCCGTTTCGCGCGCGACGAGCGCACCATCCTGCTCATCGGCCACACCGGCCACGAGGAGGTCGAGGGTACGGCGGGCGAGGCGCCCGAGCACACGATCGTCGTCAACTCGCCCGAGGACGTCGACGGGCTGGACGTGCCCGACCCCGAGAACGTCGTGTGGCTGTCGCAGACCACGCTGTCCGTGGACGAGACGATGGAGACCGTGCGTCGCCTGCGCGAGCGCTTCCCCGCGCTGCAGGACCCGCCGAGCGACGACATCTGCTACGCCACGCAGAACCGCCAGGTCGCGGTGAAGAAGCTGGCCCCGGACTGCGACCTCGTGGTCGTGGTCGGCTCCGCGAACTCGTCGAACTCGGTGCGGCTCGTCGAGGTCGCCCTGCAGTCGGGCGCCGCGACGGCGTACCGCGTCGACCGCGCCGCCGAGATCCGCGACGAGTGGTTCGACGGCGTCGCGACCGTGGGCGTGACGTCGGGAGCGTCGGTGCCGGAGATCCTCGTGCGCGACGTGCTCGACGACCTCGCGGGCCGCGGATTCGAGACCGTCGAGGAGGTGCGTACGGCGACCGAGGACCTCATGTTCTCGCTGCCGCGCGAGATCCGCGCCGACCTCAAGGCCAAGGAGGCCGAGCGCGCCGTCCGCGCCTGAGCACCATCCCCCCCCGCCATCCCGCCCCGCCCCCGCCGTCCCGCTGCGGGGTAGTGGCTGACGGTTCTGGGAGGTTGGTCACTCCTACGGGGAGCTGAGCGACGCGGCTAGCGGTGGTCGGCGGCTTCGAGGGCCTCGGTGTCGACGAGCTCCGGCGCGGCGAGCACCCGGATGTCCGTCTCGGCCTGCTCGACCGCCGGCATCTCGGTGGAGAGGTGCTGCATGTCGCCGAAGCGGCGCGCGCTCACGAGCACGCGGGACTCGAGCGAGGCGACGGTCGAGTTGTACGCCTTGCCCGCCTGGTCGATCGCCCGTCCCACCTTGCCGAGGTGCCCGGCCATGGTCGACAGCCGCTCGTACAGCTCCTTGCCGAGCGCCAGCACCTGCTGCGCGTCGCGCGCGAGCGCGTCCTCCTTCCACGCATGCGCGACGGTGCGCAGCATCGCCACGAGCGTGGTGGGCGTGGCGATCACCACGCCCTTGCCGTACGCGTACTCCTGGAGCAACGAGTCCTGCTCGACGGCGGCCTGGTAGAAGGCCTCCGAGGGCACGAACATCACCACGAACTCCGGGGCCGAGGCGAACTGGTCCCAGTAGCGCTTCGAGGCAAGGTCGTCGATGTGCCGGCGCACGTGGCGCGCGTGAGCCTGCAGGCGCTCGGCGCGCACCGCATCGTCCTCCGCCTCGAAGGCCTCGAGCAGGCCGACGAGGGCGACCTTCGAGTCCACGACGATGGTGCGGCCGCCCGCGAGACGCACGGTCATGTCGGGGCGGAGGTTGCGGCCCTCGGAGTCGCGCACCACGTCCTGCTCGGTGAAGTCGACGTGCGCCAGCATGCCCGCGAGCTCGACCACGCGCCGCAGCTGCACCTCGCCCCAGTTGCCGCGCACGTCCGAGCGGCGCAGCGTGTTGACGAAGTCGTCCGCCTTGCGGCCCACCCGCTCGGAGGCCTCCAGCATGTGGCGGATCTGCTCCGTGAGCGCGGCCTGACCCGCCGCCCGGGCGCGGTCGGTCTGCGTGGTCTGCTCGCGCATCGTCTCCAGCGTGCGGGCGAGCGGCTCGACCATCTCCCGGATGGCCTGCTCGCGGCGCAGCAGCGCGGCCCCGCCCTCCTGCTCGGAGCGCTTGAGACGCTCGTGCGCGAGGTCGAGGAACTGCGCCTGGCTCGCCCGCAGCGCCTCGCCGCTCAGCGCACGGAACTCCTGCCGCAGCGCGTCGCGTTCCTCCCGCAGCCGGGCGGCGTCGCGGGCCGATGCGGCGCGGGCGCGGCGGGTGGCGACGAGCGCGCCGAGGCCCGCCCCGACGACGAAGGTGAGCAGCGAGAGCAGAAACGTGACCATGATCACAACGGTCTCATCGGGGTCCGACAACGCCCCGCAAGGCCCCGTTTTGGGACCAAGGCCATGTGACCCACCTCACACGCGTCCCGCATCGTGAGACGCGTGATTACTGTTTGGTCACAAAACGGAGAAGGTACGGCTTCGGAAACAATTCGTTAACGCCGCGCTGTTTAGCCTTCTCTGGTTGCACGTCATCAGCGTGCATCCCAGTCGTCGCTCCGACACCCCGGACCGGCGCCTATCCAAGCCCGCCGTCCGGCGGGCACCAGTAGGAGGAACAGTGAAGATCAGCAAGTCCGTGCTCGGGGCTGCGGCGGTCGCTTCCGCGTCCGCGCTCGTCCTCGTCGGCTGCTCGTCGAACGGTGCCGAGACCGACTCGTCGGCCGCGGCCGACGGCGGTTCGACCGGCGACGCCATCATCAAGACCAACGGCTCCGAGCCGCAGAACCCGCTCATCCCGGTCGCGACCAACGAGACCGGCGGCGGCAAGATCATCGACGCGCTCTTCGCGGGTCTGGTCTACTACGACGCCACGGGTGCTGCGCACAACGAGGTCGCCGAGTCCATCGAGACCGAGGACTCGCAGACCTTCACCGTCAAGCTCAAGGACGGCTGGACCTTCACCGACGGCACGCCCGTCCAGGCCCACAACTTCGTGGACGCGTGGAACTGGGGCGCCGACCTCGCCAACTCGGAGACCGCGCTCAACTCGTACTTCTTCGAGCAGATCGACGGCTTCAGCTGGGACGAGTCCGTCCCGGAGATGTCGGGCCTCGAGGTCATCGACGACCTGACCTTCACCATCACGCTCGCCGCGCCGAACGCCGAGTTCCCGCTCTCGCTGGGCTACTCGGCCTTCTACCCGCTGCCCGACTCGTTCTTCGAGGACCCGGACGCCTTCGGCGCCGCCCCGGTCGGCAACGGCATCTACACGCTCGCGGACGCTGCCGACTGGCAGCACGACGTCCAGATCGACCTCTCGATCAACGACTCGTACGCCGGTGAGCGCGAGGTCCAGAACGACGGCCTCTCGATCATCTTCTACGCGTCGCAGGACGCCGCCTACGCGGACCTCCTCGCGAACAACGTCGACGTCATCGACGGCATCCCGGACTCGGCCATGGCCTCCTACGAGAGCGACCTCGGCGACCGCGCGGTCAACCAGCCCGCCGCGATCTTCCAGTCCTTCACCATCCCGCAGGAGCTCGAGCACTTCTCGGGCGAGGAGGGCAAGCTCCGTCGCGCCGCCATCTCGATGGCGATCAACCGCGAGGAGATCACCGACGTGATCTTCCAGGGCACCCGCACCCCCGCCTCGGACTTCACCTCGCCCGTCATCGACGGCTGGTCGGACTCGCTCGCCGGCGCCGAGGTCCTCGAGTACAACCCGGAGGAGGCCGCCAAGCTGTGGGCCGAGGCCGACGAGATCTCGCCCTGGGAGGGCACCTTCGAGATCGGCTACAACTCCGACGGTGGTCACCAGACCTGGGTCGAGGCTGTCACCAACTCGATCAAGAACACGCTCGGCATCGACGCGACCGGCAACGCGTACGCGACCTTCGCGGACTTCCGTACCGACATCACCAACCGCACCATCGGCACGGCCTTCCGTACCGGCTGGCAGGCGGACTACCCGTCGCTCGAGAACTTCCTCGGCCCGATCTACTACACCGGCGCCGGCTCGAACGACGGCGACTACTCGTCGGAGGCGTTCGACACGCTGATCGACGAGGGCCGCACCTCCCTTGACCCGGCCGAGGCCGCGGCCAAGTTCCAGGAGGCCCAGGAGGTCCTGTTCGAGGACCTGCCGGCCATCCCGCTCTGGTACTCCAACGTGACCGGCGGCTACGCCGAGACCGTCGACAACGTCCAGTTCGACTGGCACTCGGTGCCCCTCTTCTACGAGATCACCAAGCAGTAAGTCGCCTCGGTGGCCCGCCCCGCATCGCGCGGGGCGGGCCATCGTCGTGCGTCCGCCGTGGCATCGTCGCCCGCGCGTGTCCGTTCCCCGGACGGGGAGGACAGGCGCGGGCTATCGTCGCCCTAGGTGCGGACGCATGCGGCACGCACAGTAGAATCGGACACCATATGTTCCAGACGAAGCACATCCGAGGAGCGCGCCCATGCTGATGTATGTGGTCCGCCGCCTCCTCCAGGCGGTCCCGGTCGTGATCGGCACCACCTTCCTCATCTACTTCATGGTCTTCGCGATGCCGGGCGACCCCATCCTGGCGATGTTCGGTGACAAGACCCCGAACCAGGCGACGTACGACGCGCTGGCGGCCCAGTACCACCTGGACCAGCCGTTCCTCGTGCAGTACGGCCTCTACATGAAGGACCTGTTCAGCGGGAACCTCGGGACCACGTTCTCGGGTCAGAGCGTCGGCGAGGTCCTCGCCCGCACGTTCCCCGTGACGCTGAAGCTCGCGGCGATGGCGATCGCGCTCGAGTTCTCGCTCGCCGTCATCCTCGGCCTCTTCGCCGGCCTGCGCAAGGGCAAGCTCTTCGACAACGTGACGCTGGTCATCGGCCTCGTCATGCTGTCGGTGCCGATCTTCGTGCTCGGCTTCCTCGCGCAGTACTTCGTGGCGATCAAGTGGGGCTGGGCCTCGCCGACCGTGGGCTCCGACACGAGCATCGCCAACATGTGGCTGCCAGCCGTGGTGCTCGCGCTGAGCCTCTTCACGACGTCGATGCGCCTCATGCGCGGCACCGTCATCGACACGCGCAGCCGCGACTTCGTGCGCACCGCCTACGCGAAGGGCCTCCCGGGCCGCCGCGTCATCCCGGTCCACGTGCTGCGCAACTCCCTCATCCCCGTCGTCACCAACTCCGCCGCCAACTTCGGCGTGCTGATGGTGGGTGCGACGGTCACCGAGGGCATCTTCAACGTTCCCGGCGTCGGCAACACGCTGTACCAGGCGATCATCCGCGGCGAGGGCCCCACGGTCGTCAGCTTCGTGACCGTCATGGTGCTCGCCTACGTGGTCATCAACATCCTGGTGGACCTCCTGTACGCCGTTCTCGACCCGAGGATCCGTTATGCCTAAGCCCGAGCACTTCGTCGCTCCGTTCGACGAGAACGAGATGGCCGAGGTCGACAAGGTCAAGCTCAACGAGAAGCCGTCGAACCTCTGGTCCGACGCGTGGCGTTCGCTCCGCCGTCGCCCGCTCTTCTACATCTCGCTCGCCACGGTGCTCGTCATCCTGCTGATGGCGCTGTTCCCGACGCTCTTCACCTCCGTGTCGCCTACCGACAACTGCCAGCTGGCGAACTCCAACGGCGGTCCCACCGAGGGCCACCCGATGGGCTTCACCCGCCAGGGCTGCGACGTCTACGCCCGCGTGGTGTGGGGTGCCCGCACCTCGCTCGCGGTGGGCCTCCTCGCGACCGCGATCTCCGGCGTGGTCGGCGTCATCATGGGCGCGCTCGCCGGCTTCTACGGCGGCTGGGTCGACTCCGTCCTGTCGCGCCTCGGCGACATCTTCTTCTCGATCCCGTACATCCTCGCGGCCGTCGTCGTGATGTCGGTGCTCGCGGACTACCGCTCGGTGTGGACCCTCGCGTTCGCGATCGGTGGATTCGCGTGGGCGTCTCTCGCGCGCATCCTGCGCTCCGAGATCCTGCGCGTGAAGTCGGGCGACTTCGTGATGGCGTCCATCGCCACGGGTCGCACGCGCTTCAGCACGCTCGTCTCGCACGTGCTGCCGAACTCGATCACCCCGGTCATCGTCTACCTGACGCTGTCCCTGGGTGGCGCGATCGTCGCAGAGGCGACGCTGAGCTTCCTCGGTGTGGGCCTGCCCACCACCGTGATGTCGTGGGGTAACGACATCAGCGCGGCGCAGACCAGCCTCCGCACGGCGCCGATGACCCTCATCTGGCCGTCGATCTTCCTCACCGTGACCGTCCTCGCCTTCATCACCCTCGGCGAGCTCGTGCGCGACGCCCTCGACCCGAAGGCGAGGGCCCGCGGATGACCCAGGAGACCACCCCCGTGACCGATTCCGCCGAGCCCCTCGTCTCCATCAAGGACCTCGAGATCGGCTTCCAGACCGGCAACGGCTTCGTCCAGGCGGTGAAGGGCGTCTCGTTCGACATCTTCCCGGGCGAGACCGTCGCGATCGTCGGCGAGTCGGGCTCCGGCAAGTCGACCACCGCCACCGGCATCATCGACCTGCTCCCGAGCAACGGCCGCATCACCGGCGGCCAGGTCATGTTCGGCGGCAAGGACCTCACCAAGGCGAGCAAGCAGGAGATCGTCCGCGTCCGCGGCCGCGAGATCGGCTACGTCCCGCAGGACCCGATGTCGAACCTCAACCCCGTGTGGTCGGTCGGCTTCCAGGTCCGCGAGGCGGTTCTGGCCAACAACATGGCCAAGAACAAGAAGGACGCCGACAGGCGCGCCATCGAGGTGCTCCAGGAGGCCGGTCTGGCCGACGCGGAGCGCCGCATGAAGCAGTTCCCGCACCAGTTCTCCGGCGGCATGCGCCAGCGCGTGCTCATCGGCATCGGCCTGGCCGCGGACCCCAAGCTGCTCATCGCGGACGAGCCCACCTCGGCGCTCGACGTCACCGTGCAGCGCGTGATCCTCGACCACCTCGAGTCGCTCACGCGCGAGAAGAACACGGCGCTGCTGCTCATCACGCACGACCTGGGCCTCGCCGCCGAGCGCGCGTCCAAGGTCATCGTGATGTACCAGGGCAAGATCGTGGAGGCCGGCCCGTCCCTCGAGCTGCTGCAGAACCCGCAGCACCCGTACACCAAGCGCCTCATCGCGGCGGCACCCAGCCTCGCGTCGCAGCGCCTGAAGTCGTCGCGGGTCGTCGCGGAGGCGCCGCAGGGCGACGAGATCGACCTGGCGGCCGCCTCGGCGCACCGCCACGAGGTCGTCGAGCAGGCGGACCACGCCGGCACCCCGGCGATCGAGGTCAAGGACCTGACGAAGGTCTTCTCGATCCGTCGCGGCAGCTTCCGCTCCGAGCCGTTCACCGCGGTCGACAAGGTCAACTTCCAGGTGCCCCGCGGCACCACGATGGCGCTGGTCGGCGAGTCGGGCTCCGGCAAGTCGACGGTCGCCAAGATGGTGCTGGGCCTCGAGACCGCCACCGAGGGCGAGATCCTCATCGGCGGCAAGGATGCGACCGCGCTCAACCGCGAGGAGATGCTCGCGCACCGCCGTCGCATGCAGCCGGTGTTCCAGGACCCCTACGGCTCGCTGGACCCGATGCGGTCGATCGGCTCGATCATCCAGGAGCCGTTGGACGTCCACAAGATCGGTGGCCGCAAGGAGCGTGAGAACCGCGTCAACGAGGTGATCGACGAGGTCGCCCTCCCGCGCACGGTGCTCTCGCGCTACCCGAACGAGCTCTCGGGCGGTCAGCGTCAGCGCATCGCCATCGCGCGCGCCCTGGCGCTCAAGCCCGACGTGGTGATCCTCGACGAGGCGGTCTCCGCCCTCGACGTGCTGGTCCAGGCGCAGATCCTGCAGCTCCTCGCGGACCTGCAGGAGGAGCTCGGCCTCACGTACCTCTTCATCACCCACGACCTCGCGGTCGTGCGCGTCGTCGCCGACGACGTGGCGGTGATGGAGCGGGGCAAGATCGTGGAGCACGGCAAGGTGGAGGACATCTTCACCAACGCGCAGACCGAGTACACGCAGAAGCTGCTCGACGCCATCCCCGGCGCGAACATCCCGCTCGGCGCCTAGCCCCGAGCGATAGCGCAAGGCCCCGGCTCTCCCGCGAGGGAGGTCCGGGGCCTTCGTGCGTCCGGGGGGACGATGCGCGGCTTTAGCCCTCGTCCTCCGGCCGGCGAAGCCGGAAGGGCTCGATCTGCTCGGGCGGCGGGATCACCACGTGGGCCAGCGCATCGTCCCGCGGCGGTGCCTCGGCGACCACCTCGGTGGCGGGCCGGACCTTGTCCCAGTCCTTCTGCTCGCGCGCGTGCGCGGCACCCTGGTTGAACAGCTCCTCGAAGCTCATGCCGCCAGCGTAGGACGGGACGATGCGCGTGTCACCGGGCCCGCGCATCGTCCCCGGCGGGCGGCGGGACCTGCCGCCGGTAGAATGGTCGCCCGTGGCACTCACCATCGGAATCGTCGGACTCCCGAACGTCGGCAAGTCGACCCTGTTCAACGCCCTCACCCGCGCCGAGGTGCTCGCCGCGAACTACCCGTTCGCGACCATCGAGCCCAACGTCGGCGTCGTCCCGCTGCCGGACGTCCGGCTCGGCCAGCTGGCCGAGCTGTACGGCTCCGAGCGCGAGGTCCCCGCGACCGTGTCGTTCGTCGACATCGCGGGCATCGTCAAGGGCGCGTCCGAGGGCGAGGGCCTGGGCAACGCGTTCCTCGCGAACATCCGCGAGGCGGATGCGATCTGCCAGGTGACGCGTGCGTTCGAGGACCCCGACGTCATCCACGTCGACGGCAAGGTCGACGCCGCCTCGGACATCGAGACCATCACCACCGAGCTCATCCTCGCGGACCTCCAGACCGTCGAGAAGGTCATCCCGCGGCTCGAGAAGGAGGTGCGCGCCAAGAAGGCGTCGCCGTCGTTCCTCGCCGCGGTGCAGGCCGCGAAGGAGATCCTCGAGGGCGGCAAGACGCTGAGCGCGGACGCGGCCATCGAGGGCCTCGACCTCGCCGATCTCAAGGAGCTCAACCTCCTCACCGCCAAGCCGTTCATCTACGTCTTCAACCTCGACGAGGCCGGTCTCGCGAACGAGGACCTGCGCGCGCAGCTCGAGTCGAGCGTGGCGCCCGCGAAGGCGATCTTCATGGACGCGAAGTTCGAGTCCGAGCTGGTGGACCTCTCCGAGGAGGAGGCCCGCGAGATGCTCGAGGCGAACGGGCAGGACGAGTCCGGTCTGGACCAGCTCGCGCGCATCGGCTTCGACACGCTCGGCCTCCAGACGTACCTCACCGCCGGGCCCAAGGAGGCGCGCGCGTGGACCATCCACAAGGGCTGGACCGCGCCGCAGGCGGCCGGCGTCATCCACACCGACTTCGAGCGCGGCTTCATCAAGGCCGAGGTGGTCCACTTCCACGACCTCGTGGACGCGGGCTCGCAGGCCGAGGCCAAGGCGCGCGGCAAGGTCCGCATGGAGGGCAAGGACTACGTCATGCAGGACGGTGACGTGGTCGAGTTCAGGTTCAATGTGTAGTTTCCGTTCAACCTCTGGGTGCCGAAGCTAGCTCGTCCGGTTGGCCTCCTTGCCGCTGTACGGCCGCTAGGTGTTGGCCCGCGCGAGCCTGTGAATGTGGTGGGCGAGGGAGCCGACGCGCGTCACGTGGCAGCTGGCTCACCGCGTGGGAGTTCCATCGCGCGACGGGACCTTGGGCGTCGCCAATCCGTCGCGACGCTGTGTGTCGATATGCTCGCCGCCATGACCAGCGCTCCGTCGACGCGGCGAACCATGCACAATCGCCGGAGGTGGATCATCCGGCACCGCTCGGGCGGTCGCATGCCTTCCATGGTGCTCGGGACAGTGGTCACACTTCTGCTCGCGGCAATGACTGTTGCCATGGGTAACAACGCGTCGGGGTCGTGGTCTGCCGCGTACGTGCTCTGGCTCGTTCCACTGTGGATGCTGGTGGGCGTGATGGCCAACATCATCGCGAATCAGGGTGCACGGCTCGGTGACAACGAGCTGATACTCGAAGCGTCGCTTGGACGCGCGACGATTCCCCTCCGCGAGGTGGACGAGGTTCACCTCGGCAGAGATCGCCTCTACGTGTCGGTCAAGACCGGAGCGGGCTACGTCTACCAATCGATCTCGCTCTACCACCGTGCCGGCGAGCGCGGCCTCGTTATCGCGGGCGTCGACGACATGCTGCGTGAGGCAGGGCTCCACGTGCAGTGGGTCGACTCTCGCGAGGACGCCAAGCTCCAGCCCCGGCGCTTCGCGGCGTTCCATGGGCCCGCGGTCCTCGCGACCCTCGTGCGGCCTTGGGTCCTCGCGATGACGCTCCTCGGCATCGCGTTGTTCGAACTGGGCGCAGCGGGCACGCGCTAGGTGGCGTGCGCGAAGCCTTCCGCGTGCGCCGTGGCGCGTCGACTCTCGGCTGGCGGCTTGGCCCGAGCGACCTGAGATCGGGAGACCCATTCAGCCGAGATTGAGCCGCCATACTTGGCGGCCATCGGGTGTGCGTTCCGGTTCGCGTGGCACCTCGCCCACAGTGCGCAGACGTGCTGGTAGCTCAGTCGTGCGGCGATCGTGATCTCACCGACGCGATGGCCGGCCTGGTGCGCCCTCAACGCGAGCGCCTCCAGCCGTTCGATGACGTCGTGTGTGGGAATGCCATCGCGCCCGACGCTCGCCAGCACCTCGTCGGCCGTCGCACGCAGCTGGTCGAGGATGTCGCTGGTCTCTGTCACGCACAGCAACCTACGCGCAGTGGACCTGCTCCGTGCAGAAGACTAAAGGCTATTCGGTGACGGAACGCGGTCGAGTTCAGGTTCAATGTGTAGTTCCGGTTCAACCTCTGGCGGCCAGGAGTAGCGTCCTCGCCTGTCTCGTTGGGCCTCGTTATCCTGGGCCTATGTCCGAGGTCGACGTGACGCCCGAGACGCTCGCGCTGCGCGGGCTCATCGACGCGCGTCGTGAGGAGTTCGACGCGCTGCTGGCGCGCTATGGAGCGACCCGTCCGCGACTGTTCGGCTCCGTCGCGCGTGGGACGGCGCGCGAGGGCAGCGACATCGACATCCTCGTGGACATGGACCCCGCAGACGGCAACGTCTTCATGCGGGCCTCCGGTCTCCTTGAGGAGGTTCGGGTGCTGTTCGGCCGTGACGACATCGATGTGTTTCCCGTGCAGCTGCTCAAGAGGCCCATCTCGAAGTCGGCCGTCGAGGATTCGGTCGCTCTGTGACGCGAAGCATCGAGCGCCGGATCGCGGACATCCTCGATTCGATCGCGCGGTGTCGTCGCTACGTCGCCCTCCTCGACGCGGGAGCTGTCGACGTCGTGGGGATGGCGGAGGATGCGATCGAGCGCAACCTGCAGATCATCGGCGAGGCTGCGAATCACCTGACCGCTGAAGTGGTCGACGCGCACCCCGATATCGCCTGGCCCCAGATCCGCGGCTTCCGGAACATCCTCGTCCACCAGTACTTCGGGGTCGACCCAGAGGTGATCCGGGACGTGGTGGAGCGCTATCTCCCGCCGCTGGCCGAGGCGCTGCGGCAGCATGTCGAGAGTGGCCCGGCGTCGGGAGCCTGAACTCTGCGGTGAGGTTGCTCGGCTACGGAAGGCGGTCGAGTTCAGGTTTAACGTCTAGCGTTATTAACGCCCAGCGTTATACGATGCTGGTGTGATCAGATCGTTCGGTGACAAGAACACCGAGCGTCTGTGGCATCGGGAGAAGGTGCCGTCGATCGATCCGCGCGTGCAGAAGGCGGCCATCCGCAAGCTCGCCCAGATCCACGCGGCTCGGTTCCTCGACTCGCTGCGGGTTCCGCCTGGCAACCGTCTCGAGTTGTTGAAGGGCGATCGCGCGGGCCAGCACAGCGTCCGCGTCAATGACCAGTGGAGGATCTGCTTCACCTGGAGAGAAGGAGGTGCGGAGGATGTCGAACTCGTCGACTACCACTGAGAAGTGGGCTCCCATCCACCCTGGCGAGGTGCTGATGGAGGATTTCATCAAGGGCTTCGAGATCACCCAGCACAAGCTCGCGGTGGCGATCGGCGTGCCGCCGCGACGCATCAACGAGATCGTTCACGGCAAGCGCGCCATCACCGCCGACACGGCGCTTCGACTGGGGCGCTACTTCGGGATCGACCCTCAGTTCTGGCTCAACCTCCAGGCGCACTATGAACTCGAGCTTGCCGAGGACCGGATGGCCGCGCAGATCGCCGCGATCACGCCGCTCCAGGTCGCCTGAGCGCCGCTGCGGAGAGATTGTTCGGCGACGGAACGCGGGCGCGCTCGGGTCCACCTAGGCTCGAGGCATGAGCGCCTCCCTGCCCCCGTGCCCCGAATGCGCGAGCGACCTCGCCTACGAGATGGGCGCGCTGCTCGTCTGCCCGATGTGCGGGCACGAGTGGTCGGCGACGGCGGTGGACGACGCGGCGGCCGACGGGCCGCGGGTCGTCCGGGACGCGGTGGGCAACGTGCTCGCCGACGGGGACACCGTCACCGTGATCAAGGACCTCAAGGTCAAGGGCTCCTCGCAGCCGATCAAGGTGGGCACGAAGGTGCGCGGCATCCGGCTCATCGACGGGGTGGGCGATCACGACATCGACTGCACGGTCCCCGGCTTCGGCGCGATGCAGCTCAAGTCCTCGGTCGTGAAGAAGGCCTGAAGCCGGGGGTCGACCCCGGTACGGTGGTGCCGTGACCGACCGGTCGACCAGCTTCGGGCAAGCCGCCGCCGACTACGCGCGCGGCCGCCCCGGCTATCCGGACGATGCGGTGGCCTGGATGCTCGACGGCGTCGAGGGGCTCGTGGTCGACGTGGGCGCCGGCACGGGCAAGCTCACCGAGGCGGTGCTGCGTGCCCGGCACGACGTGCTCGCGGTCGACCCCGACCCGGTCATGCTCGCCACCCTCGAGGCGCACGTGCCTCGCGCGCGCACGCTGCGCGGCCGCGCGGAGGAGATCCCCCTGCCCGACGCGAGCGCCGGCGCCGTGGTGCTCGGGCAGGCCTGGCACTGGGTCGACGTCGAGGCCGCCAGCGCCGAGATCGCGCGCGTGCTCGCACCCGGCGGCGTGCTCGGCCTCGTCTGGAACATCCGCGACGAGCGCGACCCGTGGGTCGCCGCGCTGACCCGCATCATCGGGCACTCGGCCGCGGAGATCCTCATCGCCGAGGGCGGCCCGCGCGTGGCCGCGCCGTTCGGACCGCTCGAGACCCACGAGAGCGTGTGGACCCGGCCGATCACCGCATCGTCCCTCCATGCGCTCGTGCGCTCGCGCAGCGGCTACATCACCGGGCCCGATGCGCTGAAGCGCGATATCGACACGGCGCTCGACGCGCTCATCGCGCGCACCGACGGGCTGGCGGACGGCGGCGAGGTCGCCATGCCGTACGTCACCCACGCCTTCAGGGCGCGGGTCGCGGGCTGACGTCCTCACCGGACGAGGCGCGGGACCGCGGCGCGTCGTTCGTGCGGCCGACGAGCGCCACGAGCACTGCCACCGTCAGGGGGACCACGACGATCCCCACGCTCATCATCGCGAGGAGGTTCGCCGCGGCGAGCAGACCGAACAGCGCCCATGCGGCAGGCAGGCCCCAGCGCCCCGGCGCCGCCATCGCCGCCCCGACGAGCAGCACGAGCGCGAGCGGGACCGCGACGGTGAGGACGCCCGAGACGCCCTCGGCCTGCGCGAGCGTGAGGTGCCGCGTGGTCTCGATCCCGTCGGAGCTCAGGCTCACCTCGGTGCCCACGGGCACCGCGAGCGCGAGCAGGGGCAGCAGCGCACCCCAGCCGACCGCGATCCACCAGGCGACCCTGGTCCGCGTGCTCCAGCGCTCCATCGCACCCACCCCCGGTCACGACGTTACGCCTGGTGCGCGTAGCATCGCCGCATGACCCGACAGCTGATCTCCTCCGGCGGCCCCTGGGAGGAGCGCGTCGCATACTCGCGCGCCGTGATCCAGGGCGACTGGGCCTTCGTCTCCGGCACCACCAGCACCGCCGCCGACGACGTGGCCGTGCAGGCGGACGATGCGCTCGCCACCATCGCCGCGGCGCTCGAGGAGGGCGGCTTCACCATGGCCGACGTGGTGCGCGTGCGCTACCTGCTGCCCGACGCCGCGGACTTCGAGGCGTGCTGGCCGGTGCTCCGGCGCTGGTTCGGCGACGTGCGTCCCGCGGCGACGATGCAGCAGTGCGCGCTCATCGACCCGGCGATGCGGATCGAGATCGAGGCCACCGCGTACCGCGGCTGACGAAGGCCTAGAAGAAGAGGCCCCAGATCGCGAGGATCGTGCCGGCGGCCACGGCCGTCGCGCCGACCCAGTCCAGCGTGCGCACGATCGACGGGCCCTCGCCGCCGGTCGCGCCGCCGGCCGCGCGCCACGCGTCCCATGCCTCGTGCACGAGCGCGGCCGCGTCGCCCGACGGGGTGCCCGGCACGTCGCCCGCGCGGGCGTACTCGGCCTTGTCGATCGAGCCGCCCTCGGCCGCGCGCTCGTGGCGCCGCGACGCGGAGGCGCCCGGCGCGGGGGCGGCGAACGCGCCGACCGTGCGGCCGTCGTCGCCCACGGCCTCGAGACTCCACCGCGTGCCCAGGTCGGACAGCCGCGCGAACGGCACCGTCGCGACCTGCGTGACGTTGTGGAACTCGACCCGGTCCTCGCCGGCGGCGACGTGCGGCCGCAGGAAGGCGGCCCAGCCGAACAGGGCGAGCGCCGCGCCGAGCCCGAGGCCCCCGTGCGCGTACGCGAAGCCCACGCTCGAGACGTGGACGACGGCGACGACCGCGCCGATCGCGATGGCGACCCATCCCCAGAGCGCGGACGAGCGGGCGCGGTAGATCTCCATGCGCCCATCGTCCCACGTGGGGGGCGGGCGGCCCGCGGACGTCAGTCCTCGGACTGGCGTGCGCGGAAGGCGGCCTGGGCCGCGCGGTTGGTGCACGTGACCGTGCAGTACTTGCGCGAGCGGTTGCGGCTCAGGTCGAGCACCACGCCCTCGCAGTCCTCCATGGCGCAACGGGAGAAGCGCTGCATCTCGCCGTCGCGGACCACGTCGGTCATCGCCATCGCGGTCTCGACGAGGATCCGCTGGTCGAGCGGATGGTCGTCCGACGTGCCGTGGATGTGCCAGTCGCTGTCGCCGTGGCGCACCAGCTGGGGGACCGCGTGCTGCTCGGCGAGGATCGCGTTGATCTGGGGGACCGCATCGTCCCTGCTCGACAGGAAGAGCCGGCGCAGCGGCGTGCGGATCGCGCGCACGGCCTCGAGGTCCTCGGCGACCGGGCGCCGCCCGGTGTAGCCGAAGCGGTCGAAGAAGTCGACGAGCTCGTCGAACGTCGTGAGGGTGTCCGGCTCGAGCTCGGAGTTCGACAGGAAGACGCCCGACTCGAGCGCCTCGGCGGTGTCATTGGCGAACGTCATTTTGACACATTACCAAACCGCACCTTAAAGTCATGAGCCATGACCACGTTGACTCATGACGCCGCGCGCGTCAACCGCGCGCAGGGCCTCGTCCTCGCGCTGGCGTCCGCCGCCTCCTTCGGGCTCTCCGGGAGCCTCGCCCGCGGCCTCATGGACGCCGGCTGGACCGCGGGCGCGGCGACCCTCGTGCGCGTCGCGATCGCCGCGGTGGTGCTCACCGTCCCGGCGCTCATCGCGCTGCGCGGCCGCTGGCGCCTGCTCGCGCGCGCCGCCGGCACGGTCGTCGCGTACGGCGCCTTCGCGGTCGCGGGTGCGCAGCTCTTCTACTTCTTCGCGGTCGGCCACCTCGACGTGGGCGTCGCGCTGCTCATCGAGTACATGTCGCCGATCGTCGTGGTCGGATACCTGTGGGCGACCCGCGGCCACAAGCCGGGCCGCCTCACCCTGCTCGGCGCCGTCGTCGCGATGACGGGCATGGTGCTGCTGCTGGACCTCCTCGGCGGCGGCCACGTGAGCATCGTCGGCATCGGCTGGGCGCTCGGCGCGATGATCGGCGCGTCCGTCTACTTCGTCATCTCGAGCTCGAACTCGACGGGCCTGCCGCCGGTCACGCTCGCGTGGGGCGGCCTCACGGTCGCCGCGGTGATCCTCGGCGTGGCCGCCGCGGCGGGCGTGCTGCCGCTCGCGTTCAGCACCGCCACCGTGCACCTGGTCCCCGGCGACCTGCCGTGGTGGGCCGCGGTCGCGCTGCTCGGCATCGTCACCTCGGCGGTCGCCTACGTCGTCGGCATCGCCGCGACCCGCCGCCTCGGCGCGCGACTCGGCTCGTTCGTCGCGCTCACCGAGGTGCTCGCGGCGGCCCTCTTCGCGTGGCTGCTCGTGGGCCAGGCACCCGCCCCGGTGCAGATCGGGGGAGCGGTGCTGGTGCTCGCGGGCGTCGTCCTCGTCAAGCTCGGCGAGCCCGACGAGCCCGCGCTCGCGGTCGTGCCCGAGCCCGCGCTGCCGGGCACCGACGTGGTGCCCGCCGACCCCGGTGCGCTGCTCGAGGCGGAGGCGCCCGAGCAGGTCGAGGCCCGCGCCGTCCTGTAGCCCCCGGACCTGCCCGCGGCGCCCCCTCCTACGCGCCCGGGCATGACCGAGGCCGGATGCCTGATGAGCATCCGGCCTCGGCCCTCCCCCCCCGCCTACAGCTCGTCGATGTCGGCGCGCATCCGGGCCAGACCCTCGCGGATCGGCTCCGGCACCTTGTCGCCGTACGAGTCGAGGAACGCCTGCGCGTCGTCGGCCTCCGCGGCGAGCGCCGCCTTGTCGAGCCCGAACAGCTCGGCCCACGTCGCATCGTCCACCCCGGCGGCGGCGTGATCGATCTCGCCCTCCGCGGGGATGAGGCCGAACGGGCTCGCGGTGCCTTCCGCGCGCCCCTCGATGCGGTCGAGCATCCAGGCCAGCGCGTGGATGTTCTCGCCGAAGCCCGGCCACAGGAAGCGGCCGTCGGCTCCCTTGCGGAACCAGTTGACCTGGAAGATCGCCGGCGCACCGCCCGCCGCATCAGCCTTCGCGCCCACCTCGAGCCAGTGCTTCCAGTGGTCGGCCATGTGGACGCCGCAGAACGGCAGCATCGCGAGCGGGTCGCGGCGCAGCTCGCCCACGGTGCCCTCGGCCGCGGCCGTGCGCTCCGAGGCGAGCGTCGCGCCCATGAAGACGCCGTGCTCCCAGTCGCGGGCCTGGGCGACCAGCGGCACGTTCGTGGCGCGGCGGCCGCCGAAGATCACGGCGTCCACCACCACGCCGGCCGGGTCGTCCCAGTCGTCCGAGATGGTCGGGCACTGGGCCGCGGCGACGGTGAAGCGCGAGTTCGGGTGCGCGGCCGGGGTGGACGATGCGGGGGTCCAGTCCTGACCGAGCCAGTCGGTGAGGTGCGCGGGCGCCTCGTCGGTCATGCCCTCCCACCACACGTCGCCGTCGTCGGTGCGCGCGACGTTGGTGAAGACCACGTCGTGCGTGAGCGTGTCCATCGCGACCGGGTTGGTGCCGCGGCCGGTGCCGGGGGCGACTCCGAAGAAGCCGGCCTCGGGGTTGATCGCCCGCAGGCGTCCGTCGGGGCCCGGGGCGAGCCATGCGATGTCGTCGCCGAGCGTCTCGACGGTCCAGCCCGGGATGGTGGGCTGCAGCATCGCGAAGTTGGTCTTGCCGCATGCGCTGGGGAAGGCCGCCGCGACGTGGAAGACGCGTCCGCGCGGGTTGGTGACCTTGAGCAGCAGCATGTGCGCCGCGAGCCAGCCCTCGTCCTGCCCGATCGCGCTCGCGATCCGCAGCGCGAACGCCTTCTTCGCGAGGATCGCGTTGCCGCCGTAAGCGGAGCCGTACGACCACACCTCGCGGGTCTCGGGGAAGTGGGAGATGTACTTGGTCTTGTTGCACGGCCACGGCACGTCCGCCTGGCCGGGGGCGAGCGGCGCGCCGACCGTGTGGGCGCACTTGACCCACTCGGTGCCGGGGCCGATCTGCGCGAGCGCCTCGGCGCCCATGCGGGTCATCGTGCCCATGCTCAGCACCACGTAGGGGGAGTCCGTCACCTGGACGCCGTAGCGGGTGAGGGGGCCGCCGACCGGGCCCATCGCGAACGGCATCACGTACATGGTGCGGCCGCGCATCGCGCCGCGGAACAGCCCGTGCAGGGTCTCGCGCATAGCCGACGGCGGCACCCAGTTGTTGGTGGGGCCGGCGTCCTCCTCGCGGGCGGAGCAGATGAAGGTGCGCGACTCGACGCGGGCGACGTCGTCGGGGTCGCTGCGGGCGAGGTAGCTGCCGGGACGGAGCTCCGGGTCGAGCGCCTCGAGCGTGCCCGCGTCCACCATCTGACGGATCAGGCGTGCGCGCTCGGGCGTGGAGCCGTCGCACCACACGACCTCGTCGGGGGTCGCGTGGAGGGCGAGACGCTCGACCCACGCGACGATGCTCGGGTCGGCCCCCTCCGGGTGGCCCGCTCCGGTCGAGGTGCGCGTGTCGCGCAGCGGCTGCTCGATGATCGCCATGGCTGCTCCCTTGCGGCTATCGGTTGGAGAATTCCTCCGTGTGCTTTCGACCGTACGGGCCTCGCAAGGGCCTGTGGCGCCGATTGGGGCGTGAAATTTCGCGATTCTTCACGTAGCGTGAATTCCATGCCGGATCTCTCCACGCTCGGCCGCCGCGTGCGGCACTTCCGCACCGAGGCGGGTCTCACGCTCGAGCAGCTGGGCCGCGACGTCGACGTCGCCCCCAGCCAGCTGTCGCTCATCGAGAACGGTCGCCGCGAGCCGCGCCTCACGCTCCTGTCGGCGCTCGCGGAGCGGCTGGACGTCACCGTCGGCGACCTCCTCGACGCCGCGCCGCCGAGCCCGCGGGCGGCCCTCGAGATCGAGCTCGAGCACGCGCAGGAGGGCGCGGCGTACCGCGAGCTCGGGCTGCCCGAGCTGCGCGCGACCCGCGGGATGCCCGACGACGTCCTCCGCACCCTGGTGGGGCTGCACCGCGAGCTCGACAGGCGCGCGCGCCAGGCGATCGCCACGCCGGAGGAGGCGCGCCGCGCCAACACGCGCCAGCGCCTGCGGATGCAGTCGCTCGACAACCACGTGCCGGCCATCGAGTCGCTCGCGAGCGAGGACGTCGCGGCGGTCGGGCACGCGGGCGGCGCGCTCACGCACCGCACGGTGAGCCTCATGGCCGCGCGGCTGGGCCTCAAGATCGTGCACGCGGACGACCTGCCTCACTCGGCGCGGTGCGTGCTCGACCTCGAGAACGGGCGCATCTACATCCCGCCCGCGTCGATCCCCGGCGGGCACGGGTTGCGCTCGCTCGCGCTGCAGGCGATGGCGCACATCCGGCTCGGCCACGGCGAGCCCACCAGCTACGCCGACTTCCTGCGCCAGCGCCAGGACGCGAGCTACTACGCGGCCGCGTGCCTCATGCCCGAGGAGCCCGCCGTCGCGTTCCTCGAGCGGGCCAAGCGTGAGCGCGACATCGCGATCGAGGACTTCCGCGACGCGTTCGGCGTCACGCACGAGGCGGCGGCGCTGCGCTTCTCCAACCTCGCGACGATCCACCTGGGCATGCGGCTGCACTTCCTGCGCGCGGCCGGCGACGGCGCCGTGGTGCGCGCGTACGAGAACGACGGCCTGCCGCTGCCGGTGGACGTCACGGGCGCCACCGAGGGTCAGCTCGTGTGCCGCCACTGGAGCGCGCGGCGCGCGTTCGCGCGGTCCACGCGCACCACCGAGTACTTCCAGTACACCGACACCCCTGCCGGCACGTTCTTCGAGGCGACCCAGACGGGCGCCACCGAGGCCGAGGAGTTCTCCATCACCATCGGCGTGCCGTACTCCGACTCCAAGTGGTTCCGCGGCCGCGAGACGCAGAACCACGAGGTGTCGCGGTGCCCCGATCTCAGCTGCTGCCGCCGGCCGGACGCCGACGAGGCCTCGCGATGGGCGGGCCGGGCGTGGGCGAGCGCCCGCGTCCACGCGCACATCTTCTCCCCGCTGCCGCGCGGCACCTACCCGGGCATCGACGACCGCGAGCTGTACGCGTTCCTCGACGCCCACGCGGACGATTCCCAATGACACAGGTGACTCCTGTGACTCCGTGAGGCGCCGCGAGCGGCGCCTTCCGTCCGGGCGCCGTCACATCTGTCACAGGTGTCATTGGGAATCATCGGGCGGGCACCCGTAGAATGGGTCGGCGGTCCATGTCGGACCGAGCACCCCCTTCACACGGAATCGAGTTCCCGCATGCCCCTGCGCTCCGACCTGCGCAACGTCGCGATCGTCGCCCACGTCGACCACGGCAAGACCACCCTCGTCGACGCCATGCTCGTCCAGGGAGGCGCCTACGGCGACCACGCCCACGTCGAGGACCGCGCCATGGACTCCGGCGACCTCGAGCGCGAGAAGGGCATCACCATCCTCGCGAAGAACACCGCGATCCGGTACACCGGCGAGGCCGCCGGCCCCGAGGGCGTGACCATCAACGTCATCGACACCCCGGGCCACGCGGACTTCGGCGGCGAGGTCGAGCGCGGCCTGTCGATGGTCGACGGCGTCGTGCTGCTCGTCGACGCGTCCGAGGGCCCGCTGCCGCAGACCCGCTTCGTCATGCGCAAGGCGCTCGCGGCCCACCTGCCCGTCATCATCGTCGTCAACAAGGTCGACCGCCCCGACTCCCGCATCTCCGAGGTCGTCGACGAGACCCACGACCTGCTGCTGGGCCTCGCGTCCGACCTCCACGACGAGGTCCCCGACCTCGACGTCGACGCGCTCCTCGAGGTGCCCGTCGTCTACGCCTCCGCCAAGAACGGCATCGCCTCGCTCACGCAGCCCGCCGACGGCACCCTGCCCGACGGCGACTCGGTCGAGCCGCTGTTCAAGGTCATCATGGAGCGCATCCCGGCCCCCGAGTACGAGGACGGCCACCCGCTTCAGGCGCACGTCACCAACCTCGACGCGTCGCCGTTCCTCGGCCGCCTCGCGCTGCTGCGCGTCTTCAACGGCGAGATCCGCAAGGGCCAGCAGGTCGCGTGGGCCCGCAAGGACGGCTCGCTCAAGACCGTGAAGATCACCGAGCTGCTCGAGACCAAGGGTCTCGAGCGCGTCCCCGCCGAGTCCGCCAAGGCGGGCGACATCGTCGCCGTCGCGGGCATCGAGGAGATCACCATCGGCGAGACCCTCACCGACGTCGAGGACCCGCGCCCGCTGCCGCTCATCACGGTCGACGACCCGGCGATCTCGATGACCATCGGCATCAACACGTCCCCGCTCGCGGGCCGCGTCAAGGGCGCCAAGGTCACGGCGCGCCAGGTCAAGGACCGCCTCGACAAGGAGCTCATCGGCAACGTGTCGATCCGCGTGCTCCCCACCGAGCGCCCCGACTCGTGGGAGGTCCAGGGCCGCGGAGAGCTCGCGCTCGCGATCCTCGTCGAGCAGATGCGCCGCGAGGGCTACGAGCTCACGGTCGGCAAGCCGCAGGTCGTCACCAAGGAGATCGACGGCAAGCTGCACGAGCCGATGGAGCACATGACCATCGACGTGCCCGAGGAGCACCTCGGCGCCGTCACCCAGCTCCTTGCCAGCCGCAAGGGCCGCATGGAGTCGATGTCGAACCACGGCACCGGCTGGGTCCGCATGGAGTTCATCGTCCCGGCGCGCGGCCTCATCGGCTTCCGCAGCCAGTTCCTCACCGACACGCGCGGCACCGGCATCGCGTCGTCCATCGCGCACGGCTACGAGCCGTGGACCGGCCTCATCGAGTACCGCACCAACGGCTCGCTGGTCGCCGACCGCGCCGGCGCCGTCACCTCGAACGCCCTCATGGCGCTCCAGGACCGCGGCACCTTCTTCGTGGGCCCCACCGAGGACACCTACGAGGGCATGGTCATCGGCGAGAACTCGCGCAACGAGGACATGGACGTCAACATCACCAAGGAGAAGAAGCTCAACAACATCCGCTCGTCCACGGCGGAGGAGCTCGAGCGCCTGGCCCCGCCGCGCCGCCTCACCCTCGAGGAGTCCCTCGAGTTCGCGCGCGAGGACGAGTGCGTCGAGGTGACGCCCGAGAAGGTGCGCATCCGCAAGGTGATCCTGGACGCCACCGAGAGGGCACGCGCCGCGTCGCGCGCGAAGCGCCAGAACGCCTGACGCTCCGCCTACCATGGCAGGCATGGTTCGCATCGTCTGGTCCTCCCTCGTGATCGCGCTCATCGGCGCGATCGTGGCCCTGGTGGGCGCGGGCTCGCACCGCGCCTACGGGTGGGCGGGCGTGATCGTGTGCCTCGTCATGGTGGGCACCGCGAGCGTGTTCTCGCGGGCCTGGCTGGGCTTCGCGGGCCTCGCGATCTTCGGATCCGCGTGGGCCGTGCTCACCGTGGTGCTCGCGCAGGAGGGCCCCGGCGGCTCGCTGCTCATCCCCGCCGACGCCGTCAGCCTCACGTGGGTCTACGGCGGCGCGGCGGTGATCGGGGCCGCGGCCCTCGTGCCGCGCCGGGTGCTCGGCGACACGAAGGCGGCGGTGTCGTGAGCGACCCGCGGGACGAGCGGCCCGAGGACCGCGAGGACGAGGTCGACGAGGCCCAGGCCGAGATCGACGCGGATCTCGACGCCGACGAGGACGTGACCGGGGACGATGCGGCGGACGCCGACGCGGACGCCGCCACCGAGCAGGTGCCGGCCTTCCTCACGGAGCCGCCGGAGGAGCCCGAGCCCGCCGACGTCGCGGAGGCCGACGCGGACCCGGAGGCGACGGCGGTGCTGCCGCCCGTCCCCGCGGACGAGCCGGAGGCGGACGCCGAGGCCACCGCTGTCATGGACGCGGTGCCGGCCGCCGCGCCCGCCACCGGGCCCGAGCAGGCCGTCGCGACCGACGAGGTCGCCGAGAGCGAGGAGAAGCGTCGCGTGCACTGGGGACGATGGGCGTTGATGTTCGTGCTGATCGCGCTCGTCGGCGGCTACTTCGCCGCCGCCGTGTACGCCTCGGGGCGCATCGCCGCCGGCACCACCGTGCAGGGCGTCGACATCGGCGGGATGACGCGCGACGAGGCGGTCGAGGCGCTGCAGCCGACCGTCAAGGAGCTCAACAACGCCCCCGTGGCGATCACCACGGACGACGCCGAGGCGACGATCGTCCCCAAGGACTCCGGCATGGCCGCCGGCGCGGGCGCCACCGTCGACGAGCTGCTGCGCTTCAGCCTCGCGCCGTTCGACCTCCTGCGCTCCTTCACGGGCGCCGAGCGGGAGGCGCCGCTCGTCACCGTCGTCGACGTCGACGCGCTCGCCGAGGCGATCGACGCCACCCGCGAGGAGCTCGAGGTCGACGGTCAGGACGCCGCGGTGGAGATCACCGCGACCGGCGCGAGCTCGGTCGCCTCGGTCGACGGCGTCGCGATCGACGCCGAGGCCACCGCCGAGGGCCTGGGCGATGCGTGGCCCGTGGACACGTACCCCGCGGTGACGGACCTCAAGCCGGCCGCGATCGGCACCGAGGACGCCGACGCGTTCGTCTCCGAGCTCAACTCCGAGGTGCTCGCCGGCGACGTCCGCATGACGGGGGAGAACGGCCCCGCGACCGTCACCGCCGAGCAGCTCACGCGCTTCGGCTCGGTCGAGGACGTCGACGGTGCGCTCACGCTCGTGATCGACGGCCCGTCGCTGGCTGCCGAGCTCGAGTCCGCGGACCCGGGCCTCGTGAGCGCCCCGACGTCCGCATCGTTCCACTTCACGAGCAGCCACCAGCTGAGGACCACCAAGTCGCAGCCGGGCCGCGCGATCGACGGCGGCGCGCTGGGCGAGGCCGTCGTGGCCGCCGCGAGCAGCGTCGAGCGCGAGGGCGAGCTGCCGTACCGCAACACCAAGGCGACCGTCACGAGCGGCGACCTGGGAGTCAAGGACCTCACGACGAAGGTCGCATCCTTCGACACCCCGCTCACCGACGAGCCGGTCCGCACCCAGAACCTCGTGCGCGGCGCGGAGAAGGTGACGGGCGTGGTCGTGAAGCCGGACGAGACGTTCTCGCTGCTCGACTCGCTCGCGCCCATCACGGAGGCGGGCGGCTACCAGGCGGCCCACATCATCGTCGACGGCTTCCTCACCAACGGCATCGGCGGCGGGCTGTCGCAGATGGCGACCACCGTCTACAACGCCGCCTACTTCGCGGGCCTCGAGGATGTCGAGCACCGCCCGCACACCAAGTGGTTCACCCGCTACCCGGCCGGCAGGGAGGCGACGATCTTCGTCGGCTCCCTCGACCTGCGGTTCAAGAACAACACCCCGTACGCGCTCGTCATGAGCTCGTACGTCACCGGAGGCCGCCTGTACGTGGACATCTGGTCCACGCCGTACTACGAGGTCAAGACCTACGCGTCCGAGAAGACCAACTTCGTGCAGCCCAAGAAGGTCGAGTCCGACCGCTCGACCTGCCTCGATACCCCCATGGGCAACCCCGGCTTCACCATCACGAACCGGCGCGAGGTGTTCCTCGACGGCGACCTCGTCGACGAGTCCTCGTACACGTGGACGTACCAGCCGGACAACGGCGTCACCTGCACCAACTAGCGGGGACGATGCACCGCCCGCCGGTCCTCGCGGGACCTGGCGGGAGCGCCCGTGCCCGGCGGTATGATGAGCGCGACCCCCGTAGATCCGAGGTTGAGGAGACGCAGTGACCTACGTCATCGCCCTGCCGTGTGTCGACGTCAAGGACAAGGCGTGCATCGACGAGTGTCCGGTCGACTGCATCTACGAGGGTGAGCGGATGCTCTACATCCACCCCGACGAGTGCGTCGACTGCGGCGCCTGCGAGCCGGTGTGCCCGGTCGAGGCGATCTACTACGAGGACGACGTCCCGGACAAGTGGGCGGACTACTACAACGCCAACGTCGAGTTCTTCTCGGAGATCGGGTCGCCCGGCGGCGCCGCGAAGATGGGTCTGATTGAGCACGACCACGACCTCATCAAGTCGCTCGCCCCGCAGAACGGCTGATCCCGGGCATGGGCCTCAGCCCTCGCTCGCTGCCCGACTTCCCGTGGGACTCCCTCGCGCCCTACCGGGCCAGGGCCGCGGCGCACCCTGACGGGCTGGTCGACCTCTCGGTCGGCACGCCCGTCGACCCCACGCCCGCGGTGGTCCGCGACGCCCTCGCGGCGGCCGCGGACGCCCCCGGGTACCCCACCACCCACGGCACGGCCGTGCTGCGGGAGGCGGTCGCGGGCTGGTTCGCGCGCCGTCGCCACGCACCCGGCGTCGACCCGGCGGCCGTGCTGCCCACGGTCGGGTCGAAGGAGCTGGTCGCGACCCTGCCGGCCTACCTGGGACTGGGGGAGGGCGACATCGTGGTGCACCCGCGCGCCGCGTACCCCACCTACGACGTGGGTGCGCGGCTCGCGGGCGCGACCCCGCTCGCGGCCGACGACGTCGACGCGTGGCGCGGCAACCCGGCGGTCCGCCTCGTGTGGGTGAACTCGCCGTCCAACCCCACCGGCGCGGTCGCCCCCGCCGAGCACCTGGCCGAGGTGGTCGCCGCCGCACGCGAGATCGGTGCCCTGGTCGCGTCCGACGAGTGCTACGCCGAGCTGTCGTGGACCGGCGCGCCCGTGCCGTCGATCCTCGACCCCGCGGTGTGCGGAGGCTCGCACGAGGGCGTCCTCGCGGTGTACTCGCTGTCGAAGCAGTCCAACCTGGCCGGCTACCGGGCCGCGTTCGTCGCGGGCGACCCGGCCGTGATCGCCCCGCTGCTCGAGGTGCGCAAGCACGCCGGGCTCATCGTCCCCGCGCCCGTCCAGGCCGCCATGGTGGCCGCGCTGCGCGACGACGCCCACGTGGCGGAGCAGAAGGAGCGCTACCGCGCGCGACGCGCCGCGCTGCTGCCGGCGGTGGAATCGGCAGGATTCCGTGTCGAGCATTCCGAGGCGGGCCTGTACCTGTGGGCCACTCGCGGCGAGGATTGCTGGCAGACCCTTGATTACCTCGCAGAACGGGGCATACTGGCGGCTCCGGGTGCGTTCTACGGCGAGGCGGCGCGTCGTCACGTGCGCATCGCCCTCACCGCGAGCGATTCCGGAGTCTCTGCGGCATCTAGTAGGCTCGCAAAACGCGAGTAAACCGGCGCTCAAATGTTGGGCGACGGCACATGGGTTTCGAAGGGGAGAACATGGCGCAAGTGGCGGACGCAAGGCTGACGGTCGACGGCACCACCAGGGAGCTTCCCCTGGAGCGGTCGACCATCGGCAACGACGGCATGTCCGTCGCCACGCTCATGCGCGACACCGGCCTCGTCACCGTCGACCCCGGCTTCATGAACACCGCGTCGTGCGAGAGCTCGATCACCTACATCGACGGCGACAACGGCATCCTGCGCTACCGGGGCTACCCGATTGAGCAGCTGGCCGAGCAGTCGACCTTCCTCGAGGTCGCGTACCTCCTCATCCACGGCGAGCTGCCCACCACGGACCAGCTCACCGCCCTCAACAACCGCGTGTCGCGCCACATGCACGTCCACGAGGGCATCAAGGCGTTCCTCGGCGCCTTCCCGCGCGACGCCCACCCGATGGCGGTGCTGTCCGGCGCGATCAGCGCGCTCAGCACGTTCTACCCCGAGTCGGTCGGCCGCGACCCCGAGCAGATCGAGCTCGCGACCGTGCTGCTGCTCGCCAAGTGCGCGACCGTGATCGCATACCTCCAGCGCCGCGCCGGCGGCGGCGACCTCATCGAGCCCCGCCGCGGCGGCCACTACGTCGACGAGTTCATGCGCATCGCCTTCTCGCCCGAGTCCGGCGAGATCGACATCGACCCGGCCGTGCGCCGCGCGGTCGACGTGCTGCTCATCCTCCACGCCGACCACGAGCAGAACTGCTCGACGTCGACGGTCCGCATCGTCGGCTCGTCGCACGCGAACATCTTCGCCTCGGTCGCGGCCGGCGTGGGCGCGCTGTCCGGCCCGCTCCACGGCGGCGCCAACGAGGCCGCGCTGCGCATGTTCGACCAGATCAAGGAGTCGGGCGACAGCATCGAGCAGTTCGTGGCCAAGGTGAAGGACAAGGCCGAGGGCGCGCGCCTCATGGGCTTCGGCCACCGCGTGTACAAGTCGTACGACCCGCGCGGCGCCGTCGTGAAGAAGCTCGCCGACGAGCTCCTCACGCAGCTGGGCGGCAGCGACGAGACCTTCGAGATGGCGCAGCGGCTCGAGGAGATCGCGCTGTCCGACGAGTACTTCATCGAGCGCAAGCTCTACCCGAACGTCGACTTCTACACCGGCCTGCTGTACTCGGCGATGGGCTTCCCCACGCCGATGTTCACGCCGCTGTTCGCGCTCGGTCGCATGCCCGGCTGGATCGCCCACTACCGCGAGATGCTCGCGGACCCGCGCACCAAGATCGGCCGCCCGCGCCAGATCTACACCGGCGAGGTCGAGCGCGACTACGTCCCGCTAGAGCTGCGCGCCGACGCGTGAGAGGCTGAACGGAGGGCCGACCGGCCCTGCGGGGTGCCCCGGACCCGCCCGACGATGCAAGGGGGCACGTCATGACGTCCGATGACGATGCGCTGCGGCGCGAGGCCAAACGACGCGTCGAGGCGCGCAACGGCTTCTACTGGTTCCTGGTCGTGTGCGTGGTGCTGTGGACCATGTTCACGTTCATCTGGTGGATGAACGGCGGCGGCTACTTCTGGCCGGCCTGGCCGATGCTCGGCATGGGCATCGGGCTCGCCTTCACGGCGGCCGCGGCGTTCCTGCCCGGCGCGGGCAAGCCGAGCCAGGACCGCATCGACCGCGAGTACCGCAAGCTCAAGGGCCAGGCCGAGGGCCGTTAGGCGGCCCTAGGCCGAGGCGCGCGGCAGCAGCCGCACCGCGACGCCGACCGCGTCGGCCGGCGCATCGATGCCGCTCGCGCCGACGCCCCGCTCCCACGCCGTCTCCCCGTTCACCACCGCGTCGACGGACTCCGCGCCTGCGACCGCCACGAGCCACGCGGCCACCGCGTCGCGCGCCTGCGCGTCGGCCCCCGCGGGCATGACGTCGAGCCAGATCGCGTCCTCCGAGGCGGCCAGCCGGCGCACCTCGTACGCGCCGTCCCCGAAGTCGGCGTCGAGGCGGCGCATGAGCGCCGCGGCGGTGGTGCCGGGGCCCGCCTCGACGTCGCAGTCGACCGCGAGGGTGCCCGAGTGGCCGCGCAGCGCCGACGCCCACAGCCGGGCCGCCGCCTCGCGGGTCGCGTAGGCCTCCGGGAAGGCCGACCGCTGCACCGTCTGCGCCGCGACGGTCACCTCCATGTCCCGCCAGCCGTCGACCTTCACGAGCGCGTCGTAGAACGTGTCGGTCGAGTAGTAGGGGTCCATGATCTCGGCGACCGATCCCCAGCCCTGGGAGGGGCGCTGCTGGAACAGGCCGATCGAGTCGCGGTCGCCGTGGTCGATGTTGACGAGCGAGGACTCCTGCATCGCGGTCGCGATGCCGATCGTGGCGCCGCGGGCCGGCAGGCCGAGCCGCGCCGAGGCCGCCGCGATGAGCGCGGCGTTGCCCGCCTGCTCGGCCGTGAGGGTGGACGCGGCGTCACCCAGGCTGGCCGTGCATCGTCCCGACGCGGCGACCGGCGCGTTCCGCTCGCTGAAGAGGTACGAGCCGTACACGGCGGCGCCGCCGGCGACCACGAGCACCGCGATCGCGGCGGCGGTGCGCCGCCGGCTCATTCAGTTCGCGTGCAGCGCGGCGTTGAGCTCGATGCCCTTGCCCTGGCGCTGCACCGCCTCGAGCGCGCCCGACTGGGAGTTGCGACGGAACAGGATGCCGTCCTGGCCCGCGAGGTCGCGCGCCTTCACGACGACGGGGTTGCCGTCCTCGTCGGTCTGGCCGACGAGCAGCACCTTCGAGCCGGCCGTGACGTACAGGCCGGCCTCGACGATGCAGTCGTCGCCGAGCGGGATGCCGAGGCCCGAGTTCGCGCCGAGCAGCGAGCGCTCGCCGATCGCGATGATGTGCTTGCCGCCGCCCGACAGGGTGCCCATGATCGAGGCGCCGCCGCCCACGTCCGAGCCGTCGCCGACGACCACGCCCGCGGAGATGCGGCCCTCGACCATCGAGTGGCCGAGCGTGCCGGCGTTGAAGTTGCAGAAGCCCTCGTGCATGACCGTGGTGCCCTCCGCGAGGTGGGCGCCCAGCCGCACGCGGTCGGCGTCGGCGATGCGCACGCCGGAGGGGACCACGTAGTCGACCATGCGGGGGAACTTGTCGATGCCGTAGACGGTGAGCTGGCGGCCGAATGCGCGGTAGCGCAGGCGCACCTGCTCGAAGCCCTCGATCGCGCACGGGCCGTCGGACGTCCACACCGCGTTGGTGAGGATGCCGAACAGGCCGTCCAGGTTGAGGCCGTGGGGCTGCACGAGGCGGTGGCTGAGGAGGTGGAGGCGCAGGTACGCGTCCTCGACGGACGCGGGCGCCTCGTCGAGGTCGATCACCGTCTTGACGACGCGGATCTCGACGTCCCGCAGGTCGTCGGTGCGCTCCGCGGCCTTGAGCTGCGCCGACGCGGCGTCGCGCGCCTTGGGCTCGCCGAGCACCGGCGCGGGGTACCAGGTGTCGAGCACGGTGCCGTTGTTGTCGAGGGTCGCGAGGCCGAATCCGAAGGCGGGTCGAGTCATGGCTCCAAGGGTACGTGGATAGGGTGGCCCCATGACGCACCTCGACCTCGCGGCCCCCGTCGAAGAGCTCGCCAAGGCCCTGGTGGACATCCCCTCCGTGTCCGGCAACGAGGACCGCATCGCGGACGCGGTCGAGGCCGCGCTGGCGCCGCTCGCGCACCTCGAGGTGACCCGGCTGGGCAACGCGATCGTGGCCCGCACGCACCTCGGCCGCGCCGAGCGCGTGGTGATCGCCGGCCACCTCGACACGGTCCCGATCAAGGGCAACGTGCCCGGCTCGTGGGACGGCGACGGCTTCCTCGTGGGGCGCGGATCGGTCGACATGAAGGCCGGCGTCGCGGTGCAGCTCTCGCTCGCCGCGGCGCTCGACGCGCCCACCCGCGACATCACCTGGGTCTTCTACGACCAGGAGGAGGTCGAGGCCGACCGCAACGGCCTGGGCCGCGTTGCGCGCGAGCGCCCCGACCTGGTCGAGGGCGACTTCGCGGTGCTGTGCGAGCCGACGTCCGGCGTCATCGAGGGCGGCTGCAACGGGACGATGCGCGCCGAGGTCCGCATCCCGGGCCGCGCCGCGCACAGCGCCCGGGCGTGGAAGGGCCTCAACGCGATCCACCGTGCCGCGCCGCTGCTGACGACGCTCGCGGCGTACGCGGCGGAGACGATCACCGTCGACGGGCTCGACTACCGCGAGGGCGTCAACGCGGTCCGGATCGCCGGCGGGATCGCGGGCAACGTCATCCCCGACGAGTGCGTCGTCACGATCAACTACCGCTTCGCTCCCTGCTGGAGCCTCGAGGAGGCCCAGCAGCGCCTCGAGGCGCTGGTCGCCTCGGCCGGGCTCGACGGCTACCACCTCGTCTACACGGACCTGTCCGGCGCCGCCCGGCCCGGGCTCGACGCCCCGCTCGCCGCATCGTTCGCCGCCTCCGTCGCGGCGACGGGTGTGGAGGAGCCGCGCGCGAAGCAGGGCTGGACGGACGTGGCGCGCTTCGGCGAGCTCGGCATCCCCGCGGTCAACTACGGCCCCGGCGACCCGGAGCTCGCGCACGCCGACGACGAGCGCTGCCCCGTCGAGGACATCCGGCACTGCCGCGCCGGCCTGGAGGCGTGGCTCACGTCCTGAGGAGGGACCATGAAGGAGTACCGCAAGGGCCCCGTGCTGCTGCGCGGGCGCAACGTCCCCACCACGTCCACCGGCGAGCGGCTGCTCGACGAGCAGCACCGCGCCGACTGGCTGCACGGCGATCCGTGGCGCGTGCTCCGCATCCAGTCGGAGTTCGTCGAGGGCTTCGGCGCGCTCGCCGAGCTCGGACCCGCGATCACGGTCTACGGCTCGGCGCGGTCCCTGCCGGGCTCGCCCGACTACGAGGCGGGCCTCGAGGTGGGCCGGCTGCTGGCGGAGGCGGGCTACGCCGTCATCACGGGAGGCGGGCCCGGGTGCATGGAGGCCGCCAACAAGGGCGCGAACGACGCGGGCGGCACATCCGTCGGGCTCGGCATCGAGCTGCCCTTCGAGCAGGGCATCAACGACTACGTCAACCTCGGGATGATCTTCCGCTACTTCTTCGTGCGCAAGACGATGTTCGTCAAGTACGCGCAGGGCTTCATCGCGCTGCCCGGCGGCTTCGGCACGCTCGACGAGCTCTTCGAGTGCCTCACGCTCGTGCAGACCCGCACGGTGGTCCGCTTCCCGATCGTGCTGTTCGGCGAGGCGTACTGGGGCCCGCTCGTCGGATGGCTGCGCGACACCCTCGTCGCGGACGGCAAGATCGCGCCGCACGACCTCGACCTCCTCCACATCACCGACGACCCGGCCACCGCGGTCGACCTCGCGACGGCGCGCCACCGTGCGGGGGACGGCGCCGGGTGACCTCTTGCCCCCCGGATGGGAGGGATTTGGGAACGCTCCCGCGCGGGCAGTAGAATCAGGGGCAACGCCGCGGAGGGCGGCGTTCGACCCACCCGAGGAGATCCACACGATGGCTGCAATGAAGCCCCGCACCGGTGACGGCCCCATGGAGGTCGTGAAGGAGGGTCGCAGCTACGTCATGCGTGTCCCGCTCGAGGGCGGCGGTCGTCTCGTGGTCGAGATCAGCGCGGACGAGGTCAAGGAGCTCGGCGACGCGCTCCACTCGGCCCTCCAGTAGGGCTCAGCCCTTGACGGCCGCCAGCAGGCCGTCCCCGCCGGTGAGCAGCGCGAGCGTGAGCGTCTCGTCCTCGCGCACCGCCTTGAGGGTCTCCCGGACCGCCGTCGTGTCCTTGTCGCGCTGCGCGGGGTCCGGCACGCGGCCGTGCCACAGCGCGTTGTCCATGAGCAGCAGCCCGCCCGAGCGCAGCAGCCGCAGCGCGTGCTCGAGGTACGCGGGGTACTCGGTCTTGCGCGCGTCGATGAGGACGATGTCGTAGCCGCCGTCCGTGAGGCGCGGCAGGACGTCGAGCGCGCGGCCCGTGATCATGCGGGCCCGCTCGGGCGCGAAGCCTGCCGCGGCCACCGTGCGACGCGCCGCCTTGTGGTGCTCGGGCTCCATGTCGATCGTCGTGACGACGCCGGTGGGGGCCATGCCGCGCAGCAGGTAGGTGAGGGACACCCCGGCGCCGGTGCCGATCTCGACGGCCGACGTCGCGCGCATCGTCCGCGCGAGCACCTCGATCGCGCGTGCGGCGCCCGGCAGCACGGGCGCGCAGCCCAGCTGGTCGGCGACGTCGCGCGCCTCCAGGATCACGCGGTCCTCCTCGACGAAGTCCTCCGCGTACGCCCAGTTCGCTGCCTCGATGCTCATGCCGCCTCCCTCACGGGGGTCAGCCTATCCGTACGTCCCAGCGAACTCTCAGATACCCGTGGGAACATGAGGGCATCGGAGCCCGTTGAACGGGATGTGATCGAGG
Organism: Demequina litoralis; assembly: GCF_030418455.1. Lineage (GTDB taxonomy): Bacteria > Actinomycetota > Actinomycetes > Actinomycetales > Demequinaceae > Demequina > Demequina litoralis. The sequence goes on from NZ_JAUHPW010000004.1 coordinate 298,325, forward strand.
AGGGGAGCACGATGACGGAGACCGCCGCACCGGCAGCCGAGGTCGCTCCCGCCGACGCGCCCGAGCTCACGTGGGAGAGCATCGTCGCCAACCACTCGGCGCGCGTCTACCGCCTCGCCTACCACCTCACCGGCAACCAGCACGACGCCGAGGACCTCACGCAGGACGTGTTCGTGCGCGTCTTCAACTCGCTGTCGCAGTACAAGCCGGGCACGTTCGAGGGCTGGCTCCACCGCATCACCACGAACCTCTTCCTCGACCGCATGCGCCGCAAGAAGCGCATCCGCTTCGACTTCATGGCCGACGACGACGCCGCCGTCGCGACGTCCGACAGCTTCGACCGCCACGAGCGCTCGGGCCAGCCGGAGGACGCGTTCGACATGTCGAACCTCGGCGACGACATCATCGCCGCGCTCGCCGACCTGCCGCCGGAGTACCGCGCCGCCGTGGTGCTGAGCGACATCGAGGGCCTCTCGTACGAGGAGATCGCCGTCACGCTCGGCATCAAGATGGGCACCGTGCGGTCCCGTCTGTCCCGTGCCCGCGCCCGCCTCCGCGAGTCGCTCGCGCATCGTGCGCCCATGCGAGGTGGCGTGTGACGGGTCGTCACCTCGGGGATCGGATCCACGACCTTCTCGACCATCGCCTCTCGTCCGAGGCGGCGGCCGAGGCGATGGCCCATCTCGAGGGGTGCGACGACTGCGCCGCGCGCTGGCGCGAGCTGCGCGCCGCGCGCGAGGCGCTGCACTCCTCCGAGGCGGGCATCGACCTCCGCTTCACCGCGCAGCTGCTCGACCGCGACCGCATGGCCGAGATCGCGCAGCAGGAGACGCGTCGCCGCGCGCGTGCCGCGCGCGGGAGGGACCGGCGTCCCGCGGTGCTCACGCTGTCGCTCACCCTCATCCTCGTCGCCGTCGTCGGCGCCGCGTACGTCGCAGGCGCACCCGAGGACGTCGACCCAGGCCTCTCGGCCCAGGCGGACACCGCCGGGCAGAGCGTCGTCTCGATGGACTCCTCCTCGCTCCGCGAGGAGGGCGTGTCGGGCGACTGGATCCAGCCGGATTGGCAGTCGACTGGATTCATCCCTGTCAAGGGATCGGTGCGGGAGGCCTCCAACGGCGCCCGCTACCTCGCCTACACCCTGCTGACCGGCGCCGAGCCCGTGCTCGTGCTGGAGCAGCAGGGGCGCCTGCGCGGCGACCGCGTGGCCTCGCTGCCGCGCGTCGATGCGGGCGGCCTTGACGCCTATGTGGTCTCCACGTCCCCGAGCAGCCTCGCCTGGCAGGCGGGCGACATCGTGGTCGCGCTGTCGTGCAGCTGCGCCCTCGACACGCTCGAGGAGGTCGCGGCCGCGTTCCCGCAGGAAGACGAGCCCGGGCCCGTCGACCAAGTCATGACCGGTCTGGGCGTCTTCGCCGACGCGCTCACCGGCCACTAGCCCCCAGGGAAGAGAACCCCCTCATGAACGACAACCCCTTCGCGCCTCCGCGCGACGACTCCGGCTCGCACGGCGAGACGACTGCCACCGACACCGAGACCACCACGGTGCGCGTCCACGAGCACGCGCCCGCCTCGAACGACACCGTCGAGCTGCCGCCGGCGATCTCCCCGCAGCCCGCCGCCGGCACCGACGCCGGCGACACCCAGGAGTTCATGCCTCCCGCCGAGCCTCCGGCCGCCACCCCGGCCGCGGCGCCCGCGCCGCAGCCCGGCCGCCTGCGCCGCTCCACCGTCGCGGCGATCGCGGCCGGCGCGCTCATGCTGGGCCTGGGCGGCGGCCTCGGCGGCGCGTGGGCCTACGACTCGCTCGTGGCCGACGACGCCGTCGCGAGCTCGTCCGGCACCTCCGGCTCGTCCTCGTCGACGCTGCCGACCAGCAGCTCGTCGACGATCGCGCGCACCGACGAGAACACCGTCGCCGCGATCGCGTCCGCGGTGATGCCGTCCGTCGTCTCGATCGAGAACATCCAGAACGGCCAGGAGGCCGCCGAGGGATCCGGCTTCGTCATCCGCGAGGACGGCTACATCCTCACCAACAACCACGTGGTCGAGGGGTCCGACGACGACACCGTCACCGTCGTGATGAGCGACGGCTCGGAGTACGACGGCACCGTCGTGGGCGCGACCGCCGACTACGACCTCGCGGTCGTCAAGATCGACCGCGACGACCTGACCCCGCTCGTGCTGGGCGACTCCGACGAGCTGGTCGTCGGCGACGACGTCATCGCGGTCGGCTCGCCGCTGGGCCTCGAGTCCACGGTCACCACCGGCATCGTCTCCGCGCTGCACCGCCCGGTGACCGCCGGCGACACCTCCTCGACGGCGTTCATCGACGCGATCCAGACGGACGCCGCGATCAACCCCGGCAACTCGGGCGGCCCGCTCATCAACTCGCAGGGCGAGGTGATCGGCATCAACTCGGCCA